>JAXJUL010000012.1:0-176616 GCA_036309085.1 Schaedlerella sp.
ATAATTTCCAAACCGCTTTGTCAAGCCCATATCGGACAAGGGCTTTTTCTCAATCAGTTTCCAATAGAGCAAAGCAACTCCCGCCATCACGATATAGCCGTAATACATAATCAGCGTTATAGTCTGCGGGTCGAACACGTCACCAACGAGCATATTTTTTCCGAGTGCAAAATGCAGAATGATGACAGCACCCTCGGCAATAAACAATCCTGCTATATAACAAAGCCAAAAGGCAAGGATTTTCTTTATGACGAATAGATATGTCGGCATTTCCGTCCGGTTATTGAACGGGCTTATATTTTTTAGAAATTGTTTCATTGTGCTGTTCCTCCTTGTAAATCACGAATACCGTTTAGGATCGTGTTAAGTGCAAAGTCAAAGGTATCATCTAATGGTGTGTGATTTCCAAATCCTCCGTGGCTTTCAATAGTAGAAAATCCTTGCAAAAATCCACGAAGCATACGGGCAATGTGTATTTTCTGTTCATCGGTTACTCCATAGGCTTCAAGCACTTGAAACAGAACAGTTAATGTTCCTTGCGATGCTTGTAAATGTTCCTCGGATTGATACATATTGTACCATTGCATAGCTTCAAACACGCCTTTGTGTTTGGCAACAAATTCTCGATATGCTAAACAGATTGCTCTAACGGCATTATCTTTTGATTTTCCTATGGCGGCTCTTGTAATGTCGGCTTCTAACAGTCGCCAACCGTACAACATCAGTTCTTTGTTCAGTTCATCAAGTCCGCCGCTGAAATGCTTATATAGAGATGGGGATTTTACTCCCAATTCTGTTGCTAAAACTTTCAATGTTACATTTGCAATACCTCTTTCGTCCGCCATATTCGCTGCCGCTTCAATAATCGTTTTCTTATCCAAACCCACCTTCATAACAGCTACTCCTTTCGCTTGCTTGGCTAATTACATTAGCTATTATAACATATGGTATCACGAATGTCTATCTGATACCTGTAAATATTAGAAAATTCCGTAAAATTTCCATAGTTCAAAAATATGAGAGGAGCATTTGATCACTCTAAACAAATGC
The DNA here is from genome assembly GCA_036309085.1 of Schaedlerella sp. Taxonomy (GTDB): domain Bacteria; phylum Bacillota; class Clostridia; order Lachnospirales; family Lachnospiraceae; genus Schaedlerella. The sequence goes on from JAXJUL010000012.1 coordinate 1,051, forward strand.
CCCTCTCATATTTTAACAGTAAATCAATTCACTCAGCACAACTTCTTCTGCTGCATTACGGATATTATTCATAGTACCGACCCACGCCATCTGGTCACGAGCCTTTAATGCTTCGTTTACGCCCTGTCGCTCCTGCATTTGCCGGGTCAGCAGCTCCATTCGCTGATTAGCGGTGTCGTCTACCTCGTTCAGATGTTTGACCAGTTCGCCGTCCAGCAAAAGTGTGTTGTACAGCACCTTGCGGTGTTCTTTCAGATGACGAAGACGCATTCTGCCGTACTTTCCGTAATGCGGTTCTTCTTCCGGGAGTGCAAGATTGGGATAATACATTCCGTCAGCACCTAATGTATAGGTTCCTCCGATTTCTTCAAACAAAGATTTCATTGAAAGCCCTCCAATCTGTTTACTTTATTGATACGCTATGTTATAATACCACAAGACACATCACATATCAAGATAAGGAGGATATGAAAATGCGGAAAAATGAAGAAATGATTGCTATCTATTCCCGTAAGTCGAAATTTACAGGCAAAGGCGAAAGTATCGGCAATCAGGTCGAACTCTGTAAAGAGTATATTCGTGTGCATTATGGGGATGCCGCTGTTGATAAAGTTGTTGTTTATGAAGATGAAGGTTTTTCCGGTGGTAATCTGAACCGTCCGGATTTTAAGAAGATGATGGATGCGGCTAAGAAACGCAAGTTCAAGGCGATTATTGTGTATCGTCTTGACCGTATCAGCCGAAATATCAGCGACTTTTCTACTTTGATTGAAGAACTGGCTCGCCTGGATATTTCTTTTGTTTCTATTAAAGAGCAGTTCGATACAAGCACCCCTATGGGACGAGCTATGATGTATATTGCATCTGTTTTTTCTCAGCTGGAGCGTGAAACCATTGCAGAGCGTATCCGAGATAATATGCACGAACTGGCAAAGACCGGACGCTGGCTTGGTGGTACAACACCTACTGGCTATGCTTCTGAAGCAGTTAAGAGTATTACCATAGATGGCAAGTCTAAGAAAGCCTGCAAGCTGAAACTGATTCCGGAAGAAGCCGATATTGTCAGAATGATTTACGACTTATATATAGAAACGGATTCTTTGACATTGACCGAAGCCGCTTTGATTAAACAAGGCATTAAGACAAAGAACAATAATTATTTTACCCGTTTTTCCATCAAAGCTATTTTGCAGAATCCGGTTTATATGATTGCGGATGAAGATGCATATAACTTCTTTATTCAACATGACACCGATTTGTTTTCTGAAAAAGATGACTTTGATAATAAGCACGGTATCATGGCTTACAACCGTACCGATCAGGAAAAAGGCAGAGCCACCAAGTATCTGCCTGCAAGCGAGTGGATTGTATCTGTCGGCAAGCATCCGGGTATGATTCCAGGCAAGGTATGGGTACAGATTCAAGAATCTCTGGAACGCAACAAATCCAAATCTTTCAGAAAGCCACGCAGTAATGAAGCACTTCTGACGGGTTTGTTATTCTGTAGCTGCGGTGAGCGTATGTATCCGAAAATGAGCAAGCGTAAGACTGCGGACGGCAAGGTGATTTATACCTATGTCTGCAAGATGAAAGAACGCAGCCAGAGATCTGTGTGCAACAGCAAGAATGCCAATGGCAACACTTTGGATATGGCTGTTGTTGAGCAGATTAAAATGCTTGCAGAGGACAAAGATACTTTCATTGCACAGTTGGAACAGAGCCGCAGATTCTATACCGGCAATCGCATGGACTACGAACAGCGACTGGATGATATGCGAAAAGAAAAGGCAGAAACCGAGAAGAAAATCAATTTTCTGGTAGATTCCCTTGTAGATATGGGTGATAGCCCAGCCAAGGCTCATGTAACCAAACGAATTGAACAGTTGAATGGAGAATACCAGTCTCTTGAACAGCGTATTCAGGAACTGGAGGGACTGACCTCACAGCACGCTCTCAGCGATGTTGAATTTGATTTGCTTCGTCAGCTGCTTACTATTTTTAAGGATGGCATTGATGAAATGACAGTTGAACAGAAACGTGCTGCCATTCGCACCATCGTGCGCAAGGTGGTTTGGGATGGTGTCAATGCTCATGTAATCTTGTTTGGTGTTCGGAATGATGAAATTGAGTATCCGGAAATTGCTGCTGTCGCATCCGATAATACCGAAGATGATGAGGAAACCGAGGAATTGGTGGACTTCTCCGATGTAGATTATGAGGATGACGATATGGAGGATGAACGCCTGGGAAAAACTAATCCCCTCAGTGCATCAAAAACGCATTGGGGGGAGGATAGCAAATGAAATTTTAATGTATCTGAGATCAAAGAAAAAATCTTCTAAAGAAATTTCTCTCTATGAACCGATCGGTACAGACCGTGAAGGCAATGAAATCCAGCTCTATGATATTATCGAATCCAATGAATCCGACATTTCTGAACATGTACAGTTAAAAGACGATATTCTCAAGCTATATCAAAAAGTAGAATCCCGACTTTCTCATCGTGAGAAATTGATTTTAAAACTGCGGTATGGGCTCTATAACAGCGAAAAATACACTCAAAGAGAAATCGCTCACCAGCTTGGCATTTCTCGTTCTTATGTGTCCAGAATTGAAAAAAGTGCAATAGAAAAGCTGAGGGAATCTTTCTAAGTCCCTCAGCTCTTATAAAATTTTCTTGAAAATAATTATGCTTCCAGTTCTTTGCGGCGCAGAATATCGTATTTGTCAGCCTTACCTTCCAGATCAATATACAGAACCTGTTTTGGATGTGGAGCACTTTCTTGTTCTTCTCCATCCTCATTGATAATCTTCCCTACTGTTACTTCGATATTTCTTCCATCAGGCTTCATAATCTCAATCATCTCACCCACAGAGAATTTATTTCTCTGCTCAATTCTGCACAGACCATCTTTTTCTTCTCCAACAATACCAAGATATGTGTACTCTTTCACATAGGTGTTGCTGTCATAAATCTGTGCACTTTCATCTGGTTTTCCAAAAAAGAAGCCTGTTGTGAACTGACGATATGTGCAGTTTGAAATTTGATCCAGATACCACGGCATATTCTGTCTGTAAAGTTCTGGATCCTTTTTATAATCATCCAGTGCTTTTCTGTATGTTCTTGCAACAGTTGCCACATACAGGGCTGTTTTCATACGGCCTTCTATCTTAAGACTGTCGATTCCCGCATCAATGATTTCCGGAATATGTTCAATCATGCACAGATCTTTTGAGTTGAAAATATAAGTTCCACGCTCATTTTCATAGACCGGCATGTATTCACCCGGGCGAGTCTCTTCAACAATCGCATATTTCCAGCGGCATGGATGTGTGCAGGCGCCCTGGTTCGCATCTCTTCCTGTAAAATAATTACTCAGCAGGCAGCGTCCTGAATAGGAAATGCACATTGCACCATGGATAAATGTTTCAATCTCCAGATCCGTCGGGATATTCTCACGAAGTTCTTTAATTTCTTTCAGTGAAAGTTCTCGTGCGGAAACTACACGGCTTGCACCCTGCTTGTACCAGAAATTGTATGTGCCATAATTTGTATTATTTGCCTGTGTACTGATATGTCTGTCAATCTCAGGACACACTTCTTTTGCAATTTCAAAAATTCCAGGATCTGCAATAATCAGACCATCTGGTTTAATCTCTTTTAATTCTTTGAAATATTCACGCACACCTTCCAGATCATAATTGTGTGCCAGAATATTTGCTGTTACATAAACTTTCACATCATGTGCATGTGCAAATTCAATTCCTTCTTTCATCTCTTCCATTGAAAAATTTTTTGCTTTTGCACGAAGCCCAAATGCTTCTCCGCCAATATATACTGCATCAGCACCAAAGATCACGGCTGTCTTCAGTACTTCCAGACTGCTGGCAGGAATCAATAATTCTGGATGTCTTGCCATTTTATCTCTCCATTTCTTAAAACTATACTTTATTTTTTAATACTGACTGCCACCCCGTCTCCCAATGGGATAATAGAGGTCAGCAGCTGCGGATGATGCTTGATCGTATAAAGATATTCTCTCATCCTTGCATGGATCGTCCTGTCTCTGCGATCTACCGCAAAACGGGATTCAATAATTGTCCCATCCTGCATCACATTGTCCGAAACAAGAACGCCGCCTTCTTTCAGAAGTCTGAGTGCTTCCGGAAGATAATGAATATACTGACCCTTCGCTGCATCCATGAAAATGAAATCATAGCTGCCGGTCAGTTCTTTCATCACCTGCTGGGCATCGCCTTCTAAAAGTGTAATCTGTGCTTCCTTCCCTGCACGTTTGAAATTTTCCCGTGCGATTGGAATTCTTTTATCGTAATTTTCAATAGTTGTAATCTGACACTCCTGCGGTGCATACTCACTCATCAATAACGCAGAGAAACCTACGGCAGTCCCGACTTCCAGAATGCTCATAGGTTTTTGTATACTCAAAAGTACCTTGAGAAAGCTCTGCATCTCTTTTCTTATGATCGGAACCCTTCCTTCCAAAGCCTCTTTCTCAATTACTTCCAATATTTCACTGTTCTCTGTCTCCATGGAATTGATGAATGTAACGATACGCTCATCTACTATCATACACTCATTCATCTCCTGTTTTATTTTGATATCTGCATATTTTGCAAATATTAAATCTCTACATCCATAATAATCGGGATGATCATTGGTTTTCTCTTTGTCTTCTTCCAGATATAATCGTTCATCGTATCACGGATTGCAATCTTAATACGATTCCAGTCTACATATTTTCCTGACAGGCATCTATTCAGACTTTCTGAAATTGCATTGCGGGCACCTTCCATCAATTCCTCTGATTCTCTGACGTAAACAAATCCTCTTGAAACAATGTCCGGACCTGCAAGCAGACGGTTCGTTCTCTTTTCAAGAGTAAGCACAACGATGATAATACCATCCTGTGCAAGATGCTGACGGTCGCGCAATACAATATTGCCAACATCCCCAACACCAAGCCCGTCCACCAGGATTGCTCCTGTATGAACCTTGTCTACAACTTTTGCCCCATACTCGCTCATCTCCAGCACATCTCCAGTCTGCATGATAAAGATGTTCTTCTCCGGAATTCCAAGAGATTTTGCAATCTCAGAATTCGCCTTAAGATGACGGAATTCTCCATGTACCGGAATTGCATACTTCGGTCTCACCAGAGAGTAAATCAGTTTCAGTTCTTCCTGACAGGCATGTCCAGAAACATGTGCATCCTGAAAGATCACTTTTGCTCCCTTTGCAGAAAGTTCATTGATTACCTTGGATACAGATTTTTCATTACCCGGAATTGGATTGGAGCTGAAAATAATCGTATCCTCTGGCTGGATCGTTACCTTGCGGTGAACATCAGCTGCCATTCTTGACAGCGCAGCCATAGACTCTCCCTGACTTCCCGTTGTAATCAGCACCATCTTTTCCGGTGGATAATCGCGCATCTGATCTATATCAATCAAGGTACTTTCCGGAACATTCAGATAACCAAGTTCAGACGCAGTAGAAATAATATTTACCATACTGCGGCCTTCAACAACAACCTTTCTTCCGTATTTATACGCAGAATTGATAATCTGCTGTACACGGTCCACGTTAGACGCAAAGGTTGCAATAATGATTCTTGTATTCTGATGTTCTGCAAAAATATGATCGAATGTAAGCCCTACTGTACGTTCTGATTGTGTAAAGCCTTTTCTCTCTGCATTCGTACTGTCTGACATCAGTGCCAGAACACCCTTCTTACCGATTTCTGCAAATCTCTGCAGATCGATTGCATCACCGAATACAGGTGTGTAATCTACTTTAAAGTCTCCTGTATGCACAACAATTCCCGCCGGTGAATAGATTGCCAGCGCAGATGCATCCTGGATACTGTGATTTGTCTTAATGAATTCAATCCGGAACTTGCCCAGATTAATAGATTGTCCATGCTGAACGACCTTTCTTCTTGTCGTACGCAGGATATTGTGTTCTTTCAGTTTGTTCTCAATAATTCCCATTGTAAGCTTTGTTGTATAAATAGGAATATTCAAATCTTTTAATATATACGGAAGCGCTCCGATATGATCTTCGTGTCCATGTGTGATAATAAACCCTTTCACCATGTTTGCACGTTCTTTCAAATAGCTTATATCCGGAATCACCAGATCGACACCCAGCATGTCATCCTCAGGAAAGGCAAGACCACAGTCAACCACAATAATACTGTCCTCGTATTCAAATGCAGTAATATTCATGCCAATCTGTTCAAGCCCTCCAAGAGGAATGATTCGCAATTTACCATTATTCAATTTTTTCAAAAACTTACACCTCCCGTAAGTCACGTTTTATTCAAGCGATATTCCTGCCTGAAAGTGTAAATCATGTATATCTCCCCTATACAATATCTACATCTTCAAGCAGTTCTTCAAAAACTTTTGATACAGCATCAAGTTCTGTATCATCTTCAACGATTTCATAAATGCTGTCCTGCTCACTGGAACCTGTGTGCTTCATGATCAGGCATTCCGCATCGTCTTCTTCTGAATCAGTTACCAGTATATATATTTCTCCGTTAATCTTTGTCTGTTCCAACACAAAAAATTCAACAGTTTCATTTGTATCGAATGTAAAATTAATTTTCTCCATAGTCTCGCCCCTTATACTTCTCGCACTTGTTCTTTCCATTCCCCTCGATTGCTTCATCCATCCGTCTACTCGTTCATCTTCTTCTGAATAGAAAGTGAATCCAGATATCCCTGCAGAATAAATACCGCAGCAATCTTGTCTACATACTTTTTACGGTTCTCTCGTCTTACATCACTTTCAATCAGTACTCTCTCTGCTGAAACTGTTGTCATCCTCTCATCCCACATAATGACTTCAAGCCCGGTTCTCTTCTTCAGCATCTCTCCAAATTCGATTGATTTTTCAGCGCGTTCTCCAATATCATTATTCATATGCTTTGGAAGGCCAAGTATGATTCTGTCTACATCATATTCGCAAATCAGCTCTTCTATGCGTGCGCAAGTGCGTCTCAGCTTATTTTCTTCTTTTCTTTCGATTGTTTCAATTCCTTGGGCTGTCAAAAGAAGGGCATCACTGATTGCGACACCAACTGTCTTTGTCCCATAATCAAGTCCCATAATCCTCATACTATTATTCCCATAAATTGTGTTCGATATACGCTTTGAGCAGTTCTTCTACTATTTCATCGCGCTCCACTTTCATAATCAGGCTTCGTGCTCCATTATAGCTTGTTACATATGTCGGATCTCCTGACATAATATAACCGACAATCTGGTTCACAGGATTGTATCCCTTTTCCTTCAGTGCCTTAAACACGATTTCTAAAATATCTTTCGCAGAAATCTGTGGGCCTGGTTCTACCTGAAAAAATTGTGTGTTGCTTAAATTACTCATGTCTTTCCCTCCATTTTTTCTTGTTTTTTTCTGCGTATTTGCAAACTATCCTACTTATCATTCTAATATAAAGCCTATTAAAATTCAATGCAGAATTTGTGCCTGCTCCTTAATTTTCAAAGTCACAATACTGTTTTCAACAATATCTTCTGACTCTACTGCAATTCGTACATATTCCTTTGTATGTCCGGTCCAGACCAGCTTTCCATCCACCTGGATCTGCTCTTCAATCAGAACTTCCACGTCCTTTCCTACAAATGTTTTTTCATAGGAATCACGTTTGTTTTCATCTAATTCAAGAAGTTTTCCGCTTCGGATCGTCTTAATCTGTTCAGGAACTTGGTTTGGCATCACTGCTGCTCTTGTTCCTTCACGCTTTGAATATTTGAAAATATGTGTTTCATAGAAATTCACTTTATCTACAAAGGCTTTTGACTGTGCATACTCTTCTTCCGTCTCCCCAGGGAAGCCAACGATCACATCTGTTGTCAGTGCCGGATTATCAAAATATTTTCTCAGAAGTTCGCATTTTTCATAATATTCTTCACTTGTATATCGGCGGTTCATACGCTTCAATGTGGCATCGCATCCGCTCTGCAGTGAAAGATGGAAATGTGGACACATCTTTGGCATCTGAGAAATTGTTTTTGCGAATTCTTCTGTAATGATACGAGGTTCCAGTGAACCGAGTCTGATTCTTTCAATTCCTTCTACATCGTGAACTGCCTGAATCAGGGAAAGTAATGTCTCATCTGTCTCCAGATCAATTCCATAAGAACTCAGATGAATTCCTGTAAGAACCACTTCTTTATAACCATTTTCCGCAAGACTTCTTACTTCTTCTAACACATTTTCCAGATTGCGGCTTCTCACACGGCCGCGTGCATATGGAATGATACAGTAAGTACAAAACTGATTACATCCGTCCTGCACCTTGATATATGCTCTCGTGTGTTCTCCTGTCTTGCTGAGCTGAAGTTCTTCGTACTCTTTTGTATGATTAATGTCGATGACTTCCTTTTTCACCATTACAGGTTTTTCTTCCTGAACTTCTGTCTCGACAGTTTTTTTCTCATTCCTTGTCTTTTCATATTCTTCCAGAATACGAATCAGATCTTTTTTCTTATTATTACCAATTACAATATCGATACACGGATCTGTTTTATTCTGTTCTTCCTGCGCCTGCACATAACAACCTGCTGCAACAACAATCGCATCCGGATTCATTTTACGGGCACGATGCAGCATCTGGCGGGACTTACGGTCTGCGATATTTGTAACTGTACAAGTATTTATAATATAAATGTCTGCTCCCTCTTTGAAGGGAACAATTTCATATCCTTCATTCTCAAGCATTTCCTGCATGGCCTCTGTTTCATATGCATTGACCTTGCATCCTAGATTGTGTAATGCTGCTTTTTTCATAAAAATTTAATTCTCCTTCTTCTCTTTCCTTTCTTGACTTTTAGAATTCTATCTCGTAGAATAGGTTGAAGGGTTTTTCAAACTCTTCCATTCAGTAATCTCAAGGAGGGAAAGTATATTGAAAACAGTTCAAGTTTCTTTAAACTCAATTGATAAGGTAAAAGCATTCGTAAATGCAATCACTAAATTTGATTGTGATTTTGATTTAGTATCCGGAAGATACCTGATCGACGCCAAATCTATCATGGGAATTTTCAGCTTAGATCTTTCCAAACCGATTGATCTGAAAATTCATTCTGAAGAAGAAATCGATGATATTCTCGCCGCTATAGATGCTTACATTATCCACTAATTATAATTATTTTGAGGCTGTCTCATAAGAGGCAGCCTTTTTTATTCTTTATTTATTATTTTACATTAATGATTTCTACTGTCTCGATTGCTTCTTTCATCAGCGCATCGATTCCCTCGTCCAGACGACGTTCGGATTTTTCAATTCTTTCCAGATTAGGCTTTGTAACAGGATGTTTTGCCACGAAAATTGTACAACAGTCCTCAAATGGAAGGATAGATGTTTCGTATGTGTCGATTTTTTCAGAAATTTCAACAATCTCACGTTTATCCATTCCGATCAGTGGACGGTATACAGGAAGTGTACATACTGCATTTGTTACGGCAAGACTGTGCATTGTCTGACTTGCCACCTGCCCGATACTTTCGCCCGTGATCAACCCAAGGCAATCATCTTTCTTTGCAAAATGTTCTGCAATCTTCATCATATAACGACGCATGATGATTGTCAGTTCTTCATGTGGGCATTTTTCGTAAATATAAAGCTGGATATCTGTAAAGTTTACAACATGAAGCTTGATTGGTCCTGTGTATTTTGAAATAAGTCTTGCAAGATCAACAACCTTTTCCTTTGCTCTGTCACTTGTATATGGTGGAGCATGGAAATAAGTTGCTTCAATACCAACGCCTCGTTTGGAAACCATATAGCCTGCTACTGGACTGTCAATACCGCCGGAAAGAAGAAGCATTGCTTTTCCATTTGTTCCTACCGGCATTCCGCCTGGTCCTGGAATGATTTCTGAATAAAGATAAATCTCCTCACGAACTTCTACAATCAAAACAACCTCTGGATTGTGTACATCTACCTTTGTCTCTGGCCATGCATCGAGAATCACTTCACCGAGATCGCAGTTAATCTCCATAGATGTCAGTGGGTAAGATTTTTTACTTCTTCTTGACTCTACTTTGAATGTAAAGTTCTTGTCTGGATACATTTCATCCATATATGCAACTACATCTTTTTTTAACTGTTCAAATCCCTGATCTTCCAGCCTTACTACCGGGCAGATACCTACAATACCAAATACACGGCTCATGCATTCTACCGCTTCATCATAGTCATACTCACCTTCACAGTCTACAAATACACGACCTCTTGTCTTGTGTACATCGAAGGTTCCTTCAGTATCTTTCAATGCGAAACGGATCTGACGTACAAGTGCGTCTTCGAAAATGTGTCTGTTTCTTCCCTTCAGTCCGATTTCGCCATATTTAATCAAAAATGATTGAAATTTCATTTATTTTCTCCTTTATGATCTTAGTGCCTTGTAAATTTTCTCAATACAGGCACACAATTATATAATGTTTCTAATGTGTAGTCAATTTCTTCTTTTGTTGTAAATTCAGAAATACTGAAACGAAGTGTGGAGTCCAGATATTCTTTTCCAGTTCCAATTCCACGAAGCACCCCACTGATTGCCGGATGGTTGGAGGAACATGCGGAACCTGAAGAAACATAAATCCCCTTATCCTCCAGTGTGTGAAGAAGTACCTCGCTTCGAATTCCTGCAAATCCTACGCTGATGATGTGAGGTGCACTTGTCTCATCTGTCAAACCGTGGATTGCTGTTCTGTCGATTTTTTTCACACCTTCAATAAAATACTGTTTCAGATCTCTCATCAGAGCTGTCTTCATATTCAAATCCTGATAGATCATCTTAGAAGCAAGAGCAAGCCCTGCGATTCCCGGAACATTTTCTGTTCCAGAACGGATATTTTTTTGTTGTTCTCCACCAAATACGATTGGTTTAATCTTTACTTTTTCATTGATATACAAAAATCCAACGCCCTTTGGTCCATGAATCTTATGACCGCTCACAGACAGCATATCAATTCCCTGGCGTTTTGGATAAATGTGATACTTTCCATAGCCTTGTACTGCATCGGAGTGAAATAAAATCTTAGGATTAAATCCTTTAACAATTTTTACCGCCTCGTCGATCGGCTGTACAGAACCAATTTCATTGTTGACATACATAACAGATACGAGGATCGTATCTTTACAAAGTGCCTCTTTGAGTGCATCCAGTTTAATTCTTCCGTTAGAATCTACCGGAAGATATGTCACACGAAATCCTTCCTCTTCTTCCAGATAACGCATGGTGTTCAGAATCGCCGGATGCTCAATGGAAGATGTGATCAGGTGATTTCCACTGCGGCGATTTGCTCTTGCTGCACCGATCAGTGCCAGGTTATCACTCTCCGTTCCACCTGAGGTGAAGAAGATTTCCTTTGCATTTACCTTCAGAATCTTTGCAATGATATCCTTTGCATCTTTAACATAATGCTCTGCAGCGATTCCTTTTCTATGCATGGAAGAAGGATTACCATAATCCAGACACATTACTTTATATGCAAGTTCACCAACTTCTGGATAACATCTTGTCGTTGCCGAATTGTCCAAATAAATTTCCATGATTTTTTCCTTTTCTAGTTCTTATTATAGATTATGTGTTCTTCTATGTTAATGCTACATAAACTGACAAGTTATTCACAGGTACTGCATTCCAGATGATACATAAGAACCGAAAGGATCATAAGTCCTGCCGTCTCTGTTCTTAAGATTCTCTTTCCAAGTGAAATCGGAACTGCTCCGCTCATTCTTGCCTTTTCCACTTCATTTTCTTCAAAACCGCCCTCCGGTCCGATGAAGATTCCGACAGATTTTCCCGGCTGAACAGACTGCATGGCCTGCCATGTTGCTTCCATCCCCTCTGCTTTTTCATATGGGATCAGAACAATATCCAGTTCTTTTGCTTTTTCAAGTGCTTTCGCAAATGTAAGCACCTCTGTAACTTCCGGAATGATGCCGCGTCCTGACTGCTTTGCGCCGCCTTCTGCAATCGCATTCCAGCGCTGTACCTTCTTTGCTGCCTTCTTCTCATCCAGCTTTACAACGGCTCTCTTTGTCGCTACCGGAACGATCTCATACACTCCAAGCTCCACGGCTTTCTGGATGATCAGCTCCATCTTGTCTCCCTTCGGAAGTCCCTGAAACAGATAAATCTTAGATGGAAGTTCTGTCTCGGCATCATATCGTTCCACAATTTTCACCCAGGCTTCCTCTTCTTCAAAACTTTCAATCTCACACAAATAGAGATTACCACAGCCATCATTTACTTCCAGAAGTTCACCAGTCTTCATACGAAGAACATTTTTCATATGATTAATATCAGAACCTTCAATGCAGATTTTTTTCTCATGCACCTGAGATGGTCCCACAAAAAAATGATGCATACCTTGCCTCCTGATAAATATAATGCCTAGTTCTTTCTTGCTGTTACAGATACCCATTCGCCCTGATAAGTTACTTCCAGAACTTCAAGACCTGCTTTCTTCACAGCTTCAACAACCATCTCTTCTTTGTCATCAATGATGCCACTTGTAATATAAATACCACCTTTTTTCATCTGATTTACGATCACAGGTGTAAGTTCTACAAGTACAGGTGCAAGGATATTTGCTGCAACGATATCGTAACATTCATATCCCACTTTATCCTGGATTTCCTTATCATCAATGATATTTCCAATCATAATTTCGTACTGATCTTTTGTGATTCCATTCACTTCCATGTTCTCATGAGTTGCATCAATTGCACATGGATCAAGATCTGTTCCTACAGAGTATTTTGCGCCAAATTTCAGCGCAAGCATTCCAAGGATACCACTTCCACATCCAACATCGAGGATCTTTGTCTCTGGAGTTACATGTTTGCGGATCTGACGAATACAGAGCTGTGTTGTCTCATGCATACCTGTTCCGAATGCTGTACCCGGATCGATGTGAATGATCATCTTGTCACTGTCCTCTGGCTTTACATCTTCCCAGGATGGAATGATTAAAACATCGTCTACATAGAATTGGTGGAAATATTGTTTCCAGTTGTTTACCCAGTCAATATCTTCTGTCTCAGACTCTTCAATACTGCCTGTTCCAACGTTGATATAAGCAGACATCTCTTTTAATTCTGCACGGATATTTTCAAGAATCTGATCTTTGTCTTCATCAATATCAAGGTAAAAACTTAAGTAAGCAACACCATCATCTGGTTCTGTCTCTGGCAGAATGTCTACAAACATCTGCTCTTTGTCAAGGTCTGTAAGCGGAATCTTGTCTTCGATCTGAGCACCTTCAACACCAAGGTCATAGAGCATACTAATCACGATGTCTTCCGCTTCTGTTGTTGTCTCTAATCTGAATTTATTCCATTTCATAACAATCTCTCCTTCTTATAAGGTATCTATCAATATTTACATTTGTCTCATTTATAAGTTGCTGTTTTATGGCATACTTATTATTAGTGTATCACATTTTATAGGGAAACAAAATTATTTTTATAATATTTTTAATTGTTTTGTGATAGAAATGTAGAATGATACAAAAGCGGGCTGTTCGGATCAGGTGTGAGATGGGCTATAGGATGTGGCGCTTATGACAGGATCCACGGTCGTGGGCCTCTGGGGCATATACGTTAAAACATTGGGCATATGCAATTTATCACCTCAACTAGAAACCTATTTGTGATTCTACCTAACACACTTACAGAAAATTACAGAAAAAAATGAGCTATTGTTCCAAGATCATCGCGCGCTTTGAATCAATAGCTCCAACATCATTATGTTTATAAATTTGACTTTTTTATTTTGCACATCTTCTATTTTTACCTTTTCAGGGATGAAATGGAATATGCTGTGTTGTATTAGAACATTTACGATTTAAATACAAACACCGGCATCGGTGGATTATTTTCCTTATTGTAATATTCATTTACAATAACTGTATATTCTTTTGCCGGCAGCTTTTTCACATACTGAAGCAGTGCCTCTTTTTCTTCAAACCCTGTATCCCCACCGCTGTAAATACAAAGGCTCATCATGGCTCCTCGTTTTAAAATCTTCAATCCTTTCTCAATTGCCTGAATACTTGTCTGTGCTGAAGTGGCGATGGAATGATCTCCGCCCGGAAGATAGCCGAAATTAAAGCAAATCACATCCGCTGTATCTTCTCTGGCATATTGATCCATATGCTCATGTCCATCTAAAACAAGTTCTGCTCGGTGGGCAACCTGATTCTCTTCTAATCTCTTTTTTGTTGCTTCTAATGCTTTTTCCTGTACATCAAATGCCAGAACTTTTCCTTCTTCCCCAGCAAGTTCACAAAGTAAAAGCGTATCATTTCCTTTCCCCATTGTTGCATCAATATAAAATCCGCCGGTCGGTACCTGCATACGAATCATGTTCTGGCACCAGGCAGTAATCTGTAATTTTCTCATACTTCTTCCCTGCTTTCTGTTATTTATTTTTATTCTGCTTTTTTCTTTTCCGTTTGTCAAAAGAAACTCTTATTCTTCAGATTCTCCAGCCTCTTCCTTCGGCCACTTCATCGTTCTTACATTAATTCCATTCACTTCAATATGATCATCCACCGCGATCACAAGACACTGCCTTCCATCAATAATCCTTGTCTCTACAAGATCTGCTCTTTCCGGATTCACTTTAATCACGATATCCGGTGTTTCTATCTGAAACTTCTTTGTCTCAGCAATATTCAGCGCCATCAAAGATGCTTTTTCTCCTGCCGCCGCCTCAAATGTCTGCTCAAACGCTTCCATCTTTTCTTCGGAAACTCCACTGCTTTCAAAAATTTTCTTCACATCTGTTTTGTCCAGAGTCAGTGGTTCTGGTTCATCCTTGTGTTCCTCAATCAGTTCGTTCAGAGTATCATGAATATTACGAACTGTCTCATAATCCCCCTCTTCTCCCAGTGTATCTTCAATGATAATCTGGAACACTTCCTTCTGATCATCTGCTGATAGAGGCATCTTCGCACCGAGCACGTTGTCAATCAGTTCCGGCTGGAGATCGGAAGTCTTCTTTGTATAATATAAAACTCCATGAATATCCATATTACGGTCTGTAAATGCAGGGAATAAGAATCCCTTATCCGGCTTGTCTACGATCCAGTCGCGGATTCTGTCCTGAATGCGATTGTCTTCCGCATTATAGGAAAGTCCTGCTTTTGATAAAGATACCGGACAGATACTGCAGAGCAGGAATTCATACACATTATCTGACGCATCGTACATCTCCATCTCATCAGAGCCCTTTCCAGGAATATCATACATTCCATGAATTAAAATAATATAATAATTTGCTTCATATATGTAATTCTGAATAATCTTGTCATAGAATTCTTCCAGAAGCATATCGTCTTCCAACTTACTGTTCTTAAGTTTCATCAAAAACTCCTGTGTTCCACCTGGCATCTCCTGATCGATCGGGAATTCCATATTCAGCATATTTCTGCCAATCGTTCCTGACAGAGTCTTTTTAAAAATATCAAAATATTTGAATGCTTCTTCTTCCGGCAGTGAAAGAAAAGCATCTTTCGATTCCATAAGTTTTTCTTTTTCATGATTTACATAGCAACCACAGATTCTTGTAACTGCACAATTCGCAGGAGTAAACTGCTTGCGAATTTCAAGCACTTCTTTTTTATTCATACTTCCCTCTCCTTTTCGCTTTTGTCATCTGTCTATTCTACAATGTTTTTTCTTTTTATAAAAGTATTGACTTTTTTCAGACGCGTTGATTTTATACTTTTTCTAGTATAAAATGATTTTCAATAAAGTCTTTTTGAAAGGATTCTTTTATGAAAATAAGAAAAAGTACACTCTCTGATCTGAATACAATTTTAAATCTCTATGAAAATGCCCGTGCATTCATGGCTGCCAATGGAAATCCGACACAGTGGGGAACGACAAACCCACTCCCTGAAATTGTAGAAAATGATATTAAACAAGGACACAGCTATGTCTGTGAAGAAAATGAACGCATTATTGCCGTTTTTTTCTACAACATCTGTGAAGAACCTAATTATGTAAAAATTTATGAAGGCAATTGGATAAACAATTCTGAATACGGGGTTGTTCACCGCATCACTTCTGACGGCAGTGTAAAAGGTACTGCATCCTTCTGTCTTCAGTGGGCTTTTGATCAATGCAGAAATCTTCGCATTGATACCCACAGAAACAACCACATCATGCGGCATCTCCTTAAAAAAAATGGATTTACATACTGCGGTATCATTTATATAGAAGATGGAACAGAACGTCTTGCTTTTCAGAAAGCCAAATAATACAAACACTAATATAAAAAGAGGTAATCTGCACCGTGATATGCACGGTGTAAATTACCTCTTTTATTTTATTCTGTTCTAAGTGCAACTACCGGATCTTTCTTTGCAGCACTTCTTGATGGAATAATTCCTGAAATCAATGTAAGAATCACACTGATCAAAATCAGCACAATCGCTGCCCCAAACGGCAGATGCGCTTTCAATCCTTCAATTCCCGTCAGATTTTGAATGATAATATTTACAGGAATACATAAGATCATCGTAATCACAACACCAAGCACACCGGAAGTGAAACCAATAATTACCGTTTCTGCATTGAACATATTGGAAACATTTTTCTTAGATGCACCAATTGCACGAAGGATACCAATTTCTTTTGTTCTTTCCTGTACGGAAATCAAAGTGATAACTCCGATCATAATGGAAGATACTACCAATGAGATTGCCACAAATGCAATCAACACATATGTGATCGCATTAATAATTGTAGAAATAGAAGACATCATGATTCCAACATAGTCTGTGTATTTAATCTTGGAAACTTCTTCTTTATCCTCATTATAATCTTTGATTGCTTCTTCAATTACATCTTTATCTTCAAATGAAGCTGCGTAAATATTGATTGCAGAAGGATTCTCCAAATCCAGATATCCCATCTGTGTCAGGTTGCTTTCATAACTGCTGTCTGAGAAAACAATAACTTCATCGTAAAGCTGTGCGCACCTTTCAGTTGTATAAGTTCCAAGCTCTGCATTCAGTGCTGCTGCCAGCTGCATTGCCGGCAGCATTTTCATCTGTTCTTCTGCCTGCTGCGCAAACTGCAGTTTCACCTGTTCTGTGATCATCTGGGTAAATAAATCTTCCAGTTCTTCATCTTCCATCGTTGTAAGATATTCGGATACATCTTCTTCATTCATACCCATCTGTTCTGTCAGTGCCTGAGTCATCGTTATCTCAATATCTTTTCTTTCCATTCCACTCATTGTCTGTGTAACTGCGGCATCGAGCTGTTCCTGTGTCGGAACACCTTTGATCTTCACATAAATGTCGGCTTTTCCATCTTCTGTGAGATTTTCAAGATATTCTTTTAATTCCTCTTCTTTTTCCTCATCTGTGAGATTACCTGTATTCTCTTCAAATGGAAGTCCTGTCAGGATATCTGTTGTAGGACTGTCAAGCTGTGCCTGAATCGCATCGGAGTCTTTTGCATTTTCAATAATGTACTCTGTAAGCTGACTTGTATATGCAATTGTTCCGCTTAACATCGGAGCTTCCACCTCCTCTGCCGGACGGATAATTCCTGTCACCTTCAGTGGAATCGCATTGTCATACAAATACTGAAGTCCTGCTGTGGTATCTCGAAGATCTGTATAAAGTCCTGTATTCCTATCATAACTGAAACATTCTGAATTCAGCACTGTACGAAATTCCATATCACAGATTTCTTCATAAGACCATGACTTATCTTTATACTCTATATTTGTTTTATCTACTGCCGCCTTGATAATCTTCGCAACAGCCTCCTCTTTTTCCAGACCTAATGCATACAATGTCATATCATCCAACTCATTGTTCTCATCTAATACAAGGACAATCTCGTCAAATTCATTCGGCCACTCTCCATAGACAACTTCATACTGTTTCTTTAGTACTTCGCTGATTGGTTCACCATCTCTTCCTGGAAGCATTTCCTGCCAGAGGTTCATTCCCATGCCGCCACCAGAGGTCATAGACATCATACCCATTGAGCTATCAGACATTCCACTGCCTTCTGCCATATCAGTCATTGCCGACATATCAATATCCATATACTCTGCAGTAAGTTTCTGAAGAAGCTCCTGTGTATCTGACTTAATGATTTCATTATCTATGTTCTTCGTATAAACCTGAAGATCCAGATCATAACTGTACTGAATACCACTGACACTCTGATAAAGTCCTGATTCACTCTCTTTGTCCTGCCACTCTGCTTCTAGATATTTTTTAAATGTTTTTAAATCATTCTCCGTTGTCTCGATATTATTCATCGCATTAATAATATCGTAAATTGCAGGCTTTGTATAAACTGCTTCTTTATCATGCTCTACTTTTTCACTTTCCAGTCCCATAAATGTTTCCATCAAAGAAGTGAGGTCTGTCTCTGTCTGCTGGATCATAAGCGGATAAGAAGATAAAGTCTCTTCCTGGATCGCATCGATATATCCTGTAAGCCCCTCTGAAATAGAAAGAATCAAAGCAATACCGATAATACCAATACTTCCGGCAAATGAAGTCAATGTTGTTCGTCCTTTTTTTGTCAGAAGATTCTTAAGTGACAATGAAAATGACGTCCGAAGTGACATCGATGGTCTCTTAGCTTTCTTTTCTTTTTCCTGTGCAGTTGTATTATTTACCTCTTCAAGCTGTAGTTCTTCTTCTGAAAGAGGTGCTGAATCTGATGTAAGTTCCCCATCTAACATTCGAATGATTCTTGTTGAATATTGTTCTGCCAAATCAGGGTTATGTGTAACCATAATGATTAGTCTGTCTTTGGAAATATTCTTCAAAATCTCCATAACCTGTACACTGGTCTCTGTATCTAAAGCACCCGTTGGCTCATCCGCAAGAATAATATCAGGGTTATTCACCAATGCTCGCGCAATGGCAACTCTCTGCATCTGCCCGCCAGACATCTCACCTGGCTTTTTTGTAAGCTGATTTCCAAGTCCTACATCTTCCAGTGCTTTGATTGCACGTTCTCTTCTCTCACTTTTTGAAACACCTGAAAGCGTCAATGCAAGTTCGACATTCTGCAAAACTGTCTGATGTGGAATCAGATTATAACTTTGAAATACAAATCCAATGGAATGATTACGATACGTATCCCAGTCTCTGTCATTAAAATCTTTTGTTGATTTTCCATTAATAATCAAATCACCGCTGCTGTACTGGTCAAGCCCGCCAATGATATTGAGCATTGTTGTCTTACCACATCCAGATGGTCCAAGAATTGAAACAAATTCGCTTCTGCGAAACTGCAGGCTGACCCCCTTTAAGGCATGTACGGTACTATCTCCGGCAGGATAATCTTTTTTTATATTCTTTAGTTCAAGCATCCTTCATCATCCTCTCAAATTTTTCGCCAAATTTTGTATAAACTGAACTATTTGAATTATTATATACCAATCCTGTTTTCAATACCAATTAAACTTCTATAAACTACTTCCCCTCAAATCAGCACTCCACATAACCCTCTCACCATAAAACTTCTCAACATATCTGTCTCAAAAAATTCTATAAGTTGAAATTTCAACATACATATCTTCTTTCTTCTATTATAATTGAGTATAATAAATAGAAGGAATGGAAATATTTTCAAGTGCAACAATAATATTATCGGAAGTGGTTACACTAAAAAAAATCAATTAAAGGAGATATGGCTTATGAAGATTACAAAGGATATTAAATACATCGGTGTGAATGATCACAAAATAGATTTGTTCGAAGGACAGTACATCGTACCAAATGGTATGGCATATAACTCTTATGTTATTCTCGATGAAAAAATTGCAGTTATGGATACAGTAGATAAGAATTTTACACATGAATGGCTGGATAATCTTTCCACTGCTTTAGATGGAAGAAATCCTGACTATCTTATCATACAGCATATGGAACCTGACCATTCTGCAAATATTGCAAATTTTATGAAACTTTATCCAGAAGCAACTATTGTTTCTTCTGCAAAAGCATTTGAAATGATGAACAACTTCTTCGGAACAGATTTTTCAGAGCGCAAACTTGTTGTCGGAGAGGGAGATTCATTAAATCTCGGTACTCATGTTCTTAATTTCATCACTGCTCCAATGGTACATTGGCCAGAAGTTATTGTTACTTACGATTCTGCTGACAAAGTTCTTTTCTCAGCCGACGGATTCGGTAAATTTGGTGTCCTCGATGTAGAAGAAGACTGGGCATGCGAAGCACGCCGCTATTATATCGGTATTGTTGGAAAATATGGTGCACAGGTACAGCGTCTTCTGAAAAAAGCATCTGCTTTGGACATCCAGATCATCTGCCCGCTCCATGGTCCTGTTCTTACAGAAAACTTGGGCTACTATTTGAATCTATACAACACCTGGTCTTCCTATGAAGTAGAAAGTGAAGGAATTGTAATTGCTTACACTTCTGTATATGGAAATACAAAGGCTGCTGTTGAAAAATTTGCTGAAAAACTCAAAGCAAACGGCTGCCCAAAAGTTGTTGTAACTGATCTTGCCCGCGATGATATGGCTGAAGCAGTAGAAGATGCATTTCGCTATGGTAAACTTGTGCTTGCAACTACAACCTATAATGCAGATATTTTCCCTTTTATGAGAGAATTCATTAATCACCTGACAGAACGCAGCTTCCAGAACAGAACAGTTGCTTTTATCGAAAATGGTTCCTGGTCTCCACTTGCTGCAAAAGTAATGAAATCTATGTTTGAAAAATCTAAAAAAATCACTTTTGCAGATACAACTGTTACAATTAAATCTGCTTTAAATGATGTAAGTATGATGCAGCTTGATGCTCTTGCTGAAGAACTCTGCAAAGACTATCTTGCACAGCAGGAACATACAGCAAATAAAAATGATCTGACTGCATTATTTAACATTGGTTATGGTCTCTATGTTGTTACTTCCAATGATGGAAAGAAAGATAACGGACTAATCGTTAATACTGTTACACAGGTGACAAATACACCGAATCGTATTGCTGTGACAATCAACAAACAGAATTATTCTCATCATGTAATCCAACAGACTGGAATTATGAACATCAACTGTCTGTCAACAGATGCTCCATTTAAAGTGTTTGAGACATTCGGTTTCCAGAGCGGACGTAACATTAATAAATTTGCGGACTGCACACCGCTTCGTTCCGATAATGGGCTTGTATTTCTTCCTAAATATATCAACTCCTTTATATCTCTGAAAGTAGAACAGTATGTAGACCTTGATACACATGGAATGTTTATCTGCTCCATCACAGAAGCACGTGTGATCTCAAAAGTAGAAACTATGACATATACTTACTATCAGAATTATGTAAAGCCAAAACCACAGACAGAAGGCGTAAAAGGTTATGTATGTAAGGTATGCGGTTATATCTACGAAGGTGAACCACTGCCAGAAGACATTATCTGCCCACTCTGCAAACATGGTGCTGCAGATTTCGAAAAAATTGAATAAGTCTTTAATGTTTATGACATATAGCATATCTCCAGAAAGAGCACTGTAATTAAAAGATACAGTGCTCTTTTGCAATCTGTATTTTTACAGCAAATCGCAAAAAACAAGATAATTTTCGAAATTATTATCATTATTTTTTCAAGAATTCTATTTTTTGTATTTTTTTGCGATTGAATTCTTTATCTTTTTTTAAAAAAAGGCTTGCATTTTAGGATTATATATGTATAATAACTATTTGTAACAAGTCGTAACAATTATGTAATATTTGAAAAATATTTTTAAATATTATTAAAGAAAGGATAATAATATGAAACTTAAAGACATTAAAAATACAAAATTTGCAACTAACTTCGTACTTTCACTCACACTTGCAGCACTCATCCCAGTAAGCTGCGTACACGCAAGTAACACAACAACTGCTACTGCTACAGTAGTTACATCTAATGTTGAAGAAACTTTAGAAGCAGTTGAAGAATTTAAAGCTGCGAAAGCTGAAGAGGCTAAAAAGGCTGAGGAGGCTAAAAAGGCTGAAGAAGCGGCTGCTCAGGCAAGTGCTGCTACAACAACTTCTGCTTCAACAGGTGCAACATACTATTCATTTGAAGACAACGGACAGCTCACACCTCAGAAAGGCGTAGTATATTACAATGGACACCGTGAAACATATTACTCACAGCAGGTGCTTCCAGGAGGCGGTCTTAACATTCCTGGTCGTCACGTTGCATCAGACGGAACAGTTCGTGATGGCAGCGGATACATCTGTGTGGCAAGCAGCGACCTTCCAAAAGGATCAATTGTACAGACATCTCTTGGAACAGGAATGGTTTATGATACAGGATGTGCAAGTGGTACAATCGATATTTACACAAACTGGTAAGATATAGATATGAAGTAAAAAAGGAGATTTCCACTTGGAATCTCCTTTTTTGGGCTTTATATCGCTTTTCTTCTATCTTTTATTTCAATATAAATTACCAGAAGCATTGCTCCTATTACGGCTGTTGAAAAAATATTAGCCACACCGGCAACCAGTCCCTGTACAAATACAAGATCTGCCGATTCAGCATAAATAAGGATATCAAGCACCGGTGCCACGATCAGCCAGGCAAATGTATTCGCTACAATCTGAAATAAGTTAAATTTAACCAAATCGTGCTTTTCAAATGCTTTCACTTCCAGCCTTAGCTTTGGATACACCATTCCACTTAAAAAACCAGAAACTCCACTGGCAATCACCCAGCTCCACCAGGGAGAATCGCCACGGAAGATATCTGCCGCCGCATGTCCGATAAAAGCGATCATACCTCCGGCAACGGGTCCAAAGATTGCCCCCAGAAATGCTCCCAGTCCACAGGCTGTCTGAATATCTGTTTCAGGAATCCCAGAAGGAATCTTCACATATATAAACAAGATACAAAACATAATTGTACCTACAATGATAGCAGCAACTGTTTTTTTATTGAAATCAAAAAGATGCTTCTCCATTGATTCTGCCTCCTGCTATGCTACGCAAATTGTATAAGTCTTTACAAAACTCTTTCCTGGTTCTGCTTTGTTAACACCTGTTTTTTCCGCCAGTTCTTTATCAAATCCCACATTGTCGCAGCGTCCTGCCCATGGTTCAAGACATACGAATGGAGCATCTTTCACTGACCAGATTCCATAGTTTGGGAAGTCTTTGCATTTGATTCCAACATAAGGTGTTCCATCCTTATGGCAGAGCCACACCTCTTCAATCTGTGTATTATCGAAAATCATTGCATCATCGAAGAACATTTCTTCTGTTACTGGACACAGTTCATTTTCTAACTTAAGTTCATATGTTTTGTCTACAATGCCTGTTCCTGTCTTTGGATCAAGCAGAATATATTCCAAAACTTCTTTTCCAGGAAATTTCAGCATATAATCTGTCTTCTTTTCTTCCTTCTTTGCTGTACGGAATGCAGGATGACCGCCTATTGTGAAGTAAATCGTCTCATCGGAAGGATTCTTTACTTCCCATGTTACATCCAGTTCTTTTCCATTCAGCCTATAGCTGATATATAATTCAAAATCAAATGGATAACGGCTCTTTGTTGCTTCTGAAGCCTTAAGACACCATGTAACACTGTCCGTGGAAACTTCTTCACATGTAAATACAGAATCTCTTGCAAATCCATGCTGAGATGTTGGATAATTCTCTCCATTAATCAGCATTGTATTCAAATATGTCTTTCCGACATTAGGGAAAAGAACTGGTGAATGTCTCTTCCAATATGTTCCATCAGCTTCCCACAGCACTTCTGTGTCTGTTGTCTTGTCATAAATACGTGTTACTTCTGCTCCTGCCTCTGCGATTTCTACACAGAGAAAATCGTTCTCCAATCTCATCATTCCGCACCTCATCCTTTGCTTTTTCTTCTATTAGTTATTCAGCCTCTACCTGAACACATTCATCCACAAGAAACTCAAGAACCCTTTCTTCTGTAAGAGTTTTACGGATAATTTCTTCTCCATAATTCTCTACGAAACCATCAATATCCTCTCCGAATCCATATTCAGATGCCATCTCTTTTACCTGTTCTTCATATTCTTTATCGGTAACTGTCAGTTTTTCCTTTTCAGCAATCAGTTCAAGTGCCATTCCCTGTGCCACATAATCTTCTGCTGACTCTTTTGCCTTTTCTGCAAACTGCTCTTCTGTCATTCCCATATAAGATGTGAGAAATTCTTCAAATTCAACACCAGACATAACAGCCATCTGCTGATAGTATTCTTCTAACTGTGCAATATTTTTGTCCACTTCTTCCTGAGGAAGCGATTTCACCTCTATCTGATCTGCCAGAGCAGTTAAAACTTCTGCCTGCATTGACTGTACCCATGTCTGTTCATTGTTTTCTTCCAACTGTTCACGAATCTCTTCTTTATACTCTTCTACAGTTGTAGATTCTTCACTGTTTTGTGCTACCCATTCATCTGTGAGTTCTGTTTCTTCAAGCTGATAAATTCCATTCAAAGTGATGTGGAATTTTGCAACTTTTCCTGCCACATCTGTGCCCGCATAATCATCCGGGAATTTTACAGTAATATCAAATTCTTCACCCTTCTTATGACCTGCAACCTGCTCCTCAAATCCCTTATATTCACCTTCTGCTCCGATAAAGGATCCGCTTCCAAGTTCAAGAGAAGCACCTTCTGCAGTGCCGCCGTCAAATTCAACCCCGTCAATACTTCCTGTATAGTCAATATCAACCACATCTCCCATCTCTGCTGCACGGTCTGTAACTTCAATCTTTTCCTGAGAATAAGACAGATTTGCAGCAATTGCATTCTCCACATCAGAATCTGTAACTTCTGTCTTTTCTAACTCTGCCACCTCAAGTCCTTTGTATTTTTTTACAGTAACATATTCATTGGATAATTCGCTGCTGCAGCCCGCCAGAGATAATGTCATCGCCGCGCAGAGAGCCACTGTTATCACTCTTTTTTTCATCTTCTTTCAACCTTTCTTTTTCGTTATTCTGCCTCTTATCTTATACATTTTTCTATGAAAAATGTATAGAATGCTTACTTTTCATCATAGCATAATTTTATTTTTAAAAAAAGAGATTTCTCCCTTGTTTGCACTTATTTCACATTTTGCAAATGCAAAAATTCTTTCGGATAAAGCAAATGAGGTTGCACTTCCTTAAAAACAATGTTACAATATGAGTTGCATAATTGCGGAAAATAGAATCAGGAGGTTTGTTCATGAATACAGGAACTATTGTCTTATTAGTTATTCTGGGAATCTTGGTTGGTTTGTTAATCGCACTCTATTTCGTAGGAAAGAGAATGGACAAGAAGCAGG
Organism: Schaedlerella sp.; assembly: GCA_036309085.1. Taxonomy (GTDB): domain Bacteria; phylum Bacillota; class Clostridia; order Lachnospirales; family Lachnospiraceae; genus Schaedlerella. The sequence continues at coordinate 26,423 of JAXJUL010000012.1, forward strand.
CAGAACAGCAGAGACAGATGGCAGCAGTAGCACAGACAATGCATATGCTCGTTATCGATAAGAAAAAAGTACGTTTAAAAGACGCTAACCTGCCAGCTGCAGTTATGGAGAATACTCCAAAGTATCTTCGCAGATCCAAATATCCGATTGTAAAGGCGAAAGTTGGTCCGAAGATTATGACTTTGATGTGTGACCCACAGGTATTCGACATAATTCCAGTGAAAAAAGAAGTGAAAGCAACAGTAAGCGGTATTTATATTACAGCTGTTAGAGGGGTTCGAGGAGCACTTGATACACCGCCAAAGAAGAAAAAATTCTTTGACCGCTTCAAAAAAAACAAAGATAAATAATGAACGACTTGTGCGGACAGTTCAGACTGTCCGTACTTTTTTTCTTATTTTACTCAAATTCAGGATTTTTATAGATTAAAAAGAAAATCTCTGATATGATTTAAAAAAAGAATTTAAAGGATGATTTTTATGAAAAAAATTACAGCAGAACAACTTTTTAAATATATTGAAGAAATTTTGGCTCACAATGCTTTTGAAGTACAGATGAAGAATTCTCCTGACGGAGCTTTGGACTTTTACGTACCATATATTATGAATGATGCACTGGAATGCTATCTGATCATTCACAATGTTTATCTTCAGGGTGAGTATTTAAATTATTTTTATGATGATACAACTGTCGAACTGCTCGGTTCAAAACAGCGTCCGGCACTTGTCTTCCATCAGGGAACATCCAACGTGTTCACTGTCTGGTTCGAAGAATGCTACCAAGTCTCAAGCTGTTATCGTTATGATCAGACCGGACATTTCTGGCGTGAAGGTGCTGAGCATTTACGCCGCCTTGTCTATATCCTCGGAACAATTCACGATAAGCACAAATATATGGGTGATGAGGTCTGCAACGAAGAAGAGAAAGAACTTCTCCAACTGATGGGCTTCGCACCGCTTCGTATGTATTCTCCACTTAAGGAATCCATAGACAGCCACTATCCAGACACACCGGAAGGATATCGTCTCATGGAACAATATGCTGAAGAAGTCGAAGATAAGTTCTATGTCTCACTTCTGAAGCTTTATAATAAATTCCATCTTCCATTCCTAAAGACAACCCTCTTTCAATCTCTTAATTTTGGAAGACGGCATAAGCTTTACTACTATATCTATCAGAAGATGGTAAAAGCTTCTATGACCTATCCTGAACGTGAATATTCTAAAGAATTAACTGAATACATCCAGACTTCCAGAAAACAGGTTGAAGAAATCTTAAAGGATTATGGATTTGAGGGGAACTATCCTTTCTTCCACCGTGATAATATGCAGATTTTCGCAGTAGAAGAGCATCCATTCACAATATTGGAAGCGGACGATTATTCTTTCCGAATTCAGTTCATGGTGTCCGAAACAGACGCTGATGAACATCCTCTGCATTATGGATTCTTTGAACAGAAAGGGAATCATGGTAGAATTGAAGAAACTTTAGACTTTTTAAAAGGATAATCGCAAAAAGTGGCACCCACCCGTGGATGCCACTAATTTTTTTATTATAGTTCTAAATTTCCTGCTTCTTTTGAACGAATATTAATTCTAATAATACAGTCTGCAAATGGCTGATAGTCAACTTCCATCTCGTAGTTGATTCTGATATTAATCTCATCCTCTTTTTCACAGACATTCATATTCGTTGTATAAAACGAAACCAGCATCTGTCCAAATGGTGTCTGATAATAAGTCTGTGTTTTCTTATAGTGCTCAAATACCATGTGGGCATTTGTCGCACCACTCTTCATCATATCAACCTGTTTATTACCTGTAATCTTCAGTGTATTCTTAATTCCTTCTGAAGAACCTTCCACAACCTCATCATAAAGAACATAATGCTTTCCATTTTTATAATAGTAAGTGGCAGGCATCACGACTACCAGTTCTTCACCCGGGTCGCCTTCTTCGCCTTCCAGTCTGCTTTCCTGAATTCCGGAAATTTCTATAATTACCTCTTTTGTCATGAATGTTCCTGTCCTTCTTATATTATTGATCTCAGCGAATACGCCGAACCTTCATTCTAGTACGCTTCAATATTCACAACATTCGTCTCCGGTACATCAAACGGCATTACCGTATTAGCAAATGTACGGAACTTTTCTGCCATATCGCTAACGTAGAACTCATAATGTCCGAATAAAGCTTCTGCATCTTTTTCCTCTGCGCCATGGTTGATCATATCATATTCACTCAACACGCGCTTCAGATCCATTGCTGTTTCATATGCAGGGTTCACAATCTGAATCTTGTCACCCATATACTGCTTAATTCTTGAGCGAAGCAAAGGATAATGTGTACATCCAAGAATCATTGCATCGATATCTGTTTCTTTCATTGACTTCAGATAATGATCAATAACCATCCCTGTTACCTCATGCTTTTTGAATCCTTCTTCCACAAGAGGTACAAAAAGAGGACATGCTTTTTCCACAACTTCAATAGATGGATTCATCTCCCGGATAACTTTTGTGTACATTCCACTTCGAACTGTTGCATCCGTTGCCACAACACCTACTTTATGGTTCTGTGTTGCCTCAACTGCAGCTCTTGCGCCTGGAACGATCACACCCATAATCGGAATATCAAATTCATCTCTGACAGCATCCAGTGCAAGTGCACTTGCTGTGTTACATGCGATTACGATTGCCTTCACCTGCTTTGTTTTAAGAAAGCGGATAATCTGCTCGGAAAATCGAATAATTGTATTCTGTGATTTACTGCCATATGGAACACGGGCAGTGTCACCAAAATATATAATATTTTCATTCGGCAGCTGCCGTACGATCTCGCGAACCACTGTAAGTCCTCCGACACCGGAATCAAATACTCCAATTGGAGCTGTATTCTTATTCATCATGTCCCATACTCTCCTGTTAATTATACAGACAGAATTTTTGCAACTTCTAACTGATATTCTGGAATATCTTTCTGCATAGCAAGTGCTTCATCGATATCATAATCAACAAACTGTCCGTCTTTATGTGCGATTACACGGTTTGTCTTACCTTCAAGCAGAAGGTCTACTGCCATAGATCCCATGATAGATCCATATACACGGTCTTTTGCTGTTGGCTGTCCACCTCTCTGCATATGCCCGATAATAGATGCTCTTGTTTCAATACCTGTTGCATCTTCGATTCTCTGTGCCATCTCAATAGAACCGCCGATACCTTCTGCATTGATGATGATGTAGTTCTTTTTACCAAGGCGTTTGCATTTCAAGATGTCTTCAATAAGTTCTTCCTCGTCAAAATTTCTTCTTTCTGGAATCAGAATCTGCTCAGCACCATTGGAAATACCACACCAGAGTGCAAGATATCCTGCATTACGTCCCATAACTTCAATAATACTGCAGCGTTCATGAGATGTTGAAGTATCACGAATCTTGTCAATTGCTTCTACCGCTGTGTTAACCGCTGTATCAAATCCAATTGTATAATCTGTACAGGAAATGTCAAGGTCGATTGTTGCTGGAACACCAATTGTCTTAACTCCAAGATTTGCAAGCTTCTGTGCGCCGGCAAAAGATCCGTCTCCACCGATTACAACAAGACCATCGATACCATATTTTTTACAGATCGCTGCTGCTGTCTGCTGTCCTTCTTCTGTACGCATCATCTGGCAGCGAGCTGTCTGAAGAATTGTACCACCTCTCTGAATTGTCTCAGAAACATCTCCACCATTCATATCGATGATTTCTTCCTTCAGAAGTCCATGATAACCTCTTCTGATTCCACGAACACGAAGTCCTTTTGCAATCGCAGTTCTTACTACAGCACGAACTGCTGCGTTCATTCCCGGTGCATCTCCACCACTCGTCAGAACACCAATTGTTCTGACTGTGTCTTCTATCATATCAAATCCGTCTATTATCGTCATTTTTCTTCCGCCTTTCCGTCAAATCTACCTTATTATAAACCTATTTTTCTTCTATATTCTAACGCACTTCATTCTAAACTATTTATAATCTGTTTTCAATAGGCTTTTCTACTACTTTTACGTGTTTTTCACCATAATGGTTCATCAATCTGCTCAATACCTGAGAATTTATTTTTATATTTTTGTTTCTCGGCAGTTTTTTCACTGCTCTCTCGCTTTGCAGATAGATAAAAACCTCTTCATCTCCTTCGGAATCTGCGAGATATCCATATACTGTCTGTTCATTAGAAAACCACTCTGCTTTATTGGAAAACTGAAGCCAGAGTTCCTTTTTCGTCTGCTCAAAAGGAATAATTTTTTCACAGATAAGTTTACTTGCCTTCTCATCTTCCTCTGATACATGTCCTTTGATAAATACCTTCTGATCGACCTCTAAAAACTCCCTGTTCTTCTCATAATCTCTTGGAAAAATCACAACTTCCACAGTTCCTGCCAAATCTTCCAGTGTAATAAAAGCCATCATCTGATTTGTTCTTGTTGACTTCGTAACCTTGTCTATGATCATACCACCGATAATCTCTTTTGCCCCGTCTCTTACCTTTGTACGTCCGGTTTCTTCTTCTGGCTGGAAATCCATAGTTGTTGCAGAAATTGTTCTGCGCCATTTCTCCTCATATTCCTGCAGCGGATGTCCACTGATATAGACTCCAAGCACCTCTTTTTCAAATGCAAGCATAGTCTCACTTTTATACTCTCCGACATTCGGCATTTTAATTTCAAAATCACTTTTATGTTCATCTGAAACAAAATCAAACAAAGTCATCTGTCCTGTCATAGAATGTTTCTTCTCCTGGTTCACGCTTTCAACAATCTGAACATAAACACTCATAAACTGCTTTCTTGTTCCCCCAAGGCAATCCAGTGCACCTGCCTTAATAAAGTTTTCAATCGCACGTTTATTCATAACATCCTTCATGGACATTCTATTGATAAAATCTTCCAGATTTTTAAATTCTCCATATTCTTTTCTGTCTCTTACAATTGCCTCGATCACAGGACGCCCGATACTTTTAATCGCAGCAAGGCCATAACGTATCTTCCCATTATCTACTGAGAAATTCGCCACACCACAATTAATATCCGGCGGAAGAATTTCAATCTTCATCTGGCGGCACGCATAAATATATTCTGCAACCTTGGAAGAATTATCAATTACAGAAGTCATAAGCGCAGCCATAAATTCTACAGGATAATAGTACTTTAAATATGCTGTCTGCATCGCAACTACTGCATATGCCGCAGCATGAGATTTATTGAACGCATATTTTGCAAAGTCAATCATTTCATCATAAATTTTATTGGCAATCTTTTCATCAATTCCATTTTTAATGCATCCCGGAACGCCGTTTTCTTCGTCACCGTACACAAAAATCTGTCGTTCCTTCTGCATGACATCGCCCTTTTTCTTGGACATCGCACGACGAAGAAGATCACTTCTCCCCAGTGTGTAACCAGCCAGATCACGCACAATCTGCATTACCTGCTCTTGATAAACAATACAGCCATATGTCGGAGCCAGAATGGGCTTCAGCTGAGGACAATCATAAGTAATCGAATTCCTGTCATTCTTTCCCTTAATATACTGTGGAATAAAGTCCATCGGCCCCGGACGATACAATGAAATTCCGGCAATGATATCTTCCAGACTGTGTGGTTTAAGTTCCTTCATAAAGCTTTTCATCCCGGCACTTTCAAGCTGGAAAATCCCATCCGTCTTTCCAGTTCCGATATAATCAAGAACTTTCTGATCATTATAATCTATTTCATCAATATCAAAACCCGGATTTCTCATCTTCGCCATCTGCACAGCATTCTGTATCACCGTCAGTGTACGAAGCCCTAGGAAATCCATCTTCAAAAGTCCCAATTCTTCCAGTGTCGTCATTGTGAACTGAGTTACGATCGTTCCATCCGATGCACGGGAAAGCGGTACATATTCATCGACTGATTTCTGACTAATCACGACACCTGCCGCATGCATGGAGCTGTGTCTCGGCAATCCTTCGAGTCGTTTTGACATATCAATCAGATTCTTTACCTGCTCATCCTCTTCATATAGTCTGCGAAGTTCCCCATTCGCTTTCAAAGCCTTATCGATAGTAATGTTCAATTCCTGCGGAATCATTTTCGCAATATTGTCCACAAATGCGTAGGGAAGATCCATAACACGTCCCACATCTCGAATTACACCCCTGGCTGCAAGTGTACCGAAGGTTACAATCTGAACCACCCGGTCTTTGCCATACTTTCGAACCACATAATCTATTACTTCCGGACGTCTCTCAAAGCAGAAGTCTACGTCAATATCAGGCATAGTCACTCGCTCTGGATTCAAAAAACGCTCGAACAAAAGCTGGTAACGAATCGGATCAATATTTGTGATTCCCAGACAATAAGAAACGATACTTCCTGCTGCCGAACCTCGTCCCGGTCCAACTGCGATTCCATGGTCTCTTCCATATTTTATAAAATCCCACACAATCAGGAAATAATCGACATAACCCATATTTTTAATTGTATTAAGCTCGTAATTCAGCCTATCTTTTAATTCCTGTGTCGGAGTTCCATAGTTACGCTCTAATCCCTCATAACAAAGCTTATTGAGATATTCCCATGAAGTCATCCCATCCGGAACATCGAATTTAGGAAGTTTTGTCACTCCAAATTCAATCTCCACTTCACAGCGGTCTGCAATTTTCTGTGTATTTTCCAATGCCTCAAGCGCATATGGAAATAGTTTTGCCATCTCTTCTGGCGACTTTACATAGTATTGACCGCCTTCATAGCGCATACGGTTCTCATCAGCCAGCTTTTTACCTGTCTGAAGGCAAAGAAGAATATCATGGGGATTCTCATCTTCTGCATACGTATAATGAATATCATTTGTTGCAACAAGATCAATTCCTGTTTCTTTAGACATCTGAACTAATCTCTGATTGACAACTGCCTGTTGTGAGATTCCATGATCTTGAAGTTCTAGAAAATAATTTCCCCTGCCGAAGATTTCCTGATATTGCAGTGCCCTTTCTTTCGCTTCTTCATACAAACCTTTTGTAATATAACGCTGCACCTCACCTGCAAGACAGGCACTCAGAGCAATAATTCCTTCATGGTATTCACGAAGTATAGACTTGTCTACACGTGGTTTATAATAATACCCTTCTACAAATCCCATGGATACAATCTTCATCAGATTCGCATATCCTGTATTGTTCTCTGCAAGCAAAACAAGATGATAGTAGCGGTCTTCCCCACCACTTATTTCTCTGTCAAACCTGGAATTCGGCGCCACATAAACTTCACACCCAAGAATCGGCTTGATCCCTGCTGCTTTCGCAGCCCGGTAAAAATCAATTACACCATACATAACACCGTGATCTGTGATTGCTGCACTGTTCATCCCAAGTTCTTTTACTCTTGAAACATACTCTTTGATTTTATTAGATCCATCCAGAAGACTATATTCTGTATGGACATGTAAATGTGCAAAATTCATGGCTGCTCCTCCTTTTTCTATATTCAAGCCTCGCGGAGCTTTAAATTTAAAAATACTTTATTTATTATATCTGTTTTTAAGTACGTTAACAAGAAAAAAAGAGGCATAACCGAACAGTTGTACCTCTTTTTATAAATTATTTTAAATTATTTTTTTAATATAATTTTATCGCCGGAAATCTGTATTCTTCCCTGCTTAAGCAATCTGCCGACTGCACGCTTGAAAGCAGCCTTGCTCATACCAAACTCGTCCTGAATACGTTCTGGATCTGCCTTATCGGTAAATGGCAGGACTCCTTTATATCCACGAATGATTTTTACAATAAGTTCCACATCCTTGTCCATCTGTTCTGGAATTCTGTCACGTACACTTATATCAAGCTTTCCATCTTCTTTTACGGCTGTAACACGGGCTTCCACAACATCGCCAACTCTTAATCTTCCATTTGTTTCCTTTTTAGGAATGCGTGCAGAATACTTGTTGTCAACTGCAACAAAAACACCGAATTGATCGCTGATATCATAAACGATACCCTGCACTTTGTCATTCTTCTTGTATGGTGATTCTGTACTCAACATACGGTAAACTTTCATTGTAGCACAAAGACGCTCACTCTTATCGATATATAAACTCACAAGACACTGATCACCTTTTTCGACTTTCGCCGTCTGCTGCTTGAATGGAAGGAATAAATCCTTTTCCAAGCCCCAGTCAAGAAAGGCTCCCATCTTTCCTGTATCTGCCACTTCCAGAACAGCCAGTTCTCCAAGCGTAAGCTTTGGTTTGTTTGTTGTTGCGATCAGACGATCTTTAGAATCTTTATATAAAAATACTTCTATCGGATCTCCCAGCTCAATTCCTTGCGGAACCTGCTTCTGTGGTAAAAGAACTCTTTCTTCTTCACCACCCAGATACACACCAAACTCAACCTGCTTTACTACAGTCAGGACCTGCTTTTCTCCTAATTTCATAATTACCCCCAGTTTTCAGCTATATGTCTGGCAACATGTACACCACTTGCTGAAGCATGAGACAGGGAATGTGTTACACCACTTCCATCTCCGATCACATAAAGACCATCATGAAGTGTTTCCAAATTCTCATCAATCTCAACTTCCATATTATAGAACTTAACCTCTACACCATACAGCAATGTATCGTCATTTGCTGTTCCCGGCGCAATTCTGTCAAGAGCATAAATCATCTCAATGATTCCATCCAGAATTCTCTTAGGCAGTACAAGACTCAGATCTCCAGGTGTTGCAGCCAGCGTAGGCCTTACGAGACTTTCCTCGATTCGCTTTTCATTACTTCTTCTTCCACGGATCAAATCTCCAAAACGCTGTACAATAACACCGCCGCCAAGCATGTTAGACAATCTTGCAATACTTTCACCATATCCATTACTGTCTTTGAATGGCTCTGAGAAATGTTTTGAAACAAGAAGTGCAAAGTTTGTATTGTCTGTATACTTTTCAGGATCCTCATAACTATGTCCATTCACTGTTACGATACCCTTTGTATTTTCATTTACTACAATACCATGTGGATTCATACAGAAAGTACGCACATTATCTTCGAATTTTTCTGTACGGTATACTATTTTACTTTCATACAATTCATCTGTCAAATGAGAGAAGATTTCAGCCGGAATCTCTACACGAACTCCCAGGTCTACACGGTTGGACATTGTTGGGATCTTAAGGTCATTGCATACCTGTTCCATCCACTTGCTTCCGCTTCTTCCTACAGAAATAATACACTTCGTACAATTATCTTTCTCATCCCCACGAATTACATTATATCCATTTTCTGTTTTTTCTACCTTCTCAACTTCATAGTTAAAGCGGAATTCTACCGTATCTTTCATCTTGTTGTAAAGATTTTCCAATACGATATAGTTTAAGTCTGTTCCAAGATGACGCACAGATGCATTCAGAAGATTCAGCTTATTCTGCATACACAGTTTACGGAACTTGGATCCGGCTGTTGAGAACATACGTGCACCTTCACCGCCATGGCTGATATTGATATCATCCACATATTCCATCAATGCAATCGCATTCTCTTTTCCAATATGTTCATGCAATGTGCCGCCAAAATCATTCGTAATATTGTACTTTCCATCTGAAAATGCTCCGGCTCCACCGAAACCACTCATGATTGCACAAGTTTTACACTTGATACAGCTTTTTACTTTCTTTCCATCAATTGGACAGCGTCTCTTCTCCAGGGAATTTCCGGCTTCAAAGACCGCAATTTTTAAATCTGGACACTTTTCCATTAATTCGTAAGCTGAAAAAATTCCTCCTGGTCCTGCGCCGATAATGATCACATCGTAATTCATCCCGTTCTCCTCTCATGCTTTCATATTTCATTTCATCTCAGGGTGCAAAATGCTCCTGATTGATAAGCATGCGGCAAGAGCAGACGCGCATCCTATCTAATCAGAAAAAACCCGTATCCGCCAAGAATACGAGTTCCCATGTAGTCACTTCTCACCATTGAAGATTATATCTTACCATCCTCTATAATGTCAAGATATTTTCCAGAAAATAGAAGCCTATTTGGAATTCTTTTCCTACTGTTAAACTAGAATATTCTTCCTCTGTCAGAACATCTTTTAACCGCTTTTTCCCTTCATCAGGAAAGACTGCATTTGCCGCATCCAGAAAGCATAAACCCGGATATAAAACACACCACCAGTTCTGTCCCTCAGCCTCCCCAATTTCAATACGAAGCGCCTTATAATTTCCTTGCGGAAATGTCACATCTCCATAAGTTTTCTGTGGAAACCAGCAGGTGGTCACTGCTGCACTGACAGTATATTCATATCCTTCCTGTGCAATAATTTTTCCGCTCACTTCTTCCAGAGCATCTGTATGATTTCTCACCCACTCACTGGTCTCACTCACATTTTCCATCTCAGGCATGGCGCCTTCGAGATAGGAGAGAATCCCTTCTTTGACTTTCATTTTCAAAGCCTGATCTTCCTCGCTGTCGCTGTTTGCCAGCACATGAAAGCGAAGCACCTCTTCTGCAAGATTTTCCTGCAGTTTTACCCTGGCATTTACATTTTCTTTATAACCTATGATGCTTACAACAAAAATAGCAGCAATAATCGAAAAAATTACTGCTGCCATTCGGATTCTTTTTTCTGTTTCATAACAACCGAACTGACACATATGTAACTTCCTCCATCTTGTTCTTGATGATGAAAGTATTGCCCTGCATCCATCGGTTTATACACTTTTATTCATTCTTTCGCAGGGAATCTGTCACTGCCTTTACCTGGTGATCTATATGATTACAGATGTATTCTGCCGCCTCATCCTTATTTCGATTCTCAATTGTCTGGATAATATCCAGATGTTCTTTAATAACCTGTGGATGAAATTCACTTCTTTTCAGATATTCTACACGATAACGATACATCTGTTCACGAAACTGACTCAGAAGCTGGACTAATTTGGGATTATCTGTCGCTTGAATGATCGCATCGTGAAATGCAACATCTGCACCTGCAACGACTGTGATATCTTCACTCCCCAGCACTTCCTCGAATTTTTTCTCTGCATTTTTCAATCCTTCCAATCCTTTCGGACTCATTCTCTCACATGCAAGACGGACTGCCAGTTCTTCCAGAGCTCTTCGAATCTCCAGCACATCAACCATACTCTTCTCTGTAATCTGTGCCACCTCTGCACCCTTCCTTGGAACCATGAGAACAAGTCCTTCCAGTTCCAGCTTGCGTATAGCCTCACGCACAGGAGTACGGCTCACCCCGAGTTTGTTAGCAAGCTGAATCTCCATCAGACGCTCCCCCGGCTTTAATTCACCCTTCAGAATTGCCTGTCTGAGTGTATTGAATACTACATCTCGAAGTGGAAGGTATTCATTCATCTTCACTTCAAATTCCATCTTTTGTCCTCCTTGCAGTATGCACATTTGTCACATAAACCTGCTTTGCAAGTTCCTTCTCCCAGATTATCTTCTGTGCCATCCTGGCTTTTCCTCTGTTTTCAAACAGACCGAACACTGTTGGTCCACTACCACTCATCATGGCATTCAAGGCACCACATTCCAGCATAATCTTCTTAATCTCAGCAATCTCCGGATGCATTGGGATTGTTACGTCTTCCAGTACATTTCCCATAGAAGAGGCTATCTTTTTCAAATCCTGTTCTTTCAGCCCTTCCAAAATTCCATCAATATCAGGATGTTCTACAACTTCTTTGGAATCCAGTGCCTGATAAACATCCTTTGTAGACACACTGACCGGAGGTTTTGCTATCAGAACAATGCACTTTGGCATTGCAGGGAGATCTGTCAACACCTCTCCAATCCCTTCTGCAAGTACGGTTCCTCTCATAATACAGTAAGGAACATCTGCACCCAGCTTCATGCCTCGTTCCATCAGTTCCTCCAGAGTAAGCCCCAGTTCAAATAACTGATTCATGCCAAACAATACCGCTGCTGCATTGGAACTCCCCCCTGCCAGTCCTGCTGCCACCGGAATGTGCTTTTCCAAAAAGATATCCACACCTTCTTGAATATTGAACTCTTTTATCAACAAATCTGCTGCCTTATACGCAATATTTCCTTCATCAGACGGCAAATAATATAAGTTGGTTGAAAGAGTGATTCCGGGTTCTTTTTTCTTTTCAATCTTAACATTGTCATAAACGTAGATTGACTGCATCACCATTCTGACATCATGATACCCATTCTCTCTTCTGCCTAAAACATCCAGGCCAAGATTTATCTTTGCGAGTGCTCTTAAATTCATCTGTATCTCCTTTATATCCTTTTCATCAGGAATAACATTTCCTGTAAGCAAAATTTTCATTGTATACTGCATATTGTATATTGTATATTGTATTTTTTTTAATACATCATGTCCCTAGTATACCCACATTTCCCTTTAAAATCAATAAGACTTCTCCTCTTTTTAAAACTTCCGATTCCAGATTATTAATTTTCTGTATTTCTTTTACTGTCGTCATATATTTTTTTGCAAGATTCCACAAATCATCTCCTTCTTTTACAACATATCCGACAATTCCCGGTCGTTTTCCATCTGCATCAGGCTGTGCATCTTTTATTTCCATCGTTGTGATCATCTGCATAACAACAGGTTTTCTGACAAATGTATCGAAAGCCAGTACTGCCTTTATCTCGACCGCCTCACTTCCTGCGAGAGATACCGACATCTGTTCTATATGATATGAAATGTCATATCTTGCCTCTTCCGAAATTTCCGGACATTCCAGTTTCCAGGAAAATGGAACCATACCCTGCCAGCTTCCCAAAGAAGCCTCATCATTTGCCCTTAGATATAAAAAGGAAATATGTAAAATTCCTTCCACAAGAATTCCATTTCCCACAACTTCCATATGCTCCAGCTGAACACTTCCATCGCTGTGACAGATTTGAAGAACATCCTCTTTCAACTCAGGAAGCTGAAGTTTTTCCACCAGCTTACACCGGGAATGATTCTGCACAAGCAGTTCTTCATAAATACTTTCCTTTGTCTCAAAGCTGCATTGTTTTTCCAGAGAATACAAATCCTCAAGCACCTCTATCTCCTCTTCCTGGCAGACATTCATCTTAAGATTTAATGTACCTTCGACTCTGATCACCCTCATTTCCCCATCCTCGTCAAGACGAAGATCAATCAACGTATCTTCCAGTGAATTATTTATATGAAAAAACACCCCTTCCTCCACATCTTCACAGGAAATCTTTCCTTCATACGGAACACCCTGTTCAACCCAGTCCATTTTCCCATCATCCGACAAATACAACAAAAAAACAAGAAGTTCTCCCTGTATCTGAAATCCGCCTGCGCAGGGTTTAAATTCCGTCTTCCTTTTTGCAATATGTGACAAAAGGACTCTTCCTATGCTTTCTTTTGTTCCTGGAAGCGTAATTTCTTCTTTTATTCGACAGGTATCCTTTTTTTGAACTTTCAGACCAAGGAGATTGATTTTCCTTTTCTTTTTAAATATTTCCACTGAAGTTTCCACATCCATCGTCACCGCTTCATCCGCCAGAACCTCTCTTCCGATGATAAGTTCAATCATCGCTTTTACATTGACTTTTCTTGAATGCACAAGGGATGCCTGAAACTCTGTGCGTACATTTTCCATAAACCAGCTTCCCGGCTCTTCTGCATCTATGTATACCATTTCTTCAAATGGAATCTTGCCTTCCAGAACAGCGGGATAAGGCTCAGCTGTATCGGTAATATAGAGAATTTGATAATGCATTTTCCCAGAAATTCTAAGATAATTTTCCACCTCACGAATATCTTCAATCTTTACTTTTGCATTTCCTTTTATAATCTGTCTGACATCTTCCTTTAAATCCGGTACATTGATATCTTCATCCAAATAGAACTGATCAAATGTCTGCTTCCCCTCTTTTGTATAATGTATATTTTTCTGTACAAGTTCCATATACTCCTCCTCAATCAAATACTACTGGCTTCCCGATTGCTTCCACTGCGACAACAATGTATGGAAACATTTCTCCCTTTTCACTTTCTTCCTCCTTTTCCGGTCCCATCAGATGTGTATGAAGACAGACTGCATTTTCCGTCTCATAAACTTCTTCTGCTTCCACATGACAGCCTGCATTCTGCTGTCTTCCATACCCTTCGGAAATATACAAAATCCCTCCATCTTCATAACTCATACGAAATGCTTTCTCTTTCTTTTTTTCAATCTGTCCCATAAGTTCTTCAGGAACCTCATCCTCCTCAAGGACAACAAATGTCAGTTCTCTGACTTTTTCTGTTTTTAATGAACCAGACACACATCCTGTCAGAATTCCTGCTATGACCATGAGCATCATATTGAAAATCAGATGTTTCATATTTTCCTTCTTCCTCCGTTCTCACTTACAACATATTAGTAAAAACATGATTTTATTCGTTCTTTGCATTGTCTTTTCCAGACAGCTTTGTTAATATATTGTTAAAATGAATACATCTAAATATAGAAAAGAGAGGATTTATTATGATTCGATTTTTAATTTTATGCCTGTTTCTGGGCTCTTATCTGATTTTATCGATTCCAGTCTTTTTATATGAATATATACTCGGTAAATTCAATCCACAAAAAAGTACACTCAGTTCTCTTGGCTTCATCCAGCGTGGTCTGCGCTGTATGGAATTCCTTGCTGGTACTGAGGTGACTGTAATTGGTAAAGAGAATATCCCGCAGGAACCTGTTCTCTATATCGGTAACCACCGCAGCTTTTTTGACATCATCCTGACTTATTCCAGATGTCCCGGGCCAACAGGTTTCATTTCCAAAAAAGAGATGAAAAAAGCACCTCTGCTTTCTGTCTGGATGAAATTCGGTCACTGCCTCTTCCTCGACAGAGAAAATCCACGAGAAGGTTTAAAGACCATTTTAGAAGCAATCGAGCTGATCAAGAACGGAGTTTCCATCTTTTTATTTCCGGAAGGCACAAGAAATAAAGGAGCAGAATTGAGTATGCTTCCCTTCAAAGACGGGGCTTTCAAGATTGCAACAAAGTCCGGATGTCCGATCATCCCCGTTTCCATGAACAATACAATCGAAATCTTTGAAAGTCATTTTCCAAAGGTTAAGAAAACTCATGTAATCATTGAATATGGCAAACCAGTTTATCCGAATGAACTTTCCAGGGAGGATAAGAAAAATATCGGATCCTATGTACAGAATATTATTCAGGAAACAATCAATAAAAATGCCTCTATGGTATAAGAGAGTTCGCTTGCGAACTCTTTTTTATATTCATGTCAATAAGAAACTTTCTTTTCAGTTCTTCACTTAAATCCGAATAATCTTTTACATTTCTTATAAATAGTGTTATACTGAAAGTTAACATAAGAGTGAAAAGGAGGGAGTTACCTTGAGTACCCAGAATCTTACTTTATTAACTGACCTCTATCAATTAACAATGATGCAGGGGTATTTTAAAACACAGGAAAGAAACGAAACTGTTGTATTTGATATGTTTTTCCGCTCCAATCCAAACCAAAACGGTTATTCTATCATGGCTGGTCTGGAGCAGGTAATTGAATATGTAAAAAATCTCCACTTCTCTTATGAGGACGTGGATTATCTTAGAAAACTTGGAATTTTCAGTGATGATTTTCTTCACTATATCAGCGGATTTCATTTCAGCGGAGACATCTACGCAATTCCAGAAGGAAGCGTGATCTTCCCAAAAGAACCTCTTCTGAAAGTTGTAGCTCCAATCATGGAAGCTCAGCTTGTTGAAACTGCAATCCTGAACATTCTGAACCATCAGTGTCTGATCGCGACAAAGGCTTCCCGTGTAGTTCATGCAGCACAGGGGGACGGTGTCATGGAATTCGGTCTTCGCCGGGCTCAGGGACCTGATGCCGGTCTGTATGGTGCAAGAGCTGCCGTTATCGGCGGCTGTGTTGGAACATCCAACGTTCTTGCCGGAAGGATGTTTGACGTACCGGTTATGGGAACTCATGCACATGCATGGATTATGAGCTTTAAAGATGAATATACTGCATTTAAGAAGTATGCAGAACTTTATCCAGATTCCTGTACTCTGCTTGTAGATACTTATGATACTTTAAAATCCGGTGTTCCAAATGCAATCCGCGTTTTCCAGGAATTACGGGACGCAGGAATTGAACCAAAATCTTATGGAATCCGTCTTGACAGTGGTGACCTTGCTTACCTCTCCAAAAAGGCTCGCAAAATGCTCGATGAAGCAGGATTCTACGATGCAAAGATTGCAGCTTCCAATGACCTTGATGAAAACCTCATCACAGATCTGAAGATTCAGGGTGCAAAGATCAACGTATGGGGAGTTGGAACACATTTGATCACATCCAAAGACTGCCCTTCTTTCGGCGGAGTTTACAAACTTGCTGCCATCAAGAATGAGAATGGCGAATTTGAACCAAAGATCAAGCTTTCAGAAAATGTTGAAAAGATTACAAATCCAGGTAATAAAACAATCTACCGTATTTATGACAAAGAAACAGGAAAGATGCGCGCAGACCTGATCTGCTTTGCTGATGAAACATTTGATGAGAATGAAGATCTCCTTCTTTTCGATCCTAATGCTACATGGAAGAAGACATTATTAAAAGGCGACACCTACACAATGAAAGAACTTTTAACACCAGTCTTTCTTAATGGTGAATGTGTTTACTCGTCACCATCAGTAAAAGAAATTGCAGCTTACTGTAAAGCAGAGAAAGAAACTCTCTGGGATGAAACACTTCGTCTGGTTTATCCACACAAAGTTTATGTTGACTTATCTCAAAAGCTTTACGATACAAAACAGCAGCTGCTGAATGAAATGAGCAAATAATTAATTTTAAAGGAGTATAAATTTATGAAAATTATTGTATTGGCCGGCGGCCTCAGTACAGAAAGAGATGTTTCCCTCTCTTCCAGTGCCGGTATTTGTAAAACATTATTGGAAAATGGTCATGATGCTTATCTGCTTGATGTTTTCATGGGACTTCCTTATGATAAAGATAAACTCGAAGAAGTCTTCACACTTCCAGACCACGGTCTTGGAATCGTAAATAACATTAGCACAGATGCACCTGACCTTGCAGCGATCAAGGCTTCCCGCCCTGACCAGTCTGATGCCTTCCTTGGACCAAACGTTGTAGAACTTTGTAAGATGGCAGACATTACATTCATCGGACTTCACGGCGGAGAAGGAGAGAATGGTAAACTTCAGGCTACATTTGATCTCTTAGGCATCAAATACACAGGACCAAATTCTTTCGGATGTGCCCTTGCAATGGATAAGGGAATTGCAAAACACATTTTCCTTCAGGGCGGTGTATCCACACCAAATGGCGTATGTATTCACAAGAATAAGAACAAAAAGGCGCTGGCAGACCTCGGACTGGAACTTCCAGTTGTTGTAAAACCTTGCTGCGGCGGCTCAAGTATCGGTGTATATATCGCAAAAACAGAAGAAGAGTACTGGGCAGCTCTTGAAAATTCTTTCAAACTGGAAGAAGAAGTTGTCATCGAACAGTACATCAAAGGCCGTGAATTTGCCTGTGGCGTAATCGATGGTGTTGCACTTCCTCCAATCGAAGTCATTCCAAAGAGCGGTTTCTTCGATTATGCAAACAAATATCAGGCAGATGCTACAGAAGAAATCTGTCCTGCTCCAATCAGTGAAGAAATCACAAAACGTATGCAGGAATTGACTGTACGTGCTTTCCATGTACTCAAGCTCGATGTGTACAGCCGTGCTGATTTCCTTCTTGATGAAAATAATAACCTCTATTGTCTGGAAATGAACACACTGCCTGGAATGACTGCTGCAAGTCTCCTTCCAAAAGAAGCTGCCGCTGCTGGAATTCCTTACCCGGAATTGTGTGAACTCATCATCAAGAAATCTCTGGAGGCAAGATACCAGTAATTTTATCTGACGCTATTTTACAAATGGGAGTTAAATTATGAAAAATATGTCACTGGCAGCAATCGCTGCAGCATGTAATGGAACTTATATCGGAGATGAAGCACTTTTGACAAAAGAAGTTTCCAGCATTGTAATCGACAGTAGAAAAGTCGAAAAGGACAGCCTTTTTATTGCAATCAAAGGAGCACGTGTTGATGGACATGACTTCATTCCAAAGGTTATGGAAAAAGGTGCACTTTGTGCATTGTCAGAAAAAGATCTTGGTGGTGTTCCATATCCTTACATTCTCGTTGAAGAATGCAAACCAGCCATGAAAGCAATCGCAGAATATTACCGCAGAAGTCTTGATATCAAGGTTGTCGGAATTTCCGGTAGTGTTGGAAAGACAAGTACAAAAGAAATGATCGCTTCTGTTCTGAAGCAGAAATACAATGTATTAAAAACAGTTGGAAACTTTAACAACGAAATCGGTCTTCCTCTGACAATTTTCAATATTCGTGAAGAACATGAGATTGCTGTACTTGAAATGGGAATCAGCGGATTTGGTGAAATGACCAGACTTGCCAGAATGGCCCGCCCGGATATCTGTGTAATCACAAACATTGGTTTTGTACATCTTGAAAATCTAAAAGACAGAGATGGCGTCTTAAAGGCAAAAACAGAAATGATGCAATACATGAACCCGGAAGGTTCTGTCATTTTCAATGGCAACGATGATAAACTGTTCTCCTATAAGCCTGAAAACGGCGTACAGCCGATTTACTTCGGCATGGGTGACCATTTCACTTATCACGCTGAAAATATTGATAATCAGGGACTTCGCGGAACTACAGCTACATTTATCACCCCAGAGTCCACCTTTAGTGCACATATTTCCATCCCTGGAGAACACATGGTACACAATGCCATGGCAGGCATCGCTGTCGGACGTGCACTTGGACTGACAGACAAAGAGATTATCGCTGGAATCGAAGCTCTCAATCCACTCGCTGGACGTAACCACTTAATTGAAACACCAAGCTTCACAATCATTGATGACTGTTACAATGCCAATCCAATTTCCATGAAAGCATCCCTTGATGTACTTTCCAAATCAGATACTCGTACAGTTGCAATCCTCGGTGATATGTTTGAACTTGGCGATGATGAGAAACCAATGCACTACGATGTTGGAAGACATGCTGCCGAAGTCGGCATCCAGGTACTGATCGCCATAGGCAACATGGCGCAGGATATCGCCTTCGGTGCAGATGACATGCATAAAAAACATCACATGAAGATCTATTACTTTACAACAAAGAATGAATTCTTTGCTGCTATGGATCATGTACTCAAACACAACGATACCATTCTTGTCAAAGCATCTCATGGAATGGAGTTTTCTGAAATTGTAGATGTGTTAGAAAAGAAAATTAAATAATCTTTATAAAATACAACAGGTAGAAATCAGCATATCATACCCGATTTCTACCTGTTGTTTGATTCAATATAAAAACTGCATCTGCCAAACAATGGCTCAGCGAAAACGGAATCAGTGATAAATTATTGTTGTTTTTTTCGGAACTTGTTTACGATAAATCCAACCAATCCTACCAGTAGAATGAACCCCCAACGATAATAACGATAAGGAATACCACACAAATAGTGCAGACCACCAGTTATTCCACTTGGATCAAAGATTCCCATTAATATATATATTATGACTACCTGACCCAGAAAGTAGCATATATTATAATTAAAATATATTTTTAGAGAAAACCTTCCACAAAGATAAAAGATTCCGATTATAACGGAAAATATAATACATAAATACAAATGAATAACTCGAGTCTGTTCACCCCATAAAATCCATTGTGTGTACGGTATATTAAAAAGGTAATAAGAGCTTGAACTTATTCCTTGTCGAGAAAGACAATACCATCCAAACCAGTTAATTGCAGAATAAAAAAAGACTAAAGAGGTTGCGGCTATTATAAATATTGTAGTAATCCTTTTTTCAGCAGTCATAACTTTCTCCTTCATATTTTAAAAATCATTGTTTGTTTGTAAGCGCTCAACAGGTTCTTTCCATACTTAGTTGAATTTATAGTGCAAAAGCAGTATAATCAACTTAATAAGGAAGGTGATTATATGGAACAGTCATTTTTAACTTGTACTTTTTTTTGACATAGGACCAGTACTTGCTATTTACCGTGTACACAGTATTCGTTATAGATACAACAATGGTCTAGCAGAAGGTAGTGTCAACAAAATCAAACTTACAAAGCGCATTATGTACGGACGGAATAGTTTTTTGCTATTAAAAGCCAAGTTGCTCTTAAACGAATATTATTATCAAATCAACTAAGTTTGGAAAGAACCGCTCAATACGCTTACGTTTGTTTTTCTAGAGGTATTTAAAGATATATTATTTGTTCTAAGAAGAGTCAGTTCTGTGTTAGATACCGTTTTATTCTTACTAAAAGAATACGTTACAATCATCATAGAATATTATTTTTAATAAGCAATAGTTACAGGACGTGCAATATATTTGCTTATAGTAATGAGACTTCCCGAAAAGCTTGGAGTTCCATTATTATCTATTCCAACACTAATATTATCAAGTCCAAATGTTTTATGCCCATATCCAGCTTGAATATTTATACTTTCATCAGTAATAACTCCATATCTCATATATGCCATAAAATAATCATCTTTAGCACCTCCACCACAATGTTCACAGCTAGGAGATAATGGTGTAAAATGAATTTCTGGTACATAATTATTATAAGTCATAGATAAATCTCCATCAACCGTATCAATATTTGATACGCCTCGAACCTTATATGTATACAACCCATCACACGCATTTGAACATTTAAATGTTTGAGATACAGACGCATATTCGCTATAACTATCATCAAATGTTCCTGTTGTTCCTATAACAAATGCATCTTCTATTGCAACAGCTGGATATTTAAGCCATGTCGCCATTCCTGTTACTTGGTAATATTTTTCATTTCCTACACTCTTAAGATAACTATATGTTGTTGTTATTTTCATATAGCCATCTTCAGAAGTCCATATATCAGCCAGCATGGTAGCATCATTTGAAACTATAGCCTCCCCCGCTTCATTAAGAGTAACATAAGATGTTGATGTAGTAAGATTATCCAATGTAAGATAATTTAAAATTTCACTTTCTGGAAGCCCCCTATATTCTTGTTCTGTATATTGAAGAAGTGAAATAGCAATATCGTAATCTGAAATTTCAGCATATTCATCATGTACTGCATCTATAAATTCATCCAAATTAGTATAAGACTTAATTACATTTCCAACTTCATCAATAGTTAATTCTGTATGAATAATATTTTGTGCAATAGCAAAAATATCAACCACTTCATTCTCAACAGCAAATGAGGTTACCGACATTATGACAAGCATACTGCAGCAACAAATTATTGATATCCATCTTTTTTATACTTTTTTTCTTCATATAGTCCTCCAAGCCATCACCTAATCGATGATATAATACTTTTACTTAAAACAAAACCTCATATTTTTCGATTTAGGATAATATCAAACCTTGTAACAAACGCTATTACTTGATAATTCTATAGTTATCTAAAAGAACTGGTCTCATAACAATTATCTATATAAATAAACTCTGTTCCATCTTTGATTTGTGTTACACCATCTAACCAATATAACTCAGATGATTTTTTAGACTTAAAAATAATTGTATCATTATCCTTTATCTCAAAAATGTATTTTTCACCATTATTTCTAGACGTTCCAATCACATATCCTTTTTTGATTTCATACGTTCCTTGTAATATTTGCATATTCCCTACAGAATAACAAAATGAACCGTACTCAGTATCCACATTTTGTGTAAGTTCAAACTGAATTTGGGGCATGCTATTTTTACCTTGAATTGCATATATTCCCTCTGATAAACCCGGAATCGGATTCTGATTTTCAATAAAAATTGCAACGAGAATAAGGATTATTATTAAATTCAAAATATTTTTAACTTTCATACTATTCCTTTTCCTTATTTTGACACTCCCCATAGCTGAAAGCTGAAGACACCACTGAAAAAGACTCCCTCCATCAGAACTATGATTTTCGTTTTGCATGACCTTACGTATACCCATCCCTCTATGGTAGCCAACCGCTTATATCCACAGGATTGTCTCTGTCTCCAGAAGTCACACTTTCTTTGTCCTACCATCAATCAGGTGTCAGCTCCTACTTTTCTTTGCCCTTGACACTATAAAAGTAATTATTGCAACCAGAAATTATTCCGCTCATAATTAATGTACAATTTTTTATACACATAAATATTGTATATAATTAGTTGAGTTATATCACTAACTTTTTATATCAATTAAAAGCAATATAATTGATATAAAATTTATATATAAAAAAAGTATTGTAAATAAATCATTAATGCGACATACTGGAAAATAATACAGTATTATTCCAACTAAATAAGAAAGCGGAATAGAAAATAAACATAAAATTAAGGATATTTTTTGTAACCTAGTTAATTGCAATAGTAACCTCCTGAAGCATAAAATTCACAATATACTGTTAATCGTCTAGTAAAACTTTGACCGGTAAGAGTTTCTACAGTTACTGTACAGGAATAAGAGAATGCTAATGTTCTCTTAGAATCTAAAAGGGTATTAGAACTATATATGATATTTCCTACAGAACCATCATTAGGAAGATATACAGTACGCCCATAAATGGTTCCAAACGTTTTTACATTGGTAACACTATTAGTGTTTTGGTCATATGTCGCATAGCAACCTATAGAATGATTACTTCCATTGGCGGTAAAAGTTTTAAACGCTACGTCAGTTTCGGTAAACACACGTGGTGAAATAGAGACAGTTTCATTAATATTTGTAAAATTAGAATAATTTGGATTTTGCGATTGACCTGTTTCAAGTGCACGCATATAAGTAGCCTCTGCCGAAATTGTAGATTGTTCAATTTTTTCAAGAAGAGTCTGCATTTCAGTTTCTGTATTTACAGTAATTACAATACCATCTTCAGTACTTGCAATGTTATTGGATGTCACATCATTTGCGAGTGTGGATTTTGGAAAGGTAAGGCACATAAAACATAAGAGTGCCCCAGTTGCCATTTTTTTGATTTTTAACATAGAAATTCCTCCCTAATAAATCAAGGCTTTTTTCCTTTAAAATAAAGAATTTTTTAAGTTTCTATATAATCTTTTTAAGATTCTATCATCAATCACTTTTCTTCTATACTTCACTACCTTTATACATTAAAGTGTTCCTGTCAACGTACCTGAATATGTAGCATTCCATCCCCCAGTAACCTGTACTACTCTTCTAAGGTATAAAGTTCCACTGAACCATGACATATAATTTTCATTATATTCCCTATATGAAATAGATTCTTGTACCGCTGAATAGGATAAATAAAATTTAACTACTGTTTTTTCATAGTTATATATTATCTTCGGCGATACCTCTGATGTTTTTGAACTGAGTGCTGATACTCGGTCTGCTGGAACAACTGGTTCTTCAGCAAGCGTCACTATGCTGAGTGACATAGTCATAATAACAACTAAACATAAAGAAATAATTTTTTTCATATGGACCTCCTTTTTCTTAATGAATTTGACTTTTTACTATTTTATATTAGCATGTATACCTTACATAAACGTGACATTATATTTTTTATTTAACAAGAAAACAAATGACAAATCCAAAAAATGTAGTAGAATAATCATAAAACATTTTAATTCTGTGAGGTACAAGATGAATAAAATACTGCTTATTGAAGACGATAATATTTTAGCATCCGAAATCGCAGATTTTCTGCGCGAAAATAATTTTTCTATCACAATTGCTCATAGCGGTAAAGAAGCATTTCGTTTCTTATCTGAACAATCCTATGATATCTGTCTTTTAGATGTTGGACTTCCAGATTGTTCAGGATTTGATTTATGCAAAAAAATCCGGCTTCAATTCTTTCTTCCAATAATTATGGTAACAGCATTTGATAATGAAGAAGATATAATTCTGGGACTTAATTGCGGAGCTGATGATTATATTATCAAACCATGCTCTCTTCGTATTCTCTTATCACGGATTGCTTCACAACTCAGAAGAAAAAACTGGTTTGAAAAAAAAGAAGTTCTTTCACTTAAAAGCGGTGAATTACTGATTGATTTAAAACACTGTATGATTCTAAAAAACAATGTTTGTTTACCTGTTGGGGATATAGAATTTAAACTGTGTGCAGCATTAGCCCAAAGCGATGGTCGTATTATGCCTCGAGATCTCTTGCTTGATCGGATATGGGATACAAACGAACGTTTTATAGAAAATAATACTTTATCTGTCCATATATCACGACTTCGAAAAAAACTAGGAACATTTCATAACGAAGCTTATATTGATACGGTCAAAGGAATTGGTTATCGTTGGAATTTCCCAGTGAAAAAGGAATTATTATGAAAATCAGCACAATATATTTTAAAAAATCTACAATCTCGTTTTTTAAAAAATGTTTATTCATCTGTTCGTTACTTGTTTTGCTATTTTATATTTATATTCTTTATAAACAAGTGATCTACCAAAATGTTGTCATTATAGGAATGTTTTCAGAACAGTTGTCTGCATCAGACACCCAATTTTGTATCAATAACATTTTTTCATCTACACATGATACCGAAGCCTATCACAATGGTCTCTCTGTAATGCAGCAAACTGGATATACCAACACGTACTACAAATTTTTAACACACAATTTTATATACATAACCCTATTCTTTTTAATTGCAATTATTTTTTTATTATTTATATTTTGGAGTATCCGAAGACTTGAAAATCACTTGATTAAAAAAGAAACAAATACAATAAATTCCTGGATTCTCGATAATACTCAGGAACTTCCCATTGTTGAATACAATTTTGAATCCATTGTTTATTCAATCTCTCTATTAAAAGAAAAATTACAAAAACAAGAACGTCTCCACAAAGAAGATACTGAACGGGTTATGCATTATATGGAAAATATTTCACACCAATTAAAGACCCCGCTCACCGTTATCAATGTTGTGTGTGAAAAATTTGAACTTCAACACCCGGATTTTTCAGTTCCGATGAACAAATGCCTGCAGCAAGTAAATAAGATGTCCAATTTGATTCATGATCTACTCCAACTCGGTAAATTTGATTGTAGAAAAATAAATATGAAATTTGAATCTGTTTTGGCTCAAAATCTGATAGAAAATGTGGTAAATGATCTGGATCCACTGGCATTTCAAAAAAATATTACAATCTTAACATCTGGTAAATCTGATATACTATGGTTTTGTGATGTTTTCTGGATAAAGGAAGTAATTGGAAATATCCTGAAAAACTGTATCGAACATTCTAAAGACGGGGAAATTACTCTTTTATATACCGAAACTAACAAGACGAATCATATTCTAATTCAAGATTGTGGTACAGGTTTTTCAAAAGATCAGGAAAATACTATTTTTGATCGTTATTCTTTAGAAGACAGAGATCATAGTGAAGGAACCGGATTGGGAATGGCAATTGCCAAACAGGCAATACAATTACATTTTGGTTCTATTAAAGCACAAAATCGTTTGGAAGGAGGAGCAGAATTCTTAATCATGTTTCCAAAATTAGATGCGGCTGATCTTTATAAAAAATAATAAATACATGATTGTCACGTTTATGTAAGGTTTCTGTTATATAATAGACCAAAACAACAAAGGGAAAGGAGGACTATTATGCATCGGAAACCTTTTTATTCTATTGTTTTAATTATCTGTTCCATAATTTTATTATGCGCATGCAATCATAAAGCAGAAATTCCAACATCAGATATCAATCCTTCTTCATCACCAAATGATGTTACGATATCTTTCAATATTTCCCCTGACTCATATACTATGACTCAGGAAATTTGTATGCCAAATCGTCATCAATTTAGCTACACAGATAATTACAATCATAGATTCGTAATCGAATTACTATTAGAAAACAGCGATAAATCCAATATCCCGAAAGAAGATCTCCTTGTTAGAAACTCAACTGGCAAAACCTATATTTATAATGGGGAATTCATAGAATACGAACAATTAAATGAATCTATGATTTTGGGCATGCTTAAGATTCAGAAAAATGACTGCGTAATAGAATGGTCGCAATCTGGATACTTTTGTCGAATTTTCGGTAATTTGGAAGCAAATGAATTACTCAATATTGCAGAAAGTGTGGTGATTATTTCTAATGAATGATGTTTTAAAAATCACAAATTTAAATATGATTTACGGAAAGCAAGAACCAAAAGTTCAAGCATTAACCAATATAAATTTAACAATTCCAGCTCATAGTTTTACTTCTATTGTAGGTCGCAGTGGATCTGGAAAAACCACACTGTTAAATATTATAGGCGGATTAGAAAAACCGACTTCCGGAAAGGTCTGGGTGAACGGACAGGACTTATATCAAATGCGTGACGGTGCCCGAACAGAATTTCGCAGAAAACAAATCGGTTATATATTCCAGTTTTTTAATCTGATTCCAGAATTGACTGTTTATGAAAATATCTGTCTTCCATCTTACCTTGATCACCATGATCCCGACTTTTCTTTCATTGATCAAATTATTCAACAATTAGGGATTGAATCTAAACGTAATACATATGCAGCAAGACTTTCTGGCGGAGAACAACAACGAGTAGCTGTTGCACGTGCATTATCCTGTAAACCAGCTATTATATTAGCAGATGAACCTACTGGTAATTTAGATAAACGCAGTGGAAATGAACTTCAAAGTTTATTACATTTTTCACATCAATATTTTAAGCAGACAATCTTACTTGTTACACACGATTTAGATATCGCAAAATCTGCACAACGTATTATTACCTTAGATGATGGACATATATCTTCCGATACAGATTACAGGGGGGAGCATTATGTGGAATAAGAGATTTTCTAAATCCCAAAAGGTTTTTCATTCCAAACATTTGAATTCTGGTATTGGAATTATTTTATTTTTAATTTTTCTTTTGGGAATGACAATCGTAGTTTATACAGATAGTTATGAAACAACTTTAATGAATCACCGAAAACAGACTTACGGTTCCTGGCATGCTGCATTTTACAACACAAATGAAGAAACTTATCAAGAAATTGCTGACCATGCAACCATAAATATTACCGGCACAATGAGCGTATTTGCATCTATTTATGATGAAACAGAGACTATTATAGGCGGATTAGGATATGTCAATGATGCATTAGTAAATATCGGTAATCTTCAATTACTAGACGGCAATTTTCCTGTTAATGATAATGAAATTGCGATAGAAGCCTCCTATTTGACCCGTCTGGGATACTCATACGAATTAGATCAAGATATTACTCTTTCTCTTTTGTATACCAATGAGAATGGAGAAATCAAAAACGATATACGAACATTTTCTTTATGCGGAATTCTAAAGAACTATTCAGAACACTGGAAAACTAACACAAATCAAATGGTATCTTTTTTCACCACACCGGAATTTTGTCAAAACAATTTATCCTCTGCACCGATTTCTTTTCACGTATTTTCCAAACTTGATTCTGCATACGAAAATAACGTAGACAGTTTAAGCGTCTTTTGTAAAAACATCAAAAATTTTGTAAAAAACGATTATGTTTATAAAGAATATTCAGATAATGGAAATTCATCTCAGAACTCTGATGTTTTACAAACAGTTATTCTCTTAGTCGGCTGCATATCTATTGTTATTTTGATAAATAATGATATTATGCATAAACGAAATACCTTTATTACAATGAGACTGATTGGCGCCAAAAGAATCCAGATTATAAAATTATTTTTCAAAGACAAATTTCCAGTTATTTTGGTTTCTAGCTTATTGGGAATTATCTGCGGAATCTTACTGCCTTATTTTGTGATAATAATTATAAATAAAATATTTTTGCAAACACTTTCTTTTCATCTTTCGATGATTCATTCATTAAAAATCATTCTGTTTTTTGGGATTGGAATTATTTCTGCACTTACTTTCGGTATGATTCGACTCTTTCAAATCCCATTGAGAGGAAAGCCCCAACAACAATCTTCTATCAAAAATATTCCAAGATACCGCAGAAATTTGAACCGCAGAAATATTTTTTCTGTATTAAATTCAATAAACAAACCCAAAAAAATCTGCTCTATATTGCTGACAGCTATAACTGCCGTTTTTATTTTTCTTTCTACTTACGAAACATGGATGGATTTTAACGCTTATCGTCTGTATTGTAAAAATTACCCTGAAGATTATAGTTTTGGAATGATTTCTTACTTTGAAACAGATTGCCAAATGACAAAAGAAACCCTTAATCAAATCCAATCTGTCTATGGAGTAAAAGAAATACAAACAATCTCAGTTTCTGATTATTATGATATTGCATTTTCAAATGATGTTGATGAAAAATATACCCAAAATGTTTTTCATTATCTGCAGAATATCATAGGTGACAAAACAAATTTAAAGACTCCACTTTGGGGATCTGTATTTGGAATATCCGATAATTTACATTCTCTTTACATCAATGAAGTGGATACGAAATCACTTAATGACAGTGCTTTAAATAAAAATGAAATACTTTTATATCTTCCAAATTTTTATCAATTGGATAACGGCAAAACTATTCCTGCAGATCTCGCAACAGCAGAAGAAAAATCCGGCACGATTATAAAAAACCATATGATACAGCCTGGCGAAAGTGTTCAGTTCAAAGTAAATGAACAAGAATATACATTAACAATAACTGGAATTATCTATTCATTTGAGGAAGATACGTCTGTGGCGCAAAACCCTATCCGACCTTACAGTCTTATATGCAGCAAAGAAACTTACTATGAAATATTTGGAAATTACAACCCTTCCTATGTTGCAATATATAGTGATGCTTCTGCAATCCCTTATCAAACAGACATAGAACTTTCAAAAATTCAAACGGATTTATACTTTAATAATAAACGTATAGAACGTTCTGAACAAAAACAACAACTGCTCATTCATACTATCTTAACAATCATACTTGGTGTTTCTGGCTTCTTAATGACAGTAATGATTCGTTTTGGAATCTATATTACTTCTGCCAAACAAGATTTTGAACGGTATCGAACCCTTTATCAAATAGGCATGAAAAAAAGTTCCCTTTTGCACTTTTTTATTCGCAATGCTATATACGACAGTATGATTGGATCGACAATAGCAGTTATTGTACTCTGTATATATCGATTTCTCGAAGAAAAAATGATATTACTTTCAGCCGAAAATTATATACTCACAAACACGTCACAATTTTATTTAAATATCTTTCAAAGAGTATTTTTCTATACGGACTGGTATTTTATCACATGTATTTTTATTGTAGTATCCTTTATAAATTATATATTAATTTTTATATATGACTATTACTCTCTATACTACAAGGACACGCTTTATTAACATCCGCAATCCTCTAAACAAAGAGTTGATATTTTATGTACTTAAAAAATTTTAAAAATAAAATCTAAGAATCCTTCTTATCCGGCAGCTGTGCCAGCATGATAGCTACAAACACAAGTGTACATCCGATCGCTTCTTTTGCAGATAATCTTTCATGCAGGATGATTGCACCCGCAAGAACTGCAAAAACGGATTCCAGACTCAACAGCAGAGAAGCGACTGTCGGATCCACATTCTTCTGCGCTACAATCTGGAGTGTATATGCAACACCGCAGGATAAAATTCCTGCGTAAGCAATTGGAAGCCATGCAGCCAGAATCTGCTCCATCTGTGGATTCTCTGTCAAAAGCATCGGAATTCCACAGAGGACACCACATACCCAGAACTGAATACAGGACATCTTCACTCCATCTACCTTTGGTGAAAAGTAATCAATTACCAGAATATGGAACGAAAATACCACTGCACAGATCATCACAAGGATATCCCCTTTTGCAATTGTAAATCCTTCTGTAATACACAGACAATACATTCCTGCCACTGCCAGTGCAACTCCAATCCAGACCTTTATTCCTGCTCTTTTTCCGATTACAATACCAAGAAGCGGAACAATCAAGATATAGAGAGCTGTAATGAATCCTGCCTTGCCGGCCGTTGTGTACATTAACCCAATCTGCTGCAGAGAGCTGGCAGCGGCAAGGAGAATTCCACAGCAAACTCCTCCAAGAATCAACGTTTTCTTATCTTCTTTTTTCTTGTATTTTTTACGATCTGCCTTTTTACGATCCAGAACAAAGATTACTGGGAGCAGTGCCAGTCCGCCAAGAATATTTCTCACAGAATTGAAAGTAAAGGGACCAACGTAATCAACACCGACACTTTGTGCAACAAAAGCACATCCCCAGATTAATGCTGTCAGAACAAGAAGAATATTATTTTTTAAATTTTTTGTCATCTTTCATTTCCTCATAGTTGAAAAGAAAAGCTGCACCATTTGATGCAGCCACTCTTTTGATTTATTTATTTTCTTTTGCTTTTTCATCCCATACTGGAACATCAATTCCTGCTACTTCGCTTGTAAATGGAGTTCCATCATTCTTATCCAGATGATCTGTCGCACGTTTTACATACTTAAATCCGATATAAAGCAATGGAATATTGCAGTAAGCAATCAGAATATTTGCAAAGTCTGACAGATTCCAGAGTGCTCCAAGATCCATACCGGCAATCTGTGTAAGAACACCGAAAGAAACTACTACAAGACAAAGTACACGGATAAAGTTGATAAATCCTTTGTTCTGAGAAATACGATTCGCACACATTTCTGTGAAGGACAAAAATCCCAGAACACATGTGAATGCAAACAGACCAAAGCAAAGGGAAACTAGCAGAGAAACTGCGGAGTTAAATGCTGTTCCCGGTGTCAGTTCTGCAACAGATGCAACAAACTTTGGAAGTCTGTCCATCTCGAACCATGCTGCTGATTGATCTGTGAGCCATACACGACCCATGATAACTACAAATGCTGTCAATGTACAGATTACCATTGTGTCAAGAAATACACCGATTGCCTGTACACATCCCTGATTTGCCGGATGCTTTGCATTAGAAGCTGCTGCTGCCATTGTGATTGTACCCTGACCAGCCTCGTTACTCATAAGACCACGTTTTACACCCTGTACGAGTGCAACACCAAACGCACCGCCAAATACAGCTTCCGGTTTAAATGCACCTTTAAATACAGAAGCAAAGAACCATGGCATTCGATCAAAGTTCACAACTACCAGTACAAGTACTGTAAGTACATAAATCACAGCCATAACAGGAACTGTCTTGTCTGTTACTTTTGTTACGCGCTTGATGCCACCAAAAGATACCATGATAAGAAATACAAGAAGTACTGCAAATGAAATCCAATATAATGGTGAATCAGATGGAATTGTATTTCCTGTAATAATCTCTGCAATCATACCAACAGATGATACGGTATTGAATCCCTGTGCAGGGAAGCAGAGAAGTGCATATATAATATAAATGACGGAAAGGAATACACCTACTCCTGCTGCTCCACCGAGAAGTTTACGTCCATAGAACGCAAGACCACCAATATATTCATCATTCTTACGCTCTTTAAAAATCTGTGCCAGAGTTGATTCTGTATAAGCTGTTGCCATTCCAAAGAATGCTGAAACCCACATCCACAGAAGCGCACCCGGACCACCGACTGCGATTGCTCCAGTAACACCAAGAATATTGCCCGGACCTACTCGCATCGCTGTAGACAAAAGAAAAGCTGCCATAGGTGAGATACCTGTTGTCTCATCCTTTTTGCTGTCTTTTAATATCTCAAGTCCATATTTAAAACGGCGTACCTGGATAAAGTTCAATCGAATTGTAAAATAAATTCCCGAACCAACCAGCAAAATGATGGCAAGGGAAAAGTTACCCAGGATTGGAATATTACTGTACCAATCCAGATTTGTAGGAAAATCCCAAAACAAATCAGAGATGATCTGAATTTTTCCACAAATCGCGTTAATCATGTCAAAAACCGCCTGCATGATTGTTCCTCCTTAGTTTTTTTAAATTGTATCTTATATAATCGTCAATATTTAATTATACATATTTCACAATTTAATTACAACTTTTTATTAAGGAAGTTTTTCAAAGTCTCTAATTTATTTTGCCAGATATCCGCCATCTACAGGAAGTGTTGTTCCTGTTGTCCATGCAGCTCTTTCACCAAGGAAATATACAACAGCATCTGCAATATATTCTGGATCACCGTAACTTCTCATTGGCATACGTCCACATAACTCAGCCTTGGATGATTCCAATGCAAGATAAGCACTGTTGTGCTTTGTTGGGATTGGTCCCGGCATAATCGCATTCACTGTGATTCCATACTGCCCAAGAGCTTCTGCTGCCATATGTGTCAGACCATTGATCGCACATTTTGCTGCACCATAATGTACCTGTGTAGCAGAACCAGATAAAGAAGTGATAGATGAAAAGTTTACAACACGTCCTTTTGTTCCAAGTTTCACCATCTGTTCTGTTATCTTCTGCATCAGCAGGAATGGTGCTTTTACATTCACATTAAATGTAAAGTCATAACTTTCTGTTGTGATATCAAAGAAATCTTCGAATAAACATACGCCTGCATTATTAACAAGACCGTAGATTTCTCCGCAGGCATTAATCTTTTCTG
Source organism: Schaedlerella sp. (assembly GCA_036309085.1). Classification (GTDB taxonomy): domain Bacteria; phylum Bacillota; class Clostridia; order Lachnospirales; family Lachnospiraceae; genus Schaedlerella. Next base: position 59,064 of record JAXJUL010000012.1, read on the forward strand.
AAAGTTCAAGAATCTCACTTTCTTTTGAAAGATCTGCTTGGAATGCTGTAAATCCTACACCTGCTTCTTTTGCATAACTTTCTGCTGTTCTGATATCTCCAGAATTATAATGTGCAACGATGTCTGCACCTTCTTCACACAACCTTTTTACAATACCAAGTCCCAGACCTTTGGATGCACCGGTCACTACAATTTTTTTACCTTTTAAGCTCATTATGTACCTCCCGAAAACTGTTTTTTTCTTATCTTTAATTATATAAAAAGGGCGAGATTATTGCAATCTCGCCCGGAAGAAACTTTAAATTATTTTATTATTTTTTAGCTGCTTTTGCAACTTCATGTTTGTTGATGTAATAATTCAGGATCAGAATAATGATCAACAAAGCGCCCCAGATAATCTGTTTGTAGAAGTTGGAAATGTTCTGGAACATGTTCAGCCATGTACTTACCATCTGGATAATCAATACAGCAACGCAAACACCCTGGATATTTCCTTTTCCACCTGCTGGATCAACACCACCCATTACGGCGATCATGATAGCCTGCATTGTATAAGAAGCACCATTGTCAGCTTTTGCGGAATTGTAACGACCAAGCATTACGATACCGGAAACTGCTGATAAAAGACCAACCATTGTATAGTTGATGATTGTCAGTTTTACATTGTTGAAACCTGAGAATGCACATGCTTTTGCACTTGTACCAAGCATTTTAATCTTATAACCAAGAGTTGTTTTGCTGATAATGAAACCAACAACAACAGCACTGATTACAAAGATATATGTAGGAACCGGAACTCCTAAAAACTTCATACCGATAAATTCGGATAATGGCTTAACACCTGTTACGGTACTACCATCAGAAATAACAACTGAAAGACCATTGAATAATGACTGTGTACCAAGAGTTGCCAGCATCGCTGGAATTCCCACTACAGAAATCAATGCACCGTTCACGGCACCGCCAATTGCACCGATCAGAAGAGCAACAAGAACACCTACGAGAACGCAAGATGCTGTAATTTCTCCGCCTTCTCCAGACATTTTTGCAACTGTAAGTGCAGCACAGATTGAACAAAGGTTTGCAAGATAAACAACACTAAGGTCAATACCGCCTGTCAGCAGAGCAAGTGCCATACCGATAGAAAGAAGACCGAATTCAGGGAACAATTTACCCATTGACTGGAAACTTGCTACAGACAAGAATGCCTCTCCCTTTGTAATGCTGAATACAGCAAAACAAACCACGAATACCGCAAGCATACGGGTTAAATTTTTATCTTTGTTTAAAACATTTTTCATTTTGTCACCCCCGCTTTATGATTCTGTCAATTTAACAGCAAGTTTCTTTTCGTTCTTCTTGTTCTGGATAGCAGTTACTGCTGTACCAACGATGATGATGATACCTGTAACTACATTCTGCCAATGTGTATCAATACCTAAAAGAATCAAACTGTTAGAAACAATTGTCAATAATGCTGTACCTAAACAAGCCTGAAGGATTGTACCTTTTCCACCTGTCAAACTTACACCACCAAGTACGCAGGCAGCGATAACGTCCATTTCAACACCATTCAGGTTGTTTGGATGCACTGCCTGAAGCATACAAGCACGGACAACACCAATGATACCAGCAAGCATTCCAGAGAATGCATAGATAAATAATGTTGTTCTGAATACGTTAAAACCAGCACGTTTTGCAGCGATCATATCTCCACCAAGTGCGTAGATACCACGACCAAGCATTGTCTTGTTCAGGATGAACCATCCCAGAGCAAGGATTACTACCATTAAGATAGTAAGAACTGGCAGGTCTGAAGAAAGACCAGTTGTTGGGTTTGTTGCTGTGAAGAGTTTTGCACGTCCCACCTGCAACAGTGTATCACATAATGGATATTCACGTGATTCAAATACACCCTGCATGATACCCCAGCAGATACTGGATGTACCTAATGTAACGATCAGGGCCGGGAAGCGATATTTACCAATGATAACACCATTGAAAATACCACATACTAAACCGATCAGAGCTGCAACCACGAAGAAAACAAGTGGGTTTGATGCAGATGATTCGAAAGATTTACAAACAACGAACATTGATAATGAAGCGATCGCCGGGAATGAACAGTCAACACCACCAGAAATCAGGATCATCAGTTCACCTACTGCAAACATTGCAGGTACTGAGAATGCACGAACCAAGTCAACCAGGTTGTTGCCTGTAAAGAACTGTCCGCTTCGTGCCTGTACCAGTATACTGAATAAAACGATAAGCACAGTTACATAAAATTCTGAGCTCTGGAATACTTTTTTCATTTTGTTATTCATATATTCACCCCTCCTTAATCTGCAACCGCAAATTCTGCAAGACTTGCTTCATCCATCTCGATAGTAAGACCTTCTTTAACAATCTCACCACGACGCATTACAAGTACACGGTTACAATTTGATAAGATTTCAGGGATATCATCAGAAATAATGATAACTGATAAGCCTTCTGCTGCGAGATCTTTAATCAGGTCATAAATATCGAATTTAGCACCGATATCTACACCAACTGTAGGTCCATTGAGGATCAGTACATTAAGATCAAGGATCAGCCATTTAGCAAGTACACATTTCTGCTGGTTACCACCGGAAAGAGTGCTCATTGCATCTTCGATGTTACCAATCTTAATATGTAATTTTTCTACCCATTCGTTAACAGATTCTTCAATCTTCTTATCGTTCATAATGCCCAAAGGACCTGCAAAATCATCCCATTTTTCAATGGACATATTTTCTTTGATAGACTGTGGTAAGAATACACCTTCTACGATACGTTCTGGTGGTACATAACCAATACCATGTTTGATACCATCTTTTACAGTATTAATTGTTACCTTTTCACCATTGATAAAAATATCACCGGAATCTGCTTTATGATATCCAAACAATGCCTGTACCAGCTCTGTACGTCCTGAACCAAGAAGACCTGTGATACCAAGGATTTCACCTTTCTTCAATGAGAAGTTAACATTCTTGAAACCATTCTTCAGGTTGAGGTTCTTAACTTCCAGTACTGTAGGAGTGTTTGCATCAGCCTTGTATTCGAATGGCTCAAACTTGAATTCACGGCCAGTCATGTAGTATGTGAACTTATCTTGTGTAAGGTCTTTAGCAGCACCGGATGCTACGTTCTTACCATTACGGAAGATTGTAAAGTTCTCTGCAATTTCAAATACTTCGTCCAATTTATGAGATACAAACAAGATTGCAATATTCTGTTTCTGAAGCTGACGAATAACTTCAAACAGCGCTTTTACTTCTTTCTTTGTAATAGCTGTTGTAGGTTCGTCCATGATGATCAATTTTGCATTATTCAACAATGCACGGCTGATAGCGATCAACTGCTTATCTGCTACTGACAGATTGCCTACCAGCTCATCAAGGTCAATCTCAAAGTTAATCTTTGCAACTGCCTCTTCTGCGATTTTACGGAAACGCTTTTTACTTACAATTTTTCTACCATCAGCAAGCTCCATATTAAGAGCAAGGTTTTCCATAACTGTTAAGTTAGGAAATACTGACAAATCCTGATAAATAACCTGTACCCCAGCTGCAATAGACTGCTTAGGTGTCATTTTTGAATATTTTACGCCGTCAATTTCGATTTCACCAGCATCTGGTGTATAGAAACCTGAAATTACGTTGATGATTGTTGATTTACCACAACCATTCTGACCAGCCAGACAGTGTACTTCACCTTTTTTAATTTCCAGGTCAACACCATCCAGGGCCTTTACACCGCCAAAGTATTTTTTAATCCCCTTAGCTCTAATAATGTAATCTGACATGTGCTCGCCTCCTAACACTCTTATTTCCTTAATGCTATAAAATATCACCGCACCGAACCTGGCGCGGTGATATTTTTTAGTCTAAATAATGTGACTTAAAATCGTTCAGATTAGAAGTTGTAATTGTCTACGTTATCAGCTTTAAGAGAAATCCAACCAGCACCTTCAACTACGTTTTCGTTATCTGCATTAACAACGAGGTTTGCATAAGAAGCAAGACCGAGGTCTGTTCCTTCACCGATTGTCTGTCCATCTAACATCATTGTAGCCATTACGCACATAGCATAGCCAGCTTCTGCTGGGTCCCAAAGCTGTGCAGAATAGATAGAACCAGATTTGATAAGTTCACGACATTCGTTAGGCATACCTGTACCACAAACGAATACCTGTCCTGTAAGACCTAATTCATCGATTGCACGAGCGATACCAGGAGTATCCATTGAAGATGTTCCTACGAAACCTTTAACGTCTGGATATTTCTTAAGAACTTCTTTTGCTACCTGATAAGCTTTTTCAGAGTTGTTTTCAGATTCAACTCTTGCACAGTCAGGATGATTTTCAAGGTTTGGATAATCAGCTTCAGCCTTAGCTACTGCACCGTCAGCCCATTCGTTCTGTGAAGCATTTGTAAGATGAGCAACCATAGTTACATATCTTCCTTCTTCGCCCATAGCTTCTGCAAGGTTTTCCATGATGTATGCACCATATCCAGCATTAGAGAATGCTTCAAGGTCGATATCACATGTAGCTGATGAACCTTCGTGACAGATTACTTTGATTCCTCTGTCCATAGCGTCTGCAAGAACTGTGTCACATGTAGCTGGGTCTACTGGAACTACACAAAGTGCGTCGATTGCCTGGTTGATGCAGTTTTCGATAACTTCAACCTGCTGAGCAGCGTCTGTTGCAGCTGGTCCCTTCTGGTATGCATTGATGCCATAGTCTTCTGCAAACTGGTTAACGCCTTCTTCCATACGAACGAACCATCCGTTAGAAGAGTCTTTAACTACTACAGCGATTGTCCATTCAGAAGCGTCTGCTTTTGGGCTGTAGAGAGCTGTTGGTTTTACAGGATCGTCTTCAGCTGCTGTAAATGCTTCTAATTCTCCGCTTCCGCCACCTGCTGCTGCACCAGTTGTCTCCTTGGACTCGTCGGATCCTGATCCACATCCAACTACCATTGTAGCTACCATTGCTACACATAAGAGCATGCTAACTAATTTCTTTTTCATTGTTTCTTCCTCCTTTTTTATATATTTATAGCTTTCTGCTATAAATTCGTGGTTGACCGGAAGTTCTTATACTTCCTAAAAACAATTTGTATTATGTATTACATAACACCTTTCTGCATAATAATGCATCCGTATGGCTGTGTTTCACTTGTAGAAATTGTAAGGAAAGCATTCATTGCTTTTTCATAGAAATCTGTTCTTCCAATATATCCTACACAATCTTTCTCTTCGTGTTTCTTCACAGCTGCGATCACATCATCCCATACCTTTGGACGTTCTGTTAACATGCCTTCACATCCTGGGTCTGGTTTCATGATCTCTACAGGATATTCACAATAGTCCACGTCTAATGGGAATAACTGTAAGATAGAATCTACCATTTCTGGAACTGTGTTCCCTTTGCAGTTAATTGTAATTCCGTTTTTTGCTTTAGAAACTGCCGGATAAAAATTATCTGCGATAACAATGATGTCGCCATGCCCCATATCAGCCAGTGCTTTTAATAACTCTGAACTGATGTTACTTGGAATCCCTCTTAACATTTGACATTTCCTCCTCTCATTAGTGTTCTTTTAAAAATGCTTCAACTTCTTCACGAGTTGGCATAGCCGGTGTTGTACCAAGACGTGTTACGGAAATAGCTGCCAATGCATTTGCAAATCTTGCTGCTTCCCACTCATCTTTTCCTTCTGCAAGTGCAGTTAAGAATGCTCCGTTAAATGCGTCTCCGGCACCAGTTGTATCTAATGCTTCTACTCTGAAACACGGAACGATTTCTTCTCTGCCATCTGCTGAAATAAATACTCCTCTTGAACCAAGAGTGATCAATACTTTTTCTACACCTTTGCTGCGGAATACTTCTGCTGCTTTTTTAGCTGCTTCCAGACCATCAATCTTGATGCCTGTCATTTCTTCTGCTTCTACCTCGTTTGGTGTTACCATATAAACTTTTGAAAGGAATTCATCTGTTACAGGTGAATATGGGGCTGTATTAAGGATAACTTTTACACCATTCTTATATGCAATATCTGCAACTCTTTCATTCGCATCCTGATTAACTTCAAGCTGCATAAGTACATATTCTGAAGACTTGATCAGCTCTTCAATAGAATCTGTATCTTCTTTTGTAATGGTTGCACATGCACCTGGAACAATTACAATTTCATTCTGACTTGTTCCTTCATCAACAAGAATCAAAGCAATTCCTGTTGCATCTTCTTCATTGAAAAAGATGTGATCCTTTGGCATTCCAAGCTCATCCATAACATCAAGAGCTACGTTTGCAAAAGAATCTTTTCCCATCTTTGTAACCATTGTTACATCTGCTCCTGCTTTGTGAGCGGCTACACACTGGTTAAATCCTTTTCCGCCGGCACCCATTTTGAAAAGGCTTCCTTTTACTGTCTCTGCCGGTGCTGGAAGATGTGGTGTTCTTGCCATAAGGTCAACAACAAAACTTCCAAATACTGTAACTTTACTGCTCATATTCTCCTCCTTAATTTTACAGGTTTCCCTGATTATTTTTTTACTCTATGTTCCTGTGTCGTGCTTCCATCTCATCGTGTGACAGCTTCATCTTTTTTTCCAGCATCATTACAATGATGTCAAATAGTAAGAATATATGCTGTTCGTATAAATTCCCCATTGGCTGAATCGATGGAACGACTCTTTCATCTGTTCCTTTATAAACAGCTGCCGGTATGAATACATTCACATCGGCTTCCACAGGTGTTCTTTCTTTTGGCGATCCTGTGAGCACTGCAATCTTCGCGCCTGTCTTCTGTGCCTGATCAAGAAAATAATCAATAAAGCCAATCTTTCCGGAACCATTGACTGCAATGAACAGATCTCCTTCTTTCATTCCCGGAGTCGTATCATCCAGAAGCCAGAAGGTATCTTTTCCCAAATGCATGATCCGCATGGCAAAACTCCTTGCCGCGATTCCCTCACGTCCTGCTCCGAAAACAAAGATTCTCTCTGCTTCAACAATGGAACTCATCAGGTTCTCAATATCTTCTGCCGGCTGCGCTTCAAAAACCTGTCTGTGTTCTTCTAAAACAATCTCGTACAGTTCTTTATACACTACATACCCTCCATCTGTTCTGAACCTCTTAAGATCAGTCTGGTTCCCAGCGTGATTGTCTTTCTCACCCTCTCCGAATCATGGGGTTCTATAATTCTCTCATGCAAAAGCTGCATTGCTTCAGATCCCATATCGATAACCGGTCGGTTTACTACAGAAAACCCAAGTTCTGTATATTGAAGAACTTCAATATCATCGAACCCTATCAGGGAAATATCTCTTCTAACCTTAAGTCCATGTTCTTTCATATATTGCAGTACACCAATGCTCATCAGGTTGTTCGCTGAGAAAATCGCTGTCGGCGGATCAGGAAGTTCCATAAGCTTTTTCATTGCTCTGTATCCTTCGTCCTGTTTAAACATGCCTGAAACAGTATACTTTCTGTCCACTGGAATACCATAAAAATTCATGGCATCCATGTAACCTTGATAGCGTGTACGTCCCGGTTTAGTTGTTAATGGTCCTATAATCTGTGCAATCTTCCTGTGTCCGCTCTGAATCAGTGATTCAACAGCACGAAAAGCACCTTCCGTATCATTTGAAAATACCCCATCGAATTCTACACCAGTAATATCCCGGTCTATTAAAACCACAGGAATTCCAAGATTCATGAGCAAAGATGCATTCTCTTTATTATTCTCAACTACAGGCGCGATCAGGAGACCTTTCAGTCTCTGTTCCTTTACCGTCTGCAACATACGCTGTTCGCTCTCTGTACTCTCGTTCGTACCAAAAAGGAACAGATTATAGCCATAATTTACAGCGATCTTCCCCACACCCTTTGCTATCATAGAAAAGAATGAATTGTTAATGTCAGGAATCATAAGCCCGATATTATTCATCATATCTCCTTTACTCAGACTTCTAGCCAAAGCATTCGGTGTGTAACCGCCTTCTTCAATTATTTTCAAAATTCTCTGCCTTGTATCCTCTTTTACCGGACCACTGTTATTCAGCACTCGTGAAACAGTTGCGGAAGATACTCCAGCTATTTTTGCAACATCTTTAATATTCAAGGATTTTCACCTCTTTTTGTGTAACCGATTACACTTTTTACTGTAAGTTTATCACTTTGGCCATAAAAAGTCAACTTGTTTCCTTTTTTCAATGTGCATTACGTTAATTTTATACATTTTACTACCCTTATTTTTATGCATTTTCACTATGTAATTTTAACATATTTTTAAAATCAAATATATTTTTTATAAAACTTTAACGTTTTTGTCTTATTTCATTTTCGACTTTTATATTATATTTTTTTGTACTTTTTAATCTGTTTTTATTGATTTTTTACATTTTTAATACATTTTCTGTTACAATTTTCTGCGGTATGAACATTTTACTTTACATTTTCCATATAAAATGATAGCATAATAATGTAAACGTTTTCATTATAGTGATATAAATATTCTTTTTTACATAAATATCAAACTAATTTAAAAGCGGACAGTTGTCATGCTCACTTTTTTTCATTATAATGATAGAGTTATAATACGAACGGATCTTAGGAGGTTTACACATGAAACGAAAAATTCTGACAGCTCTTCTTGCAGCTTCCTGTCTCACAGTTCTTTCTGGGTGCCAGACTCCTGCTGCTTCAAGTACATCTGATACTGTCGCACCGATTATGAAGGAGAATGAATGTGGTTATATTGGCGATGACGGCCTTATGGCAATCGATTTTCAGTTTAAGGATTGTGGCAGTTTTGCTGATAATGGTCTGGCTTATGCCTTAAAAGATGAAAAATATGGTTATATTGATAATACCGGCGAATTTGTGATCGATGAAAAATTTGATTATGCTACAGAATTTTCAAACGGATATGCTGTTGTCTGTGTAGATGATCTTTATGGTATGATTGATGAAAGCGGCGAATTTGTAATTGAACCCACATATACAGCACTTCGTAATTTTGCTGATAATGGTCTGGCTGTCGCCCTCCAGGACACTTTATACGGATATGTTAATATAAAAGGAGAAGAAGTTATTCCTATTCAGTATGATGATGTAGATCCATTTACCAAAGAAGGACTTGCTCTCGTTTCTAAAGATGGTTTATTCGGTATTATCGACTCGGAAGGAAATTATGTAATTGATCTCAAATATGAATACCTGGAAATGTTTTCCTCTAACGGACTGGCAATGGCAAAGGTGGACGGAAAATACGGTTATATTGATAAATCTGGCAATATTATAATTGATTTTAAATACGATCTTGGATTTTCATTTAATGATTCCGAGCTTGCAGCAACGGCAGTCGATGGCAAGTGGGGATTTATTGATAAGAACGGAAATATCGTCATCGATTTCCAGTATGATCAAGTATATTCCTTCTCTTCCGTTGGTCTGACAACTGTGAAGATTGACGATCTGTGTGGAATCATTGATCTGGAAGGAAATTATATCCTGGAACCTGTTTATCCTTATATCGAATCCTTTGCGGCTAACGGACTTGCCTGCTTTGTTAATCCAGAAAGTGGAAAATGGGGCTATTTGAACACAGATGGAACAGTAGCCATTGAGCCGGAATATGATTACTGCGGAAGTTTCGGAGGCGATGATCTGGCCTTTGTACAAAAAGACGGACTCTGTGGTGCTATTAATGAAGACGGATCTGTTGCTGTTGACGTAGAGTATCAGAACATCGGAACTTTCACAACTTATAAATAAATCGGAGGAAAAGATTATGGATAACACATTAAGGATTGGCAGCGTCGGAACAAGTTCTATTATGAAACTGATTCAGGAAGCGATCGCCCTGACAGATGGACTTGAAACAAAGGTCATCTATTCACGAGATGCAGAACGCGGACGCAAATTTGCTGAAGAGGTAGGCGTACCGGAAAGCTGCAGCGATTATTCTAACATGGTAAAGCGTGATGATCTTGATATCATTTACATTGCGTCTCCGAACAGTCTTCATTTTGGACAGGCCCTGGAAGCTCTTGAGAATAAAAAACATGTTATTATTGAGAAACCTGCTGCTGTTACTCAAAAGGAAGTTGATACATTATATGAAGCTGCAAAGAAAAACGGTGTGTTCTTTTTTGAAGCAGTTACAACTTTATTCATGCCAAACTATCTTGCATATAAAAAGTTAATTCCAGAAATAGGAAAACTGAATAAAGTTTATGTTAATTATGGCCAATATTCTTCTAAATATGATGCCTATTTAAGAGGTGAAAATCCAAATATCTTTAATCCAGAACTTCAGGGCGGTGCTTTGAATGACATGGGGATTTACTGCATCCATGTTGCAGTCGATCTCTTCGGAGATCCAGAAACTGTACAATATACCGCAGAATACGGTCCTAACGGTGCTGATGTTTGTGGTAATCTTTTTTTGACTTATCCTGATCTCATCTGCCAGATTGAAACTTCCAAGAAGCACTCTATCAAAAGTGGCTGTTTCCTGACAGGTGAGAATGGAAGTCTTTCTGAAGAAGGCGCACTGAATGATTTTGCAAACTGCGAATCTGTGATTGATGGCATAAAAACCCAGATTAACGTACAATCTGCCGGTAATCGTATGGTATACGAGATGGCAATTTTTCGTGATGCCATCTTTGAGCATGATACAGAATTTTTTGAAAAGATGGCTGCGCAGAGTTCAATTGCTGCATCCATCCTTGATCGTGCCCATACGAACTAATAAATTTTCTCCCAATGAGAGTGTTCTTTGAAAGAACACTCTCATTTTTTCTTCATATAATAATCCTGAGGTGATTAAACATATGAATGGAATTCTTTTTGCCCTTGCCGGCACCCTCTTTACCTTTGCAGTTACCACCGTAGGTGCCTCTACAATCTTTCTTATCAGGAATGAACTCAGTAATCGTCTGCAATGTGGATTTCTGGGTTTTGCAGGCGGTGTAATGGTCGCTGCATCAATCTGGTCTCTTTTACTCCCCGGAATAGAATTTGCCGAATCTAACGGACAGATTGGATGGATCACTGTAACTTCTGGCTTCGTCCTTGGTGTAATCACCCTTCTGCTCTCCGACTTATCTATTAAGAAATGGCTTGAAAAAAGACAGAAAAATCACAGGCTCCCTGGTAAAGGAACACTAATGCTCACTGCCGCCATCACCATGCATAATATTCCAGAAGGAATGTCCATTGGTCTGGCCTTTGCACTTGCTGTCAGAACCCCTGAAGATCCAGCCCTCTTTGCAGGAGCGTGTGCTCTTTCCCTGGGTATTGCTATTCAGAATTTTCCGGAGGGAAGTGCCGTCGCCCTTCCCCTTGTCAAAGAAGGCTTTCGTAAGAGAACTGCATTTTTCATTGCAAGTATGACCGCTTTTGTAGAACCTGTTTTTGGGGTACTTGCAGCAGCCTTTGCCCACTTTGCACAAACATCCATCGCACTTCTCCTTGCCTTTGCCGCAGGAACAATGATCTATGTTGTAGTAGAAGAACTGATTCCTGAAGCCCATACAGAAAATGATGATAAATCCGGAACTCTTGGATTTATTGTAGGATTTCTGATCATGATGATCCTTGATGTTGCCCTCGGATAATTTTCATCTTGTCTCAAAAAAATGACTGGCAAAACTTTCTATAAAAGCCTGTTCCTGTCAGGATAATTCATGGTATAATAGTGATATATATAAATTTACAGACAGGAAAGGCTTATTTATGAAACATATTTTATTTGACCTGGACGGAACTCTCCTGCCAATGAATCAGGACGAATTTGTCAGACATTATTTTTCACTTTTGGGTGAAAAATTTATAAAAATGGGAACTGACGCAGACCTGTTTAAAAAAGGACTCTTCTCAGGAGTAGAAGCAATGGTGGCAAATGATGGAAGCCAAACGAATGAAGATGCTTTTTGGAATACATTCTTCTCCTTTGTATCCGGTGATAAAGACCAGATGAAGAGTGAAACTTTAAATTTTTATATGAATGAATTTAACGATGTAATCGCTTCGACACAGCCTGAGGCTATCGTACCGACAATCATCAAAACTGTAAAAGAAAAGGGATTCAATATCTATCTTGCAACCAATCCCCTTTTCCCACGTATTGCAACAAAGCAGAGAATCCGCTGGGCAGGACTTGCAGCAGACGATTTTCTGGACATTACTACCTACGAATACTGCCATTACTGTAAACCGAACGTGAAATATTTCAGAGAATTTCTTGAAAAGCACAATCTTGACCCAAAAGATTGTCTGATGGTCGGCAATGATGTCAGCGAAGATCTGGTAATCTCAGAACTTGGTGTAGAAACTTACCTGATCACCAACACAATGGAAAACAAAAAAAATCTGCCGATTACGGCTGATCATATCGGAACATTAAACGACTTTTATTTCTTTATTCAAAATCTATAGGAGGAATCATTATGCCGACAAAAGATGTAAAGTATTTAAATTATCTTTCTGAACTTTATCCAACAATCAGCACAGCGGCAACACAGATCATTAACATGCGTGCAATTTTAAACCTTCCAAAAGGCACAGAACATTTTATGTCTGACCTTCACGGAGAATATGGCGCATTTTCCCACGTTCTCAGAAATGGTTCAGGTGTAGTACGCAGAAAAATTGAAGAAGTCTTTGGAGACACTCTCAGCACAAATGAAAAAAAAGCCCTTGCAACATTGATCTATTATCCAGAAGAAAAACTGACCCAGATCATGCGCGAAGGTACAAATACTCTGGAATGGTATCACGCTACACTCCTTCACATGATTCAGGTATGCAAGGTAATCGCATCTAAATACACTCGTTCAAAAGTACGTCGTGCACTTCCTTCAGAATATGCTTATATTATTGAAGAATTAATTACAGATAAAACTACTTTTGAAGAAAAAGAAGAATACTATCGTGCCATTGTTGATACAATCCTGGAACTGGAACGTACTGACCATTTCATTGTACATATGGCAAAGCTGATCCAGAACCTGACTGTTGACCATCTTCATATTATCGGTGATATCTATGACCGTGGTCCTGCACCTCATCAGATTATGGACCACCTTATGAAATATCATTCTCTCGACATTCAGTGGGGAAATCACGATATGCTCTGGATGGGTGCTGCTGCCGGCAATCCTGCATGTATTGCAACTATCATCCGACTTGCAATCCGTCATAACCAGCTCAGTGTTGTAGAAGATGCCTATGGAATCAACCTTCTTCCACTGGCAACATTTGCCCTGGAAACATATCCTCTGGAACAGCTTGGCACATGCTACACTGTACATACAAGTTCCGGTTTCCATTATTCTGACGAGCTTTACGAAGCAAAAATGCACAAGGCAATTACTTTGATTCAGTTCAAATTGGAAGGACAACTCATCAAAGCACATCCAGAATACAAGATGGATGACCGCCTTCTTCTTGATAAGATCAACTATGAAGACGGCACTGTTGAGATTGACGGCGTTAACTATAAAATGTCAGACACAAACTTCCCAACTATAAATCCAGAAGATCCTTATGCTCTTACAGAAGCAGAGCAGGAAGTTGTCAACAAACTTGTTCTGGCATTTATTAACAGTGATAAATTACAGAAACATGTAGATTTTCTTCTGAAACAGGGAAGTTTATATAAAGTCTATAATGGAAATCTTCTTTATCACGGCTGTATGCCAATGAACGAAGACGGTTCTTTCAAAGAAGTAACTGTTTATGACAGAACATGTTCCGGAAAAGAGCTTTTTGATGTTTTAGATAAGGGAGTTCGAATCGGATTTTTTAGTCTTAACCCTGAACTCAGAAAACATGGAAGAGATCTTATGTGGTATCTTTGGAACGGACCTGGTTCTCCGCTTTTTGGACGCAGAAAAAGAACTACTTTTGAACGTTATTATATTGAAGATAAAGCAACACATACGGAAGCAAAAAATCCTTACTATACACTAATCGATCACAGGGAAACAGCTGAAAAAATCCTCAAAGAATTTGGTCTCGGCGGAGAAGATTCTTACATCATCAATGGACATGTGCCTGTTCACCAGCGCACTGGCGAAAGTCCGATCAAAGCAGAGGGAAAAGCATTAATCATCGATGGTGGATTTTCCGAAGTATATCAGCAGGAAACTGGAACTGCAGGATATACTCTGACAAGCAGTTCGCACCGTATGACACTGGCTTCACATGAACCATTTACATCAATTGAAGAAGCAATTCTTAATGAACATGACATTTATTCACACCGTACTATTATTAAGAAATTTAATCACAGAAAGAAAGTCAGTGACACAGATGCCGGTCAAAAAATGCTTCTTGAAATTGAAGAATTAAAAGAATTGATTCAGGCATATCGTTCCGGCGAGATCAAAGAACATGGAGTTAAAAATAATTAAAGAGGTTGTATTATGAATGAATTAGCAAAGCGTGTCTCCGATTCTTTAGCTGAGACAGTCCATATTGTAAGACCAACCTATCTTAATGGCGCTGGCCGTCTTTTTGGTGGGATGCTTCTTCAATGGATTGATGAAACTGCAGGAATTGTGGCAAAAAGACACTGTCGCATGAATGTAACAACAGTGTCCATCGACAACCTGCATTTTATCAAAGGTGCTTATCCTTCCGATGATATCATTTTAATTGGAAAGCTCACCTATGTTGGTAATTCTTCCATGGAGATTAAGGTTGAGACTTTTGTGGAAAATATGAACGGCGACAGACTTCTGATCAACAGAGCTTACCTTACATTTGTTGCTCTTGATGAGAATGATAAACCAACTCGTGTTCCAAGACTGATCCTGGAAACAGATGAAGAAAAATTAGAATGGAAAAAAGCAGAATGCAGAAAAGAAATCCGCCGTATGCAGCATCTGGATCCAAACAATGTATTTAATTATTAATTTGAAAAGGAGAATGCCACCGACATTCTCCTTTTCATTCTATATCAGAGCAAATAGTAACAGTATTATAAGTCCCACAAGATTATATCCTGTAAACACTGCCATATACTTCCCTTTTCTGGAATTCTCTGTTTTCGCATATAATTTATAAGAAATCAGGCTGGCCATGGAAGCAATCAGAGTTCCCAGACCACCAATATTAGTCCCCATTAAAAGTCCTGCAAAATCATCTGTAAATCCAGAAAGAAGAAGGGCTGCAGGAACATTGCTCAAAAACTGGCTGAACACTGCTGCTACCAGAATTTCTCTGCCCTGAATGATCTGCTCCAAAATCTCACTGAACCATGGAATCCTTCCAATATTGCCTACAAAAATAAAGAATCCTACAAAAGTTAAAAGCAGTGCATAATCCACCTGTTTTAATAATTCCTGCCTCTTTATTAACAAAACTGTAAGAATCGTGAGGATAAGTACAGGAATCCATGACAAAATACGAAACACAACAAGAAGATTTACCACAAACAATATGCTGTATGCAATCAGTTCTGTTTTCTCAGATGTATCAATTTTCTCATCTATATTTATATGAATTCTTTTCTTCGGAATCATAAATGTTACCGCCAGAATCAAAACAAAGGATAATACCGTAAGTGGAAGCATTGTTTCAAAGAACTCTTTTACCCCCATCCCTGATACAGAAAACAAATACAGATTTTGCGGATTCCCGATTGGAGTAAACATACTTCCCAGATTCGCTGCAATTGTCTGAAGGACAATCACACGAATCATCAATTCCTCCTGCTTACAAAGCTTCAAAGATAGAATTGCAAAGGGAACAAAGGTGATCAATGCCACGTCATTTGTAATTAACATACTAAAGAAAAAACAGACAAACACCAACATCTGGCTCAAACTTCTACTATCTTTTATATGGATAGAAACCTTCTCGATCAGAAGGGCAAAAAGTCCTATTCTCTGAAAACCCTTTACAACAAGCATCAGACAAAATAATAGTGCAAGCACCTTAAAATCTATGTAATCAATGTACTTCCTGTCCGGACGAATAAAAAACATTGTAATAATCGCCAGAACCCAGGAAATATCAAGTACCTTTTCTCGTTTCAAATAATTCAGCATACTCTTCTTATATCTCCTTACATTTGTATATTCAGATAAACAAAAAGCGCTGAAACCTTTAGGCTTCAACGCTTCATGCGCGATCAGGGGTTCGAACCCTGGACACCCTGATTAAGAGTCAGGTGCTCTACCAACTGAGCTAATCGCGCTTTTCTGTTTTGCCACATCTCTGCGGCACAAGTAGTATAATACTACTACTCGTTTAAAATGTCAACACTTTTTTTAATTTTTTTCAGAATAAAATATTTTTATTTCCTGCAGTCTCTTCCCTTCCCCAGAATGACGATCACTTCATCTAAAGAACATCGGATACATCGGAACTTTTCATTCCATTTCGGCTTACAATATAGCTTTTGTATCATAATATTTTTCCAACGTCTTCTTCTCATCTTCTACACTCCAGAGCTTCTTTCCTTATTATATGTAAAACACGATCAAAAGTTACATTCAACACCCAAGATCATGGGCGCTGAATTATCATCTTATGAATTGGCTGTCCTTTAGAAGAAAACTTTTCTTCATATTCTGTCATAATATTGCCCCGATTCATCTCTTCATTGTTATGAAGATCATAAGTACAGGAAATCATCAGCCATCTGGCTTCCTCTGCCTGCTCAAGAGAAAAATCAAAAAGAGCTGTATTGTCTGTTTTAAACTCTACCCACCCATTTTCCGGCAGAACTTCCTTATATCTTGCAAGACATTCTACAGAAGTCAGTCGGCGCTTCGCATGTCTTGACTTTGGCCATGGATCTGAAAAGTTCAGATAAATTTTTTCAATCTCTCCCGGTTCAAATACGTCCTTAAGTCCTGTCGCATCCATACGGATAAATTTTATATTCTGAAGTTCACAAAACTCCTCCGTATCATACTTTTCTGCTGCACGAAGCAGAACACTTGTATATTTTTCAATTCCTATATAATTAATTTCTGGATGTGCAGATGCCATCCCCATCAGAAACTTCCCTTTTCCCATACCTATTTCAATATGGATTGGATTCTCATTTCCAAAAATTTCAGCCCATTTCCCCTTCTGCTCCTGCGGTTTCTGAACCACAGCAACATGTTCTTTTATTACATCCTGTGCATATGGAATGTTTCTTAATCTCATAATTTTCCTCCAATCTATTCTTCCTGATTGATTATAATATCTTATAAACTTAATTTCAATGGTAACTGATCACACTTTTTTTCCAGAAATTATGAAATTTCTATAAAGAAAAGGTAAATCTTTACCCTATTTTCTGTTGTATTTTTATAAAAAAAGAGTATTATGAGAAAGGAAGACACAAATAAGAAAAAAGGAGGTTAATCAATGCACTCCATTATTAAAAAACTTGCAGAAATAGATGCTGCGGCTTCTATGATTGTTAATAATGCTGAGCAACAAAAGCTGTCACTCGATCAGGAATATCAGGAAAAGCACCGGATTTTTGACGAAGAATTAAAGTCACAGACCCATTCTGAACTTGAAAAGATTCGCAGTGGGCTTGAAAAAGAGTCAGTCGAACTCCTCAGGCACCAACAGTCTGCCAGCCAGGCATATATTACTTCTTTACAGCAAGAATACGATGAGAATCATACTCAATATGCACAGGCAATACTAAAAAAGATTATCGAGGTATAAAGAATGGGGAATCTACTTGCATATAGTGGAATCGTAACCAAACTCCGTGCTATGGAATCTAAGATCTTAACGGAGGATAATTTTGCAGAGATTGCAAACCTCCATTCCGTCCTTGAAGTTGTACAATATTTACGGAACAACTCGACCTTTGACTATATCCTGAATCTTCTCGAAGAAGGTAAACTTCACAGAGGATTTATCGAAAGAGTACTCATCTGTGAATTGTATCAGGAATATAAAAAAATATACAGTTTCAGTAACATGGAACAACGTAAATTCTTAAAATTATACATCAAACGTCACGAGATTGATATGATCACGTATTGTTTCCGCAATATTTCAGCACACTTTGAAGGTACCTTTGATCTCGAATTTAAAAAGCCATTCTTTGACAAGTATACTCAGCTTTCAATTGACAAGCTGATTACTTCTGAAACACCGGATGACTTGATTGAAAATCTAAAGGATACTGAATATTACTCTGCTTTGTATAAGCTCAAGGACAAGCCAAACCTTACATTGTTTGATTATGATTTGACTTTAGACCAATACTATTTCTCCACATTGTGGAAAAGCAGTAAAAAACTATTAAGAAAAAAAGAACTTGAAGTTTATAAGAAAGAATTCGGTTCACAGATCGATCTTTTAAATCTGCAGTGGATTTATCGTGCCAAAAAATATTATCATATGGCACCGGAAGAAATCTATATGATCCTTATCCCTGTCCACTACAGACTCTCAACAGATTTTATTAAAGAACTTGTTGAAACTCCAGGTGACGAAGCGTTCCTGACAGCGCTCAAAAAGACCGTTTATGCAAAATATTCGGAATACGCCAACTCCGTTGAGCACCATACAATTGAAAATATTTATTTAAATTGTATGTATCATTTGCTCACAAGTGATCGGCGCAAAAATCCATATTCTATTGCATCGCTCAACACTTATCTTTTCATCAAAGAAGAAGAGATTAAAAAATTAACGACAGCAATAGAATGTATCCGGTACAGTCTTACTCCGGATGAAACGTTAACATATGTTGGAGGGAAAAACAAATGATTGTAAAAATGAGATTTTTAAATATCTCCGGTCCTGTGGATGATATCGACCGTATCACTGATCAGTACCTTTCCAAGTATGAAATCCATTTGGAATCGGCTATGTCAGAATTGAAAACAACGGACATTCTTCATCCCTTTACGGTAAATAATCCATATCGGAATCCGCTTACTCTCGCAGAACGTTTTGTCTCTCTGCTGGATAAGCCGGAAAAACTTTCTCCTTCAAAGGCATGCTCTCTTGAAGACATGCTTACTCTTATAGATCAGATAAATGAAAAATATACTGAACTGCTTGAAAAGAAGGATGAACTGAAAAAAGAATTAAATGAATTAAAAGGACGTCTGGCACAGATTTCTCCTTTTGCCCCTCTGGATTATGATCTGAAAGAAATTCAGTCTTTCCAGTATATCAACTATCACTTTGGTCGTCTTCCTGTTGAATTATACGGAAAACTCCAGAAATACCTGCTTCGTGATCTGAATGCAATTTTTTTAAGAGGTGCACATGACGAAACCTATCAGTACGGTATCTATTTTGTTTCTTCCAAGGATAAGGAAAAATCCGATGCGATTTTCCGTATGCTTGAATTTGAAGATCTAAAATTAAATATTGAATTTGATGGCACGCCTGATGCAATCTGTGCGCAACTCCATCAGAGATCCTCTGAACTTACACAACAGTTAAATAAAGTGGAAGCTGAGATCAAACAACTTTTCGCAAATCATAGTTCAGAGCTGCTTGCAGCAAAAAATCATCTGGAAGTTCTTGCAAATAACCACGACATTCGTAAACTTGCAGCCTATGTAATAAAAAAAGAGGGCGACTTTTACGTATTATGTGGATGGATGCCAGAAACAGACGCAAACAAATTTATCGAAGAATGCAAAGATGACAAAAACATCACTGTTATAATCGAAGAAGATGATGATGACAAAGACTTTTTTGGAGAACCTCCAACAAAGCTGAAAAATCCTAAGATTCTCAAACCTTACGAACTCTATATTAAAATGTATGGACTTCCTGCACATAATGAAATTGACCCAACCATCTTTGTCGGACTGACATATTCCTTTATCTTCGGCGCAATGTTCGGAGATGTCGGACAGGGTCTGGTATTAGCAATCGGCGGATTCCTGCTTTATAAATTAAAGCATATGGCTCTTGCCGGAATCATTGCAACTGCCGGAGTTTTTTCAACATTTTTTGGATTTATGTTCGGAAGTATTTTCGGATTCGAAGATGTAATCGACGCTGTATGGCTACACCCGATGACTCATATGACAATCCTTCCATTTATTGGAAGATTAAATACCGTATTTATTGTTGCAGTTGCATTTGGTATGTTCCTGATCATAGTTGCTATGATCCTTCATATTATCAACGGATTTAAAAGCCATGATGTATGCAGCACATGGTTCGATGTAAATGGTGTTATCAGCCTTGTATTCTATGGCTCTGTTGTACTTACAGTCGTTTTATTTATGACAGGCAACAAGGTTCCTGGTGCTATCTTCATGATCATCATGTTCGGTGCCCCACTTCTTGTTCTTTTATTTAAAGAACAATTGACAAACAAAGTATTAAAGAAAAAAGAAAAAATGGAAGAAGGTATCGGAATGTTCCTTCTTCAGGGCTTCTTTGAATTATTCGAAACTGTCCTTAGCTACTTCTCTAATACACTTTCTTTTGTCCGTGTAGGAGCATTCGCAGTCAGCCATGCAGCTATGATGGAGGTTGTACTGATGCTCGCCGGAGCCACAGATGGCAATCCAAACTGGTTCGTTGTTGTATTGGGTAACATTTTTGTCTGTGGATTGGAAGGCCTGATTGTAGGCATTCAGGTTCTCAGATTGGAATATTACGAAATGTTCAGTCGATTCTATAAAGGATCCGGACGTGAATTTACACCTTATGTACGTACTTTAAAATAATTATCTGGAGGTATTTATCATGACATTAGCAACAAAACTTATCCTTATCGTTACATTAATTTTAAGCATCATCATCCCTTTTGGATATTATCTGATCGGAGAAAAAAATAAAAAACGTTACAAAATGACAATCGCAACAAATGCATTCTTCTTCTTTGGTGCATTTGCAATCGCATCTATCATGCTTCTTGCCGGACCAAACGCACAGGCTGCCAGCACTGCAGTTGATGGAGCAGCTTTATCTACAGGTCTTGGTTATATCGCAGCAGCTTTATCTACAGGTCTTTCTTGTGTAGGTGGTGGTATTGCTGTAGCAAGTGCAGCTTCTGCAGCTCTTGGTGCAATCAGCGAAGACTCCAGTATCCTTGGTAAATCTCTCATCTTCGTAGGTCTTGCAGAAGGTGTTTGCTTGTACGGTCTGATCATTTCCTTCATGATCCTGGGTCAGCTGTAAGATGAAAATGTATTTAATCAGTGATAATGTCGACACCTATACAGGTATGAGACTCGCCGGTGTAGACGGAGTTGTCGTTCATGAACGCGATGAACTCCGTGAAGCACTGCACACAGTATTAACTGACAAGACCATTGGTGTTGTACTTCTTACCGAAAAATTCGGACAAGAATTTCCAGACATTCTGGATAAGTTCCGTCTGGAAAGGAAGATGCCGCTTCTGATCGAAATACCCGACAGACACGGAACCGGACGAAAGAGCGACTTTATCACAGCCTATGTCGCTGATGCGATAGGACTAAAATTATAAAGGAGGTAACTTTCTTGTTTTTAGAAGAAAAAGTTGAATATATGCAGGCCATCTGCATGGAAGATGCGCGTGCACATAGCAATGACCTCGTTGATTCTTACCGTAATGCGCTGGAAAAGATTTTTAATAACCATAAAGAAGATGCCCTTTCTTTATACAGAACACAGATCAATGCTGAAACGATCAATGCAAAACAGAAGCTCAATCAGATTTCCGCAAAGAATCGTCTGGAAATAAAAAGGGCTGAGAATAAATACACCCAGAAGTTAAAAGATAATGTTTTTAAGGAAGTAAGAACACTTGTCTGGGATTTTATGAAAACCAAAGAATACGAAACACTTCTTGTAAAACGTATTGAAAATGCTATCCAGTTCGCTGCTGGAAATGACATACAGATTTATATCAATAAATCTGATACTCACCTTCAGTCTTCTCTGGAAGCAAAAACAGGGGTAACACTTCAGTTCAGTGAAGATGATTTTATAGGTGGAATCCGCGTGGTAATTCCAAAAAGAAATATTTTGATCGACAACTCATTCGAAACTCAGTTATGGGACGAATACAATAACTTTATTTTCTCAGGAGGTAACGGCGTTGCTTAAAACTGGAACAATTTATGGAATCAACGGTCCTGTCATTTATCTTAAGGGAAATACAGGATTCCGTATGCATGAAATGGTCTATGTAGGAGAAGAAAAACTCATCGGTGAAGTTATTGCCCTTGACAAATCTCTTACAACTATTCAGGTATATGAAGAAACAACAGGACTTCGTCCGGGAGATACTGTTACTGCAACAGGAAGCGCCGTATCTGTAACTCTCGCACCTGGTATCCTGAACAATATTTTTGACGGTATTGAACGCCCACTGGAAAACATCGCAAAATCAAGTGGTGCTTTCATCAGCCGTGGTGTCAGCGTAGACTCTCTGGACCGCAGCAAAAAATGGTCCGCTCACATCACTGTAAAAACCGGTGACTTCCTCCATGAAGGAGAAATCATCGCAGAAGTACCTGAAACCCGCGCAATCGTACACAAATGTATGGTGCCTCCAGGAATCAACGGAACTGTAATCAGTGCTGTAAACGACGGAGAATATACAATTGATGAAACTCTTGTAACTCTTGAACTTGAGGATGGTTCTACTAAAGAGCTCACTATGACTCAGCAGTGGCCAATCCGTAATGCAAGACCAACACACCACCGTTTCCCTGCATCTGTTCCGCTTGTAACAGGACAGCGTATCCTTGATACAATGTTTCCACTTGCAAAAGGCGGTACTGCTGCCATCCCTGGCGGATTCGGAACTGGTAAGACTATGACTCAGCATCAGATTGCAAAATGGTCTGATGCCGACATCATCGTTTATATCGGATGTGGTGAACGTGGTAATGAAATGACACAGGTTCTGGAAGAGTTCAGCGAACTGATCGACCCAAAATCAGGAAATCCTCTGATGGACAGAACAGTTCTGATCGCAAACACTTCCAACATGCCAGTTGCAGCCCGTGAAGCAAGTATTTATACAGGTCTTACACTGGCTGAATACTATCGTGATATGGGATATGACGTTGCCATCATGGCCGACTCTACATCCCGTTGGGCAGAGGCTCTTCGAGAACTTTCAGGACGTCTGGAAGAGATGCCTGCAGAAGAAGGTTTCCCTGCCTACCTTGCATCCCGTCTTTCTGCTTTCTATGAAAGAGCTGGAATGATGCAGAACTTGAATGGTACAGACGGTTCTGTATCCATCATCGGTGCAGTTTCACCTCAGGGTGGTGACTTCTCCGAACCTGTTACACAGAACACAAAACGTTTCGTGCGCTGCTTCTGGGGACTGGACAAGAGTCTTGCTTATTCCAGACACTTCCCTGCGATCCACTGGCTGACAAGTTACAGTGAATACATTTCTGACCTTGCACCATGGTTTCACGACAATGTATCACCTAAATTTGTTGACTACCGTAACCGTATCATGGGACTTTTAAATGCAGAAAGCAGTCTGATGGAAATTGTAAAACTGATTGGTAGTGATGTACTTCCTGATGACCAGAAACTGACACTTGAGATTGCGAGAGTCATCCGACTTGGCTTTTTACAGCAGAATGCCTTTCACAAAGATGACACCTGTGTTTCTCTGGAAAAACAGTTCCTTATGATGGATACGATTTTATATCTTTATAAGAGATGCCGTTCCCTTGTAACAATGGGACATCCGGTATCCATATTGAAAGCTGAAAACATTTTCGAGAAAGTCATCGCCATCAAATATGATGTACCAAATGACAGACTCGAATTATTTGACAAGTATAAACAGGACATTGATAACTTCTATCAGACAGTCCTTGATAAGAACGCTTAAGGAGGAAATGATACGATGTCAATTGAATATTTAGGCTTAAGCAGTATCAATGGTCCTCTGGTTGTTCTGGAGGGCGTATGCGACGCTTTTTACGATGAGATTGTAGAATTTGTCGTTGATGGAAAAGAACACAAAATCGGGCGAATTATTGAAATCTACGAGGATAAAGCAATCATACAGGTATTCGAAGGATCCGATAATATGTCACTGCTCAATACTCACACAAAACTGACAGGACATCCGATGGAGATCGCACTTTCTCCAGAAATGCTCGGACGTACATTTAACGGTATCGGTCATCCAATCGATGGTCTCGGACCAATCAGATCCACTCTGAAACGAGATGTAAACGGACTTCCGCTCAACCCGGTAATGCGTCAGTATCCTCGTAACTATATCCGTACAGGTATCTCTGCAATCGATGGTCTGACAACACTGATCCGTGGACAGAAACTTCCGATCTTCTCAGGAAACGGTATTCCACACGACCAGCTTGCAGCTCAGATTGTAAAGCAGGCTTCCCTGGGTGATAATTCTGACGAACAGTTCGCTATCGTATTTGCCGCTATGGGTGTAAAACACGATGTTGCTGAATTCTTCCGCCATACTTTCGAAGACAGTGGTGTTTCCGATCACGTTGTAATGTTTTTGAACCTTGCGAATGACCCTGTAGTTGAACGTCTGATCACTCCAAAGGTTGCTTTGACAACAGCAGAATATCTTGCTTACGAACATGATATGCATATCCTTGTTATCCTTACAGATATGACTTCTTTTGCAGAAGCGATGCGAGAAGTCTCTTCTTCAAAAGGTGAGATCCCTTCCCGTAAAGGTTATCCAGGATATCTTTATAGTGAACTTGCTACGATTTATGAACGTGCCGGCATTGTAGAAGGTCGAAATGGTTCTGTAACGCAGCTCCCAATCCTTACAATGCCTAATGATGATATTACACATCCAATCCCTGACCTTACAGGATATATCACTGAAGGACAGATTGTACTGGACAGAAACTTAAATGGTCAGTCCGTTTATCCACCAATCAGTATTCTGCCATCTCTTTCCCGTCTGATGAAAGACGGTATCGGTGAAGGCTATACACGAGAAGATCATCAGCCACTTGCCAACCAGTTATTCTCCGCTTATGCAAAAGTAGGAGAGGCAAGAAACCTGGCTTCTGTTATCGGTGAAGATGAACTTTCTCCGATCGACAAAAAATACCTGCTCTTTGGTAAATTATTCGAACAGCAGTATATCGGTCAGGGACGTACTGAAAACCGTACAATTGAAGAAACTCTTGATCTTGGTTGGAAACTTCTTGGACATCTTCCAAAAGAAGAGCTCGACCGTGTAGATACTAAGATTCTGAACAAATATTATAAACCAGCAACAGAGAATAACGCTGAAGAAGCATAATATTCTGTCTGTATTGCAGAAAGGAGAGATTCTATGGATACACGCAGTTTTCCTACCAAGGGGAATCTGATTCTTGCAAAGAACTCACTCGCACTTGCAAAACAGGGATACGAATTGATGGATAAGAAGCGAAATATTTTGATCAGAGAACTTATGAATCTGATCGATGAAGCCCGCGATATCCAGAACGAGATTGACTCGACTTTCACTTATGCGTATAAATGTCTGCAACGTGCCAATATTGAACATGGAATCGGTATGGTAGCACAGCTTGCCTGCACAGTACCGATTGAAAATTCTATTGTGATCCAGACAAGAAGTATTATGGGAACGGAGATTCCACATGTAAAATATACACCAGCCAATGAATTCCCGACGTATTCTTTCTTTACAACCCGCGAATCCATCGACCAGGCAACTATTGCATTCCAGAAGGTAAAAGATCTTACAGTGAAGCTCTCATCTATTGAGAACTCTGCTTACCGTCTGGCAACAAATATCAAAAAGACTCAAAAACGTGCGAACGCTCTGCAAAATATAACAATTCCAATGTACACAAATCTGGTCTATACGATCACAAATGCACTGGAAGAAAAAGAACGAGAAGAATTTACTCGATTAAAAGTTATTAAAAAACGTGTAAGCTGATTGCCTATTGACATAATTTGAATCTGATACGAAAATAAAACTATGATAAACTCAGATTTTCGGAGGAACTTAACATGCAATACTCAAGAATAACTTTTACAGGTGCAAATGATACTACTCTGCCCGGCATTCTCTGGATGCCGGAGACAGAGCCTAAGGCAATTATCCAGATTGCACACGGCATGACAGAACATATCGGTCGTTATGCTGCACTTGCCAACTATCTCACCACTCAGGGAATCGTTGTTGCTGGATTTGACCTGCGCGGACATGGTAATAATTTTGAAAATCCATACTGTGCTTCTTTTGGAGAAAAGGGCTGGGAATCATCTGTTGAAGACCTTCATTTATTATATGAATTTTTAAACAAGAAATTCCCCGATCTTCCACACTTTATGCTTGGCTTCTCACTGGGTTCTTTTCTTTTAAGAGAATACTTGAATCGCTTTGACGATAAAATCGCCGGTGCTGCGATTCTGGGTACTGGTTATCAGCCTAAAATCATTCTTTCTTTTACAAGAGTAATCTTAAAAACTCAAATCCACAAAGCTGGATTTGACGAGACTACTCCTTTAGTAAAGAAACTTTCTTTTGAAGCATATAACCGTAAATTCGCACCAAATCGTACACCTTGTGATTGGCTTTGTTCTGATAAAAGACAACAGGACCTCTACCGTTCAGACTCTCTCTGCCGTGAAAATATTTCCGCAGGACTGTTCTGGCAGCTTCTCGGTTCCATGAAGCGCACCGGAAGTTTACGTTCTTACCATAACTGGAATAAAAATTTTCCGATTCTCCTTTTATCAGGAGATAAAGATCCTGTAGGTAACTTTGGCAAAGGAGTACATAAAGTACATAAAAAAATGATGCATGCAGGAATCAAAAATGTTGAGCTTCACATGCTCCCAGAAGCCCGACATGATATTCTTCATGAAGATGAAAATGGAGGGGCACAGCAGGCAAGAACAATCATAAGTGAATGGATTTTAAAAAACATTAAGGCGTGACTTATGTCGCGCCTTTTTTACTTAATCATAACCAATTTTATTCTTTTTGTTTTGACTTTTTTTAATATTCATAATACAATAAAATTCAGCGGTCATATCAGATAATATAACTTAGATGTCTGACAACACTATTTTAATAATCAAAAAAGAATTTATAAAGGAGTTATTTAAAATGAGTACACAACGCAAACGAAGCAGCTTTGCCGGATCGATCGGTTTTGTAATGGCTGCTGCCGGAAGTGCTGTAGGTCTTGGGAATATCTGGAGATTCCCTTATCTTGCCGCAAAAGACGGAGGTGGAATCTTCCTTCTCTGCTACATCATTCTGGCTTTAACATTTGGTTTTACAATGCTTACAACGGAAATTGCCATTGGGCGTAAAACAGCACAAAGCCCTCTGACTGCTTACGGAAAAATCCATAAAAAATGGGCCGGCATTGGTATTCTTGCATGTATCGTTCCAACCATGATCCTTCCATATTATTGTGCGATCGGTGGCTGGGTTACAAAATACTGTTTCACATATCTGACTGGCAATGGTTCTGCTGCTGCCGAAGACGGTTATTTTTCAAACTTCATCAGTCTGGAGGCTGAACCAATTCTCTGGCTGGCAATCTTTCTCGGTGCAACTGTTTTTGTAGTATTCAGCGGTGTTAATAAAGGGATTGAAAAGTGCAGTAAAATCCTTATGCCAATCCTTGTTGTTTTAATCTTTGGTATCTCTGTTTATTCTCTTACACTGAGCCATACAGATGCTGAAGGTATCACACGAACAGGACTTGAAGGATTTAAGATGTATGTAATTCCTAATTTCGACGGATTGACATTTTCTCGCTTTACACAGATTCTAATGGATGCTTTGGGACAATTATTCTACTCCATCAGTGTTGCCATGGGTATTATGATCACTTATGGTTCTTACGTCACAAAAGAAACTAATCTGAATAAATCAATCAACCAGATTGAGTTCTTTGACACACTGGTTGCCTTCCTTGCCGGATTGATGATCATCCCTGCTGTATACACATTTGTTGGAACAGAAGGTATGTCTGCCGGACCAGGACTTATGTTTATTTCCCTGCCTAAAATTTTCACTGCAATGGGAAGTATTGGAGGGTTCATCGGAATATTATTCTTTATCATGGTTCTGTTTGCCGCACTGACATCTTCCGTTTCTATTATGGAAGCTATTGTGTCAAGCTTAATGGATAAGTTCAGCTTCTCGCGTAAGAAAAGCTCAATTATTGTTACAATTTACACAATCATTGTAGGCATTATCGTATGTTTCGGATACAACTTCTTCTACTTCGAAGCAACTCTTCCAAATGGATCCGTTGCACAGATTCTCGATGTCCTTGACTACGTAAGTAATCAAATTCTGATGCCTGTTGTTTCACTCCTGACATGTATCCTGATTGGCTGGATCGTGAAACCGAAATTTATTATTGATGAAGTAAAATTGAACGGTCACAAATTTGGGCGTGAAAAATTATATATTGCAATGGTTAAAGTTATAACACCATTACTTCTTCTTTTCCTGCTTCTGCAGGCACTGGGAATTGTAAAATTCTAATATAGAAAACCAAAAGCTCTAAAGGTATAATGAACGTATTTGCATCATACCTTTAGAGCTTTTATACTTCATATAAAAGGAGTACCACAAACTTTGCAGTACTCCTCATATGTAAATTAAATATTAAAATCTTTTTCGCTGAGAATAACTCTGTCTTCACTATCTGTATTTTTTCCAAATACTCGCTTCATAAGCTTCTTAGCAGATGCTTTCTGTGAACGCATAATTGCTTCATCCATAACTTCTTTTACTTCTGAAACTGTAACTGCATGATCTTCTCTCTGAAGCATATCAATACGGCTGTACAGAGCGAGAATTCCCATTTCATCAATCCGGTATCCATTTTCCTGTGCATATGTTTGACCAAATGTTACAAGCTCATCATTGATGAAAATCGGAACTTCCAGACGACTTGTAAATTTTCTTCTGAACTCACGGTTAGAAGTAAGCAGACGATCTAAAGGTTTTCTCTGATCTTCAAGAACTACCAGCATTTCCCCTGTATCTCGTTCCATTGCTTTATTCAGTCTTGAAACTGTCTTTTCATTCATCTTACCGGCTTTTTCAATAATCAGAGCTCCTCCATAAAGCTTGTCTACAACATCGCTGGGTTTCTTCTGATTCAAGGCTTCACCAGTAACAATTGCCACTTTACCCTGACGGATTTTTCTTTGTTTCTGAATTGCTTTTACTACATCAACAGCAAGAACAGTCTTACCATTTCCTTTATTACCAATAACAACCAGATTGCCTGTACGTGAAGTTCCTCTTCTGTTTGTACAGTTCTTATCCTGCTCAAGAACGTCCACAAGCTGTTCACTCATACCTCTTACAGGTACAAAATATGAAAACAATTTTTTCTGTTCTTCTGTCAGCCCTGCACGAGTTCCAATACCACTCTGCATCTGAAGATCATATCTTCCATGTACAACGAACCCAGTTCCAAGAGATACTGCATCTGAAAGTTCTCCTAATGGAAGAGGTGCTGTTTTGCCTGTCGCATGAAGCTTAGCTGTTTCTTTACGACTCAGAGGTGTTGTTGCGGAGAGAATGTCTATTTCATCTTCATCTGGAATTTCACGATCATCTTCCCATTCTTCCTCACTTTCGTCCTCTTCTTCAAACTCTTCTTCATCTTCGATTACATATTCCTCTACGTCATCCTCCAATACTTCTTCATAGTCAAATTCGTCGTAGTCCTCTTCCTCGTAGTCCTCTTCTTCGTAGGCCTCTTCCTCGTAGGCCTCTTCCTCGTAGGCAGATTCTTCTTCGTAGGCCTCTTCCTCGTAGGCAGATTCTTCTTCGTAATCTTCTTCCTCGTAGGCCTCTTCCTCGTAGGCAGATTCTTCTTCGTAGTCCTCTTCCTCGTAGGCCTCTTCCTCGTAATCTTCTTCCTCGTAATCCTCTTCCTCGTAGTCGGATTCTTCTTCGTAATCTTCTTCCTCGTAATCCTCTTCCTCGTAGTCGGATTCTTCTTCGTAATCTTCTTCTTCGTATTCATCTTCATCTAACTCAGCAAAAATCTCTTCGATACGAAGTTCCTCTGTTGCAAGACCCTTATTCCATTGTACGTCTTCTTCAAATACTTCTTTCAGCTCCTCTTCTTCCTCTTCTGGAACTACACCTTCTATTTCGTCGATCAAACGTTGAATATCTGGTGGGAGAATCTGTTCTACATCTTTTTTCTTCAACTGCTTTTCTTTTGACATTTCTATAAACTCCTCTTCCACATCTTCTACTGTTTTTTCTTCTTCAAAAAGTTCTATATCCTCATAGTCGATTTTTTCAATTTCATTATATTGTTCTCGTAAAATCTTTTCGAGGTCATCTAAAGAGTCTTCATAATCTTCCGCATATTCTTCATCTAAAATTTCTTCAGCCTCATCTAGATTCAAAAATTCCTCTTCGTACTCTTCCTTATCTTCTTCCAAAGTTTCCTCTTCGAGAACTTCTTCTTCCTCAGGTATCTCTTCCTCTATAATTTCCTCTTCGAGAATTTCTTCTTCCTTAGGTGTCTCTTCCTCTATAATTTCCTCTTCAAGAACTTTTTCTTCCTCAGATATCTCTTCCTCTATAATTTCCTCTTCAAGAACTTTTTCTTCCTCAGATATCTCTTCCTCTATAATTTCCTCTTCAAGAACTTTTTCTTCCTCAGGTGCCTCTTCCTCTATAATTTCCTCTTCAAGAACTTTTTCTTCCTCAGGTATCTCTTCCTCTATAATTTCCTCTTCGAAAACTTTTTCTTCCTCAGATGTCTCTTCTTTAATCTCTTCACGAACTTCATTCTCTAAATCAAGTTTTGGTTCTAACTCCTCCACATCTGAGTCTGTTTTTTCAATTTGACGTCTTTTTTCTTCCTTAATCTCTTCTGCAAGCCCAAGATCCATTACCGATTCAATCTCTTGAATAGCTTCTTCCAGTTCCTCCAGACTTTCTTCCTCTTCCGGAACTTCCTCAGATTGCTCCATACCTGCTTTATCTAAGTCAGATTCTTCTGTTATCTTTTCTTCACCAGTTTCCGCTTCTTCCTCTTTCTTTGGAACTTCTCCAAGATGAAGCAGAGATTTTAAAGCCTCCTCCAGCTTCATCGTATTTCTAAGCAGTTTTCCTTTTGACACAGCAGATTTTTCTTCTGCTTTCTCTTCTGAGTCTTCTGATTCACCTTTTGTTTCTGCATTGTCAGCTTTCTTTTCTTCTGTTTTCTCATCTGCTTCTTCTGAAGATTTTTCTGCTGAAGATTCTTTATTACCCTTTTCTTCTATCTGCTTCTCTTCCACTACTTTATAAGCAGATAAGTCAGGCATTTCTTCTGTATCGCCAGAAAGTTTATTATTATGACTGTTATACTTTTCTTTCTGCGCTTCTGTCAAAGGCTTATGTTTCATTTTCAATTCCATAGCCTGATATACATATTTGCCTTCGTTAA
Organism: Schaedlerella sp.; assembly: GCA_036309085.1. Lineage (GTDB taxonomy): Bacteria > Bacillota > Clostridia > Lachnospirales > Lachnospiraceae > Schaedlerella. The sequence goes on from JAXJUL010000012.1 coordinate 90,490, forward strand.
ACCACAGAATCAGATTGTCACATTCCTCCAGGCATTCTGCAGTCATTCCAGCCTTATCGTAGAGTTCTGCAAGTTCGTAGGCCCATTCTTCAATGTATTCTGCCTTCTTAAATTCTTCAAGTGCCTTAATCTGCTGTTCTATCGGTGCTCTCTGCTCTTTCAAAATCTGATACCGAAGAAGAAATCTGTTCGGATCTTTTGGCGCGATCTGTACGAAGTCATCATAATAATCAATTGCTTCATCTACATTTTTCGTTTTCAATGCCAATGTACACAAACGACTGACAATTTTTCGACTTCCGGCAGCACGATGATACGCAAGATGCAAAATATCATAACTTCTCTGATAGTTATTGTTTTTTTCGTAGATTTCACTGACATTAGAAAGCATTGTTACATTACGAACTCGCTTCCAGTCAATTGTATCTGCAACTTCAGCTGCCTTGTCGTATGCACCTTCTTCCATAAGTTCAAGCATCTGTTCTGTCTTTAACTTATATTCATACTTATCCATCGTATTCACCTCGTCTTTATAATTAATTTAAAAATGCACAAACACTTACCCATAATCCTTTTTTTAGTTTACCACATTCCAGACCTGTTGTCAAAAAAAGTGCATCTCCAAACCAATTTGAAGATACACTTTTTATAAATACATTTACAAATTTTTTAACAGATTTCTGCTCCTGCAGGCATTGCTTTTTCTGGTGTCATAAGTGCAAGATTTCCTTCTGCATCTTCAGCACAAAGAAGCATACCTTCTGAGAGAACTCCTGCAAGTTTTGCAGGTTTCAGGTTAACAAGCACCATAACTTTCTTGCCAACCATTTCTTCCGCTGTATAATGTCCTTTAATACCAGATACAATCTGTTTTACCTGGCTTCCGATCTTAACCTGTGAGCAGAGAAGCTTTCTTGATTTCTTCACTTCTTCACATGCGATAATCTCACCAACCTGGAACTGCATTTTTCCAAAATCGTCAAATGTAATCTCTGGTTTTGCTTCAATATCGATTACATCTTCTTCAACCTTTTCTTCTTCCTCTACTACTGGCGGATGAAGTTCTTCTACTTTTTTGAGCACTTCTTTAATATCCAGTCTCTGGAAGAGAATTTCTGGCTTTTCTGTTACATGACCATTTCCAAGCTGAGCAAGAATCTTTTTGCTTGTTGATGGCATAAAAGATTCAAGAAGTGCTGCACCCCGGGATATACTCTGAATAAGGTTCCAGAGAACTGTTTCCAGACGATCCTTCTTGGCTTCATCTTTCGCAAGTGCCCATGGCATTGTCTCATCGATATATTTGTTGCAGCGTTTGAACAAGTTGAAGATTTCTGTCATAGCATCTGCTACACGAAGATCATCCATCTTAGCATCTACTTTTCCAGGAGTTGCTTCTACAACCGCTTTCAGATCAGCATCAACTTCTTCTTCAACACCCTTATCTGTTACTGTTCCGCCGAAATATTTATTTGTCATGGAGACTGTACGGTTAACAAGGTTTCCAAGTACATTTGCAAGATCAGAATTCATACGTTCTACCATGAGTTCCCATGTGATAACTCCATCGTTGTCAAATGGCATTTCATGAAGTACAAAGTAACGTACTGCATCTACCCCAAAGAAATCTACCAGTTCATCAGCATAAAGTACATTTCCTTTTGACTTACTCATCTTGCCGTCTCCCTGCAGCAGCCATGGATGTCCAAATACCTGTTTTGGAAGTGGAAGATCCAGTGCCATAAGGAAGATTGGCCAGTAAATAGTATGGAAACGAATGATGTCTTTTCCGATCAGATGAAGGTCTGCAGGCCAGTTCTTATTGAACAGTTCTGTGCTGTTACCATCACAGTCATATCCGATTCCTGTGATATAGTTTGTAAGAGCATCCAACCATACATATGTTACATGTTTTGGATCAAAATCAACGGGAACCCCCCATTTGAAAGATGTTCTGGATACACAAAGATCCTGAAGTCCTGGAAGAAGGAAGTTGTTCATCATCTCATTCTTACGGGATACTGGCTGAATGAACTCTGGATGTTCATTGATGTGCTGAATCAGTTTGTCAGCGTATTTGCTCATTTTAAAGAAATATGCTTCTTCTTTTGCCGGCTGAACTTCACGTCCGCAATCTGGACATTTGCCGTCTACAAGCTGTGATTCTGTGAAGAAAGACTCACATGGTGTACAATACATACCTTCGTAATGACCTTTATAAATGTCTCCATTTTCGTACATTTTTTTGAAGATTTTCTGAACCTGTGCTTTATGATCAGCATCTGTTGTGCGGATAAATTTATCATAGGAAGTATCCATAAGATCCCAGATTCGTTTGATTTCTCCTGCTGCATTATCTACAAACTGCTGAGGTGTAATACCTGCTTCGTTTGCTTTTAATTCAATTTTCTGGCCATGTTCATCTGTTCCTGTCTGAAAAAATACATCATAGCCCTGGCTTCTCTTGTATCTCGCGATTGCATCAGCCAGAACAATCTCATATGTGTTTCCAATATGTGGTTTTCCGGATGCATAGGCAATCGCTGTTGTAATATAATACTTCTGTTTGTCTGCCATTTTATCCTCTCCTTTATTGTTTATAAGTTATTCTTTATCTTTACATGACTTAAGCACCATCGCTGAGTACGGTTTCATAGCCACTGTAATATTTCCATTTACTACAGAATACTTTTTTAATTCAATATCATATCCATCTAAATAAGAGTAAATAACTCTTGTCATTTGTGCATCTGCCGGTACTTCCGCCTCCCAGACAGGCACATGAATTGTCTTTTCATCTACTCCATTGTTGATAAGTACAACAATCTGCTCTTCCTCTTGAAAACGAGCATATGCGAGTACCTGGTTTTTCCATCCCAGCATTTTTAATGACCCTCTTTTAAGAGGTTTTTCCTGCTTATGGATGTGAATCATCTCCCGGTGAAATTCAAGAAGCCCCTTATTTTCTCTGCCCCAAGGGTAAGTGCGACGGTTATCTGGATCAGTAAATCCGCAAAGCCCTGCCTCATCTCCATAATACAATGTTGGAGCACCAACCCATGTCATCTGCATAACGACTGCAGCTTTCATAACAGCCTCATTTACATGTTCTTCTGCCGCACGACATCCCAGTGAATGAATACGTCCTTCTTTGTGATTTGTACGAGTCAGGAATCTGGAATGATCATGATTAGAAAGCTCATTCATCGCAACTTCCAATGAAGGTGTGAGCATCTTAGCCATAAAATGTCTCATGCTATTTACAAATGCAACTGCATTTCCTAACATATCTTCTCTGAACTCATCACTATGCTTTTCCATTCCTGTGAAAAACCATGTCACAGGCTCCATAAAAGCATCGTAATTCATAACACTGTCCCACTGGTCTCCCTGCAGCCATTCAATTGGATCTCCATAATGTTCCGCAAGAATGAGTGCATCTGGATTAGTTTCTTTTACAACTTTTCGGAACTTTTTCCAGAATTTATGGTTATATTCATTTGTTCTTCCAAGATCTGCTGCAACGTCCAGTCTCCAGCCATCAATATTATATGGTGGTGAAAGCCACTTCTTCCCAATATCCAGAATATATTGTTCAAGCTTTTGGGAATCTTCATAATTCAGCTTCGGCAGAGTATCATTCCCCCACCAGGATTCGTACTCCCTATTGTACGGCCATTCCTCTTTTGTAAAATGGAAAAAACTTCTGTACGGACTCTCTGCGTCAACATAAGCTCCTTTTTCATAGCCTTCCTGACTCTCGTAGAGGCGTTCTCTGTCCATCCATTTGTTAAATGAACCACAGTGATTAAATACACCGTCAAGAATTACCTTCATTCCTCTTTTGTGCATCTCTTCTACAAGTTTCACAAACAATTCGTTGCTGGCATCCAGATTCTCTTTTGCTCCAGTACGCATACGATACTTTTCAGCTTTTAAATTATCTTTTGCTTCTTCTGCTGGAAGTCCGTTGCAATCCTTTACGATTTTTCCGTAATGTGGGTCAATATGATCATAATCCTGTATATCATATTTGTGGTTGGATGGAGATACAAAAATCGGATTAAAATAAATAACCTCTACTCCGAGATCCTGCAAGTAATCAAGCTTATCCATCACACCCTGAAGATCTCCTCCGTAAAATCTGCGCACATCCATTTCTTTCGGATATTCATACCAGTCACTGACTTTTTCAGTCGGTTCCTTGATATAAATATATTCTCCGCTCTCCACGTCATTAGACGGATCACCATTATAAAAGCGATCCACAAAAATCTGATACATCACTGCACCTTTTGCCCAATCTGGTGTGGAAAATCCCGGTACAATCTTAAACTGATATTCATCCGTCGGAGTAACAGTCACTCCACATCTGTCGTAGAAACAACATTCTGTCTCTGTTTCTATCCGAAATATATAGAGAAATGGCTCTGTTTCCAGATGCCATTCCACTTCATAATAATCAAATTGTCCTTTGGACTCTTTCTTCTGCATTGGAATTTCAGCCATTCCTACTCGCAGAAAAACATTTAATACATCATCCTTCGCCGTTCGAAAACGGAGTACTACTGTCTCGTTCTTTTGCGGTTCCGCCGGGATCACATAGGATGCGGTTCCGTCACAGAACAATGCATTCATATTCATTTTGGTTCTCTCCCTTATTTACCTGGTTCCTGAGTTTCAAAAAGTGCTTCAAACTCAACTCGTGTAATTTTTTCTTTTTCAAGCAAAAGCTGGGCACACGCTTCCAGTACTGTCTGGTATTCTGTGAGAAGTGCCTTTGCCTGTACATAGCATTCATCAATGATGCGCTTTACTTCTTCATCTATTGTTCCGGCAACTTTTTCTCCATAACCTCTGGAAGTATGACCAAAATCCCGTCCAATAAATACTTCATTACTGTCATTATCATAATTGATAAGACCAAGCTTCTCTGACATGCCAAACTTTGTGATCATGGATTTTGCAATCGCAGTTGCCTGTTTGATATCCTGAGATGCTCCTGTTGTAATATCATCAAATATCATCTCTTCTGCTACACGGCCTCCAAGTGATACTGTGATCTGCTGTGTCATATGTCCCTTTGTATTGAACATATCATCTCGTTCCGGCAAAGGCATCGTATATCCGCCTGCCCCTCCTGTTGGTACGATGGATACACTATAAACCGGTCCCACATCTGGAAGTACATGGAAAAGAATCGCATGACCAGCTTCATGATATGCTGTGATTCTTCTCTCTTTTTCCGATACAATACGGCTCTTCTTTTCCTGCCCGATACCAACTTTAATAAATGACTGTCGGATATCCTGCTGTTTTAAATATCCTCTGCCTTCTTTTGCAGCAATGATCGCTGCTTCATTCATAAGATTTTCAAGATCTGCACCTGAAAATCCTGCTGTTGTCTGTGCGATCTGCTTCAGATCCACGTCATCACCAAGTGGCTTATTCTTCGCATGAACTTTCAGAATCTCTTCTCTGCCTCCTACGTCCGGACGTCCTACAAGAACGTTACGGTCAAAACGACCCGGACGAAGAATCGCCGGATCCAGAATATCCTTACGGTTCGTTGCTGCCATTACGATGATGCCTTCATTCACTCCAAACCCATCCATCTCTACAAGAAGCTGGTTCAGAGTTTGTTCTCTTTCATCGTGACCTCCGCCAAGACCACTTCCACGGCGTCTTGCAACAGCATCAATCTCATCGATAAATACTATACATGGTGCATTCTTTTTCGCATCCATGAAAAGATCACGAACTCTTGATGCTCCGACGCCTACGAACATTTCTACGAAATCGGAACCTGAAATACTGAAAAACGGAACTCCCGCTTCTCCCGCAACTGCCTTGGCAAGCAATGTCTTTCCGGTTCCCGGAGGCCCCTCCAAAAGAACACCTTTTGGAATTCTGGCCCCCACCTGAATGTATTTTTTGGGCTCCTTCAAGAAATCCACGATTTCTTCCAGTGCCTCTTTTTCTTCTTTAAGACCTGCAACATTGGCAAATGTTACAGTTTTGTCCTTGTCTGTACTAAGTTTTGCACGGCTCTTTCCAAAATTCATCGCTTTTGCATTTGAGCCTCCGCCTGACTGTCTGTTCATCAGCACAAACAGAAGAAAGATTCCTCCTACTGTAATGAGTGATGGAAGTATAAGTGTCATCATTGTCTCATCTTCAACATCTGTCATCTCATAGTTTATTCTATTCTCGCGAAGGGAATCTTCCACCTCTCTTACATCAGAAACATATACCCTTTTTTTTGCTCCACTGTCTTTTAATGTAACAGATACACACCCCGTCGGCACATCTTCATTCTGACTGATAATCGGATCGATTACATTGTCATCTTCCACTTCCTTAATGAATTCCATGTAAGTCATCTGCTGTTCGTCAGCCTGCATCTGCCCCATGAACCAGAGTGCACCCACTATGATTACAATAAAGAGAATGTAAGAGCCAAAGCCAGATCCTTTATGTTTTTGGTTCTCCAACGGTACTAACTCCTTCCTATTCTTCGTTTACAATAACTCCGATATAAGGCAGATTTCTGTAATTCTGAGCATAGTCAAGACCATATCCTACTACGAATTCGTCCGGAATATCAAAACCAACGTAGTCTACTTTGATTGTAATATCCTCCTCGCGGCGTTCAGGTTTGTCGAGCAGTGTACAAAGTCTGATACTGTTTGGATTACGTTCGCTCAGAAGTTTTACTAAATGCTGTAATGTTCTGCCTGTATCAATAATGTCTTCAACAATAATTACATCTTTTCCTTCCAGGTTTTCATCCAGATCTTTTACGATTCTGACAATACCACTGGAAGTAGTTCCACTACCATAGCTGCTTACGCTCATGAAGTCCATTGTCACTGGCACTGTGATTCTCTTAGCCAGTTCACACATAAAGAAAACTCCACCTTTCAGAATGCAAATCAAATGTACTGTTTTTCCAGCATAATCTTCACTGATCTGTTTTCCCAGTTCCTCGATTCGTCTGTCTGCATCTGCTTCTGATACTAAAACTCTAATCTTGTCTGCCATTCTTTTTTTCCTCCGTGATTTCTACCTGCAATATGTTCTTAGTATGTTCGGTTATCTGATACGCACTGCTCATGCGATGTCCGATAATCCACATGATCTGATCTCCATCAGCCAATAACATAACCTTCTTTCTTCCCTCTGCAGGTATTTTTTCATTGATAAACCAGGACTTTAATTTTTTTGATTGTCCTTTATTGATTACTATTCTGTCCCCAGGCTTTTTAGTCCGGACACAGAGCGACGATTCTATTATATCATAATCAAACCATTTCGTGTAGTTTTTTTGTGGTATATTCTGTATAGAAAAATCGTCTTTTTTTTGAAATAATTTGCATATAATTGTCAAATTTTTACCTTCGATTCTGTTTTCGCCAGGTACAACCAGTTCCTGCCCCCACTCGGGCTGGACATTTACTTTTCCTTCTGACTTGCAACATTTCATTTTATCTTTGTTCACAGATAAATCTTCCTGTATTTTTTCCAAAAAAACCCCTTCATATCTGCGATATGCACGAATTCCTTTCGGAAAATCCAGACTGCGTCCACTCTGTTTCTCAAATAGTTCAAGAAGCAGGATTACATGAACCTGCCCAAGATTCTGCAATCCTCCGTCAAGCTGTCCGATGCATTTGCGAAGAAGCATTTTTCTGAGAATTGCAGGATACTTTTCTAATGCCTCCCGGTAAACAAAAAGTCCCCCATCTTTTTCACAGACACAATTCTTCCATGCAAGCTCTGTCTGTTCCTCCATATATTCTTCCAGTTCCAAAAGCTGCTCCATGGCCTCATTCATATGGCGAACAGCATGAGTATTCACATTTTTTTCCAAAACCGGAATCACCTCATACCTTAAGCTGTTTCTGGTATAAATAGTATCGCTGTTTGTCTCATCTGTACAAAAACTTTCACCATGTTCTTCCAGAAATTTTTCAATTTCCCTGCGGCTCATGCAAAGAAGCGGACGTACATATACACCATTTACCGGACGGATTCCACAAAGCCCTTTTAGTCCTGTTCCTCTTGAAAGATTCATAAGAAGGGTCTCTGCATTATCGTTCTGATGATGTGCCAATGCAATTTTAGTGCCCTCATATTTTCTCAACACCTCTTCAAATGCCTCTCTTCTTACAATTCTTCCCGCTTCTTCAAGAGATTGTTTCCTGTTTTTGGCAATTGATACGACATTCTTATGAAAAATCTCAAGTTTTATACTATATTTTTCACACAGCTTCTTTACAAACACTTCATCTTCTTCTGCACTTTTTCCCCGAATCTGATGATTGATATGAACAGCAATAAATTCTATTCCCAATTTCTTTTTTAATTCCAAAAGCACGAAAAAAAGGCATACCGAGTCTGCGCCTCCCGATATACCTGCAATTACTCTGTCTTCTGTTGTGAACATGCCATTTTTCCGAATATATTTTTCTACTTTTTTCATAACAGTATCACTATACTCAAATTAATTTTAAAATGCAAGCAAATCAACAGATTTTTCACCAGTTCTTCAACCCCGCTCCCAGATTCCTGCCACAAGAATCATCATATCATCCTGTGGTGCTTTATTTGTCCAGTTCTGAATCTGTCTTAAAATATGATCTGCCATATCTTTAGGATTACTCATCTGGGTGCCGCCAATGATTGTCTCCAAAAGAAGTTCCTGTTCTCCTACAGGAAGCGCATCCAATATTCCATCTGTCATCATTATGATAAAATCCCCTGACTCCAGTTCCTGCTCAATCGTATCAATCTCCAGTTTCTGCACAACCCCTACTGGCAGGCTTGTAGAGATAATATGATCTACTCTTCCGTTTCTTTTGATAAATGTAGACGATGCTCCCGCCTTAATCAGCTCGCAGTTACCCGAATAAAGATCAAATACACACATATCAACCGTAGAATAATGAATCTCTTCTCTTCCCAGTACAAGTGTTGTATTAATCATCTGAATTGCCAGCTTTTCCGGGAATCCAGCTTCAAGCAGTTCCTCCAGAAGTTCAATTACAAGTGCACTCTCCCTGCATGCCTTCTGACCTGCACCCATCCCATCGGATAAAGCAATACATTGTCTTCCCCCAGCAAGATCAACTACCATAAAATTATCTCCGGAAATTCTATTTCCATCCTTTCCAGCATGAGCTACCCCATATAATATATAAAAATCTGTTTCCTCTTTGCAGACAATGTTTTTATACTCCTTTCCAAGAACTTGAGATGCCGCTCCATCAACAACTACTGTACGTCCAATGACATTTGAAATCGCTTTTGCAATCATTTTTAAAGTAACCAATGAATCCGTTACTGCCCTCGCAGTTACATGAATTTCGTATTTCCCCCGTGAATTCAAAAGAAGTCTGACCGAAAGAACCCTTATTCCTGCTTTTTTTAAAACATTTATAATCTTTTTTTCCACACGCACATCCACAATCTGACTGTCCTCAATTTCCCTCGATGTCCTGCGAAGAATTTCTGCGAACAGATCCAGCTGAATTGCACATCCTTCCCGGTTCTGTACGATTTTATTATTCCAGATCAGGTTTTGTCTTGCTTCATGAAATAATTCCAGTATTCCTTTCAAAAATCTTGGTGCTCTGATACAGTTTTGCTGGAGTTTTCGCTTTGTTTCTGTATTCAGATCATTTCCATACTGATCTACTGCGGCCAGGATTTCATATCCCATCTGACAGGTCTGATCAAATCCTTCTTCCCAACACAAAGAACGATTTTCACATTTCTTACAAACATCCTCTTTAATCTTTTGAAACATCCCCGCAATCTCTTCTTCTGTAAAATGCGTTTTCTTTTCATCAATTTTTGAAAAGACCCGTGAAAGCTCTTTTAATGAGTCAGCAAATCTGTCAATCTGCGCAGCATACGGACTTGTATGCAGTACTTGTCCATCCTCCATATCCTTCGCTCCTTTATTGATTCCTTACATAATAGAAAAAACTCTGGAAATCTCCAGAGTTTTCATTCGTACATCACTATATTCTGTTAATTGGATGGTTTGAAAAGAATCTCTTCTGGATCTACCAGTCCTAGCTTCTCTTCCGCCACTTCTTTGATATATTCATCTGTCTCTACATATTCTTTAAATTCTTCTATCTCTTCTGCACGCTCTTCCTGCTCTTTGATCTGTGCCTGTATCTCTGCCTCCTGCTGCTTATAATTCTCATTTTTTGAATGGAGATTGACTGCATTCACTCCAAGACAGACAGCCAGAAGTATAAGAACCAGACCGATAAGCATAACGCTTTTCCTATGCTGATGAAGCATCGGTTTTTTGCGTCTTCTCGATGTGTGTCTTCCCTTCTTTTTACCCATGTATACCCACCTTGTTTATTCTCACTTGCACAAACTGTGTTATCATAGATATTCTATCGGCTTTCTTTTTCTTTTTCAAGATATTTCTTATATTTCCTTTTCTTTTCCTCACACCACCGGATACATCTGTGAGAGACCAGACACCCTGTCAAGATTCCCAGAATAAAATACCAGCGGATTTCTCCATATGTAGTACGATAAATCTGCCTGAATACATATGCGCTTACTGCCAGCCAGTAAACCAGATCCTCTGCTTCGATCACCCATCTTCTGTGTTTGACAAGCTTTCTAAGACTTCCAAGAATCTGGTACGCAAAATATATACTACATCCTGATAAAAATGCATATAAAAATATTACTGCTTCTTTTCCAATTCCTGACATCTGATTTCGGCCTATTTAAACAACCTGGAGAAGAAGTTATCCCCGGCGTTTGTTCCCACGTGATTAATATTTGAATATACTGCACTGTCTATATTTCCTGAAAGTTCTACTTCTCCCTTTTCCACACTAAGCCGATTTACATGCAGATCATTGCCTTTGATCAGAAGCATTCCCTGCTCTGTCTCAAGAAGAACTTCATTCAGATCAAAGGAAAGTACATCCAGCACACCTGTTACAGTACTGCTTTTTCTATTATTGATTATTAATTTATGCGATTTTATTTTCTGCAGTTCTTCCATATACATCCCCTTCCATTGTTTATGTATATGCAGGAAATCTTTCAGGCATACCGGATTTTTTATAAATATTTAAACAGATCCTTTGCCTCTTCTTTTTTTGTTGTATCCTGGAGATCAAGAACTTCTACTTTTACAGTCTTTGTCCCAAACTGAATCTCGATCACATCTCCGACTTTCACCTTAACCGATGCCTTTGCTGTATTACCATTCACCATAACTCTCCCTGCGTCACAGGCTTCATTCGCAACTGTACGACGCTTGATCAAACGTGATACTTTTAAAAATTTATCTAATCTCATATTTTCTTCCTTTCTGAAATATCTCATAATTCAAAGAAAAGCAGGGGAACATCCCTGCCTTTTCATGATCTATACTTTCTCTTAGTTGATCGCTTCTTTTAAAGCTTTACCTGCTTTGAACTTTGGTGCTTTACATGCATTGATCAGCATTGTTTCACCTGTCTGTGGATTTCTTCCTTCTCTTGCAGCTCTTTCAGATACTTCAAAACTTCCGAATCCTGAGATTTGAACTTTATCACCAGTCTTCAATGCTTCTGTAATTACTTCAAACACTGCCTCAATCGCTTTTTTTGCATCTTTTTTAGAAATCTCTGCATTCTCTGCCACTGCAGCAATCAGTTCTTCTTTTTTCATACAATAAGTTCCTCCTAAAATTTTCTTGAACCATATATTATAACTCATCACGAGTTATCTTCCTTTATCAACAGTCGATATCTATTCCTCCGATTTTTCCTGCAAATACTGTTATAATAGTTTCTTCGTTTTTTGTCAAGAATTTTTGTTAAAAACAAAGATTGTTGCTTTCAGATATTGCAGACATAAATACCTTATAAAGTGAACTGAAACTGATTTTTCAGCAGTCTCATTTTTTCTTCCATTTCCACAATAGAACGTGAAAGCTTTTCTACATTTCTTTCCGAAGTCCACGCCTTATTTGAACGATAATAGCCACTGGATGTCTTCCAGAATTTTTCTGGATATGCCAGCCTTAATGCAATAAATTCCAATTCATCATTACTTAACGGACGTATGGAATTGTAGGCTTCCAGAAGTGTATTTCCCACACGTTCGTTCCAGTGATGCTTTTCCAGAACCTTGCGAAAAAAATAATACAGATCCTGTACCTGTACATCCACACAAAAATGTTCGAATCCTGTCACTGCAACAACATCATCATCTTGATATAATCCTCTGTTCTCTCTTATTCTCTCTGGAAGAATCAAAATATTGTGATAATTGTAATCTCCATGCACCAGCCGTTTTTCCGCAATACTCCTCCGATACAGGTTTTCATATCCTGATTCTTCCAGCCTGCTTATAATCTGCCCTGCCTGATGGAACATTTTCTCAAAATACTGAAGATACAAGTATTCGAATTTTCCTTTATTGGGTCTGCTTCGTATAAATGCACGAACTTTTTTCATTTCCCTGTTATGACATAAAAATTCTTCTTTCATATGTCTTCCTGCTGAAATCCCACCCTCAGTCACTTCGTTTGACCACCGCATTTTTTTATGCAGAACTGCCAGCTCCTTCACAGAACGAATGACTTCTTTTTCCTTTTGTACTTCACATTCTTTTCCTGCAAACCAACGTTTTAACATATATCTGCTGCCGTCTCTGGATAAACTGATAAATGAATCCTCCTTATTCTTCACCGGAAGTTCCACATTCATACCTGCTGATTCCTTCAGCTCCAGAAGCATTTCATAAAAAAAGGGAGCGCGCCTGTCTGACATCTTTGTCTCCTTTAACAGCATCGTTCCCTCATTCGTATCGCAGTAAAATGCTCCCCTTACTTTCCGGGCATTATTTACCTTTATATCATATTGTTCCAGTATTTCTAACTCGTACTCTCTCATTGCTGCCCCCTGTTTTTAGAATTTTCATAGTCTTTTTTAATCTATGTAGAGGACAGTCCATGTATTCTTATAATAAATATTTTTCTTTTACGTAGTCACATAAAATATCTTTTTTATTACACTCTGGATCATCAATCACCCATTCCAGCAACTCATTAAGCGCTTCTCCAAGGGCTCTTCCAGGCTTCATTCCAAGCTCCATCAGATCTTTTCCTGTAACAGCAAGTCCTTTTAATGTCACGCAATGATCTTCCAGCAAAGTTTTCTGATACAATTCGCGCATAGCTATGATATCTTCTACCTTTTTTCTTTTTTGATAAGCACTCTGTGCCTTCACATCAGCCATCTGTACTGCCAGATAATATGGAAACAGGTCTACGCCGATCCTGTTCATTGCCCGGCGTACATTCTTCGATGTAACATCTACATGATAATCATGATAGCACACAAGCTTCGTAACCTTCTTAATTGTATCATTATCAAACTTCAGTCTTCGAAGAACAGATCTCGCAATTCCTTCACTGATCAGAGCGTGTCCTTTAAAGTGATCTCTTCCTTCTTCATCTGTTGTCTTCATCATAACCTTCCCCATATCATGAAAAAGCATTGTCAGACGAAGGATCTTGTCACTTTTTATATTCATCAGTGTATGCAGAGTATGTTCTGCCACATCGTATTTGTGATGCGGATTGTTCTGCTCCACACCAACCATGGCATCCCATTCTGGAAGTATAATCTTAGTAATTCCAAGTTCATACGCATCCTGAATACGCTCCGGATGATCAGACAGCAGCAATTTGATAAGTTCTGTCTGAATTCTCTCTGCACTGATCTTCTCTAGTGTCGGTGCCAGTTCTCTGATCGCATCTGCAGTTGCAGGCTCGATAGGAAATGAAAGCTGTGCTGAAAATCTGACTGCTCTCAGTATACGGAGAGCATCTTCTGAAAAACGCTCCATCGGATCACCTACGCAGCGGATCAGATGATGATTCAGATCCTTCATTCCGCCAAATGGATCAACAAGGCGTACTTCGTCATTATATGCCATCGCATTGATTGTAAAATCTCTGCGCTTCAAATCTTCTTCCAGATTGCGCGTGAACACAACTTCCTTCGGATGTCTTCCATCTTCATATGCACCATCTATACGGTAAGTAGTCACCTCAAATCCTTCTTTTCCAAGAAGGACCGTCACTGTTCCATGTTCTATTCCTGTATCCACTGTACGTGCAAAGAGGCTCTTAATCTCCTCTGGTCTTGCAGATGTTGTAATATCCCAATCCTGTGGCTTCCTTGCAAGCACAGAATCTCTTACACACCCGCCTACCGCATAAGCCTCATATCCATTCGTCTGCAGAGTCTCTATAATTGTAGTCACTTTTTCTGGTAACGTTATTTTCATCCAAATATCACCTTTCTAAAGACGGGAACTATTTTTTGTTCTCCAATTATCCGTGATTTCTTTTTCTCGTTCCCGGCAACTAAATATTATAACCTGTCTTGGTTGTTCCCACAACCATTTTAATGTGGATTTTAGTCTTTTTTCATCATAAAATACGAACGCATCATCTAAAACTACTGGTAGTTTTTCTTCATAGAGAAGCTCCAAAGCAGCCATACGAAGAGCAAAATAAATCTGTTCCTGAGTTCCTCTGCTCAGCCGGTTCATCTGGATCCAACGATTATTTTCAAGAACAGAAATACCAAGCCCTTCTGTAATCTGGAGTTTCTTATATTTTCCTTCTGTAATCTGTTCAAAAATCTTCGATGCCTCATCATTCAGATGACTTCCAAAGTCACCTTTCATCTGTTCTGCTGCATCTTTTAACTTTTGTTCTGCAAGCTCAAGTGCCTCTAAAGTTTTTTGAAACTCTCTCATCCCCTGTGGTTCTTTTCGGTTCTCATCAATCATTTCCTGAAGATTGCGCTTTTCAATCTGTTTTTCCTTCCATGCTTCATTCAGCCGTTCACACTCCCACCGAAGTTTCTGACAGTCATGACTTTGTTCAATTTCTTTCTTCTCCTGTTCCATTCCCAGCTTCTCAGACAACATACGCGTATAAGTCCTTCCAGCCAACAACAGAGCTGCAAAAACCGCTGCAATTGCCAGAATTCCAATCACTGTCGGCAGATCAAACATTTTCCATAAAAGGATTCCTGTCATACCTGCAACTGCGAGTATTGTGCTTATATGAAAATATTCTTTCGATGCATGAGTTTCTTCCTGTAAGATTTCATCCTGTTTTTTCTGCTGTATAAGTTCTTTTTGCTTCTCCTGAAAATCCTGTCTGAGCACTTCTGCTTCTTTTTCTATATAATAAATCTGTGCCTCGTACTGCTTGACTGTCTCTTCCTGTTTTCTTAACTTTTCCTGTATCTTACGCTCAATTTCTTTTTTGCGGATTTTCAGATTCTCCTGCGCTTTTGCAAGATTCACGGTATTACTTCCACTTACATAGAAATTGGCTGCACAGTTCTTTAACTGATTAGCCAGATCCTGTCCTGGCTTCGCTGTCAACTGACCGACTGCTGCCGTATTTTCAAAACTTTCTTCCGTCATTTCCTCAAGAAGCATGGAAAGATCACCATTTTCTACAGAAAGTTCTTCTCCGTCATCTTCACAAAATAAAACCGCTTTCCTGCCATACCTGTCAAAATGACGTTCCAGATAGAAATGCTTTCCTCCACTTATAAATCTCATGCTTCCCGCATAATAATTCGGATTTTCCCAGGGTTCATACCTACTGAAGGCATCATTCGCTGCTGCTCTTCCGCGCCCGCGGTCAAGTCCAAAAAACATAGCCTTGATAAATGCATATATTGTAGATTTTCCATATTCATTTTCCCCATAAAAAACTTGAACATTATCTGAAAACTCAAATCTTTTTCCGGAGAACTTCCCAAAATTTTTTATATAAATCTCTATAATCTGCATAGTTTTACTTTCTTATTGATACTACTGTCTTAAGAGTGCCCGAAGTCCTTCACAAAGAGCCTCATAAGCCAGACTTCCTTCTTCATATGCTCCAAATGTCTCAATATATCTTCCAATAAGATTGTTCTTATTCTGCCTGTGAATCCGCTCTATATCCAGTGCGACCATTGTCTCGTCCACAATCTCGATCACATTGTCAAAAGTCTCTGAAAGGTCTTCCGATAAATCCAGATCCAACGATCTCTCGCCCCTGAGAATGAAACGGTAAATGTGCTGGATTCCATTATTCATAATCAGAGTTTTCATGACGTCACGTAATTCATACTCTGTCATATGTTCATTGACAGGCACTGTCATATGAAGATATTCTCTCTTTGAAAATGGTACAAATTCCGTCCACACTCCCTGATCAGTAATCTCACCCCTGACAAATCCATGATGTCCTGTGTCATTCTTATCCGTAGGTTCCAGAGAACCCGCATATTCTGCTCTATGATTCTCAATCACCTGACGGCGATGTATATGCCCAAGCGCAATATAATCAAATCCCTTGTCTGAAAATGTAGTTCTCCGGATCGGAATATGTTTTTCGTCTCCTCCATGTGCAAGCAAAATCTCATATTTTGCCTTATTGTGTGCATATAAATTATCATATAATGGCTCAATAATTTCTCTTGAGTGATAACTCATTCCATAAACTGCTGTTCTCAATTCTGGAAAATATACTGCTTCCGGTTCTTTCCTAAACAACGTATATACATTCTCACTCCATACAAATGTTTTGTAATAAGAATCTTTTCGTATAAAATCATGATTTCCGGCGATCATCACAACCTTTGTATGAGTCAGCTTTGAAAATAGGTAATCTACTTCCTTCAACTCCCGCAAAAGAGGCTGCTTGTGAAATAGATCTCCGGCAATCAGCAAAAGATCTGTTTTCTCTTTTTCGCATACTTTGAGAACCTTTTCAAATGTATCCCACAGTTCCTGTGGTCTCTTCCCTGTATATGCTTTTCCTGCCTCCGGACCTGCTCCCAAATGTACATCTGCTATGTGTATAAATCTCATAAATACTTCCCTTTTAAATGTATAAGCCTATAGAATAAAGAGCGCAGCAAGTCAGACTTGCAGCGCTCCTTCAAACCTTCAACTTATATCAAAGATTATAATTCACAGTTATTTACAGTTCTTGGGAACGGAATAACGTCACGGATGTTAGACATACCTGTCAGATACATTACACAGCGTTCAAATCCAAGTCCAAATCCAGCATGGCGTGTTGAACCATATTTTCTAAGATCCAGATAGAACTTGTAGTCTTCTTCATTTAATCCCATCTCTGCCATACGGCCACGGAGTTTTTCATAATCATCCTCTCTCTGGCTTCCGCCGATGATCTCTCCGATTCCTGGCACAAGACAGTCAACTGCTGCAACTGTCTTGCCATCTTCATTCAGCTTCATGTAGAATGCTTTAATTTCCTTTGGATAATCTGTAACAAATACAGGACGTTTGAATACCTGTTCTGTCAGATAACGTTCATGCTCTGTCTGAAGGTCGCATCCCCATGATACTTTGTAATCAAACTTCGCATTATTCTTGGAGAGGATCTCAATTGCTTCTGTATAAGTAACTCTTGCAAAATCAGATTCTACAACGTTTTTCAGTCTTGCAAGAAGTCCTTTGTCGATAAAAGAGTTGAAGAACTTCATCTCTTCTGGTGCATTCTCCATTACATAGTTGATCACATATTTAAGCATTGCTTCTGCAAGTTCCATGTTGTCTTCCAGATCAGCAAATGCGATCTCTGGCTCGATCATCCAGAACTCTGCTGCATGTCTTGTTGTGTTAGAATTCTCTGCACGGAATGTTGGTCCAAATGTATAAATGCTTCTGAATGCCTGTGCGTATGTCTCACCATTAAGCTGACCACTTACTGTAAGGCTTGTCATTTTTCCAAAGAAATCTTCGCTGTAATCAATGTTGCCCTCTTCATCCTTTGGAACATTGTTCAGATCCATAGTTGTTACCTGGAACATCTCGCCTGCACCTTCACAGTCACTTCCTGTGATCAGTGGTGTGTTTACATACACAAATCCTCTGTCCTGAAAGAACTTATGAATTGCGTATGCTGCAAGTGAACGAACACGGAACACTGCCTGGAATGTGTTAGTTCTTGGACGAAGGTGTGAGATTGTTCTTAAATACTCTAAGCTGTGACGCTTTGGCTGAAGTGGGTAATCTGGTGTAGAAGCACCTTCTACAGTCACTTCATCAGCCTGAATCTCAAATGGCTGTTTTGCATTCGGTGTTGCAACAAGTGTACCTGTTACGATAAGAGCTGCACCAACGTTCTGCTTGCTGATTTCTTTAAAGTTGTCCATTGTATCATGGTAAACAACCTGAACAGGTTCAAAATAAGAACCGTCATTTACAACGATAAATCCAAATGTCTTGGAGTCACGGATATTACGAACCCAGCCACCAACTGTAACCTTTTTATCAAGATACTGTTCTCTGTTTTTAAATAATTCACGAATTGTTGTTAATTCCATCTCAATTCTCCTGCCTTTAGTCTTTTCTATTCTAAGCAGATTCTCTCATTCCGGCTGAAAATCTGCATAGTTATATTTTTTAATTATCTCTCATTGTATAACAAATCTTTCAGAAATACAATCCCGTTATTTATAAGCAATTACTTTTCATTATATCCCTCTTATTTTTTATATGATTCACCGACAGTCTTTTTTATAGAAAAAAGCGATGACAATCCTGTCATCGCTCGGTCTTTTACTCTACAATAAAATAATATTCTGCATCTGAAATTTCACAAAATATTTTACTCTGGAATATAAGTTGGTGCTGCCTTTGGACTCTTTCCCTTAATAACGTTATGATAATATGCATAAGTCATCGGTGTATCTTGTTTTAGCATATCAGCATCTGCTACTTTTCCAAGAAATACAGTGTGTGTGGATGTCTCCATCTTATCGATTACTTCACAGGAAATATATGCACATGCATCTAAAAGCACTGGCATAAATCCTTTTACTGCAAAATCAACACCGTCAAATTTATTAACTTCTCTTCCACTTCTGAAACCAAATCCGCCAATGAGAGATGGTTCTGAATTCTCTCCTAGAATCGAAATCGCAAATCTCCCTGTTTCCTGAATACATTTGTTTGTATAATTATCATGATTGATACTCACTGCAATTGTTGCAGGTGATGATGTGATCTGCATTACACTGTTTGCCGTACAACCTGTTGGTCTTCCATTGTCCCATGTGCTGATAACATATACTCCATATGATAACTGTCTCAATGCATTTCTATTCATAGTCTCCTCCATTCTTCTGTTTATCCACAGATTTAAGTTCTACTGTTTTTATAATATTTTATCATATAAATCCTCTTATTGACATAATTTCTTGATTTTTCTTTTTCTTCATGCTATACTTTTCTCCGTTTTAAAGCCCACAAAACCAAGGTCTATCAGGGCTTTCGCCGATTTCCGGCGTTAAATGAATCGTGTGTTCGAGACCTTCCACACGTAAAACAAAACTAAAGGAGAATAACAATGAAAAGAAATGCAAAAGTGCTGTTCATGGCACAGGCAGCGATGATTGCTGCCATCTATGTGGTGCTCACAATTATTTTTGCACCCGTCAGTTTCAAGGAGATTCAGGTCCGCATCTCAGAGGCTCTTACAATTCTGCCGGTCTTCACTCCGGCCGCAATCCCAGGACTATTTATCGGATGTCTATTGAGCAACATCCTCGGTGGCTGCATTGTCCCTGATATTTTATTGGGAAGTATTGCAACTCTAATCGGTGCTGCCGGTACATACTTACTGCGCAGACAAAAGATTTGTTTTTCAGTATTTCCACCAATCCTTTCCAATACGCTCATCATACCTTTTGTACTGCGCTACGGATATCAGGTACCACTTTCATTTCCGACTCTGATGCTGACTGTCGGCATTGGTGAGATTATTTCCTGTGGTATTTTGGGGAGTGTACTGCATAGGATCTTAGCCAAATATAAATCAACAATATTTAAGTAAAGAAAAGAGCTATTCGATGAATCAGATCAGATCAAATCGAATAGCTCTTTTCTTTACTTCATTTATAAATTTTTAAATCAGGCATCAAAGTCTACATGATAAACTTTATCACCATCATGAATATCTACATAATGAAGATCGAATTCTTCATCCATAATCTCCATGCATCCCTGGTAAAATAATTCTTCTGTTTTCTTAATGATAAAAATATAAGTACCATTTTCCTGGTTATCGGCTTCGTCATTAACATCTCCATAAAACTCTTTTCCATCAATCATACCCGGATATCCGACACCTTTGATCTTTGCTTCTATTAACTGATATAATTCTTCCATTGTCCGTTCCTTTCTGGCATTTTATTTATATCCAATAAATGTATTTCCAGCCTTTTCTGCCATCTCTTCAAATTCACGCTGTGGCATTGCACATTCTTCTCCAGTATCCGGATCGATATAATAAAGATCAATCCAGTTATATCCTGTGATCAGAACAGCATGATCCTTATCAATCAGCGTGATAACCGGAAAACCTCTGTTGACAACATACATTACCTGGCTCAAGCTGCAGCCCGTCAAATCCATTCGCTCTGCTTCATATTTTTCCATATATTCCATGCAGGCAGAAAGTGAAGTCTGACCTTCTGCTTTTGTAAATGGTTCGCATTCTATAGAATAGCCAAGATCACGATTTCCTGATTCCCAGATATATTCCTGCTCTGAAGAAATAACAACACCGGAAATCTCTTCAGCCTCTAAAATAGATTGAGCTGCATTATCGTAAATTCCCTGGAGCTTACCAAGTCCGTAAACATAATACTGATCTTTTTTTACCTCTGAATCAAAAGCAACTGTCAATATTTTTTTCTTAATCTGCATGTTGGAAACAATCACCTTTGGTTCCTGCTTTTCAATTTTTTCTTCAAATACAAAACGATTCTGTTTTTCTTTTAAATCTGTACTGAATGTATCCAGCAGAATCGCTCTGTTTCTGGTCTCCTCCGTATTCGTAATGTAATCTCTGGTTGTTCCTGTATAAACAGAATTTTCCTTAGTCATTCGATTCAATGTAATCTGATTCTCATCAACCCATACATCAGAAATATAGATATTTTCCGGAGCATATGTTTTTGCAACCTTATTACCCATTTCCAGAATTTCCATTTTATACATCGGAAGAAGTTCTTCACCAGTAACCGACGTTCCCACGTCTTCCGCTCTTACATATCCACAAATAAAATCACCTGTAATAAATCCCAGCGGTTTGATTGCCTCATTGTCTGCTGCCTTCGCAACATAAGTTTCTCCCGAAGACAGGTCCATAACCTGAACTTCCGAAGCTGTATTAACATCACCATTCAGCTGATATGCCAGTAAATGTCCATCTTCACTGATCGCATACTGATCATCATCCAGACCCTCTGCCAGAACAGTCTGCTTTTCACTTTCCATATTAATCTGATAGAAGGTTCCACCTGTCAGAATATACAGCATCTTCTGTTCCTGATTATAATAAATCATCTTTCCAAGTTCATCATCTGCAATGGCAAATGATTTATTACTCTGAATAAATGCTTTCTCTTCAACTGCATTTTCACTAATACTGTAAGAATATACAGAGACTCCTGCCTGGCCTTCATGAACTCCACGGTTCATATAACCAGACACAGAGAAAATAAGATTACCCTTATCATCCATGCTGATAATACGCAGATTATGTTCATCATTAAGATTTCTCATATCTGCATTTTCATCATCCCCAAAGCTGAACACCTGAATGATCTTATTTTTGCTTTTGTTATAAATCCATAATTCTCTCTCCTGAATAAAGGCAACAATCGTACCTTTTTTGTTAGTCTCATATTCTAACTCAGAATCCGCTATTCCTAACATCAGGCTATATTCTGTAAGTATGTCAGAATCCGGGTCAAAAATCTGATTCATTGTTCGGTCATAATTCAGAAGATACATCTCATCTTCATTCAGGCGTACACGGAAAAATTCTCTGATGTTATAAGTTTCCTGCACACCCTCTTCATTTTGACATTTCACCTGATACTTTGCGAGAAGAGAAGTATAAGAAACGCTGCTTTCTTTAATACTCCACTCAACTGCTGTAGAAATCTCCGGTTTCAGATTTCCCCAGCAAATATGGTAGACATTTGAATGAATATTTACCTTCTGATATGTTGTATTATCACTCTTTTCATTTGGCTCAAGAAACGTTTCTAATGCCTCTTCATTTTTCAGATCAAATGTCATCGTATGAAATTCTTCAGCAAAATTCAGACATTTTGAAATTTCCAGACCTTCTTCCTTCTCAATTCTTGTATAATAAGAATATTCTTGCTTGTCTGTCTGCAAAATAACCTGCAATGCAAGCTCATTTTTTCCTTCTCGGAACGCAGCCCCAAGATTCAACTCCAGGCTTCCCTCTGGATCACAATAATTATCTACATATTTTGTCTCCCCATCCAGAGAAAATACTCTATATGTGATTTCTTCAATCTCAAGTTCTGAATCTTCAATATTCATCTGAATCATTCCATCAGAAGGAATCGGCGTGATTGTATCTCGCATTGCAGCAATATCCATATCTTCTACATAAGCAGACAGATGATTTACATTTTTTCCATCTACGTTAAAAGAGATTCTTGGATATTCTGCTGCTCCAAGTCCAACCATCTTTTCTGAAGAAACTTTATTAAAAATAGAAATTCCCAGCATCATAACAATACAAAGTGCTGTAAGAACAATTGCGAATTTAATCTTTCCATCTATTTTATTTTTTTCTATATTAAATCCCTTCATTCTTTTTCGAAATCTCTTTACTTTTTTTGTAACTGCTTTGTTCTTTTTGTTGAATCTTTCTCCTCTTTTAATTTTCCTCACTCTCATTCAATAATCCCCCTAAAGTCGGCTTTGCATGAAAGAATTCCTGACAGATACGGATCTGCTCCCCTAAATCCTCTGTCTTCTTTCCTGCGTTAAAACGTCCTGTTATCTTTGATGAACCACGTTTTTTGACAGCACGGATCAAAATATTTTTTGGTGTATGTTCCATATCTATGAATTCCAACACTTGTGTATCATACCCTACATTTTCCAAATATTTTGCACGCAGACCATCTGTCAAAAGTGCTGCAAATCGCTCTTTCAAAAGACCAAAATCCATAATCGGCGCCAATATATCATTGTCAATCTGCTTATTCAATTCATGCTGACAGCAAGGTACAGATAAAATCACTGCCGCATTCCAGCCGACCGCCTTTGCCAATGCAAAATCTGTAGCTGTATCGCATGCATGTAAAGTAACAACCATATCTACTGCATTCACACCTTCGTAATCTGCAATATCTCCCTCCATAAACACCAGTTTTTCATACCCATATTTTTTTGCAAGCTGGCGGCAGTTTTTAATCACGTCTTTTTTCAGATCCAGTCCGATAATACGAATGTCATAGTTCTTTAACTCATGAAGGTAATAATACATTGCAAATGTCAGATAGGATTTCCCACATCCAAAATCTAGAATTGTCACTTCTCTGTCTTTTGCAAGACATGGAAGAATATCTTCTATAAATTCTAAAAAACGATTAATCTGGCGGAACTTATCAAACTTTGTACGCACAACCTTTCCATCTTGTGTCATTACCCCAAGATCCTGTAAGAATGGAACTGCAATTCCTTCCTCCAGAATATATTTTTTACTTCTGTTATGAGACAGGACTTTTTGCTGTACAACATCTTTTTTCTTCTTTTTCTGTATCGTTACTTTTCCTTTTTTACTCACCAGAATATTAATATCTGCGTCATTAACAGAAATATTCATCTGGCGAAATTCATTCATATATTTAAACGCTTTCTCTGCTGCTGCACCCTGTGCAAGATTTTCATGAAATGCCTGTGTTTTGGTAAATGCCTCAAACTGAAATAAGAGCTCTCCACGAATCTCAACAGGGCGTACTTTGACCTTGACAATACCATCCTTGACGCGCGGATTACTGATCACTGCCTGCAGCAGATTTCTGTTGAAAACTTCACTCAAAAGTGTTTTTATCTTATCCATTCTATTTCCCCTTTTGTGAAATAATTTCTATGATCTAAAAATATAACCTGAATCATTCATGAGACTTTTATTTCTGCATAAATAATTCAGGCTATGTCTATGCCAATATCGCAGAAATTCCAAAGTATAAAAATACAACAATACCCAAAACAATACGATAGTAGCCAAATACTTTGAAATCATGATTCTTGATATACTGCATCAAGAATTTAATCGCAAATATAGAAACAATAAAGGATACTGCGCATCCAAGTAACAACAGGAATGCTTCGCCTGCCGTAAACGCAAGTCCGAATTTTACAATCTTTAAGAGGCTTGCTCCAAACATAACTGGAATTGCAAGGAAAAATGTAAACTCCGCTGCAACTGATCTGGAAGCTCCGATCAAAAGTCCTCCAAGAATTGTCGCTCCAGAGCGTGATGTTCCTGGAATCATTGCCAGTACCTGAAATCCACCGATTGCCAATGCCATAGGTATTGTCAGCTGTGACAGCCTTGACGCCTTCGGCGAAATGTTTTTATTACGATTTTCAATCAAAATAAAGAAGATACCATAAAGGATCAACATTACTGCAACTACGTAAGCGTTCATAAGATATTTGTCAATCATATCATCAAACAGCAATCCTATGACCATTGCCGGAAGGGTTGCAATAATTACCTTCACCCACAACTGTATTGTCATCTTTTTCTGCTTATTTGTTTTCTTTTTTGAAAATGGATTCAGCTTATCAAAATATATGACTACAACAGCCAGTATCGCTCCAAGCTGAATTACTACATTAAACATTGAAATAAATGCATCACTCAAGCCTAAATGTACAAATTCCTCCACAAGAATCAAATGACCCGTACTGCTGATCGGAAGCCACTCTGTGATTCCTTCTACAATACCTAGAATAATTACCTTTAAAGCCTCTAACATACTTTCTCTCCTTTCAAAGCAAATCGTTCTATCGCCTTTGCTGCCCCTTCTTCATCATTCGTTCCTGTAATATAATCTGCAGCTGCTTTTACAAAATCTGTGGCATTCCCCATGGCAACGCCCAGACCTACTTCCCGAAGCATTACTTCATCATTGTCTCCGTCTCCACATGCCATAATTTCATGTCTTTCAATTCCTAAAAGTTTTCCCAATTCTATAAGTCCTGTACCTTTATTCACACCTGCAGTATTAATTTCTATATTATATCCCAATGAACTTACTATTTCAAACTCGTCTATTCTTGACAGTTCATCCCATGCAGCCAGCCTTTCATCATCATTTGCAAAGATTGCCTGCACCTTATCCATAGGCCTGTTTTCTTTTGCAATAATGTCTTCCAAAGAAGAAACTGGTTTTCTCGTCTTACGAATATAATCACACATATGCGAACTGCGATGATATCTTTCAGCATTTCTTAACTTTTCTTCTTCTGCATATCCCAAACCGTCAAAATAGACTTCTTGTAATGTATCATATTTGCTGAATATTTCCAATGCCTTTTTTGCATAATCCAATGGAAATAAATTTTCAATCAATACTTTATCTTCCTGAGTATCCAGAATTCTGGCCCCATTGGCTGTCAGTGCATATCGGATTCCCGGAAACTCCTGCAGTTGTTTTGGTATTCCCGTAAACGGTCTTCCTGTTGCGGCCAGAACAATAATTCCTGCATCGATTGCTTTTTTCAGTGTCTCTATTGTATATGCAGTCAGTGCCTTATCTGATGTCAACAATGTTCCATCCAGATCAAGTCCTATCATCTTTATCTTCTGCATATTCCGCCTCCTTATTTTTATACTCTCAAACAAAACTTAAATTCATTGTAACAAAATTTTTATGATTACGCACCATAAAAATAAAGAGTCATGGGCCTTAATCCATAACTCTTTTATTTAAAATATCTTACCAGTCTGTATAAACATCAATTGTACCGCTGTCACATCCTGTATCATAAACTTTACCCATACCGAGAGAAGTTTCTATCAAAGTTC
This sequence comes from Schaedlerella sp., assembly GCA_036309085.1. Taxonomy (GTDB): domain Bacteria; phylum Bacillota; class Clostridia; order Lachnospirales; family Lachnospiraceae; genus Schaedlerella. The sequence continues at coordinate 116,465 of JAXJUL010000012.1, forward strand.
CCTTCGGATGATCACTGCTTGCAACACAGATATATCCATCTTTGTCTCTGATTGTTCCGTCAGATGCAACATGACGTCCTGGAATACTAAGTCCGCCGCCTGGCAGCACTTTCTGTGAATAATATGTCTCACGATGTCCATTATAATATACAACTCCCTTTTCCGGAGTCAATACACCGCCGCTTGTTGGATAATTATATCCTCCGTTACCTGAGGAACCTGATGTATTTGTCGAACCTGAATTATTCGTGGAACCTGATGTATTTGTTGATCCCGAATTATTTGTAGCTCCTGAATTATTCCCTGAACCTGATGTATTTGCTGAACCTGAATTATTTCCCGATGAATTCGCTGCCGCAGATTCTTCTGCTTTTTTTCTTTCCTCTTCTGCCCTGCGCGCTTCTTCCTCGCGAAGTGCCTGCAGCTGAGCCTTAAATGTCGCAAGATCTGTAGAAGTTTCCGCTGCCTTTACTGTTAATTCCGCTTCTTGCTTCTCCAGTTTCTTCTGAAGTTCAATCAGTTCTTTCTTTTCGTCCTTAAGAGCTGTCTCCTGTGCCTCAATACCTGCTTTTACTTCTTGTAACAAATCTAATTTTTCTCTGTCATACTGACTAACACTCTGAATAAAATCTGCTACATTCAGAAGATCTGCCATGCTATCTGCTGAAAATAATACCTCCAGGACGGAAGAAGAATTATTCTCATACATAAACCGGATTCGACCCTTCATCTCTTCGTATTGTTTTTCTTCATTCTGACGTGAGATAGCTAATGACTCTTCAAGACGAATCAACTCATTATTGGATCTTTCAATTTCTGATTCAGTATCATAAATCTCATTGCCAATCTTTAATAACTCCTGATTAATTCCGTCAAGCTGAATCTCCAGATTACCTGTTTTATTCTCCAAATCAGAAATCTCATCAGCCTGTACAGGTGTAGACCATAACAGTACAGATGTAGCTAAAATAACAGGCAGCCCTATTCGTTTTAAACTTAATTTCACAAATCTAATTCCTTTCTTTAAATTGTTACAAAATTATTAACATAACTCATATTATATATTGTAACAGTCAAAAGTGCAAGTTTTTCTTTGTAAGAATAATAGATTTTGCCCAAAAGCTTTCTTCCTACAACTTTTCAAAGCTTTGTGGAAATAAAATCATATCTGCCTCTCGATTATATTCGTAAAACTGAATGCATACTGCATTTGGATATTCATATTTCCCTACTTTATTTTCAATAATATCTGAATTTTCTTTCATAACTCGTACATAGTAAGAAAAAGTACAGTCTTTTTCTAATCTGAACATTTTTCCATCTTCGTCTACCCAGACTATTATATCTTCTGTTTCACTGTTATATGCTTTTTTCAAAAGGCTATATACTGTTGGATAATTACTCTTCATATGCGATGGACTAAGACCATTTTTACTTAGCAATTTTCTAAGCCCACTGTCTCCCATATCTTCCTTGAAATCTTCTCGAAGAGAATTTTCAATTGTGACAACAAATTTAGTAGCTGCTGTTCCATTCAGTTCTGCATTTTCTTTTGTTATTCTCACAATTTTATCCTCATCTAAAAGATATCCATATGACAACGAATCGGAATAGATTCTTTCCTCTTCTTCCCCATATATACTCTCGCACTCATAATAATACCAGTCTGTCAGGGAAACTTTTTCAGGCATCTTTTTATCTTTTAAATAAACAGGTGAGATTCCCTGTGAATATACAAATACATTCCCATCGACATGTTCAATAATTTCACTACTACTTTTTTGAATTACCTGAATTCGTTCATTTTTATAATCATAAATAAACTTCTTAGTTTCTGTCTTGTCTTGAATAAGTTCTTCATTGTATCCTACATATACGTTTGATTGACATTCTAATCGTCCTGCTTTCTTTTGTGCACTCATTATGTATTCTGAAAGTTCATGTATTTCCTCTCTGCTTTCACTTTTCAAGATCCTTGTACTCAAAACATTGTAAAAGGAATATATCATCCCAAATACAGCAAATATTACAATGATGATTTCTATAATATTTTTCTTATCCAACTTCAATATCAGTTCCTCCTGAATTCTTTTGATGCCTGTAATAATTTTCGCATTCAAATTTCATTAATTATACAAAAAAAGAGTGGATATTTCCACTCTTTTTCATGTCTTAATCAATTCTTAATTAAACTAATTCAATAAGAACTTCCATTGCAGCATCACCTTTACGAAGACCGATTTTTACGATTCTTGTGTAACCACCGTTACGGTCAGCATATTTTGGTGCATATTCGTTGAACAGTTTTTCAACAAGGTCAACTTCTTTTGTGTTTTTCTTCTTGCCAGCTGCAGCTGCTGGAACTTCTTTAACTGGGTAAAGAACTTTCAGCATTTCTCTTCTAGCGTGAAGTCTGCTTGGGTTGTCTTTTTTGATTGTTTTTTCTACTTCATCGTAAACTGTAACTTTCTTTCCATCAACGACTTCTTTAACTCTCTTGCCGTCTTTGTCTTTACGAGCAACTTTTGCCATTACAGTTACTTCTTCGTAGTTATCTTTTTCTTTAACAGCTAAAGCGATAAGACCTTCTGCAATTTTGCGAATTTCTTTTGCTTTTGCTTCTGTAGTAACGATTTTGCCGTTAGCAAGCAGGGATGTTACCTGTCCTCTAAGCAGTGCTTTTCTCTGGCTTGCTGTTCTGCCAAGTTTTCTATATTTTGCCATTGTTCTAATCCTCCATAAACATTCAATTACGCAATCTTCGGGCTTATTAATCGAATGCTCCTGTCATGCTCTTACGGTCTTACTGACAGGAAATCCAACTCTAAGCATGGGAATCTTACTCTTCCCCTGAGTTGAGCTCAAGATTAAGCTCTTTTAATTTTGCAAGTACTTCTTCCAAAGACTTACGTCCAAGGTTACGTACTTTCATCATGTCTTCAGGTGTTTTGTTTGTAAGCTCTTCAACTGTATTGATTCCAGCTCTCTTCAAACAATTGTAGGAACGTACTGACAATTCAAGTTCGTCAATACTCATTTCCAGAACCTTTTCTTTCTCGTCATCTTCTTTTTCGATCATAACTTCTGCAGCCTGAGCAACTTCTGAAAGATCTATAAATAATTTAAGATGTTCGCTGAGTACCTTCGCAGCAAGACTTACTGCCTCGTCTGGAAGTAATGTACCCTTTGTCCACACATCAAGTGTTAACTTATCATAGTCAGTAATCTGACCTACACGTGTATTCTCTACTGTAAGGTTTACACGTTCAATTGGTGTATAGATAGAATCAATTGGAATTACACCAACTGGTAAGTTCTCACTCTTATTCTTATCAGCACTTACGTATCCTCTGCCTTTTGTAATGGTCATTTCCATATACAGTTTGCTGTCTTTACCGCCGCTTAATGTAGCGATAACCTGATCAGGATTCATAATCTCAATATCAGAGTCTGCCTGAATATCAGCGCCTGTTACAACGCCTTCTCCTTCAAATTCGATATATGCGGTTTTTACTTCGTCTGATTCTGATGTATTCTTGATTGCCAGTGACTTTAAGTTCATGATAATCTCTGTTACATCTTCTTTTACACCTGGAATGGAGCTGAATTCATGCAGAACTCCGTCAATTTTTACGGAACTGATTGCGGAACCTGGCAGAGAAGAAAGCATGATTCTTCTCAAAGAATTACCCAATGTTGTTCCATATCCTCTTTCCAGAGGTTCTACAACGAACTTTCCATATTTCTTATCTTCTGAAATTTCAGTAATTTCGATATTAGGTTTATTAAAATCAAACACTACACAGACCCTCCTTATGGGCTAAAAATATGTTGAGGGGTACTAACATTTTAACGAAGTACACCCTTGGGTGTACTTCGAAACAATACCTATTATTTAGAGTATAACTCGACGATAAGCATTTCGTCAACAGGAACATCGATTTCATCTCTGCTTGGAAGTTCTTTTACTGCACCTTTAAGGTTTTCAGCATCTACATCTAACCAAGCTGGAACTAATCTTCCGCCTGTTACTTCCAGGATATCTTTGTATCTCTGGGAGCCTTTGTTTTTCTCTTTGATTTCGATAACATCGCCAGCTTTTACAAGGTAAGATGGGATGTTTACCTGTTTGCCATTAACCAGTACATGTTTGTGGTCAACGATCTGTCTAGCTTCTTTTCTTGTTCTTGCGAATCCCATACGGAAAACTACGTTGTCCAGTCTGGATTCAAGAAGAACCATCAGGTTTGTACCTGTCATACCTTCCATCTGTTTAGCTTTTGCATAGTAGTTTCTGAAAGGTTTTTCAAGAACGCCATAGATGAATTTAGCTTTCTGTTTCTCGCGTAACTGCAGACCATACTCGCTCATCTTTCTGTTAGCTCTCTTTAACTGTCTGTTAGACTTTTTATCAATTCCTAAATAGATTGGATCCATACCTAATGAACGGCATCTTTTAAGAACTGGAACTCTATTTACTGCCATTTTCGCTTCCTCCTAATAATCTGCGGTAAACCAATAATTACACTCTTCTACGTTTTGGTGGACGGCATCCGTTGTGTGGTACTGGTGTAACATCTTTGATACTGATTACGTCAATACCGCATGCCTGCAGTGCACGAATTGCTGCCTCTCTACCTGATCCTGGTCCTTTTACGAATACATCTACTGTTTTCAAACCATGTGGCAGCGCTGCTTTAGCTGCTGTTTCAGCCGCCATCTGAGCTGCATATGGAGTAGATTTTCTTGAACCTCTAAATCCAAGACCGCCCGCACTTGCCCATGAAAGAGCATTACCCTGTGCATCTGTTAATGTTACAATTGTATTATTAAAAGATGACTGAATGTGAGCCTGTCCTCGTTCAACGTTTTTCTTGACACGTCTTTTTGTCACTTTCTTTGTAACTTTTTTAGCCATTATAAACTAACCTACTTTCCCGAATTATTATTTCTTTTTATTAGCTACTGTTCTCTTAGGACCTTTGCATGTTCTTGCATTAGTCTTAGTTTTCTGACCACGTACTGGAAGTCCTTTTCTATGACGGATTCCGCGATAGCAGCCGATTTCTTTTAATCTCTTAATATTCAGCTGAATCTCTCTTCTCAGATCACCTTCTACGAGCTGAGTAGCGTCGATTACTTCACTGATTTTCTTTACATCTTCACTTGTTAAATCTCTACAACGTGTGTTTGGGTCAATACCTGCTTCTGCAAGAATACGGTTTGAGCTTGTTTTTCCAATACCATAAATATATGTCAAACCGATTTCTACACGTTTGTCTCTTGGTAAGTCTACACCTGCAATACGAGCCATGTGTCTTTCCTCCATTTTTTAAGAATTTTCATTTTGTCGCATGTTCAGAGCCAATCTCAAAATACAGCGTATTTTTCGCCGTGGCAATTCTGCCTTTCTCTGAACGGTTTCATATTGTCTTTAACTGGGATATACTCTCGTACATCCAGGTATGCCGTTGTCTTCGCATACCCTTTCCCGACACGTTTTCATCCATAAAACGCCCGAATGTCGGGTATTATAAGCAATATACATCTACGCTCAAGCAACTTCGTTGTCCGTTATTCAGCCGCCGGACAATCTAAGCGCAGGGGACATCGGCTCTACCGGTACCTTGTGATAGAATAACCAGATGCATCCTTACTGTATATTAAACAGTTCCACAAACTTATGTGCACTGTTAAATGCCTAATTCATAACAAACACTGTCAATCTTCAATAATTGCTTATTAGCCCTGACGCTGTTTGTGCTTCGGATTTTCGCAGATTACTCGGATACTACCTTTTCTCTTAATAATCTTGCATTTTTCACAGATTGGTTTAACTGATGATCTAACCTTCATGTCAAATCCTCCTTCCATCCTTTGCAGAATCCTTTTGTTACTGGTTGTCCGGAGCACACCACTCCAAAACGACCGTTTGATAGTATATCACTTTTCCCCCTGCAAAGTCAATACTTTTTCTAGTTATTTTTCAGAAAATTTCTTGTATTTTTGTATTTCTTTCTGTACATATATAAAAGAAAAAATCGACGAGATTTCTCGTCAATTTTTCCAGTTCCTTCCTATTTATCTCTCCAGATAATTCTTCCTTTACTAAGATCATAAGGGGACATTTCCAATGTTACTTTGTCTCCTGGTAAAATCTTAATAAAGTTCATACGTAATTTACCACTGATATGTGCCAGGACGATGTGTCCATTTTCCAACTCTACTTTGAACATCGCATTTGGCAGTTTCTCAACTACTACGCCTTCAATTTCAATTACATCAGCTTTTGACATTTTTAATCCTCCCAGTGCCTCTCGTGCACATCTATTTACTGTATGTCATGACTTTCAAATCTGTTTATATGGTTTCTTATCCCTTTGTCATCGGTAATCGGAATCACGCCTGCCTTTTTAATTGGCTGTACATGTCTTCGATTCTTTTTTTTCAAATGACAGAGGGGCTTTGAGACCCCGTCTGTCAAATATACATATTCATCATTGACAGAAATTATGACATATATACAACCTTTATCTCGTCCCTTTTTTGAACGGACAAGTATTCCTGTCATCAATCTCATGAATTATTCTCCCAAAACTTCTACGATTGTCTTGAATACATCTTCAATATCGATTGTTCCATCAATTTCGCGCAAGCAGCCAGCTTTTGTATAGTAGTCGATCAATGGCTGTGTCTGCTCGTGATATACACTGAGACGCTTCTGAACAGTCTCAGGCTTATCATCATCACGAAGAATCAGATCGCCGCTACATTTGTCGCAGATATTTTCAACCTTTGTTGGTGCATATACTAAATGATATGTAGCACCACAGTCAACACATGCTCTGCGTCCAGACATACGATTTACAATATTTTCATCTGGAACTTCTACGTCAAGTGCATAATCAATTTTCTGTCCCAGTGCAGAGAGTGCTTTATCAAGCGCTTCTGCCTGAGGAATTGTTCTTGGAAATCCGTCCAAAACGTATCCTTTTTCGCAGTCATCCTGGTTTACTCTGTCAACAACAAGATCTACAACCAGTTCATCTGGAACAAGCAATCCCTGATCCATATAAGATTTAGCTTTCTTACCAAGTTCTGTACCGTTCTTGATATTTGCGCGGAAAATATCTCCTGTTGAGATATGAGGAATTGCATATTTAGCAGCAATTTTCTTTGCCTGTGTTCCTTTGCCTGCTCCTGGAGCTCCTAACATAATAATCTTCATAGCTGCATCCTCCCATTCTATCACTATTCTTATTTTTCAACTCGCGCTGATGAATAGTAATCCATATAGCACATTAACTCGTTGCGTTTTTCAATTATGCAAAACACAACGAGCTAACTTCAAATCATTAATAACTAAAGATATTTATTTTCCATTTTATTACCTTTGTTATTTAAAAATCCTGTATAATTTCGTACAAGCATCTGAGACTCAATCTGTTTCATTGTCTCAAGAATAACACCAACGATGATGATCAAAGATGTTCCACCGAATGAAACATTTGCTCCAAATACTCCGTTAAAGAAGTATGGAATCACCTGAACAATGATCAATCCACATGCGCCGATGAAAATAATATAATTTAAAATCTTTGCAAGATATTCTACTGTTGGTTTTCCCGGACGGATACCTGGTATAAATCCACCGTTCTTCTTCATATTATTTGCAATTTCCATCGGATTGAATGTAATCGATGTATAGAAATATGCAAAGAAAATTGTAAGAATGATGTAAACAAGAAGACCAATTGAATAAATTGGCTGTTCTGGATTACACCAGTTACTTGCATTCATGCCTTTAAGAATCTCGCTTCCGATTCCTGTTCCATTTCCCTTGCCCATGAAGGATGCAATAACAATAGGTGTCTGCATCAGGGATGATGTGAAGATAACCGGAATAACACCCGCTGTGTTTACTTTCAGCGGAATGTGTGATGATTGTCCGCCTACCAGTTTTCTTCCCTGTACTTTCTGTGAATACTGTACTGGAATTCTTCTTTCACCGCCCTGGAGCAGTACAACGAAAACTACAACTGCAAGTACTACTACAAGAATGATTACTGCTGCAAGAATACTTTTTGCAATTGTCTGTCCTTTCATAAACTGCATATACAGTGTGTAAAAATCACTTGGAATAGTTGAAATAATATTTACAAGCAATACAATTGAAATACCATTTCCAACACCATTTTCTGTAATGCGTTCCCCGATCCACATCAAGAATGCGGAACCGGCTGTTAATGTACAAACTACAACTGCAACATTTACAAAATTATATTCAACAAGCAAACCCTGACGACCGAATCCAACAGCCATAGCTGTTGATTCAATCAATGCAAGTGCTACTGTCACATAACGTGTGATTGCAGCAAGTTTTTTCTTCCCATCTGCTCCATCTTTCTGCATCTCTTCCAATTTCGGAATTGCAATTGTAAGAAGCTGCACAATGATAGATGATGTGATATACGGTGTAATACTCAGTGCAAAGACTGACATCTGTGTGAAGGAGCCACCGGTGAATGCATTAAAGAAATTAAACATATCACCAGTCTGACTCTCAAAAAATGCCTGAATATAGGCTGGATTAACGCCTGGAGTAGGCAATCCAGCACCAAGTCTGATAACGATCAGCATTAAAAATGTATATAATAATTTTCTTCTTATATCATCAATTTTTAATGCTCTTCGTAATGTCTTCAGCATTAGATCACCTCTGCTTTTCCACCAAGAGCTTCAATTTTAGCTGCTGCGCTTGCGCTGAATGCATTAGCCTGAACTGTAAGCTTCTTAGTCAGTTCTCCATTTCCGAGAATTTTAACTCCATCTCTTGGATTTTTAACAATACCGTATTCGATAAGTGTTTCAACATTAACTGTTGCACCATCTTCAAATACTTCTAAAGCACCCAGATTGATTCCGATGATCTCCTTAGAGTTTCTGCATTTGAAACCTCTCTTAGGTAATCTTCTGTATAAAGGCATCTGACCACCTTCAAAGCCTGGTCTTGTAGCTCCAGAACGAGCTTTCTGACCTTTGTGGCCTTTACCAGCTGTCTTACCATTTCCTGAACCATGTCCACGGCCTCTTCTGAAATTATCACTCTGTTTAGCGCCATCTGCTGGTCTTAAGTTTGATAAGTCCATGATAGTACCTCCTTATTATATTTCAATTAAGCTTCTTCAACTTTTACTAAGTGTCTAACCTGCTGTACCATACCTCTTGTAGCTGCATTGTCTGGCAATACTACTGTCTTGTTAACCTTGTTAAGGCCAAGAGCTTCAACAGTTTTTTTGTGCTTTGGTACAGCACCGATTGTAGACTTAACTAATGTAACTTTTAATTCTGCCATTTTTATTATCCTCCTAGTCTACGATCTCTTCTACTGATTTTCCGCGCAGTCTTGCAACTTCTTCAGGTGTCTTGATTGCCTTCAGGCCTTCGATTGTAGCAAGTACTACGTTCTGTTTGTTGTTTGAGCCTAAAGATTTTGTACGGATATTTCTGATACCTGCCATCTCGATAACCGCACGTGCCGGACCACCGGCGATTGCTCCTGTACCTTCTGGAGCTTTTTTCAATAATACTGAAGCACTTCCGAATTTACCGATTGTATCGTGTGTGATACTTCCGTTTTCATCAAGAGCAACTGTGATAAGACTCTTAGCTGCGTCTTCTTTTCCTTTACGAATTGCTTCTGGAATTTCTGTAGCTTTTCCTAAACCTGCACCAACATGGCCTTTACCATCTCCAACAACTACTAAAGCTGTGAATCTCATGTTACGACCACCCTTTACGACTTTAGTTACACGTTTAATAGCTACCACTTTTTCTTCTAACTCTAACTGGCTAGCATCAATGCGTTCCTGTCTCATGTGTGTTCTCCCTTCTTAGAAATTCAGCCCAGCTTCTCTAGCTGCGTCTGCTAATGCTTTGATTTTACCCTGGTATATAAAGCCGCCTCTATCAAATACAACTTCTGTGATGCCTTTTTCTAATGCTCTTTCAGCGATCACTTTTCCAAGATATGCTGCTGCTTCAACGTTGTTAGTTTTTTCGAGTTCTGCTTTTACTTCTTTCTGAAGTGTAGATGCAGAAACAAGTGTATTTCCAACAGTGTCGTCAATAATCTGAGCATACATGTGATTGTTACTTCTGAAAACAGCTAAACGTGGTCTCTGCGCTGTACCGCTGAAACGGTTACGCAGTTTCATGTGTTTTTTTCTACGAATTTCACTTCTTGATTTCTTACTAACCATTTTTCGTACCCTCCTTAATTATTTCTTACCTGTCTTACCAACTTTACGTCTGATAACTTCGTCAGCATATTTAATACCTTTGCCTTTATATGGCTCTGGTCTTCTCTTTTCTCTGATCTCAGCAGCGAACTGTCCAACTTTTTCTTTATCGATACCTTTAACGATGATCTTGTTCTGACCTTCCATTGTTGTTTCAACACCTTCTGGATCGAACATTTCTACTGGATGTGAGTATCCAAGATTCAATGTGAGTTTGTTGCCGGATTTAGCTGCTCTGTAACCAACACCGTTGATTTCGAGAACTTTCTGGTATCCAGCTGTTACACCAACAACCATGTTGTTGATAAGTGTTCTTGTTAATCCGTGCAAAGATTTCATTCTCTTAAGATCGTTAGGTCTTGTTACGATGATTTCTTCGCCTTCCTGTTTAATTTCCATTTCTACTGGAAGCTCTTTTGTAAGAGTTCCTTTTGGACCTGTTACAGTCACTACGTTGTTTGCAGCGATCTCAACTGTTACTCCAGCTGGTACTGCGATTGGAAGTCTACCAATACGTGACATACTTTTTTCCTCCTATAACTTAAATTCTCGGAGCGGACTATTATCTTCATCCCGCTCTGTTTTCAGTCTGCTTTGGGCTTTTACACCCTCCAATATATCATCTTATCTCATTTTCTCCTATTTGAAAAGTAGAAAATGCTCTTTTCCTCCAGAATCTTTCAAACAAAATTCTTTCGGACATTTTTAAACACCGGGATCGTGCCTTTAGCACTCACCTAGTGTTTATTTCTTACCATACGAAGCAAAGAACTTCTCCGCCTACGCCAAGTTTTCTGGCTTCTTTGTCTGTAATAACACCCTTGTTTGTAGAAACAATAGCTACTCCAAGTCCACCAAGTACTCTTGGCATATCTTCGCTGTTAGCGTATACACGAAGACCTGGCTTGGAAATTCTCTTCAGACCAGAGATAACTTTTTCATTCTTATCAGCACCATATTTCAGTGTGATGTGAAGTGTTTTGAATGCACCATCTTCAACGATGTCATATTTTGCAATATAACCTTCGTTTAAAAGAATATCAGCAATCGCGATTTTCATTTTTGATGCAGGTACATCTACTGTATCATGTTTAGCAGTATTTGCATTACGAATTCTTGTAAGCATATCTGCGATTGGATCACTCATAGTCATGTGTGAAAATCCTCCTTATCAAATCTATCTATCAGTTACTGGTCCGGCACATCCCTTAAAAGGGACGGCCTTCGCATTAAACTTTATTGCGTTATTTGCTGATTCTTACCAGCTAGCTTTTCTAACGCCTGGAATTTCTCCCTTGTATGCCAGTTCACGGAAGCAAACACGGCAGATTCCATATTTTCTTAAATATGCATGTGGACGACCACAAATTCTGCAGCGATTGTATTCTCTTGTAGAGAATTTCTGTGGACGCTGCTGCTTAATCTTCATTGATGTCTTAGCCATGATTTTCCTCCTAAATTATTTCTTGAATGGCATGTTGAATAATCTTAATAATTCACGTGCTTCTTCGTCTGTTTTTGCTGTTGTAACGAAGATAACATCCATACCTCTTACTCTGTCAATCTTATCGTATTCGATTTCTGGGAAGATAAGCTGCTCTTTAATACCAAGTGCATAGTTACCTCTTCCGTCAAATGCGTCAGGATTAACTCCTCTAAAGTCACGTACACGTGGAAGAGCAAGGTTGATAAGACGATCAGCGAATTCATACATTTTATCGCCTCTGAGTGTTGTCTTACATCCGATTGCCATACCTTCTCTGATCTTGAAGTTAGCAACAGAGTTCTTTGCTCTTGTAATAACTGCTTTCTGACCTGTGATTTTTTCCATATCAGCAATTGCAGATTCTAATACTTTTGCATTATCTTTTGCTTCACCAACACCCATGTTAAGAACGATCTTATCGAGTTTTGGTACTTCCATAATGTTTTTATATCCAAATTTTTTGATCATTGCATCAACGATCTCATTCTGATAAAGTTCTTTCAATCTACTCAAAGTTCTGGACCTCCTTCCTCGAATTAATCAATAACGTCGCCTGTTGATTTAGCAACACGAACTTTCTTGTCACCATCCATTTTGAAACCAATTCTTGTTGTCTTTCCGTTGTGTACATACATAACGTTAGAAGCATCGATTGGTCCTTCCTGGTGTACAATGCCGCCATTCTGATTAGCAGCACTTGGTTTTGTGTGCTTTGTCAGCATGTTAACGCCTTCAACCAGAACTTTTCCGTTCTTTACTGAAAGCACTTTGCCTTCTTTGTCTTTATCTTTACCAGCAATTACTCTTACAGTATCACCTTTTTTAATTTTCATAGTTGACATTCTTGCGCACCTCCTACAGTACTTCTGGAGCAAGGGAAACAATCTTCATGAAGTGTTTCTCTCTAAGCTCTCTTGCTACTGGTCCAAAAATACGTGTTCCACGTGGGTTTAAATCGTCTTTTATAATAACAGCAGCATTTTCATCGAATCTGATATAGGAACCATCTTTACGACGAGCACCTTTAACAGAACGAACAACTACAGCTTTAACAACATCACCTTTTTTAACAACGCCGCCTGGTGTTGCATCTTTAACAGAAGCAACGATAACGTCGCCGATCTGAGCATATCTTCTAGTAGAACCGCCCATAACACGGATGCAAAGTAATTCCTTAGCGCCTGTATTGTCTGCTACTTTAAGTCTACTTTCCTGCTGAATCATGCAGATAAACCTCCTTCTATATGCTAACGAAATGCAAAATGATTATTTTGCTTTTTCCATAACTTCTACAAGTCTCCATCTCTTATCTTTAGAGAGTGGTCTTGTTTCCATAACTTTAACTGTATCGCCAACGTTGCACTCATTCATTTCGTCATGAGCTTTAAGTTTATAAGTTCTCTTTACGATTTTCTTATAAAGTGGGTGCTTAACGTGGTCTTCTACTGCAACAACGATTGTCTTGTCCATTTTATTGCTGACAACCTTGCCTGTACGTGTTTTTCTCAAATTTCTTTCTTCCACAGTGCAACCTCCTACTCAGCTTTAGCCGCTTCAGTAATCATTGTCTGAATACGTGCAATATTTCTTCTTACTTCTTTGATTCTGCTAGTGTTATCCAACTGATTTGTTGCGTTCTGGAATCTCAGGTTAAAGAGTTCCTTTTTAGCAGCTACCAATTCTTCATTTAATTCCTGAACGGATTTTCCTTTTAATTCGTTTACAAATGTATTAATTTTCACTGTTATCACCGCCTTCTAAGTCTGCGCGAGAAACGATTTTGCATTTGCAAGGTAATTTGTGCATAGCGAGACGAAGAGCTTCTCTTGCTACTTCTTCAGGAACACCTGCGATCTCGAACATTACACGGCCTGGTTTAACTACTGCTACCCAGTACTCTAATGCACCTTTTCCACTACCCATACGAGTTTCTGCTGGTTTTGCTGTTACCGGTTTATCTGGGAATATTTTGATCCAAACTTTACCACCACGTTTGATATGACGAGTCATAGCAACACGGGCTGCTTCGATCTGATTAGAACGAATCCAGCATGGTTCAGCTGCAACAATACCATATTCACCATAAGTAATTGTGTTACCTCTGAGAGCTTTGCCCTTCATAGTACCACGAAACTGTTTACGACGTTTTACTCTTTTTGGCATTAACATGATTATCTATCTCCTTCCTTTGATGCTTTATTTGGAAGAACTTCGCCTTTGTAAATCCAAACTTTTACTCCGACTTTTCCGTAAGTTGTATCAGCTTCTGCGAATCCATAATCAATGTCAGCTCTCAGTGTCTGAAGTGGAATTGTTCCTTCGCTGTAGAACTCTGTACGAGCCATATCAGCACCACCAAGACGTCCTGAAACAGATGCTTTGATACCAAGTGCACCAGATTTCATTGTTCTGGACATACATGATTTCATAGCACGTCTGAATGAAATACGGTTTTCAAGCTGCTGTGCGATATTTTCTGCTACTAACTGAGCATCTTTATCTGGTCTCTTAACTTCTTTGATATCAACGATGAGCTTTTTACCAGTAAATTTAGCAAGTTCGCCTTTTACTTTTTCGATTTCAGAACCACCTTTACCGATTACAACACCTGGTTTAGCTGTGTAAACGATAACTTTTACGCGGTCAGATGCTCTTTCGATTTCAATCTTTGAAATACCAGCATTATATAATCTCTTTTTGAGAAATGTTCTAATTTCATGGTCTTCTACCAGGTTGTCTGCGAAATCTTTTTCTGCATACCATTTGGAATCCCAGTCCTTGATAACGCCGACTCTCAGGCCATGAGGATTAACTTTCTGTCCCATATTGTCCTCCTATCTTTCATTCAGCACGATTGTGATGTGGCTCATTCTCTTTTCAATTCTGTAAGCTCTACCCTGTGCTCTTGGCTGAATTCTCTTCATTGTCGGTCCTTTGTTTGCGTAGCATTCTTCGATATAAAGATTTTCTACGCTCATTCCGTTATTGTTCTCAGCGTTAGCAATTGCTGATTTTAATAATTTCTCTATTACGCTTGAAGCATATCTTGGATTGTAAGCTAAAATACCAAGTGCTGTCTGTACGTCTTTACCTCTGATGGCATCCAATACGAAACATGCTTTCTGAACAGATACTCTAGCGTAAGAAATCTTAGCTGATGGTCTAGTATCTTTCTGTGCATTTCTCTCTCTTTTGATCTGGGATCTATGTCCTTTAGCCATTGGATGAACCTCCTTTCAAAATTCCTGATCTATATATTATCTAACTCTTGACTTCTTCTCGTCTTTTCCGTGTCCTCTGTATGTTCTTGTTGCAACGAACTCTCCGAGTTTGTGTCCAACCATGTCTTCTGTAACATATACTGGAACGTGTTTTCTTCCGTCATGTACGGCAAATGTATGTCCTACAAATGAAGGGAAGATTGTGGAACGACGTGACCATGTCTTAATAACTGCTTTATCACCTGCAGCGTTCATAGCGTCTACTTTCTTAAGTAAGCTTTCATCTGCAAATGGTCCTTTTTTAAGTGAGCGAGCCATAGGTTCTAACCTCCTTGTAAACTAATTATTTGATTGCTTTACCATCTCTTCTTCTTACAATTAACTTGTTAGAAGCTTTGTTTTTCTTACGTGTCTTAAGGCCAAGTGCTGGTTTGCCCCATGGTGTACATGGACCTGGACGACCAATACTTGTTCTACCTTCACCACCACCGTGTGGATGGTCGTTAGGGTTCATTACGGAACCACGAACTGTAGGTCTGATACCCATGTGACGTTTACGACCTGCTTTACCGATGTTGATCAGGTTGTGATCTCCGTTGCCTACAACACCAACAGATGCTCTGCAAATGATTGGAACCATTCTCATCTCACCAGATGGAAGACGAAGTGTTGCATATTTTCCTTCTTTAGCCATTAACTGTGCGCTGTTACCAGCTGAACGAACAAGCTGTCCGCCTTTTCCTGGGTAAAGCTCGATGTTATGAACCTGTGTACCTACAGGAATTTCTGAAAGTGGAAGACAGTTTCCAACTAAAACTTCAGCACCTGCTCCATTCATTACTGTCCAACCAACCTGTAATCCTTCTGGTGCAAGGATGTATGCTTTCTGTCCGTCTGCGTAGCAGATCAGAGCGATGTTAGCTGTTCTGTTTGGATCGTATTCGATACCAAGTACTGTTGCTGGAATACCATCTTTGTTTCTCTTAAAGTCAATAATTCTATATTTCTGTTTAGCACCGCCACCGTGGTGTCTAACTGTAATTTTACCCTGATTATTACGACCAGCTGTTTTGCTCTTTGGAGCAAGAAGAGATTTCTCAGGAGTCTTCTTTGTGATTTCAGAGAAATCTGAGCCAGTCATCTGTCTTCTGGAAGGTGTATATGGGTTATATGTTTTGATTCCCATTACTGTTTCTCCTTTCAATACTAATTATTCGTCTCACGGAATTGCACCGTTTATCATCATTTTTCAAATTTTACAGACCTTCGAAAAGTTCGATATCTGCACTGTCTGCTGTCAACTTAACGATTGCTTTTTTAGTTTTAGCAGTCTTACCAAAAGTCATTCCACGTCTTTTTGTTTTACCATCTTGGTTCATTGTGTTAACGCTTTCAACTTTTGTTCCGTTGAACATTTTTTCTACAGCTTCTTTAATCTGAGCTTTAGTTGCATCTGTGTGTACAAGGAATGTGTATTTCTTGTCAGCCATCATTTCCATGCTCTTTTCAGTAATAACCGGTTTAAGGATTACATCATAATATCTGATATCTGCCATTATGCGTACACCTCCTCGATTGTTGCCACAGCAGCTTTAGTTGCAATTACTGTGTTGTATTTCAAAATGTCAAATACATTGATTGTATTAGCTTTAGCTGTCTTAACGTCAGCAATGTTTCTTGCAGAGATTTCTGCGTTTTTATTGTCAGCTTCAAGAACAACAAGTGCTTTTTCAACATTGAGGTTGTTCAGAATGCTCTGGAATTTCTTTGTTTTGATTTCATCGAATACGATTTCGTCAACTACGATAAATTTATTTTCAGCTACTCTTGATGTGAGTGCAGATTTGAGAGCTGCTCTCTTTTCTTTCTTGTTCATTTTAATTGAGTAGTCTCTTGGTGTTGGAGCAAATACAACTCCGCCGCCTGTCCACTGTGGAGCTCTTGTTGAACCCTGTCTTGCATGACCAGTTCCTTTCTGTCTCCATGGTTTTCTTCCGCCACCTGAAACTTCAGAACGTGTTTTAGCTTTCTGTGTTCCCTGACGGTTATTTGCAAGCTGGCTTACTACTGCCATGTGTACAAGATGTTCGTTAACCTCAACACCGAATACAGCATCGTTCAGTTCAAGTGTACCAACTTCTTTACCTTCGATATTATAAACAGATACGTTTGCCATAACTGTAAGTTCCTCCTTTCTGATTCTGCCAGATTATTTTGCAGCCTTTACTGTTTCTTTGATTGTAACCAGACATTTCTTTGGTCCTGGTACTGAGCCTTTTACTAACAACAGGTTGTTGTCAACATCAACTCTTACAACTTCAAGATTCTGTACAGTGATCTGCTTGTTACCCATCTGACCAGGCATCTTTTTGCCCTTGAATACTTTACTCGGATCAGATGCTGCGCCGTTAGAACCAGCATGACGGTGGAATTTAGAACCGTGTGTCATAGGTCCTCTGCTCTGGCCGTGACGTTTGATTGCGCCCTGGAAACCTTTACCTTTTGAAATTGCAGTAGCATCAATTTTGTCTCCTGCTGCAAAGATATCAGCTTTGATTTCCTGACCAAGTGCATACTCTTCAGCATTTTCAAATTTAAATTCTTTTACATATCTCTTACCGGAAACGCCAGCTTTGTCAAAGTGTCCTTTTTCAGCTTTTGTTAAACCGTTTCTGTGTGCGATTTCTTTCTTACCGCTCTTATCTTTTGTGACAATCTTTTCTTTCTTGTCAACAAATCCAACCTGAACTGCGCTGTATCCGTCGTTTTCAACTGTCTTAACCTGTGTTACTGCACATGGTCCAGCCTGCAGTACAGTTACCGGAACGAGTACTCCGTCTTCATTGAAGATCTGTGTCATTCCGACTTTTGTAGCCAAAATAGCTTTCTTCATTATAATTACCTCCTGTTATTTACAGCGGAACACCTTGCGGTGCTCATCCTAAATGTTAGGATGTTACTGTTCTAAAATATTAAATGTTATTCGAGAATCTTATTTGATTTTCATTTTGATATCGATATAAACACCTGCTGGCATTTCCAGTCTGGAAAGTGCATCAACCGTTTTCTGTGTTGGTGCGATGATATCGATAAGTCTCTTATGAGTTCTCTGTTCGAACTGTTCTCTGGAGTCTTTGTATTTGTGTACAGCTCTCAGAATTGTTACTACTTCCTTCTTAGTTGGAAGTGGTACTGGTCCACTTACCTGTGATCCGTTTTTCTTTACAGTTTCGATAATTTTCTTTGCAGATGCATCAACCAACTGATGATCGTATGCTTTCAATGTGATTCTCATTACTTGACTTGCCATAAAAAAAGCCGCCTCCTTTTCGTACTATTAAACTCAGTACGACAAGTGGTGACTGTACACTCTTCCGCGTGTGTCGTGAGTACACACGTTTTGTTTCATACTTATCCCTTTCGGTCATATCCCTTACGGTTATCAGTAATCAGTTGTGATTCGTACAGTGACTTGTCGCCAGTTTCCTAACTTGACATTCGCTCCACGGAAAACCCGTCCACGGGCGATTTCTCACCCCGACAGCAACCTCTCGCTTCAACGCTATCATGTCACAGCTTCTCTATATTACACAATTCCGGCATGAAATGCAAGCACTTTTTTACTTAATTTCAAGTATTTTCATGTACTTCCCATCCCGAAATTTATATAGGGTTTTCGCATTTATTTCTTAGCTGTTTGCTCCAACCGAAGATATATGTTACCACATTTTCAAAAAAATGCAAGGGGTTTTTGCAAAAAAATTGAATTTTTTTTAGCAAAGTTTTTTGTATTTGTTTTTAAATATATTCTACCCAAATCCAACAAAAAAGGCACAGGAAACCCATGCCTTTTATCATCATTATTCTGTTTCTTCTATATATTAAGAAGAAACCCTTTTTCATCATATCATGCATTCATGGATATCTTCATTCTCGATTCCCACTTTCCGCATGACTTCAAGTAACTGTTCGCGGTTCTCAAGTTCCGCACACCACGCAAGCCCGCATCCCGAAGAAATTGCTCTTGGCACCGGAATCAATCTTCCCGGAGAATTTTTCTCCTTACAGGTCTTTTCCATTGCCATTGCATCTGCTGTTGTGTGAAATGTAATTACCAGTTTCAGTTCTTTTTTTCTCATAACACCTGTATTAGGAAATAACTACCTCAAATCCGTCTTCTGTCTCTGTGGATTTTACTGTTTTTCCCTGATCCTTTGCAAGTTTTTCCACATTTGTTTTCTGATGTGGTTCTGTTACTAATACTTTAACAGGTTCTTTTGCATTTTTCAACGCTGCCATTGTAAGCATAATTGGTTCTGGACAAGAAAGTCCTCTTGCATCAACAACTTTCATTATTTTGCACCTTCTCTCTTATTTGTAAAAGCGATAACGAAGCAGACAATAATACAGATGATTACTGCTACCTTACCATTAGGTGTTGCTGCTCCCATAACAAGTTCCTGTGTTTCAGCATTCATAGCTGTTCCACTTGAAGCAAGTCCAAGGTTATGGCAAAGCGCTGCACCCACGAGCATACCAAGTACTGTTACTGCAGAGTCAGATGACCCCTGTCCTGCAAGGATAAGCTGACGAAGTGGACATCCACCTGCGAGTACTGCTGCAAAGCCTACTGCATACATACCAAGGATGTTCCACAGATGATCTGAGTGAGCAATAACTCCTGGTGTGTTGAACGCTAATGTAAAGTTACCCATTGCAATGTTGTAAATAAGCATTACAACAAAAAGACTTCCAACTACTGTAAGAAGGTCAAAGTTCTTCATAAGGATCACGTCGCGAACACCGCCAGCGAAGCACATTCTTGATTTCTGTGCGATTGCACCAAATACAAGACCGCCAACAAGTGATGCAATGATTGGAGCGTGTACACTTCCCGGACCGCTTTCACTTGCTTTGAGCAGAGTTGTGAAAAGTGCAAGTGCAAGGATGCCTACCATTAATAATGGAAGCACATATCCATTGCTTTTCTTAATTACATAAGCTCTTCCAAGACTGTATCCTTTCTTAAGAGCGAAAACACCTGTGCCAACACCAAGAATAAATCCGATCAATGCTACCCACGCATTAAGATCTCCGGCTGACATACGGATTACCATACGGAGAGGACATCCAAGGAACACCAAGCTACCGATCATAATGATCATACCAAGAACAAATCTAACCATTGGTGAAGATCCAGCTGTTGAACGGTATTCTTTTGTTGCTACAGAAATAATAAATGCACCAAGTACGAGACCAATAATCTCTGGTCTTGCATACTGTACTACTGCTGCCTGATGCATTCCAAGTGAGCCTGCAATATCACGAATAAAGCAGGCGATACAAAATGCCATGTTTGCAGGATTTCCAAAAAATGCGAGACAAGCTGCTACAGCTCCGCAAAGCACTCCTGCCAGTGCCAGTTTCTTCTTTGAATCTGCTAAATTCATCTTTCTCCTCCTGAATACTCTATAGAAGAGAAGTCCTTGTTTCACCAGACTTTTTCTTGCAAACCTTATTCTTCTGCAAGTTCTTTCATCGCCCGGATTGCAGTTTCCACCTCTTCCATTGTATTAAAGTGTGAAAAACTGAAGCGCACTGCCCCCTGCTCTACATTCCCTAAGGCCTGATGCATAAGCGGCGCACAATGACCGCCTGAGCGAGTGGAAATCCCATATGTCATGAGCAATTCATCACTCACTTCACCCGAATCATAATCACCAAGATTCAGTGTTACAATCGGACAACGTTCTTTTGTCTGAAAATCCCCATAAACTGTGACACCCGGAATCTCACGGACACCTTCATAAAATGCCCACATATTTTCCAAGGCTTTTTCTCTCAATGATTCCAGCCCTTTTTCTTCTATATAAGAAAGGGCCGCATTCAATCCGGCAATCCCATGTCCGTTCAGAGTTCCCGCTTCCAATGCTGTTGGCATCTGTTCCGGATGATGCTTATTATAAGTATCCACTCCGCTTCCACCACGCTTTAACGGACGGATCTTCAAACCTTCACGCACATACATTCCACCAGTCCCCTGTGGACCATACAGACTTTTGTGCCCTGTAAAACAAAGAACATCTATGTTCATCTTCTCTATATCAATCGGATAAACACCTGCTGTTTGAGAAGCATCCACAATAAACAATATCTGATGTCTTTTCGCAATCTCTCCCACACGCTCAATATCTACCAGATTCCCGGTAAGATTTGAACCATGTGTACACACGATTGCCTTTGTCTCTGGTCTGATTGCTTCTTCCATTTCTTCATAGGAAATGTTTCCTCTTTCGTCGCACGTCAGAATTGTGAGGCTTGCTCCAGCCTCTTCTCTTTCAAACAAAGGACGCAGCACAGAATTGTGCTCAAGAACAGTTGTGATCACATGGTCACCTGGTTCGATCAGTCCTTGTATTGCTATATTCAAGCTCTCTGTTGAATTATTGGTAAATACAATCTGTTTCGGATTCTGCCCATTAAAAAGATGACACAGCCTTTCACGTGTATTATAAAGCACACGAGCTGCATCTAATGAAGCATCTGTCACTCCTCTCCCTGCATTCCCCAAAGAATCCAAGGCTTTTACGATTGCTTCTGCCACTCTTGAAGGCTTCGGCAATGTTGTAGCCGCATTATCCATGTAAATCATACAATTGTTCATCTCACTACCTCATGTTTTTCTACAAATTTCATTATAGTTCTGTGTAATTTGCCAGTCCAATCAATTATATCTATGCATTATATGTATTATAGATATTTTCTATATTTCGTGCTGTATTTTATTGAAATTTTCATATAAAATATGTTTATTCAATAATTTTTTATTCAAACACAAAATAATTTCTATGACATAAGAAAATGACCGACAAGCGGTCACTTTTCTTACACTCTGCATTTCGGATATAATTTCTCCATAACACGCAGGAAATTTTTAACAGTTGGTGTCATACCAAAGTCTTTATTATAAACCACATAAATATCTCTGACACCTACATTTGCTCCAAGAGGAAATCCCAATACTTTTCCACTGCTGACCACATCCTGCACCGCCAGCGCAGAGAGAACAGAAATCCCCATTCCCATAGCCACTGACTGCTTTACAGTCTCCGTACTTCCCATACTTGCAACGATATTGAGCTTTTCTCTTTCAATTCCCATCTTTTCCAGAATCTTCAGCGCTTCTTTTCGAGTACCAGAGCCTTCTTCTCTGAGCACCAATGGTTCTTCCTCAATCCAGTCTGATACACTGTCAAACTTTTGTTTTTCACGATAGCGTTCTTCATTCGGCGTGATTACAACAAGCTCATCCTTATAAAATGGAATGTATTTACAACGCTTCCCACTTACTTTCGCTCCGGTAAATCCAATATCTGCCTGACGCATTTTTACCATCTCTGCTACACCGGCACTATCAGATTCCTTTATCACAAACTGTCTGTGTGGATATCTCAGGCGGAAGCGAAACATAATCTCTGCCAATAAATACTGAGCCGGAACAGAAGATGCTGCGATTACAATCTCTGCATTACTGTCTTCCTCTTCTTTGGCTAAGAATTTCTCCTCAATCTGCTCCATTAAAAGCGTTACCTGCTTCGCGTATTCATAAAAATTTTTCCCATCCTCCGTCAGTGCCACACGCTTTTTATCACGTACGAACAGACGAAGATTCAGTTCTTTTTCTAATTCAGACACATGTGCGCTGACTGTCGGCTGCGTCAAAAACAAAGCTTTTGCTGTTTCTGAAAAACTCCCCTTCTCTGCAACCAGCACAAATGCCTCAATCTGCTTTAAATTCATATTACTACCCTTTTATCAGGCGAATCCATTTATCTCCTGCTTCTTTTACTGTTCCAATCACAGAAACTTTTGTATCCATGCCTGCTTCTACAAATTTTTGTAAAATCTCTTCCTTATATTCTTCCGCTATACTGAACAACAGACCACCCGAAGTCTGTGGATCATACAACAGATCAACATCATGTTCTTCTGCATTACCATAATCCACCTGATGCCCTGTATACTCACGGTTCTTATATGACCCCGCTGGTACAAGTCCCATCTTGGCAAATGAAATTGCCTCCTGGATATATGCAATATCATCTACGTGAAGTTCAAATGTCACCTCACTTGCAGATGCCATCTCTGCGCAATGTCCAAGTAATCCAAATCCTGTGATATCTGTGCATGCTGAAATCGGATAACTTTCAATTACTTCCTTTGCCTTCTTGTTAAGAGAAGCCATAACAGTAATCGCTTCCTGTACTGCTTCTTCTGAAGCCATCTCTGCTTTTACCGCAGTATTGATAATTCCACTTCCGATCTGCTTTGTCAGAATCAGAACATCTCCCGGCTTACATCCATAATTTTTAAAAATTCTGTCTGGGTGAACAAAACCAGATACGCAAAGCCCATATTTTGGTTCGTTATCCTGCACAGAATGTCCACCTACGAGAACTGCTCCTGCTTCCATTACTTTATCCGCACCGCCACGAAGAATTTCTCCGAGAATCTCTATATCGAGACAGTTCGGAAAACCTACAATATTCAGTGCAATCTTCGGCTCACCACCCATCGCATAAACGTCACTCAGGGAGTTCGCAGCCGCAATCTGACCAAATGTATATGGATCATCTACAATCGGTGTAAAAAAGTCTACTGTCTGTATCATTGCTATATCATCTGTGACCTTATAAATGGCGGCATCATCCGATGTCTCAATTCCGACCAACAGATTGTCATCATAAAATTTTGGCAGCTTACCCAGAACCTGGGCAAGGGTCTCAGGACCTATTTTAGCCGCTCATCCAGCGGTGCTGCTCATCTGTGTAAGACGAATCTCATCTCTTGTCTTCATCTTATGAGTTTCCTTCCTATACCAATATTAATAACGAAATCTTATCCTTATGGACGGATAATATGATCTGCCTCGTTCATTTTCTCTACGATACTATACATGTTTGTAACAGAACCTACAACAAGCTTTTCTTTTAATCCATAATAATCAAGGCATGTTCCGCATGTAAGGATTTCAACTCCCTGCGCTTCCAGTTCTTTCAGGTCATTCAGTGAGTCAGAACCTTCTGCTGTAAGTGTTGCACCACCATTATAGAATAACATTGTCTTCGGAAGTTCATCCAACTGAGATACTGCGAAAATAAATCCTTTAATCAGAACTTTACCAAGTGCTTCATTGCCTTCACCCATATGATCTGCTGAAATCACAACAACTGTATTCTTAGTTTTACATGTTGGACAGTCAATTTCCTGCATTTCTTTTTCCATTGCTGCTTCATCAGCCTTTTCACCCATTACAATTGTAATCTTATATTCTTTTTCAGCAATTTTTTCAGATGTAACACTACCGCCTGAACTTGCAGCCATCTTACTTACATTCTGTACAGCAATCTCGTTGTCAACAAGTACTTCTACAGTTCCAGCACCATTCAGTTCCTGAAGCGCTTTTTTTGTCTTAATTACTGGAATTGGACATGCATCGCCCATCGCATTTACTAACATAATTTATTCCTCTTATCTTTCATAATAATTGTATTTAAGTAATATTCTATATTATATCTGTTTCACCTCCCTTTTTCCAGTGGCTCACCTCAACATAAACCATTTCTCTTATAGTTTTTTTCTATGCTCTTAATTTTTGCATAGTTTTTTTCTATATTTATATTTTCTATTTCTAGTTTCATATTCATTTTAATCTTCCTCTTTTCCCTTCCATATTGAAAATTTTTTTGTTTTATGAGAAGATATAAAGAAGGATGAAATTTATTATTGAAAATATTTTATTTATGATTTATAGAAAGGAAATATTTTATGTGGATTGCAGATAATTGGAAAGATTATGAAGTAATAGACTGCTCTAAGGGTGAAAAACTGGAACGTTGGGGAGATTACCTCCTTGTCCGCCCAGATCCACAGGTCATCTGGGACACCCCAAAGAAAGACTACGGTTGGAAACATATGAACGGTCACTACCATCGCAGCAAAAAAGGTGGGGGCGAATGGGAATTTTTCAGCCTTCCTCAGCAGTGGCAGATTCATTATGATTCGCTTACATTTAATTTAAAACCATTCAGTTTTAAACACACAGGGCTCTTCCCTGAACAGGCAACAAACTGGGACTGGTTCTCGGAACTCATCCGCAATGCCGGAAGACCTATTAAGGTTCTGAACCTTTTCGCATACACAGGCGGAGCAACTCTTGCGGCAGCTGCCGCCGGCGCTCAAGTAACACATGTTGATGCATCAAAAGGTATGGTCGGCTGGGCCAAAGAAAATGCTGCATCTTCGGGATTAAAGGATGCTCCGATCCGCTGGCTTGTAGATGACTGTGTAAAATTCGTTGAACGCGAAATCCGCCGTGGCAACAAATACGACGCTATCATCATGGACCCGCCATCATACGGACGTGGTCCAAAGGGCGAAATCTGGAAGATTGAAGACATGGTTCATCCATTTATTAAACTTTGTACAAAGATCTTATCTGATGACCCATTATTCTTCCTTGTGAACTCTTATACAACAGGACTTGCACCTGCAGTCCTGACTTATATGATCGCTACAGAACTCAAGCCATGGAGAGGTCATGTAGAATCACAGGAAATCGGACTTCCTGTAAAGAACAGCGGACTTGTACTTCCATGTGGAGCAAGCGGACGCTGGCAGAAAATCTAGATCAGAAAATAAAAAACACCTGTTTCAACAGTACTCCTCTGTCGAAACAGGTATTTTTAATCAGGCGCATAAGCGACATGTCTTATCTTTCATATCCTGCAGACCGCCAATATTTTTATTAATCATCAGCTTCTGCCGCAAGCTCTGTTGTCTCTACCTTTGGCGGGAAGATCAAAGAGAATCCAACGAATGCTATAAATGCAACTACAAGACCCGGAAGGATAGGCTGACTGAATTTAATTCCCAACAACATACCACCAGAAAACTGTTCAAGATAAACAACTACAATTGTACCTGCAATCAGAGATGCTACTGTACCTGCTGTAGATGCTTTCTTCCAGTAATGTCCCATTACATATGGGAAGAATGTACCTGCTGCACGAAGTGTGAAACAGAACATAAGGATTGTTACGATACTCTGGGTATTGAACAATGCAATAAACATAGATGCAACACCAACGAGACACATAACGATTTTTGTAACTTTCATAACTTCTTCACTTGTCGCTGTTGGTTTCATTACCGCTTTGTAAATATCATTTGCAAAGATAGAACCAGCACCTAAAAGGTCAGAGTCTGAACTGGACATTGTTGCAGAAATGATACCTGCGAACAGAAGACCACAGATCAATGCCGGCATTGTGTTGATTGCCAGAACCGGAAGTGCATAACGAGCACCAACTTCTGCGAACTGCGCAGAATCAAATTTGCCCATGTTGATAAGAGCAAGTGTAATAATTCCAAGGATTGTTGGAATAAATGCATAGATAAAGTTTACTAATGCAGCAAGCCATGCTCCGCCTTTTGCAGCTTTTTCATCTTTTGCAGCATAGAAACGTGAAACAGCTTCCTGTCCTACAGAGAATGTAGCAACATACATTACAATAAGTGAGATGATATCAAACAAGCTGTATCCTGTAAACATATCCAGTGTTCCTGCCGGAATGTTTGCAGCAATGGCATCCCAGCCGCCTGCATAGTTCATGGCAAATGGAATTGCAATGATCATACCGATTACAATAAGGAATACCTGAATAAAGTCTGTAAGTGTAACACTCCAGAGACCACCCATGATAGAGTAAACTGTTACTACTACAGCCACGATAATAACTGCCACCTGATAGTTAATACCAAGCATTGTAGAAAGAATAACTGCAGAAGCGATAAACTGCCCTGCTGTAAGACCAACAAGTGGAAGCAGCATGATGATTGCTGTTACAAGACCACTGGATTTACCATAACGTCTTCTGAAATATTCAGGAACTGTCTTAACAGTTGCCTGTCTGAATTTTGGAGCGATAAAGCTCAGAATAACAAACGCAATTCCCATTGTTGTGATATACCAGTGAGCACTCAGACCAAAACCTGACATACCATTCTGCACAACACCAAGTGAACTTCCGCCCCCAATTTCTGTGGCAGCAAGAGTACCAGCCATCAGAACTGGGCCAAGACGACGACCAGCTACCATGAAGTCTGTGTTAGATGTAATCTTTGTTGATGAATACCAGCCAATCCAGAGCATAGCAAGCAGATACACAACTACGATTGCTGTAACAATAAAATTAGCACCCATAAAAATACCTCCCTGTTAAATAATTATTTGTTTTCCGTGCATTTCAAATTCATAAATTAGAAATTTATATTTTTTTTATACACTTTATTTTATATTTAGAGTTTAACATATCTATCGTATTGCAGAAATAACAGAAAATGACGAAAAACTACCAAAAATGTTGATTTACCACTTGCTCGCTTGACGAAGATAGAGAAAAAGAATAATATTAACTTAATTCTGGAAATACACTTCCACACTTAAAGGAGGCATTCTTATGCTGGAGATTGTAGTATGTGATGACACTCAGGAAGAAAAAGAACTTATTGTTCAATATACAACTGAGTTTTTTCGCAAAAAAGAACTTGATTTCAGAATAGAGACCTGTTCATCTGCAGATGAGTTATTAAATTCTGGAGGATCCTACGACTTATACCTTCTGGATGTTCTGATGCCAGGAATGACAGGAATAGAGATCGCAGAACAACTCAATCGTTCCAAACAACATCCTGCCATTATCTTCATTACTTCTTCCTTGGAATCTGCAGTCGATGGCTATCGGGTAAATGCCACTGGTTTTATTCTAAAACCAGTTACTTCTGAAAGTTTCAATGAAACCATGGAACGGGTTATTAAACAAAAACTGAAACAAGAATATCTTTCTGTAATGCACAATCGAATCCCCCTTAGAATCCCACTAAACAGGATTCAGTATTTCGAAAATAAATTACATAAAGTTTCTATTATAATGGATGATAACGAAGTAATTACTGTAAATCTAAAATTATCGCAGATCCAGGATATGCTGCAAACCCAGAAGAAATTTCTGAGATGCCACCAGAGTTATATTGTCAATCTGGATTATGTATGTAAAATGGAAGATGTATGCTTCTATATGTGCGATAGTAAAATCGTCCCAATTTCAAGAAATTATTATAAAGAAACCAAAAACAAATATTACCATTATCGTCTGGAATAAAAACACTGGATGGAAGGAGAACACCTGCATGAACAACGAGGCGTGCGAAATATTTATAAATCTTATCTGTCTGGCGATTCGTCTGATGCCAATCTTCATCTGTATGGAACCCAAGGTAAAAAACAAAGAAAATATCGCTGCAATTTCCGTCAATATCTGGGTGATTATGATTTTCCTACAATTTTTACTGGATTTTGAAATGAAAGGATTTTCTCTTTTTCAAGGAATTTTTTCAGCAATCTTCTTTCTTGTATTGCTTGTATTTTTTAAAGGAAGCGCTCTCGAAAAGGCTTTCTTGTATGTAACCGCCTGGTTATTTTCAGAAACCACTTTTTCTATTAATGAATTTTTTGTATGGCTTTTAGACTCTCGTATCCAGCTTACACGAATGGAAATTTGCGTTCTTTCTTCTGTATTGTGGGCTTTTATTGTATATTTATTTATATTTTTCAATGCCAAAACTGCTGTTAAACTTTTATTTGAAGAGTTTTCTTTACGGCGATGTACTCTATTGATCATGTTCCCTGTCATAGCACTTGTTTTGCTCTATACAGGAAAAAATACAATTTTTTCAGAGGAATCCTTACGAACGATAGGAACAGAGATGATTATTTTCTATCTTCTTCTTAACATTATGGTTGTACTTGCTCACGTTTTAATCCTAAACAGTATTCTTGGTCTGCTAAAACGTCGTGAAGCTGAAGAAAAACTTCAATTCGCAAAACAAATGATCAGTCAGCAAAATGATCATTATAATCGTATTCTTGAGTACAGTGAACAGGTCCGGATTATTAAACATGATTTTCGGCATCATATTTATGCCTTATTAAATATGGAAAAAGAAGAACAAACATCGTATCTGAAAAAATTACAAAAAGAAATGGATTCCACAACTGGATTAATTTTTTGTCAGAATGTCTCCGTTAACGGATTGATTCACGGATATGCGACACGAACAAAAAAAATTAATGTCAGACTGAATGTAAATCTGTCTCTGCCAGATCGTGTTCCTATTGATGATCTTTCTCTTTGCATTGTAATTGGAAATCTTTTAGAAAATGCTTTAGAAGCCTGTAAACGTTTCGACGGAGATGATAAGTTCATCTCTTTAAAAGGGCGCTGGATGGATGATCATCTTATCCTTCTTGTCGAAAATTCCTACCGTGGCCAGATTATGATAAAAGAGGGCAAACTGTTGTCCAGCAAAAAAAGCGGAGGACTGGGTATTTTAAGCATAAAAAAAGTACTGAATCACCCAGGCGACGAGTTTGATATAGATTACAACGAGAACACATTTACCGCAATGGTAAAAATGATGTCTCGAACTCTCTGAAATTTTTCTCCCTTTTTATATACGAGGGAGTACGGCAAATCTTTACATGGTTTACCGTACTCTTTTTTTAACCCTTTGAAATTACAAATTTCTTGATACATTCGCACAGGCTTTCATCGCTTCAATCAAAGCACTTCTAAATCCTTTTTCTTCCAGAACACGTACCGCTTCAATTGTTGTCCCTGCCGGCGAACATACCATATCTTTTAACTCTCCCGGATGCTTTCCTGTCTCAAGTATCATTTTCGCACTTCCCATAACAGCCTGAGCTGCGAACTTATACGCTTGTGCACGAGGCATTCCCTCTGCTACAGCAGCATCTGCCATTGCTTCAATCATAATATAAACATAAGCCGGTGAACTTCCACTGACAGCCACCACCGCATCAATCATACGCTCTGGAACAACTTCTGTCTTTCCAAAAGAATTTAAAATTTTCAGAGCAAGTTTCATCTCTTCCTCTGTAACCATCTCATTTTTACACGCTGCAGTCATACCTTCTCCAACCATCGCAGGCGTATTTGGCATTGTACGCACGATTTTAACTTTCTTTCCGAATTGTTCTTCCAGCCATGCGAGAGTTTTTCCCGGAGCAATTGTAATAACTACTTTTGAATCATTGATCAAATCTTTCACTTCTGCAATTACATCTGCATAAAACTGAGGTTTAACTGATAAAAACAATATGTCTGCAGTTTCTGCCACCTGCCTGTTATCTGCAGTCACTTCAATACCATACTGAGACTTGACCTTTTCCCGCCCTGCCTCAAATACATCCGATCCTATGATTTCTTCTGGTTTTACAATTCCCTCCTGAATAATGCCTCCTATAATTGCATTTGCCATGTTTCCTGTTCCTATAAATCCTAACTTCATCACGTTCCTCCTGATTTCTTTTTATCGGGCCACAAAAGCACTCTCTTCTATCACTGGTATTTCTTCTGAATCAATCCAGTCAATCGTTATGAAGATATTATGATTCAGTCCAACTAACACCTTATTGATCAAAGTCTCCCGGCCTTGTATTTCCATTGTTACTGTTCCATTATATTCATTTCTCGCCCATCCAGTCAGCCCCGCTGATTGAGCAAGTTTTTTTGCTGTATAACGAAATCCAACTCCCTGAACTCTCCCATAAAATACATAACGTTTTCTAATCACACCCATCAGTTTCCATCCCTTCTCATATCAAATCATACTCACCACTGATATTCCTATATTGCCATATTCCTTTTATTTCGTCAAATCCACATTTTTCTGTCATGTGCAAATTCAAATATAAATCAGGAAATTTTTTTATTTTTATTGTTTCAAAAGCGGCCTCATGCTATAATATAATCCAATAATCGTTCTGATTACAAAGAGGCGATTTTATCAAATCTGAGTAAAAAGGCGCACATGAGGTTTCTAAAAGGGAGTAAATCCCTCTTTTTGTCGTACCTGCGTCTGAGAATGATGCAGGATTTTTTATCTTTATATGTCAATATAGAAAGGAAACACTTATGAACACAACAGACACAAGAATTGCTTTGATCGGAATTGTAGTAAATACAAACTCTTCCGTCGATGAACTCAATCACCTTTTAAGCGAATACGGTGAATATATTATCGGCAGAATGGGTGTTCCTCATCGAGAAAAAAATATATCTGTCATCAGTGTTGCGATGGATGCCCCTGGGGACGTCATCAGCGCCCTGTCCGGAAAGCTCGGTATGCTGCCGGGAATCAGTACAAAAACTATTTATGCAAAGACAAAATAATCGTAATATCAGGAGGTAATACTATGGATGTCTATGACGTCAAATCAAAATGTGCCGATGAATTTATCAATCATGAGGAAATTCTGGACACACTTGCTTATGCAGATGAAAACAAAAATAATATCAAACTGATCAATGCTTTGATCGAGAAAGCAAAACTACGCAAGGGACTCTCCCACCGCGAGGCTTCTGTCCTTCTTGCATGTGAAGATGACGAAAAAAATCAGGAAATCATGAAACTTGCAGAACAGATCAAAAAAGATTTCTATGGTAACCGTATCGTAATGTTTGCGCCTTTATATCTGTCCAACTACTGCGTGAATGGATGTACTTACTGTCCATATCACTTAAAGAACAAACATATTACACGTAAACAACTTACTCAGGAAGAAATCCGTCGTGAAGTGATCGCTCTTCAGGATATGGGACACAAGCGTCTTGCACTTGAAGCAGGTGAAGATCCTGTCCGCAACACAATGGAATACTACCTTGAAAGTATCAAAACTATTTACAGCATCAAACACAAAAACGGAGCAATCCGTCGCGTTAATATCAATATTGCTGCAACTACAGTTGACAACTATCGTCTTTTGAAAGAAGCGGAAGTAGGAACATATATCCTGTTCCAGGAGACTTATCACAAAGAAAGCTATCTCCAGCTTCATCCAACAGGACCAAAACATGACTATAACTATCATACTGAAGCCATGGATCGTGCAATGGAAGGCGGAATCGATGATGTAGGCCTCGGAGTTCTTTTCGGTCTTGACAAATACCGCTACGAATTCGCAGGACTTCTGATGCATGCAGAACATTTGGAAGCCGCTTTCGGCGTTGGGCCTCATACAATCAGTGTTCCTCGTCTGAAACGCGCAGACGATATTGACCCTGATCAGTTCGACAACGGTATTGATGACGATACATTTGCAAAAATTATCGCCTGCATCCGTATTTCAGTACCTTACACAGGCATGATCATTTCCACAAGAGAAAATCAGAAGATGCGCGAACGCGCCCTTCACCTTGGCGTTTCCCAGATCAGTGGTGCTTCCCGTACAAGCGTTGGCGGTTACTGCGAACCAGAACCAGAAGATAAAAAATCTGAACAGTTCGACGTAAGCGACACACGTACTCTTGACGAGGTTGTTCGCTGGCTTATGGAAATGGACTACATACCAAGCTTCTGTACAGCATGCTACCGTGAAGGACGTACCGGTGACCGTTTTATGTCTCTTTGCAAGAGCGGACAGATTCAAAACTGCTGTCACCCTAATGCATTGATGACTCTGAAAGAATATCTGATGGATTACGCATCCCCTGCAACAAAAGCAATCGGAGATGCTCTGATCGCAAAAGAAGTCTTCAATGTGCCAAATGAAAAAGCAAGAAAGATTGTAATGGAAAACCTTCGCCTGATCGAACAGAATAACAGAAGAGATTTCCGTTTCTGATCCTTTATAGAATAACTAAAGAGGCAGTCTTTTCAATGGGACTGCCTTTCATAATAGAATGGAGGTTTATCATGAGTTTAAATTCAGCCCCTTCCGCCAGCCGAATCCATATCGGTCTTTTCGGTAAAAGAAATGCCGGAAAATCCAGCGTCATCAACGCAATCACAGGACAAAACCTTGCTATTGTGTCTGATATAAAAGGAACAACCACAGACCCGGTCTCAAAAGCCATGGAACTTCTTCCATTGGGCCCAGTTGTCATCATTGATACTCCGGGACTTGATGATGAAGGCGAACTTGGTGCTCTGCGTATTCAGAAAGCCTATCAGACTCTCAACAAAACAGACATCGCAATCCTAGTGATTGACAGTTCTCTCGGCATGACAAAAGAAGATTCTGACATTCTGAAACGCATTATCGCAAAAGAGATTCCGTATGTAATTGTCTTCAACAAGAAGGATCTCCTGACAGAGATATTTTCTCTTCCTGAAAATGTTTCAGAAAAAAACAGCATCTTTGTAAGCACTCTCACCGGAGAAAATATTCACGAATTAAAAGAACTGATCGCCAGACAGGTTCCACAGGACGCTCCTGAAAAATATATTGTGCGTGATCTTGTAAAACCAAATGATTTCGTAATTTTGGTTGTTCCAATTGATGCTTCAGCACCAAAGGGACGTTTGATCCTTCCTCAACAGCAAACCATTCGAGATCTTTTGGAATGTGGAGCAATTTCCATCGTTGTCCAGGAAAGTGAACTTTCCGCCACAATTGAACATCTCAGAAAAAAGCCAGCCCTCGTTATCACCGACAGTCAGGCTTTTAAAAGTGTTTCCGCCCTCGTCCCTAAAGATATACCACTGACTTCATTTTCTATCTTATTTGCCCGATATAAAGGCAATTTAAACACTGTAGTACACGGAGCACATGCGATTGATTCCTTAGAAAATGGAGATACTGTCCTTATTTCCGAAGGATGCACCCACCATCGCCAGTGTGAAGACATCGGAACTGTCAAGCTTCCACGCTGGCTTCACAAACATACTGGAAAAGAGCTTCTGTTCAAATTCACCAGCGGAACCGAATTCCCCGCAGATTTAAGTAAATATAAAATGATCATCCACTGCGGTGGATGTACCTTAAATGAGCGAGAAATGAAATACCGACTGAAATGTGCCGAAGAGCAGAACATTCCAATCACAAATTACGGCACTGCAATTGCTCATATGAACGGTATTTTGGAACGAAGCATCGAAATTTTTCAATAATTATTTACCCCTAAGAGTCCGGAAACACGTTCCTACTCTATAGGGGTATTTTCAGACATTTCATTTTTTTATTTTCTGTATATTCTGTAAATTTATAAATATTTTTATTATTTTCGAAATATATATTGACAAATATACAATTGTGAGATATTATAATATCAACAAATAACAAATCAAACAACTTAATATAGAACTAAAGTAAAGGAGGACAAACCACCAAACAACTTAATTTAATCTTCATAATCTAAAAGAAAGAGGTACAAACCACCAAACAATTTAATTTAAAACCAAATCCCAATCTAATGAAAGAGGTATAGACCAATGAAATAGTTATCTATCATCCAAAAATAAAATTTAAAGAAAGTGGTATAGACCAATGAAATAAGTATTTATAATCCCTAACAAAATCTAAAGAAAGTGGTACAGACCAATGAAATAAGTATTTAAAACCCAAGAAGAAAATCTAAAGAAAGCGGTATAGACCAATGAGATAAGTATTTAAATTTAATGAATTGAAAAAACACTATTTTTAAAATAGTTTTAGATAGATAACAAAATAGAAAAGGAGGACACACCAATGGATGTAATAGTAAAATAGAATCCACTGTACTGATTAGACAAACAGCACAGTGGATTTTTTATTGTCTTTTTTTATTTCCAGAAAAAAAAGCCTTACAAATCATCACTGATCTGCAAGACTTCTCTCATGCGGAAAAAGGGACTTGAACCCTCACAGGACTAACTCCCACTAGAACCTGAATCTAGCGCGTCTGCCATTCCGCCATTTCCGCTCGACAAATGATATAATATCATATGTTTTTATATTTGTAAAGTCTTTTTTTAATTTTTTATTCTTTATAAAAGAGCATTGCAGCAGATTCTATCCACCCAATGCTCTTGATAATCTTTTACAGATCAATTTTTCCAGTTACTTCACTGTTAACCACAAAATATACTGCTGATTCTTCTGGTTTCATATACATCTGAACCTTTTTCATCTCGCCAACTTTGCGTTTCATCTCTTTTGTCCAAACAGCTTTTACAAGCTTCAGAATATCTTTATCTGTATATTCTTTCTCACCAAACTGAATGCAGAGTTCTGCCTTCAGATCAGTTCTTTTTGCAGTCTTCTTAGCTGTTGCTTTTGTTGTATCCTTTGTTGCTTCAATTGCGATTGTATCCTTTTTTGTTGCCATAATTATTTACCTCCTATATGTATAAACATCATAAATTTCTCTGTTATCTTAAGTTGTTTTATAACCAACTTTTCATCCTAAAAAAATGATACAGGCGATACTATAACACATTTTTCCAAATACGTCAAATCTTCACCTATTTTCCCCATTTTACAGCTCTGTACAGAAAATACAATGTTCCTTTTCAAACCAAATAATTAAGTGCATCAAAGATATATTACTGTTCGCGGAATGTAATACTTCCGTCCTCAGCGTTCATACTTTCAACAATTGCAAGTGATTCTAACTGATATCCAAAGTTACGAATCATTGTTCCGCCTGGCTGGAAACCTTTCTCAACTGCAATACCGATACCCTCTACTTTTGCACCAGCTGAGCGTACAATCTGAAGCAGCCCCTGAAGTGCACATCCATTTGCAAGGAAGTCATCAATGATCAGCACTCTGTCTGTCTCATTAAGAAACTTCTTGGATACAAGAATATTATTCTTATTCTTATGTGTAAAGGATTCAACCTCTGCCACATAAATTTCCCCATCTAAATTGAGACTTTTTGACTTTTTAGCAAAAACAACAGGAACATTGAAGTGCTGTGCTGTGATACACGCAATACCGATACCTGAAGCTTCAATTGTAAGGATCTTAGTAATATCTTTTCCCTCGAATCTTTTCTTCCACTCAGCGCCCATCTGGTTGTAAAGTTCGATATCGATCTGATGATTCAAGAAAGAATCAACCTTCAGCACATTACCTTCTTTTACAATTCCGTCTTTTGCAATACGTTCTTCCAAAAAGTTCATTTTAGTACCCTCCTATTTAACCTCTTTGTTTTTGAATATAAAAAAAGAGCGGGTGATGGGAATCGAACCCACGTATCCAGCTTGGAAGGCTGGTGTTCTACCATTGAACTACACCCGCATCATCTCTGACACAAGTAGTATAATATCATGGATTCTCCCAAAAATCAAGCACTTTTTTTATTTTTTTGCAATTTAACTCCATTCTATATATCATTAAATATCATTAAACTGCCAGCATCTATGTGAAACGGTTCTAAAGCCGTTCACATCCCCTTTTTTGGACAAATATCATTGAGACAGCATTTATCACAATATGGCTTTGTCCTTGCCGTACAGACTTCTCTTCCATGATAGACAAGTCTGTGACAGAAATCACTGCCTTCCTCTGGTGGAATGATCTTCCAGAGTTCCATCTCAACCTTTTTTGGTTCTTTTATTCCATCTACAAGTCCCATACGGTTCGTAAGGCGGATACAGTGAGTATCTGTTACGATTGCAGGCTTTCCAAATACATCACCCATGATCAGGTTTGCACTCTTTCTGCCAACTCCCGGAAGTTTTAACAACTGGTCAAAGTCATCCGGAACATTTCCATTATATTCATCTCTCAGAATTCTCATACAGGCACTGATATCCCGTGCCTTGCTCCTGCCCAGTCCACATGGACGGACAATCGCTTCTATCTCTTCTGGTTCTGCTGCCGCCAGAGCATCCACAGTCGGATACTTTGCATACAAATCTTCAACAACAACATTAACCCTTGCATCTGTGCACTGTGCCGCAAGACGGACACTTACAAGCAGCTTCCATGCATCATCATAATCCAGAGTGCATCCGGCATCCGGATACTCTTCTTTTAATCTTTTTATAATTTCCAAAGCTTTTTGCTTTTTTGTCACCTTAAGCTACCTCATTTTTCATATTCTGTATTTTGTAATAAGTTTTTCCCTTGTACCAATAGAAGATACTTGTTACAACAGCACCAAAGATCCATGCTATTAACAATGCAATATACAAACACTCCTGTCTTCCCTTTGGATATAAATCGCTTTTTGTCAAATGAACAAGTCCATATGCCAGTGATACACGTACAATGATTGTCTGTACGATAGAGATCCACATTGGAGTCATCGTGTCTCCTGCACCACGCATAACACCTGAAAGTGTCTGAGTTACAGCCATCGCAATATAACCAACTGCAAGAATACACATCATCTGATAGCTCAGATTCACCAGTTCCTCTGTCTGTGTAAAGATTAGCATCAAACGCTTTCCAACAATCAGAATAAGTCCTGTGATCGCTGCTGAGGAACCAACTGCCATGAACAGTCCCTGCTTCGCACCTTTTTTCACGCGGTCAAATTCTCCTGCTCCTACATTCTGTCCAGCATAAGTTGTCATCGCAGTTCCAAAAGAAAAATTCGGAAGCATAGCAAATCCATCCACACGCATGATAATAACATTAGCTGCAATGAGTATCTCTCCAAAACTATTGGTAAGAGATTGTACCACTATCATTGCCATAGACATAATCGCCTGTGTCACCCCTGAAGGCACGCCAAGACGAATAATCTTCTCAGCATGAATCTTATGCATACGAACGTTTTTTAAATCAAAATCAAATAAATCCCGCAAACTCATAAGACGTTTCAAACACAATATGGCTGAGACACCCTGAGAAATTACAGTTGCAAGTGCTACACCAGCAACACCCATATTAAAACATATAACGCATATTAAATCCAGTATAATATTTAATAAACTGGCAATTACAAGATACAACAAGGCTGAAAAAGAGTCCCCCAGCCCTCTGAGCACCCCACTTAGAATATTATAATATGCCATTCCTGCTATTCCAATGAAATAAATGTGAAGATAAGATGTGCACCAGTCAATGATTGTAGCTGGCGTATTTAAAAGCTCAAGAAGTGGCCTTACAACCACCATCGCAACCACCATCATGAGCACTGATGCGATTGCAGTAAGAACAATACAAGTTCCGATCGTATCAGACAATGCTTTACGGTCTCTCGCCCCAAAATGCTGGGAAACCATAATACTTGCGCCTGTACTGATTCCTATAAACAACGCGATAAGAAGATTCAGAATCGGACCGGCACTGCCTACGGCAGCAAGTGCATTATCTCCCACAAAATTCCCAACCACGACACTGTCCACAGTATTATATAACTGCTGTGCAATGTTGCCGAGCAACATCGGTACAGTAAAAATCAGAATTCCTTCCCAGGGTTTTCCGATCGTCATATCAATTGGAGAAAACAATTTCCTGATTCCACTCATGGCGCACTCCTCTTTGTTTTTCTTATTTTTGTCTAACTTTCGTTTGCATTCTTATTGTAATTGATTCCTCTTGTCTTTTCAAGTTAAACAATCTTGTAATGACACAAAAAACTCTTTAAAACAACTTTTGATAAGCATAACTTTTAAAAAAAGAAAAAAGCGATTCTTTCTCACGAAAGAATCGCTTTTCAAGCGTGCGATAGAAGATTCGAACTCCCGACCTTTTGGTCCGTAGCCAAACGCTCTATCCAGCTGAGCTAATCGCACACATCTGTGAACTCGTTTATATCTCGCTCACAACAATATGTATTATATATTAGATATTTTAAAATGTCAACACCTTTTTTTATTTTTTTTAATATTTTTTCACACCAAATTTTACTGCAATAAAGGGATACCTCTGCACGAAGCATCCCTTTCCTCATTCCGGTTTTATTTAAATCGTTCTGCCTGGCTCTGAATCAATTCAATATCATCAAAGTAATTGATCTTCATTGCATTCTTAACATCTTCTAATGTCTTTGCAGCAACTCTTTCTGCCTTCTCGCTTCCTTTTTTCAAAATCTCATATACATATGGAATATCTTTCTGATATTCTTTTCTGCGAGTTCTGATTGGTTCAAGTTCAGCCTGAAGTACATTGTTCAAGAAACGTTTCACCTTCATATCGCCAAGACCACCACGTGTATAATGAGCTTTCAGCTCATCCAGATTCGCATATTCTGGAAGGAATTCTGCAAAATATTCTGGCTTACAGAATGCATCAAGATAAGTAAATACTGTATTTCCTTCCAGTTTACCCGGATCTTCAATACGAATGTGTGTAGGGTCAGTAAACATACTGAATACTTTTTTTCTGATATCTTCCGGTTCTTCCGAAAGATAAATACAGTTTCCAAGAGACTTGCTCATCTTTGCTTTTCCATCGATTCCTGGAAGTCGTAAGCATGCGGCATTATCCGGAAGCAGAATTTCTGGTTCTACCAGAGTATCTCCATATACAGAGTTAAACTTTCTTACGATTTCTTTTGTCTGTTCCAGCATAGGAAGCTGATCTTCCCCTACTGGTACTGTATTTGCCTTAAATGCTGTAATATCCGCAGCCTGGCTGATTGGATATGTAAAAAATCCAACTGGAATGCTTGCTTCAAAATTACGCATTTGAATCTCTGACTTTACAGTTGGATTTCTCTGAAGTCTGGATACAGTTACAAGGTTCATATAATAAAATGACAGTTCACATAACTGCGGTACCTGAGACTGAATGAACAAAGTCACTTTCTCAGGATCCAGACCACATGCAAGGTAATCCAATGCTACTTCGATAATATTCTGGCGTACCTTTTCCGGATTGTCTGCATTATCTGTCAGTGCCTGTGCATCTGCGATCATGACAAACATATCATCAAAATCTCCTGTATTCTGTAATTCGACTCTTCTTCTCAGAGAACCAACATAATGTCCTACATGAAGCCTTCCTGTAGGTCTGTCCCCTGTCAGCATAATTTTTCCCATTTTACTCTTATCCTCCTAAAAGTTAAAAACTTTATCTGATTGCTTATCTGGTTACTTGCTTCCCAATAACACTTTTCTGTTTTTCGCAAATCGAAATGCGCGGCTTTCCACTGGAACATATACAAACTGATATATCACACATGCCATTATAAATGCCATTACAACATCATAAACAGAATGCTGTTTCAAAAACATTGTTGCCAGAATAATCAATACAGCAATTATATAAGAAACATATTTTACCATTTTATGCTTCTTTAATTTATCGCTTTCATGAATTGCAATACATATTGCCAATGAATTAAATACATGAAGGCTTGGAAATACATTCGTCGGGGTATCAACTCTATATAAGAATTTTACCATATCAACCAACACATTATCTCTTTCGAACATTTCCGGACGCAGCATCAATCCATTTGGAATCACTGCGGAAATGAGCAGAAATATTGTCATTCCTGCGATCGTCAGCTTTGCAAGCTTAAGAAAATCTTCTGCACTTGTAAAAAAGAAGTATAATCCCCATACAGCCATAAATGCAAACCATAAAAAATAAGGAATTATAAAATATTCTACAAATGGAATCAGATCATCGACCGATGAATGAATCACATAGTATTTATTTGTCACATTTCCTTCAAGCCACATGAAACATGGCACATAGATAAGTGCGTATAAAAATACACGGCTATGCTTATATTTATTTAAAAATGCGCAAATCTTTGCTTTTATATCCATCAGCAAGCGCCCCTTTTTAATTTTGTGCTACATTATAGCACCATTTTTCCCACACAACAAGAAGGTTCACAAAACATTAATAATTCTTTCTGCTCTATTCATATAATTTATGGAACCATAAGTTTAATCTGCCCAGTTCGAAGCTCAGTCTTCAGACATCCTGCAGTTGTAACAGGTTCTCCATCTGTATGAACAGGACACTTCATCTGCATTTTTATTTCTGCCTTTTTACACTGGTAAATGTAAATCCCTTTAAAATTCACATGTTTTCCCAAAAAAGCGGTTGGCAGAAGAAATAATACTTTCAGTTTTGGCATATTGGCAGCCACAATAACATCTAAAATCTGATCATCCAGCTTCGCTTTCGGACAAAACAAAAAGCCTCCGCCCTGATATGGATGATTCATTACCGCCGCAAAATATGCTTTCTCAAAAACAACCGGTTCTTTATCATCCAGAGACAATTCCATATATTCTGTTTTATCTCCGAACAACCTGCTGATTGCAGTGCCAAAATATACCAGATTTCCCAAATGAAGCTTATTCAGCCATCCTTTTAATTTTGATTTTGCCACATAATGACAAACTGCCGCATCAAATCCAATCCCGGCACTCACTGCAAAGTGATACTTTTTATCATCTACATATGCAGTCCCCACATCCAGTGAAATGATCTTTCCCGGATTCAGAACATTCTCCAACGCCTTCATCGGCTCTTTTGGAATCTTCGTTGCCCTTGTAAAATCATTTCCCGAACCAGTCGGAATATATCCCAGAGTCAGCTTATGTGGATACACAACTCCATTAACCACCTCATTGATCGTTCCGTCTCCTCCCAGAACAACCAGTGTATGTTCTTCTCCATCTGAAGTCAGCTCTCTAACCAGTTCCTCCGCATGGCGTTCATACTTTGTATACAAAACTTCATACTTTATCCTTTTTTTCTTTAATTCAGGTTCTACAAGCTTCCAGATCATCATTCCTTTTCCCGAACGTGATCTTGGATTCACTAAAAATGTATATGTCATCTTTTATCCTCTAATAGTATCTCTCATAATCCATTACTGACAATAGTTTCTGTGCAAAGAATAATCAGCAGAGCGTACTATCCAGATATTTACACAGAGAACGCTGCATATTACCTGCAAAGTCCGCATCTCCTCTACGCAGACACCATTCAAACACATTACCTATTACAATCATTCGGATATCTGTTGTAAATTCATCAATTGTAACGTTCAGTGTGAGCACCCCTGCCGCGATTGCCCGTTCGATATAAGTCTGAACCGTCTCAATCGGATAAGATCTCTCCGTTCGAGTTGATGGATTCAACGCCTGATTCTTTGGATCATAATATCCTGTCATGAATTCCACACCCAATTCCTGGCAGTATGCCACATAGTTCAAATACACTTGAACTATCGCATACTTTGCCTCTTCTATATTATGAGGAAGCTCTAATAATTCTGGATTCATCCTGGGCTGATCTTCTATATAATAAGAAAGCAAATCATCCTTCGTCTTAAAGTGATGATAAAAACTCCCATTCGATACACCGGCCTCTTCACATATATTTTTTATCGAAAGTTCCTCATATCCTTTTTTCTGTAAAATACGTTTTGCAGCCTGAAAAATCCGTTCTTTAGTCTCTTTGGATTTCTGTTGCTGTCTGGATAACTTCTCCATATCTGCTATTCTCCTTTTACACCTCTCAAGTATACCACAAATGCAGAAGGAATGGAGTATTTCTTTTCGATTTCATCCTTGTTCGCAAATATGAAGTTCTCCGTGCAGTTCTTCTCAAGTTCATCCACAAGAATTTCATATGCCGTCATATGCCATTCCACATGACTGAAAATGTGCTTCGCCTTCTCAAGCTTTTTTACTCGAATTGGTGTAAGCCCAATCTTCTTTCCATATTCTATGACTTCCTTTCGTGTAAGATGCCCTTCAAGATTCGGAAATTCATACAATCCTGCAAGAAGCCCCTTGTCCGGTCTTTTATTGATTGCCACACTCTGTCCATCTTTAAAAATGAACACCGTCCGCTTCTCAATTCTTCTCGCTTTTGCCTTTGATTTCACCGGGAGTTCCATCTGAATCTCCTGTTCCTTCGCCAGACATAGATTCTGTAAAGGACAAATCTCGCACTTTGGTTCACCATTCGGTACACAGACAATAGCCCCAAGTTCAATAAGTCCCTGATTAAAATCAGAAGCCTGCTCTTTCGGAATCACTTCTTCCAATGCATTCTCTATCTTCGTACGGACAGAAGCCTTCATAATATCTTCTGAACTCGCCAGAACTCTGGAAACAACTCTTAAGACATTCCCGTCTACAGCAGGCTTTGGAATACCAAAGGCAAAAGAGCTGATCGCCCCTGCGGTATAATTACCAATTCCTTTTAATGCAAGAATCTTTTCGTATTCCTGCGGAAAACATCCCCCATGCACTTCTATAATCTGCTGCGCAGCCTTTTGCATATTACGGACTCTGTTATAATATCCGAGTCCTTCCCACATTTTCAAAAGAAGATCCTCAGGTGCCTGAGCCAGTTCCTCTATTGTTGGAAATGTATTCAAGAACCTCTCATAATAGGGCTTTACAGCCTCTACGCGAGTCTGCTGAAGCATAATCTCAGATACCCATACTTTATATGCACTGACATCGTGACGCCATGGCAGATCCCTTTTATTCTCACGATACCATTCTGTCAGAGGTTCTACGGTTTCCTTCAGAAGCGGCTGTTCCAAAACAACCGGTACAGCTTCTGAGAGTTTAATACTGTCTGTCGTCACTTCACAGTCATAAGCCAGAATCTGTACTCCTGCCTTCTTCGCCTTTTTCAAGACCTGAGCGAATTCTGGCTGTGTATCGATATTCGGAGTGAAATATCTGACACCTTTCATCTGTATTACAAAGAAAACATATGCTTCATATCCTTCTTTTATAGCTTTAATCAGTTCTTCAACGTGTTTCACCGCACGTTCGCTTGGTGCATCCGGAAATCTCACGACACCCTTTTCTTCAAGAGTTACGCCTTTTATCTCTATAAATATCTTCTTCTCATCGGTTTCTATATATAAATCAAATCTCGAATTCCCATAAGTTATCTCCGGTTTTACAAGACGTATATTCTCTTGAAAATTGCCTGCTTCCACCCACTCCTGTACAACCTTATTCGGAATCTGTGAATCCATATTGATAATCCTTCCATTCTTCTCTGCTGCGATCAGATCCCACTTCGTCTTCCGTGATGGATTATCACTCTCCTGTACATAAATAGAAGCACCCGGCTTTAGCAATTCTGCACATCGACCTGTATTCTTTACATGGATTGTTTCCTTTGTTTCCATCAGTTCTGCATAGGCCAGAAACCGATTCGGTCTTTCTATAAAACTTCCTTTTATAATACGTTCGTATTTCATACATCAGTAATCTCTTTCTTAATAGTATAGCTATAGTAACATAAAAAAAGGTCTCTTTGTAGGAGACCTTTTTTATTTCTGATATTTTATAATATTTTTGATAAAAATTCCTGTAATCGTGAATCCTTCGGATTATTAAAAAACTCTTCAGGATTTCCCTGTTCTTTAACCTGTCCCTGATCCATGAAGATTACTCGTGTTGCAACTTCTTTTGCAAATCCCATTTCGTGTGTTACTACGACCATTGTCATGCCGTCATGTGCAAGCTTTTTCATAAGGTCCAGTACTTCACCAACCATTTCCGGGTCAAGCGCAGAAGTCGGCTCATCAAAAAGCATTACTTCCGGGCTCATCGCAAGGGAACGAACGATTGCTATTCTCTGTTTCTGTCCGCCAGATAACTGAGATGGATATGCATTCGCTTTTGTCTCGAGTCCTACCTGTTTCAGCAGGCGCATTGCCTCTTCCTCTGCCTCAGCTTTGCTCTTCTTAAGAAGTTTAATTGGAGCCAGTGTAATATTTTCAAGGATTGTCTTGTGCGGAAACAGATTAAAGTGCTGGAACACCATTCCCATCTTCTGACGATGTTTATCAATATTTGTGTCTTTCCCTGTAATGTCCACACCCTCGAAGAAGATCTGACCGTTTGTCGGAACCTCAAGAAGATTCAAAGAACGGAGGAATGTAGATTTACCCGAACCGGATGGTCCTACGATTACTACTACCTCCCCTTTACGAATCTCTTCTGACACACCATTCAGTGCGTGAAGGCTTGAGTTGAATACTTTGTGAACATCTTTTACCTGAATCAATACATCTCCATTAGTGATCACTGTTTCTCAGCCTCCTTTCGAGAATATTAACAAGTTTTGTAAAGATCATAACCATTACCAGATAGATCAGAGCTACAGCAATCAATGGCATAAAAGCATCGTATGTTCTGCTTCG
Source organism: Schaedlerella sp. (assembly GCA_036309085.1). Lineage (GTDB taxonomy): Bacteria > Bacillota > Clostridia > Lachnospirales > Lachnospiraceae > Schaedlerella. Next base: position 161,433 of record JAXJUL010000012.1, read on the forward strand.
GATGATATCTCCGCCCTTCGTCAAATCCTGCAGTGCGATATAACCTGATACTGATGTTTCTTTTAACAATACAATAAATTCATTACCAAGTGCCGGAAGAACATTTTTGAATGCCTGTGGCATAATAATGTAGATCATTGTCTGCACATAATTGAATCCGAGACTTCGTCCAGCCTCAAACTGTCCATTATCGATAGACATGATACCGGAACGGAATATCTCTGCAACATATGCTGCGGAGTTCAGTCCGAATGCAAGCACGGCTACAACTATCTTATTGATATCTACACTTCCGAAGATAACGAAGTAAATGATCAAAAGCTGAACTACTACAGGAGTTCCACGCCACACTGTCAGATAAACTTTACAAAGGAGGTTTAAAATCTTAAGCTTCCCAGTTTTATCATATGTGGAACGTACAATCGCAATCAGAAAACCGAGCACAATACCCATAATAACAGAAAAGAATGTAACCTGAAGAGTAACACCCAGACCATCACAGATATATTTCCAGCGATCATCATCGATAAAGTTTACTATAAATCTCTCTTTTAAATCAGCCATAATTCTTCCTTCTGAAATTATTCTGCAACGCTTCCAATGTATTTGTCGATGATTGCGTCAAATGTACCGTCTTCTTTAAGCTCAGCAATTGCTGTATTTACTTTTTCAACAAGTCCGCTGTCTTTTTTGAAGCAAAGTGCATATTCTTCTTCTACATATTCTGTATCAAGGATCTTAAGACCTTTGCTTTCTTTTACAAATGTCTGTGCAGGCTGATCATCAATGATCACCGCATCAATCTTGCCCTGAAGAAGTGCCTGTACTGCTTCAAATCCTTTGTTGTAACGTTCAATACTTTCATCGCCGTAATCGTCTGTTGCATAAATATCACCAGTTGTTCCCTGCTGAACACCAATCTTCTTACCAGCAAGATCATCTGGACCGGCAATGTCTGTGTTGTCTTCTGTAACAATGATTACCTGACGTCCTGTATAGTAGCTGTCAGAGAAATCTACCTGAAGTGCTCTTTCTTCTGTAACAGTCATACCTGCTGCACCAAAGTCAGCTTTTCCGCTCTGTACTGCTGGAATGATTGAGTCAAATGCCATATCTTCAATCTTAAGTTCCATACCAAGTTTTTCAGCGATCGCTGCTGCAAACTCAGCATCAATACCTACGATATCTTCACCTTCATAATATTCATAAGGTGGGAATTCTGCATTTGTTGCCATTACGATAGTTTCTGTTCCATCTGTTGTTTCAGCTTCTTCTGTCTTGGAACCACATGCAGCCATGGAAAATACACACATTGCTGCGAGAAGAAGGCTTAACATTCTTTTTTTCATTTTCTCTTTCCTCCATAGAATATATTACTCGCATTTTAAACTTTGTTTGCTTTTTCTGCTTAAAATGTATGAATTCTGCATATTCATGCATATCATTTTTATATTCTATCATGTTTTTTATGAATTACAAGCCTCTTCTTTCCTTAATCTGTATTAAAAATCTGTTTTTCTCATATAATAATCATTTATTTTTTTATTCTATTCAGCATTCGGTTTAATTTCGCCAATTCTTTCGGTTTTACCTCTCCTGTCATCGACATAGCATCAACCAGTTTTCCTGAACCCATCATATCTCTCACCGTTGAAAGCATAGAAGTCATGGTCAGATTTCCATTTGCCATAAGCCATCCTTTTACAATCTTTTCACACTCTTTGTTTGCGAGAAGAACTGCATTCGTATCTTCAACAGAATAGTATCCTTCGATCACTTCAATCTCCTCACTGTCATCGAAATCTGCAATTTCTTCAAACCAGTTTCCGACTGCTCTGGCCTCTGCAAGATCTGGAAGGGTATAATCATCGTTGTGTTTCTCAACGCCATTCAAGATAATCGCATCCTCATATTCACCCGATTTTACTGTTATTGTATTCTTGCCTTTATTCAATGGAACATCTTCAAATACAGCCATATGGTCTACCACGGATCTTGTTTCAACTTCAGAATCATTTACCATAAGAGTTATCTTTTTAAGATTTGTATACACTGTAATATTCCTCTCTTCCGGTGCTCTGTCAACAAAACGCCGTCCTGCCACATATACAAATGGTTCTGGATTCCAATATGCCTTATAAATATAAAAAGCATCCTTTTTAATTTTACGGTCATAAGATACAAGTCCCTTATTGTTACGACCTTTTATCCCTCCTTCGTCACGGGCATCGGCTGCAAAATCAAACATATTCCATACATAGGTACTCCACAAATAAGGACGTGATACAAATGTTTTCAGCATTTCATGATGATAATAAGAAGCATATTCTTCGGTATAATCATGGTTCACCGGATCTGCAGAATGCCATTTCAAAATATTTTCCACGCCATATTCAGAAACACCGAGAGGAATATCTGGATTCATTGTGTGGAAAGCATCCAGCCACGGACCATTCTGTGATACGTCACCAACATACCATCCGAAGTAGTGATTGTAACTCACAATATCGGTAATATAATTGTGCTCGGAATCCATCGGTGTCATCGTAACCTGTGCAATTGTCGTTTTACGACCTGGATCCATCGATTTGGCAAGCTGATTTAAATCCCTCAGATTCTTTCTGAGCGGTTCATTATCTTCTCCGATAAGGATTTCATTTGCAATTCCCCAGAAAAAGATTGAAGGATGATTGTAGTTTTGTGCGATAAGTTCTTTCATCTGACACATTGTATTTTCATAAGCCTCTTTTGTTGGAATGAATTTTGTGATAAATGGAATCTCGGCCCAAAGCACAAAGCCTTCTTTGTCGCACAGATCGTAAAAATATTGATCGTGCTGATAATGTGCCAAACGAATCGTATTGGCACCAATTTCTTTAATAAGCTGAACATCTTCTCTATTATCCGCTTTCGAGATTGCCCATCCCTTATCCAGCCTGTCTTGATGACGTGAAACACCATGAAGCGGAAACTGTTTTCCGTTCAAATGAAATCCTGTGTCAGGATTTATACTGAAAGAACGGTAACCGTAGACAACTTCAACAGAGTCTGTTGCCTTATTATTTTTTATGATCGATGCTTTTGCGGTATAACAATAAGGATCTTCAATCCCCTGCCACAGATGAGGTTTCTTCACATCAATTAGAATCATAGTATGTTCTTTTGCTTCTGCCCAACCGGAACCCACAATCTCTCCCTCATCATTTTTCAGTTCAACTGTAATTGTGGCATTCTTTGCATTTACAGGAAAAAGATCAAGACGGGTCTTTCCTGAACAGTGCGGTGTCACAAACACTCCCTGACTTCCGTCTTTTAATAAATCGAAATGTGCATCACTCACCTCGATATAATTCACATCTCGATATAGGCCTCCATAGAACGTAAAGTCTGCTGTCTGTGGATAAATATCACTTTCTGCATTGGATACAACCACCTGTAACACATTTCTTGTGGTCCTCATCGCAGGTGTCAGTTCATACCGAAATGTTGAAAAACCGCCCTTGTGAGTCCCTAATTCTCTTCCATTACAATAAACTGTCGCCACATGGTTCGCTCCTTGAAGTTCAATATACTGACAATCCCCCGGTGTCGGATCCGGTAGGTCAATTTCATAAATCCCTATTCCTCTCCAGTAATCATTTCCTCCATCCTGTCCATCCAGATGATTCCATGTATGAGGCAGATTAACCCTCATAAGAGGTTCACCTGATTTCCCAAAACGGGCTGATGTCATAAGTGTGGTCGTTCTCATTCTTATTCTCCCTTCAAATTCAACAGATTTCTTCTATTGATAATGTCGTAGTATTCCACAAATTATATTTTTCATTCCGAAAGAAAAAAGCAGACTATACTTCCAGTATAATCCGCTCTTCGTAATTTTACTTAATTTATTTATTCGATTTATCACTTTCAAACGCGAGAAGGATTCCACCAGCTTCAGCATAAAAGCAGCAAAGCCCATGATTATACCCTACAGACACATCACTCTCTGGATAAGCTTCTTTTATCATAGCAACAAGTTTTTCAACTGCACTGTCATTGTAACTGTGAGAAATTCTTACTTTTTTACCATTGCATCCAAGCTCTTTCATACTTGCGATCAGCTGCATAAGTGCCTTCTTCTCACCTCTGCACTTATGCATTGGTTCAAGCTGCCCTTTCTCCGCACGGCCAACGATGCGAATTCCAAGAATTCCAACTGCTTTAGCAACAATTGTACTTACACGACCGTTTTTGGCAAGATTGTCAACAGATTCTAATGAGAACAAAAGATTAGTATACTTATGATACTCTTTTATATTCTGGCAAACTTCTTCAAATCCTTTTCCCTCTGCAATCAATTCTCTGTATTTTTCAAGAATCAGCACCATCTCAGGACCTGTAGAAAGAGAATCCAGAATAAATACCTTCTTTCCTGGATTTTCTTCCATATACTGTTCTGCAGCAATACTTGCCGCATTATAACAACCTGAAAGCTGACTTGTGATTGCAACACAATATACAATATCTGCTCCATCAAATGCATCCAGCCAGTCTCCCACACCTGGACAGGCAGTACCGGATTTTCCTTTATATTCTTTAAAATCTTTCATCATCTGCTTTGCATCCAAAGCTTCATCATCTATGTATTCCATTTCTCCCGCAACAATTTTCAGTGGTGCTGAAGAAAAATCTGTATTTTCAAAAGTAAACAGATTTGCAGAAGAGTCTGCTACAAGTTTTATTCTCATAAATTTCCTCCCTGTATTGCTTTTTTACCCTCTAATATTCTTTATCTGCCAAATATTATTACTGTTTTTCATATTATGTGATAAGGTTTTCAAAACTCTATTATTAATAGTATAGCAACCACATTTTTTCATGTCAAGTGGTTTCGATTACTACATCACCCATACTGAATTACCCACTTATTCTTCCATTAAACAAACGAGGCCGTTACAAAAGCAGATAATCTACTTTTGTAACAGCCCTGTTTTATTATAAATGAATTTTAATATCTCTTTTTGAACCCTGATACTGATAATATTTTACACCGGCCGCATCAAACAACCGCTTAGAGGCGATAACCCCCGGGGTTCTGGCATATTTATCACTATCATATATTACCTCTTTGATTCCACTTTGAATGATGGCTTTAGCACATTCATTGCAAGGAAAAAGAGATACGTATAATTTTGCTCCAGCGAGACTTCCTCCACTGTAATTCAAAATTGCATTCAGCTCACTGTGAGTTACATACAAATACTTTGTATCCAGAGGTTCTCCTTCTCGTTCCCATGGAAATTCATCATCTGAGCATCCAATTGGAAATCCATTGTATCCCATCGATAAAATCTTATTATCCTGACTGACAATACAGCAGCCAACCTGAGAGTTCGGATCCTTTGAACGCATACCAGAAAGTTTCGCTACCCCCATAAAATATTCATCCCATGACAGGTAGTCTGTTCTTTTGCCTGACATCCCATGTACCTCCTTGTTGACTTAATTTTCTGTATCGTAATCTGAATTCAGCTTGTCTGCAAGTTTATCCATCATCATTGAAATCTTTTCGAATATCTTCCCATATTCTGCAAGAACCTTTCCATATGGATCATCAATCTCATCTTCACCGACAAATTCTGAAAATGTATAAAGATGGTTCATGGAAGGGTATTTTGCTTTGAGCTTATTCTTCAAATCATCGCTCATTGCAAGCACCAGGATATCACCCTCTGTATCAGACTCTGAAAATGCTATAGCCTGATGATCTTCCATACTCATACCTGCGCTTCTCATCACAGCTTCTGCCTTTTGATTGACAGGTTCTGGGAATAATACAACCATTCCTCGTGAATCAATAACATATTCCTGGAATAATTCCTTGTTACGCAAAATCTCTGCTGCCATCGGTCCAAGGCAAGTATCTTCCTCACTTACAAAGACAATTCTTCTGTATCTTTGTTGCTTCATCACATCTGCTGCCGAAATACGCGTATGACCGGCTGCCTTCTCCAGACGATTCATAATTGCCTTGCCAATTCCCTGAAGGGCAAATGATTCGCTGTAAATTTCTTCTACATCTTCTTCGTCAAACTCACGCAGTACTGCGTATAGATTCCTCGCAATTGTATTCTCATCTTCACGACTTCCAATATTCTTTACAATACCATTGGTATAGTACATAAGTGTCTCGTTCGTTGCGATGATACCAATCTGTTTATTATTTCTCGCTGCTTCATACGCCATCTGACGAATCGCCAGAACTTCTTCACGGATATTTCCCTCTACGATCATAAGTCTGGCTTTTGGCGCATAATGACGATATTTCATCCCCGGTGCTTTTGGCGCCAGTTTACTGTCATTGCTTATAATCGCTTTATCCACGCTGACCTGACCGATAATCTCTTCAATCATCTCCGCCGTAATCGCGCCTGGTCTCAAGATCATCGGCGGTTTTACTGTCATATCAAGAATTGTAGATTCAAGACCGATATCAACACTTCCTCCATCAAGGATCATCTCAATCTTTCCATCCAGATCCTCCTTCACATGTGCTACTGTTGTCGGACTCGGTCTTCCTGAAGTGTTAGCACTTGGTGCAGAAACATATCCACCTGCAGCCAGGATCAGCTCTTTTGCAATCAGATCACTTGGCATACGCACCGCTACCGTATCAAGTCCGCCCGTTGTCCCATATGGAACAATCTCTGTCTTATTAAAAATCATTGTCAATGGACCCGGCCAGAACTGGTGCGCCAGTTCCATTGTAGTTTCCGGAATATATGCAGCAATCTTATCCAAAGCGGAAAGCTCTGCTATATGAACAATCAACGGATTATCAGAAGGTCTGCCCTTTGCCTCATATGTTTTTTTTGCTGCCTCCTCATCTAGGGCATTGGCTCCCAGACCATATACCGTTTCTGTTGGAAATGCTACAAGTCCGCCGTTTTTCAGGATTTCTCCTGCCTGTGCAATCGCTTTTAAATTTAAATTATTTTTGTCAATTTTTTCCACTATTGTTTTCATAAACTTTATTATACCATTATTCTTTCGAAAAAAAAATTCTTTTCTTGAAAAACTCTCTTTGTTCCCTATATTTTCAATATTGCAAATATTCCATAATACCTACAGAAATTGCTTCTGCTATTTTCTGCTGATATTCCTCCGTATTTAATAAGTCTGCTTCTTCTCTGTTACTTAAAAACCCACATTCTACGATAACCGTCGGAACTTCTGCCCTTTTTAAAATGTAATATGTATCATTTGCCTTTATCTGCCTTGTATTATCCAAGTCGACACTTAAAAGTGCTTTTTGAATCATTTCCGCTGCCTTTTCCCCTTTTTCAGAATGCGTATAATAAAAGACCTGCGCACCTTTTATTGCTTCATCACTGTAACTGTTCTGATGAATGCTGACACAGAGTACTGGAGCCGCTTCATTTATAATTTCTATTCTTTTTTCATATCTTCTGTTTTAGAATCAGAAAGTCCACCTTCTCCTTCTCTTGTCATAACAATTTCTACACTTTCATCTTCCAACATTTTTTTTAATTTTTCAGCAATTTTTAAGTTGATATCTTTTTCCAGAACCTGATTAATGCCAACCTTTCCCGGATCTGCTCCGCCATGCCCACTGTCTATCACAATTTTTATCTTTTTTACCCCTGATACAACCTCCTTGCTTATTACATTCTCATACAACAGATTTGCTGCCTGATGCATTCCTGCAACGACTGCTGCAAAAATAAGAATCGTCAGAAAAATTCCTGCTTTTTTCCGCAAAAAAACATCCCCTTTCATACATATATAAATATATGCCGAAAAAGGATGTTTCTTTCATATATTATTTTAATTTACATACTGAAGGATCAAGTCCCATACACTTGAATTTTCCAAACCAAGCTTCCAGGATGCTATACCAGCAAGATTATATTCTTTTGAAATCTTCAGTTTTTCGTTTAAAGAATCATAATCTTCAAGCCAGATCTTATATGTTCCGTCTTTTGCTTCCCACTCTGCGTAATTCTGCTTTGTCTCTTCATCCCATACTGCTGTAATACCATTTTCTTCAAGCACTTTTGTTGCTTCATCCATGCTCAGTGCTGTACTGCTGACTTTAGTGGCATACCGTGCCGCTTCTGTTCCTTCCTCTTCTGCAAGTTCACTCTCTGTCTTCGGAGTTTCATGCCAGAGTCTTGTGAAAAGTGGTATCGCTTCCACCAGTTTTTGAGCAGGAACAGCTTCCAGGGCATCTTCGATTCCCTTTCTTACATAATTATAAGATGCTACAGAACCTGCGGTGTAAGATCCGTCTATATGTTCGTCATAGCACATGATTACAACATAATCAGCCATGACTGCCTGTTCCTCCAGATCATAATGCTCATTATAAGGGTGCGGAACATAATTGTCGATTGAAAATACAATGCCATTCTGACGGCATTTAACTGATAATTCTCTTACAAACTGGATATAATGTTCTCCGCACTCTGTTGAAATTAATTCAAAATCAAGATTAATCCCATCAATACCATTCTGCAGAGCTGCTCCAATCACCTGATTGATCAGACTTGTACGTTTGGAAGTATAACTTAATACTTCATATGTCTCATCAAACGAACTGATTCCTCCGTGGAAATCCCTCAATACAGCCCATACTTCCAGATTGGACTTATGTGCTGAATCCACATACTTTGGACTTGCGATTGATCTTAAATTTCCATCTGTATCTGCAATACTGAACCATGTAGGCGCAATAACATTAAGTCCTTTTGTTGAGTCAATTGTTTCAAGCACATACTCATTAGCTTGTTCATTCTCAACATTATGCCATGCCAGATTAATCTTTTCATCCATTGAAATATTCGAATATTCGAACTCGCTGAACTCTCTTGAAATGGTCTCTGTCTTTATCTTACCCAATGTACGTGTCGGTACATAACCTATAAATCCATCTTCTGTAGCAACCTTCATCCAGTTATCTTCGTCTTCAAGAACAACAACTCTATCTGACTTGTTCACCTCCGTCAGGATTACACTCTTGACGCCTCCCAGATAACGAACTTCTGTATCTTTCTTGAGAACTGCTGACTGAATCTCTCTCCAGTCACGGGTAATCACAGCACGATTCGGTGTATCATATACACTGTAATCCATATTCGTATATTTCTGAATAAATGGAAGCGCAATATATGCGGTTCTGCCTTCGGCTTTCAGGATCACATAATTTTCACTCTTGTTTTCTGATACCTCTTTATACTCACTGCTTCCAACATCAACTGAAACATTCCCATTCGGCAAAGTATAAAGCAAAACGTTCTCATTCGAATCCCAATAGAATCTTTTATTGATATATTTTCTAACAACAGAGTATTCTATATAAGTCTCACCATCTATGATCTTTCCTCCGGTACTGCCGGTCTCACTGTCCTTGATCACTTCATTATCAATAATCACGGCGATATCATCTTCGGAAGTAATTCCATAATATTCATTCAAATCAGCTTTCTCTTTTGATGGACCGTATCTTTCCCAAAAAATCTTTCCGCCAATCATACCAACTACCAGAAGTATCAATAGGAATACAAAAAATCGGATGATTCTCTTACGTCTTCTCTTTCTTCTTACTTTTGCTCTGCTGCGCCTGTTTTTCTTCCCGGCAGGTCTTCCTTTGCTGCTGCCTGGGCGTGTGGTCCGATCTGTACTTTGTTCTGACACATCACGACTTCTCTGGATGCGTGAGTCTCTTCTTCTTGCGTCCATGCTGCACCTCCTGTCTGACCTTATTATATATCATTTTACGAAATACGTCATTATTTATTTACCAAATCAGATATGTTTCAACCGCCTTTAACATTGAATACCTTTTATCTGACAAACCGTACGGGGATTACGGCTGGCTTTTTCTCCTTTTACTTTTATTAATATCAATAAACTCCAGCTGCTTTATATTTCCCTGAGAATTCATCTCATAATCTCGCATATAACTGCCTGCTTCTCTAACCATCATTGCCTTTACAACCTGCATAGGGCTGGCATAACGACCATCAATTAATATACCGATTCCATGACGTTCATAATCTGTTAATTCTGTATATAAAATCTCAGCTGTATTCTTACTTATCATATGTTCCACTCCCTTCTTGGTTCTGGCTCAGATAAATAGAAATACTGCACTTTTTACCAACCTGAAGGTGTGTGACGCGCCGCCGGAATCTGCAGTCAAAGATAGTATGAGCCATCCTTTATTTGTATAACTCTGTTCTTTTTGCCAAAATGTCTCGATTCAGAGACGATGAATAGCTTATAGATCAACTTTATAGAATAATTATAGATTCGCTAAAAGAAATTTATATCCAATACGGATTCGTATCGAAATCATCAGCCCTCCTTCGTATGAAATCTTATTTATCTGTAATACTATCTTCTGTACCTGCAATTATATAGACGACAACGCCTTATTTCAATGTGATTATTGTTGATAAGCACTGTTTATTTGTTAATAAAAATGTGGGTAATTATTCTTTACATATTTTCTATTTTTGTTTATACTAACAATGAATAGATATACTTTTTTCAAGATATCAATTTATAAGGATGTGATCATATGAAGATTGAAAAACTGAATGAAAACCAGATTCGTTGTACTTTGACACATGCCGACCTGGCCGCACGCCAATTAAAATTAAGTGAACTTGCTTATGGCAGCGAGAAAGCTAAATCTTTATTCAGAGACATGATGCAGCAGGCATCTTATGACTTTGGCTTTGAAGCAGAGGATATTCCGTTGATGATCGAAGCGATTCCAACATCTCCGGATTCTATTGTTTTAATTATTACAAAAGTGGAAGATCCGGAAGAGCTTGACACCAGATTTTCTAAATTCACCTCTCCGGAAGACACTGTTTCTGCATTGCCAGAACCTTTAAGTAAACTGGAAGGTGCAGAAGATTTTATGAATTTACTGAATAAAGTAAAAAAAGCTGTTGCCGGCACATCTGCAGCAGATTCTGCCCAAAGCGAACCTGCACCAGCTCCATTTCAGGTAAAACTCTTCTCATTTGAGAATATAGACAGCGTTATTCAGGCGGCTGAGCTGATTTCATCTTATTTTCAGGGTGCAAGTACATTGTACCGCGATCCTGAGAATGATATGTATATTTTAGCTCTCTCTCAGTTAAATCATACGAATAACGAATTCATCAAGGTCTGCAACATGCTCTCCGAATATGGTTCTCAAGAAAAGGCATCTGCACCTGTACTTGCGTTTTTAGAGGAACATTGTGAGATTATCGTTTCAGACGATTCTATTCAGAAATTAGCTTCTATTGTTCAATAATTGTTCAATAGCAAGAAAAATCCGTTCAAATTTCGCTTTGAAATCTGAACGGATTTTATATTTCCTTATTTTCCTGCAGCTTTGATAACTGCATTAATTTTTTCAACTAACAGATCTTCTGGAATTCCATGAACCATTGCTGCTTCTCCAATAGTTTCCATTCTTGCTGATGGACATCCAAGACAGTGCATTCCAATTTCAAATAAAACTGGTGCTACTTCTGCATAATAATTTTCTACTAATTCACCAATTAATGTATCTTTAGAAACCATACTTTCTTCCTCCTTAATCATTGTCTAGATATGATTATAATCATTTATCCACAAATTATCAACTATTGATTATAAAAAATGTTCGTTGTTTCCTTTGAATTTTCTGAATATTTTTTAAGTTTTTTATCCTTTTTAGACTATTCAAAAGTCAATATCTTTTTCTATTTTTTTCGACAAAAATCGATTTTTATTATTTCTTGCCAAAACATCTGTTCTGATTTTTTCAAAAAGTAATCCACATAATTCACAGTTTTTTATGTGGATAATGTGGATAACTCTTAGTTTTCTTCAAAATTATCCACACTTTTTGTGAATTTTACTGTGAATAACTAGGATAACTACCCCTTTTTCACTTCGACAAATTTTTCACTTTTTCGCATATTTTGTCGATATATACCCCTAAATATGGCAAATGACCACTAAATACAGAGATGTTCACAATTTTTTGAATTTTTGTGTGGATAATGTGGATAACTCTTAGTTTTCCACATTATTTTTCCACACTCCTTTTTTTAACAAATTCCTTGAAAATCAAAACCTCTGTTCGTTCTCTTCACAAATTTGTAAATTTTTTATGCATTTTGTCAAAAACCTCAAAAACAATAATTCCAAGGGGAATCACTTGCAAATTCCTCCTATCTATAGTAGATTGATAATTACTTGAATTTACAAACGGAGGATATTAATTTGAATACTTTATCAGCAAAAAATACAAGAATTCAGAAGTTTTTTGGCGATAAAACATTTTACAAAATGGTACTGGCTGTCGCCGTTCCCATTATGATCCAGAATGGGATTACCAACTTTGTCAGCCTTCTGGATAATATTATGATCGGCCGTGTCGGTACGGAACAAATGTCCGGAGCTGCGATTGTTAACCAGCTGCTGTTTATTTACAATATTTGTATTTTTGGTGGTGTATCCGGTGCTGGAATTTTTACAGCTCAGTTCTTTGGTCAGAAGAACACAGAAGGTATCCGACAAACTGTCCGCTTCAAGATCTGGATGGGAATCATCCTCACAGCCGGAACCACCCTTTTATTTTTGACTTGCTCAGATACTTTGATTTCCTTCTATCTTCAGGGCGAAGGAACTCCTGAAAGCATTGCGGCCACTCTGCTTTATGCAAAGCAATATCTGACAATCATGCTTTTTGGTCTCCCAGCATTTATGATGGTACAGGTTTACTCCAGTACACTTCGAGAATGCGGCGAAACTGTTCTTCCGATGAAAGCCGGAGTTGCTGCTGTTTTAACAAATCTTGTTCTAAATTATATTTTAATCTATGGAAAATTCGGCGCACCTGCTCTTGGCGTACAAGGTGCTGCTCTTGCAACGATTATTTCCAGATATGTGGAAGTCACAATCGTTCTGATCGGGACACATAGACATGCTAAAGAGAATCCTTTTGTTCACGGACTTTATAACACATTAAAGGTTCCTGCTTCACTGACAAAGAAACTCATACTCAAGGGAACACCCCTGCTTATCAACGAAACACTCTGGGCAACCGGAACTGCATTCCTGACACAGTGCTACTCAGTCCGTGGTCTGGATGTTGTTGCAGCATTCAATATCACTACTACAATCCAGAATGTTTTCAATATTGCTTTCATCGCAATGGGAGATGCCGTTGCGATCATCGTCGGTCAGCAGCTTGGTGCCGGTAAATTAAAAGAAGCAAGGGATACTGATACAAAACTGATCGTATTTACGGTTCTTGGCAGTTTCACTGTTGGAATCATTATGTTTCTTCTTGCCCCGCTGTTCCCGGAACTTTACAACACAACCGATAGTGTGAAAGTTCTCGCTATTCAGTTCATAAGAGCTTATGGAATCTATCTACCGATTTTCTCTTTCATCCACGTTGCTTACTTTACATTGCGTTCCGGTGGAAAGACGATGATTACTTTTGTATTTGACAGTGTATTCTTATGGTCACTCAGTGTGCCTCTGGCTTTCTGTCTGAGCCGTTTTACCAGTCTGTCTGTACTTGGAATCTATATCAGCGTTCTTTTTATGGACTTTGTAAAATCCATTATTGGCGGAATACTGGTCTACAAAGGTGTCTGGATTCAGAATCTGGTTGAGAATTAAAAATGTATGTGTCACGAAATTTGCTAGGCAAAATATAACATTTTCTTTGTATAATAAAAAGGAAGTTTTCTAGAAAACTTCCTTTTTTATATATCAGATACCTTTTTTACATTATAATACCCTTCTCACCGCAACGATCGGCGCATAGGTCGCGCTGCAGATTCCGATGCCATCAGCTTCATTCATGGCATTCACAATTGTTCCATCCCCCATATACAATCCAACATGTCCGTCGTACAAGATCAGATCTCCTAAAGCAGCCTCTTCATAGCTGACTTCATATCCTGAATTGCACATTTCCCACGTTGTACGCGGAAGACTTATTCCAAAATTAGCATAAACTGACTGAACGAATCCAGAACAATCAGCGCCTTCCGTCAGACTCGTCCCTCCCCATACATAAGGATTTCCAATAAATTGACAGGCAAAATCTATTACCGCCTGTCCCATATTATCCTGAACAGGAATATAATTCACCTCTGCGGTCTTTTGTTCTTTCTCTGACTCTGTATGAGAAAAATCCGTTTCTATTAAAATATACTCTCCACATACCCAGCCATCAATCTGACCAACCCTAACCGGGTACCATTCATTCACAGGCTCCCCAGTAATCTCATATGTCTGCTCCTGTAAAATCTGTGTCAATATCAGATGTTCTGTTCCCTGTCCACTTCGGACATTCAAAACATCGGCTATTACTGTCGCCTTTTTTCCAGTCCGTTCACTTATTTTATCTGGAGCAGTTCTAATGTAAGCAGCATCACTTACATTAGAAGGTGCTCTATTTAAATACTCTCCCTCTGCTGCGTTAACTGAAACGGTACTCCCTGAAATCATCATCATTCCTGCAATCGCAGAAATAAGTAACTTTCTTTTTTTCTGTGTTCTGTCCATATAAAACCTCCTTCTTTATTGTGACTTTATCTTTTGTAGGAAGTTCTAAATGTTACACAAATATTAAATTTGTTACACCGTTATTATATCATCTCTTTTCCGTATGTCAACCAGTTCCAAATACATTTCATAAGATGTTTATAACATTTCATAAATCCTTTAGAGACTTTCATGATTATTTTTGTCATACACAACTTCTCTCTTTATATAATTAGGCAGAAATGTATTTCTCATGTTTAATTTTAATAATAATTACTATTTTTACAAAAAACTATTGACATTTTGATAGTTGTCGTGTATATTTCAATTATAGTAATTATTACTATTATTTATTTCAGAAAATTAAGAAAAGGAGATTTAAATTATGTCTAAATTTGTATGTCTTGTATGTGGTTATGTTCATGAAGGTGATGCAGCTCCTGATAAATGTCCAATCTGTGGTGTTGGTCCTGATAAATTTAAAGAACAGAAAGGTGAAAGAGAATGGGCTGCTGAACATGTAGTTGGTGTTGCACAGGGCGTTCGCGAAGATATCATCGCTGATCTTAGAGCTAACTTTGAAGGCGAATGTTCAGAAGTTGGTATGTACCTTGCAATGGCC
>JAXJUL010000013.1:0-23563 GCA_036309085.1 Schaedlerella sp.
CTCCTGCAAAGAGAGAACATGCAAAAAAAGACGCTGCGAAAACTCTTAAGAAAGAAGTTGTTAAGAAAGAAGCGGTGAAAGAGGATGTTGTAAAATCTGAAGCTCCAAAGCGTGAGATTGCAACAATTACAGAAGAATCTAAAAATGCTGTAGAAATTTTCCTGGCAGATGCTTTCAAAGCTATGAATATGAAAGTTGAACTTGAATCTAAGATTGAAGAAGATGGTTCACTTACAGTAAACATGGAAGGTGCTAATATGGGAATTCTCATTGGAAAACGTGGTCAGACACTGGATTCTCTTCAGTATCTTGCAAACAGAGTAGCAAACAAATATCAGGATGGTTATGTAAGAGTAAAACTTGATACAGAGAACTACAGAGCAAGAAGAGAAGAAACATTGAGACATCTTGCAAAAAACATAGCACACAAGGTAAAAAGAAGCAGAAGAGCAGTTTCTCTTGAACCAATGAATCCTTACGAAAGAAGAATCATTCATTCAGCATTACAGTCTGATCCATATGTAACAACTCACAGCGAAGGTGAAGAACCTTATAGAAAAGTTGTTATTACATTAAAAAGATAGTATTCTATTCTTACGTAAGAAATGATATAATGAAGCGAAAACGGACGTCTTGCGCTTCACGTATAGAGGCGTGAAGTAGAAGGCGTCCGATTTATTTCATGTATCTTATAAACAAGGTGTTTGGTGTGGAACATAGTTTTTTTGAAATTTTGAAATGTTTCACGTGAAACATTTAGAAATTGAATTTGGCACAGATGAACATCTCTGTAAATATATCAGATGTGAGATGATTTGCGTCTCTGTAGGCGACGAGCGACAAATTAGTATCAGTGGCGGAATAAGTCCGTCCCTTCAAGCACGATATATTTACAGAGGTGCTCATAATTATCAGGACACAGTCCTGTTATGGAATCTAAATAGTAATTAAGAAAGGAATGAAACGATGTATAAAAGTGACACAATAGCAGCAATTTCTACGGGGATGACAGCATCAGGTATTGGTATTGTCAGAATTTGCGGAGATGAAGCATTTCAGGTTATTGATCGTATATACAAAGGAAAGAAGAAATTATCAGAGGTTGATACACACACAATTCATTATGGACATATTGTAAATAATGGGGAAACAATCGACCAGGTACTGGTTACTATTATGCGTGCACCGCGTACATTTACAGGAGAAGATACTGTAGAAATTAACTGTCATGGAGGCGTATATGTAGTAAACAGAGTACTGGAAACAGTGCTTGAGAATGGTGCAAGACCAGCGGAACCAGGAGAATTTACAAAGAGAGCATTTTTGAATGGAAAGATGGATCTTTCTCAGGCAGAGGCTGTAATTGATATCATTAATTCTCAAAATGAGTATGCGCTGAAGAGTTCTATGAGTCAGTTAAAAGGAAGTGTAAAAAACAAGATTTCAGAAATCAGAAGTGAGATCCTTCATCACACAGCCTTTATAGAGACTGCTCTGGATGATCCGGAACACATCAGTGTAGATGGTTACGGTGAAGAACTTAGGAGTGCAGTTGAGGATGTACTTGTAGAATTAAAGGAATTGATTGATACTTCAGAAAATGGAAGAATTTTGAAAGAAGGAATTCAGACTGTTATTCTAGGAAAACCAAATGCAGGAAAATCATCACTTTTGAATATTCTGTCAGGAAGAGAAAGAGCAATCGTAACAGATATTGAGGGAACAACACGAGATGTTCTGGAGGAACAGATTCAGCTTCGTGGATTAAATTTGAATCTGATTGACACTGCGGGAATTCGTCAGACAGATGATAAGATTGAAAGCATCGGTGTAGATAAGGCGAAAGAGTATGCAGAGATTGCCGACCTGATCATCTATGTAGTAGATGCTTCAAGAAAACTTGATGAAAATGATAAAGAAATCATTCGTTTATTGTTCGGAAAGAAAGTAATTATTCTTCTGAATAAGAACGATCTGAATGTGGTGATCACACAGGAAGTTTTGAGAAACTGTATCATGGATTTGTATGAAAAAGCTCAAAAAGCAGATTCGCATAGCATGCAATGGAATGTAGAATTTCCGATGATCGACATTTCTGTGAAAAAGGAAACAGGACTGAAAGAGTTTGAAAAAATCCTGAATCAGATGTTCCTGAAGGGAGACATTTCTTTTAATGATGAAATATATATTACGAACATGAGACAGAAGGCCGCATTGCAGTCAGCATATCAGTCATTGTATAAAGTTATTGACAGTATTGATATGATGCTTCCGGAAGATTTTTATACGATTGATTTGATGGATGCATATGAGGCTCTTGGAAATATAACAGGTGAAACAATAGGAGAGGATTTGGTAAATGAAATATTCAGCAAATTCTGTATGGGAAAATAAAGATGAATATGATATTGCTGTCGTAGGCGCAGGACATGCCGGATGCGAGGCAGCGCTTGCAGCTGCAAGACTTGGATTTAAAACTGTAATTTTCACAGTAAGTGTAGATAGTATTGCTTTGATGCCATGTAATCCGAATATCGGCGGAAGTTCAAAAGGACATCTCGTAAGAGAATTGGATGCACTCGGTGGAGAGATGGGTAAGGTGATTGATAAAACATTTATCCAGTCAAAGATGCTGAACAGCTCAAAAGGTCCTGCTGTTCATTCACTTCGTGCACAGGCAGATAAGGCAGATTACAGCAGAACGATGAGACAGGTTCTTCAGGATCAGGAGAATCTCGATATTCGTCAGATGGAAGTTACTGACATTCTGGCAAAAGATGGGAAGGTGACAGGAATTCAGACTTACTCAGGTGCAATTTATCCTTGTAAAGCTGTTGTTCTTTGTACAGGAACATACCTGCGTGCAAGATGTATTTATGGTGATGTAAGCACATACACTGGTCCGAATGGTCTGCAGGCAGCAAATCATTTGACTGACAGTTTGAAAGCGCTGGGAATTGAAATGTATCGTTTCAAGACAGGTACACCGGCTCGAATTGATAAAAATTCCATTGATTTCAGCAAGATGGAAGAGCAAAAAGGAGATGAGAAGGTTGTTCCTTTTTCATTTACAACGAATCCGGATGATGTGCAGATTGATCAGGTTTCCTGCTGGCTGACTTATACAAATGAAAAAACACATGAGATCATTCGAAGTAACCTCGACAGATCTCCATTATATTCTGGCATGATTGAGGGAACAGGACCAAGATACTGTCCATCTATTGAAGATAAGGTTGTGAAGTTTGCAGATAAGAACAGACACCAGGTATTCATTGAACCAGAAGGATTGAACACAACAGAAATGTATGTTGGCGGTATGTCAACTTCTCTTCCAGAGGATGTTCAGTATGCAATGTATCGCAGTGTGGCTGGTCTGGAAAATGCAAAGATTGTAAGAAATGCATATGCGATTGAGTATGATTGTATAGATGCAAGACAGTTGAAGAGTACTCTGGAATTTAAAAATGTAGATGGGCTCTTCAGTGGCGGTCAGTTCAACGGAAGTTCAGGATATGAAGAGGCAGCAGCTCAGGGACTTGTAGCAGGTATCAATGCAGCAAGGAAACTTCAGGGAAAAGAAGGAATTATTATAGACCGTTCACAGGCTTACATCGGAGTATTGATTGATGACCTTGTAACAAAAGAAAGCCATGAACCATATCGAATGATGACTTCCAGAGCAGAATATCGCCTGCTTCTTCGTCAGGATAATGCAGATCTTCGATTGACAAAACTTGGATATGAAGTTGGATTGATCAGCGAAGAACGTTATCAGAATCTACTTGAAAAGGAAAGAATGATTCAGGAAGAGATTGAACGTGTAGAACATGTAAATCTTGGAACATCTGAAAAAGTTCAGAACGTACTGGATCGATATGGAAGTACAAGACTTACATCTGGAACTACTCTCGCAGAATTAATTCGTCGTCCAGAATTGTCATATGAAGCTCTTGCGGAATTAGATATGGACCGCGCAGAACTTCCGGCAGGTGTTGTGGAGCAGGTAAATATTAATATAAAATATAATGGTTATATCCAGAGACAGCTTCGTCAGGTAGAGCAGTTCAAAAAGATGGAAAATAAAAAGATTCCGGAAAATCTGGATTACAACAGTGTACCAAGTCTTCGTATCGAAGCAAAACAGAAGCTGACTGCAATGAGACCAGTATCCATTGGACAGGCATCCAGAATATCAGGGGTTTCACCTGCAGATATTTCTGTGCTTCTTGTTTATCTGGGAATGAACTAAATCATAATTAAGAGGAATAAAAAATGTCCGATAAATTTATAAGACAAATCAAAGAATTAGAAATCGAATTAAACGATGCACAGTTACAGCAGTTTGAAAAATATTATGAACTGTTGGTTGAATGGAACAAAGTAATGAATCTTACAGCAATCACTGAGTATGAAGAGGTATATGAAAAACATTTCTTGGATAGTCTGGCGATTGTTAAAGTAGAAGATATGAGTAAGGTGGAGAGTATCATCGATATCGGAACAGGTGCTGGATTTCCGGGAATCCCATTGAAAATTGCATTTCCACATTTAAAAGTTGTATTGCTGGATTCTTTAAATAAAAGAATTAATTTTTTGAACACTGTAATAGAGGAACTTGGATTAGAAAATGTAGAGACACTGCATGGAAGAGCAGAAGATTACGCGAAGAAGTTAGATTATAGAGAAAAAGCAGACTTATGTGTATCAAGAGCAGTAGCAAATCTTTCAACTCTCAGTGAATACTGTCTTCCATATGTAAAAGTTAGTGGAAAGTTTATTCCATACAAAAGCGGTGAAATTACAGCAGAAGCGGATGAGGCTAAAAAAGCAGTAGGAATTTTAGGTGGTAAGATTAACAAAATCTTAAAATTTCATTTGCCAGACAGCGATATAACAAGATCATTTGTTATTATTGAAAAAGGCAAAACGACACCAAAGAAGTATCCTAGAAAAGCAGGACTTCCATCCAGAGAACCATTAAAATAGAGTGTGTAAAAGGAATGTTTCACGTGAAACATTCCTCTTCATTTTTTAGGATTCAAATTTGTTTCACGTGAAACATTATGTGGTGGAATATAAAAAGGATTGGTGTTATAATAGGAAAGTATTGAAGAAAGGGAGTGTAAATAATGGGTAGAATTATTGCAATTGCTAACCAAAAGGGTGGTGTTGGCAAAACTACAACTGCTATCAATTTATCTTCCTGTCTTGCCAGTGAAGGAAAAAAGGTTCTGTCTATTGACCTTGATCCACAGGGAAACATGACAAGTGGACTGGGGGTTGAGAAGGACGGAGTTGAAAGAACTGTTTATGATATGATCATTGGTGAAGCGGGAATTGAAGAATGTATAGTAAAAGAAGCTATAGAAAATTTAGATGTTCTTCCTTCTAACATTGATTTATCTGCGGCAGAAATTGAGTTGATTGGAGTTGAAAATAAAGAGTTTATTATCAAGGGTGAAGTTGACAAAGTAAAAGATCAGTATGATTTTGTAATCATTGACTGTCCACCGGCTTTGAGTATGCTTACAATCAATGCGATGACAACAGCAGATTCTGTTCTTGTTCCAATCCAGTGTGAATACTATGCATTGGAAGGTCTTAGTCAGCTGATACATACAATCGAGCTTGTACAAGAAAGATTGAATGCATCTCTTGAAATTGAAGGTGTTGTATTTACAATGTACGATGCCAGAACAAATTTATCATTACAGGTTGTAGAGAATGTAAAAGATAATTTGAATCAGACTATTTATAAGACAATCATTCCAAGAAATGTACGTCTTGCAGAAGCACCAAGTTATGGGCTGCCGATCAATTTGTATGATCCGAGATCTACAGGTGCGGAAGCATATAAATTATTAGCTCAGGAAGTGATTCATAGAGGAGAGGAAGAGTAAAATATGGCAGGTATGAAAAGAAGTGGTCTAGGAAAAGGTCTGGACAGTTTAATACCAAATAAAAATCCGGTGAATACAAAATCTTCTGTAAAAAAAGAAGTGAATGTAGGAAATGTAATTAAAACAACCGAATTGAAGAATATACCTGCAAAAGAAAAAAGTGGAGAGTTGCTTGTAAAAATCAATAAGATTGAACCAAACAGAACTCAGCCACGGAAGTCATTTGAGGAAGATTCTCTTTTAGAATTAGCCGATTCTATCAAACAGTTTGGAGTGCTTCAGCCACTTCTTGTACAAAAGAGAAATGATTATTATGAAATCATTGCCGGAGAAAGAAGATGGAGAGCTGCAAAGCTTGCAGGTGTCAAAGAAGTTCCGGTAATTGTAAAAGAATATACAAATCAGGAAGTCGTAGAGATTGCTTTGATTGAAAACATTCAGAGGGAAAATCTGAATCCAATAGAAGAGGCGATGGCTTTCAAAAGATTGTTGGAAGAATTTAATTTAAAGCAGGATGAGGTTGCTGAAAAAGTATCAAAAAGTCGTACTGCTGTTACTAACTCAATGCGCTTATTAAAATTAAGTGAAAAGGTTCAGCAGATGATAGTTGATGATATGATTACAACAGGACATGCAAGAGCACTATTGGCAATTGATAATCAAGAACAGCAGTACTCACTTGCAATGAAGATTTTTGATGAAAAACTCAGTGTCCGTGAAACTGAAAAAATGGTGAAGGCTTTGAAAACTCCAAAGAAAGAGCCAGATAATAAAGAAAAAGAGAATCAGTTTGTATATGATGACATTATAGAAAAAATGAAGAATGTAATGGGTACAAAAGTTAAGATCAATCAGAAATCAAATGGAAAAGGTAAAATCGAGATTGAATATTATTCTCCGGAGGAATTGGAAAGAATTTATGAATTAATCATGACAATCCATGATTGAAATAAATCAAAAGAGGTATATAATGGAAACTGGTTTTATTTCAAGTATAGGAATAAACGCGGGAAATCTGATTATTTTTTTGATTTTACTAAACATTATACTTATTTTCTTTTTAATCCATGTAAATATGAAATGTAATCGTTTGAAAAGAAGCTATTCTGTTTTTATGAGAGGAAGAGATGCAAAAAGTCTTGAAAAGCTCATTGAAGAAAAGTTTGCAGAGCTTGAGAAGGTTACAAGGCTGGTAAAGGAAAATGAAAGAAGAGTATATGATATTTCCAGAAAACAAAAAAATAATTATCAGAAAAAGGCAATTGTAAAGTACGATGCTTTCGGTGAAATGCAGGGGAATATCAGTTATGTACTTACAATGCTTGATGCAAATAATAATGGTTGGATTTTTGATGTTATGCATAGCCAGGAAAAGTGTTATACTTATTTGAAAGAGGTAATAAAAGGCGAAAGTTATGTTGAACTTACAGAAGAAGAACAGGAATGTCTTGAAAGAGCAATTTTCCAAGAAGCATATGATATCAAAGATGTAGACTTAAAATAGCCAAATATGAGGAGGAACTAATAATGTTAGATATCAAATTTTTAAGAACGAATCCTGATGTTGTAAAACAGAACATCAAGAACAAATTTCAGGATGAAAAACTTCCATTAGTAGATGAAGTAATTGAGCTTGATAAGAAAAACAGAGAGATCAAAGGTGAAGTAGAAGCACTTCGTGCAAGCAGAAATAAAATCTCTAAACAAATTGGTGCTTGCATGGCTCAGGGAAAAAGAGAAGAAGCAGAAGAATTGAAAGCACAGGTTAAGGCAAACGCTGACCGTGTAGAAGCATTGTCTGCAGAAGAAAAAGAAGTAGAAGAACGTATCAAAAAGATTATGATGACAATTCCAAACATCATTGATCCATCTGTTCCAATTGGAAAAGACGACGGTGAAAACGTAGAAATTGAAAAATTTGGTGAGCCAGCAGTTCCAGAATTTGACGTTCCATACCACACAGAAATCATGGAAAAATTCGAAGGAATCGACCTTGAAAGTGCTGGTAAAGTAGCAGGTAACGGATTCTACTATTTAATGGGAGATATCGCAAGACTTCATTCTGCAGTAATCTCTTATGCACGTGACTTCATGATCGACCGTGGATTTACTTACTGCATCCCACCTTTCATGATCAGAAGCAATGTAGTAACAGGTGTTATGAGTTTTGCAGAAATGGATTCTATGATGTATAAGATTGAAGGCGAAGATCTTTACCTCATTGGTACAAGTGAACACTCCATGATCGGTAAATTCATCGACAGCATGACAGATGAAGCAAAACTTCCACAGACACTGACAAGCTATTCACCATGTTTCCGTAAAGAAAAAGGCGCACATGGCATTGAAGAACGTGGTGTATACAGAATTCACCAGTTTGAAAAACAGGAAATGATCGTTGTTTGTAACCCAGACGACAGCAAATACTGGTATGACCAGCTTTGGAAAAACACAGTAGATCTTTTCAGATCTCTTGATATTCCTGTACGTACACTGGAATGCTGCTCAGGTGATCTTGCTGACCTGAAAGTAAAATCATGTGACGTAGAAGCATGGTCTCCAAGACAGAAAAAATACTTTGAAGTAGGAAGCTGCTCTAACCTTGGCGATGCTCAGGCAAGAAGACTTAACATTCGTGTAAAAGGAAAAGACGGAAGCAAATACTTCGCACATACATTGAACAACACAGTAGTAGCACCTCCACGTATGCTGATTGCTTTCCTTGAAAATAATCTTCAGGCAGATGGAACAGTTGCAATCCCAACAGCACTTCAGCCATACATGGGTGGAAAAACAGCTCTTGTACCAACAAAATAGTTAGATCAAATTTTACAAATGCGCTTCAGAGTTAATACTCTGGAGCGTATATTCTCTCATATAATGGAAAATACTTTAGATTTTCTATTATGGAGATACTCCGTGGAATCGCAGGGCACAAACAACGAAGATTTTGCTTCACAAGCGGATGCTTTATTTTTGAAAAAGAGCTGTATAATAAAACTTGATAAGGAGTTAGTATGCACCAATATATAAAAGCAATTGGATTTGATGATATTTGTTCTAAAAGGGATTTTAACCACATAATAGAAGAAGTAATCGAAAGTTATTCACAATTAACGGCAGTTGCCTACACGGATAACGTAGAGTATTGCGAAATGAGAAAAGAATATGGGCAGGATATTGGAATTGCTGTATGCGGCGAACTGGACGGGGAGGAAACATTTGACATAGAATACTGTTTTCCGTATCTGGAAGGAAGCGAGGTAACACTTTATTCCGAAATCCATATGGAAAAAAGTATTGAAAAAGAACAGTATTATGGCGTATGCGAGGATGCAAGACTGGGAATAAATTTAATATTCTATTTACAGAATGGAATTGAGTATCTGTCTCAGAAACCGAAACATTTTCACGAGCATAAGGCAGCGGTTTCATTGTCAGCGCTTTCAATATCAGGGATGATTCTCCTGCCTGTGTATAAAACAGAAACACAGGTAAAGACTGCAACTAAGGCATCTGAAAATAGAAAAGAACTGCTCACAGCGGCACGAAAAGGTGACCAGCATGCGATTGAGACATTGACATTGGATGATATGAACATTTACACAAATGTATCAAGACGTCTGGAAAAAGAAGATGTGTTTACGATTGTTGACAGTTACTTTATGCCGTTTGGCGTGGAGTGCGACGTTTATTCCGTCATGGGTGAAATCCTTGCAGTGCGAGAACGGGAAAATGTACTTACCCATAAAAAAATGTATCAGATGAAGTTGAATGTAAATGAGTTGATCTTTGATCTGTGTATACCAAAAGATTGCCTTTTGGGAGAGCCTGAGATGGGAAGAAGATTTAAAGGTGAAATCTGGCTGCAGGGCAGACTTGATTTTTCAATGTTTAAATGATAGAATAAAAAAGATATGTAAGAAGTTCCTATAGTTAAACGGATATAACAATAGCCTCCTAAGGAAAAGCCTAGGCTTTACTCTCGGGGCGAATGTCAAAAACGACTACGGGTTCAAATGACACTTGGTAAGGTGTAAAATTGACGATGAGAATTAGCCCAAAAAGAGCAAAGCCTCAGTGTCAGTTTTACAGAAATTGTAAAGTAAGTAGCTGATAAATATCAGTGAAAAATAGAATAATCGGTTACCGGTCCGAAGGCGAAAAACCTTGATTTTAAGCCAAAAATCGGTGTTTAGTTCTCATAGTTAAACGGATATAACAATAGCCTCCTAAGCTGTAGTTCTGGGTTCGATTCCCGGTGGGAACGTCCGTAGGGTACGTGGAAATGTGTAAAAAATGCTGACACATTGAGCGTACCCTTTTGTTAGCTAGAAAACAAATAATTACGTTTTTTTGCTAATCAAAATGGGCAGAAAAAAAGATTTTTGCTAATCGATTTTCGAATTTGCCCATCATTTATTTTCAGGGAGCCAGCTAATCAAAGAGCAAAGCCTGTTTGTAAACCTAGTTTAAAGATGTAAATAAGGGTAAAATAGTGTAAAAGTCACATTTTAGAATAAGGCTGCTAATCAAAATTAGCAGATAGTAAAGACCATATTGTTAGCACAGCTAATTGCATGATAGATGCACAGTTGAGTTGAATCAAAAAATGATTCGGCTTGATTGTGCATTTTTTATTTGCATGAAAGCTATAAAAAGGAGGTCTGCAAGTGACAGAACAGAAGAAATTTATAGTACCTAATGAAGAAGAAAAAATTATCCAGATTGAGATCGAGAGGTTAACTACTTTTAAGGATCATCCATTCAAAGTACAAGAGGATGAGGATATGAAAATGCTGATGGAAAGCATTGAAAAATATGGAATTCTAAATCCGTTGATCGTACGTCCTTTGAAAGAAGGTGTTTATGAAATTGTTTCAGGGCACCGAAGAAGATATGCAGCTGAAAAGTTAGGATATCGAAAAGTACCGGTCATTATAAGAGTTATGCGGGATGAAGAATCGGTAATAGCAATGGTTGATGCGAATCTGCAAAGAGAAAGTATATCTTTTAGTGAAAAAGCTTTTGCTTACAAAATGAAGAACGATGCGATGAAAAGAGTACGTGGTCGAAAAAAACGAGGACAAATTGACGATAATTTGTTGGGAAAACGTACCATTGAAATTATTGCTGAAGAAAGTGGAGAAAGTTATAAGCAGATTCAAAGATATATCAAAGTAACAGCTCTTCATCCAAAACTATTAGAAATGTTAGATAAGGGAGAAATATCTTTTAATCCAGCAGTAGAGATTTCAAATCTAAAAATGAAAGAACAAGAGAACTTTATAGAAGCTATGGATTATGCACAGTCTGTTCCATCATTATCACAGGCACAGAGAATAAAGGCATTGAGTAAATCCGGAAAGCTAACATTAGAAAAAATGCAGGATATTCTAAGTGAAATAAAAAAAGGTGAAATAACAAGAGTGACATTTACAAACGAACAATTACATCGATATTTTCCAGATAATTATACTCCTCAAATGATGAAGCGAGAAATTATAGCAATTTTGAAAATATGGATGGAAGAACGTTGGACAGTTTAAGGAGGAAAAATTATGTGTAGAGTTATATCCGTCTCAAATCAAAAAGGAGGCGTTTCAAAAAGTACAACAGTCATGAATCTAGGAGTTGGGCTAGCAAAAGAAGGGAAAAAGGTTCTTCTTATTGATGGAGATCCACAGGGTTCTTTGACAGCTAGTATGGGGTATCCAGAACCTGATGAAATACGTGAAACATTAGCGAATATTATGATGGCTGTAATTAACGAAGAAGAAATAAATCCCCAATATGCCATCCTGCATCATGATGAAAATGTAGATTTGCTTCCAGGTAATATTGAATTATCTGGTCTTGAAATTACATTAGGAAATGTAATGAGCAGAGAAATGATTTTAAGAGATTACATAGAGATGATGAGAGAATATTACGATTATATCATTATTGACTGTATGCCATCTCTGGGAATGCTGACAATAAATGCGATTGTAGCTGCAGATAGTGTGTTAATTCCGGTGCAAGCAGCTTACTTACCAGTGAAAGGTTTGCAACAGCTTATACGAACAATTGGGATGGTTAAGAAACGTTTGAATCGTAAATTAAAAATAGAAGGTATTCTTCTTACAATGGTGGATTCAAGAACAAATTATGCAAAAGACATTATTGAAAAAGTAAGAAATGTTTATGGTTCCACTTTAAAGATATTTGATAGTGTAATTCCTTTATCAGTAAAAGCTGCCGAAGCAACTGCAGAAGGAATTAGTATATTTAAGCACTGTCCAAAAGGAAAAGTAGCACAGGCATATCAGGGATTAACTATGGAGGTATTGGCAAATGAAAAATAGAAGTGGCGATAAAATTAAACTGACAAGTATTGATGAATTATTAGGTGTTGTAAATGAAGAATCAGCAATGGAGATAGAAATACGAAAAATCCACAGTTTTGCACATCATCCTTTCAAGGTTATGGATGATGAAAAGATGGATGAATTAGTAGCAAGTATTAGAGAAAATGGTGTATTGGTTCCGGTACTCTTAAGACCTGATGACCATGGTGGATATGAAATGGTATCTGGGCATAGACGAATGCACGCTTCTATATTAGCAGGATTTGACACAATACCGGCTATTGTAAGAGAAATGACAAATGATGAAGCAGTCATCGCAATGGTAGACGCTAACATTCAAAGGGAAGAATTACTTCCAAGTGAAAAGGCATTTGCTTATAAAATGAAATTAGGTGCTATGAAGAGGCAGGGAACTAGAAGTGATTTAACTTTGTCTCAAAATGAGACGAAGTTGAGATCTGATTCAGAATTAAGCAAACAGGTAGGTGAAAGTAGAGCACAGATACAGCGTTACATTCGTTTGACAGAACTTATCCCAGATTTACTGGAAATGGTAGATTCTAAAAAGTTGAATTTTACAACTGCAGTAGATATTTCCTACATCGATAAGCAGGTTCAGGGATGGTTATACGAATATATCTGTGATAACGGCTTTATTAAACCAAATCAAATTACAGAACTTCGTAAGTTTATTGGTCAGGGAAATATGACCCAATCTTTAATGATTAGCATTTTAAACAGTACGATTCAGGTAAAAGCTCCATCAAAGAAAGTGACTTTCAATGAGAAAAAGCTGACAAAATATTTTCCGGCACATTACTCTTCTGCTGATATGGAACGTGTCATTGTATCATTGCTAGAAAAATGGAAAGAAGACCAGGAGGAATCCTGATGAAGAATTATCAAAATAGAAATTCATGTAAAACGAAGAAAGAAAGGAGGAGAACATGAGAGATAAAATGACGTTTAAATATTTTTATGGAAACGAATCAGAACAGTATAGTTTTTATCGTATACCAAAACTTATATTTACAAATGAATATTTTAAAGACCTTAGTAGCGATGCAAAAATCTTATATGGATTAATGCTAGATAGAATGTCATTGTCCATAAAAAATCAGTGGTTCGATGAAGAAAATAGAGCATACATATATTTCTCTATTGAAGATATTATGGAGCTACTAAACTGTGGTAAGAACAAAGCGGTGAAGTCCATGCAGGAATTAGATGATGAAACTGGCATTGGATTGATTGAGAAGAGACGTCAAGGTTTTGGAAAAGCGAATATCATTTATGTAAAAAGCTTCGTAATCAACGAATCTGAGAATGAAGTTCCAGCGGTAAAAGAACAGAAGTTTAAAAATCAAACTACTGTACAAAAAGTAGAAGATACAGAAGTTTACAAAACAAACTTCATGAAGTCTCAAAAACAAACTTCTAGAAGTCCTGAAAACAAACCTCAAGAAGTTTATATTTCAAACCCTAATAATACTAATATTAATAACAATTACATGAGTGAGAATGAATCTAATCAAATCATATCTACAGATAGCGGATATGATATCGATGAGAAAAAACTTATTCAAGGGTATATGGAATTAATCAAAGAGAATATTGATTATGATTCTCTGATGGCAGTGTATCCTCTGGATCAAAATTTGATTGAAGGTATTTATGAACTTATCGTTGAAACAGTTTTATGTAAGAATGACAGAGTCCTAATTGCAAGTAATTGGTATCCAGTAGAACTTGTAAAAAGTAAATTTTTAAAACTTACATATCATCACATTGAATATGTCATGGAATGTATGAGAAAAACAACAACCAAGATTGTAAATATCAAGAAATACATGTTGGCAGCACTCTTCAATGCACCAACAACAATTGATGGATATTACAGAGCTGAGGTAAATCATGATATGCCTCAGTTTGCGGGATAGGAGGAATTAGTATGTTTATTGTAAAACTAATTGGAAAGATATTATTGATTCCATTGTGGATTATAGTTGCTGTCCTGACCGTAGTAGCTTCTTTTATAGTTACAGTTTTTGGATTTGCAAGAGTAATCTCAAGTATTGTATTAACTATGTTGTTAATAGGGACGTTGATTTGTTATCATGATGTTATACAAATTATTTTTCTGTTAGCATTGATTTTAACAGGATTCTTGATGCTGTTTGCAGGAGTTACAATTGAGATGATATTAGAAGCAACGAGAAGAAAAATCGGAAACATGATTTTTGCGTAAGAGGAGAATACGAGTATGAGTAAGAAGAATGATGAATATATCCAGTTGCCACCACTTCATAGAGATACAGAAGGAATTGCTGTAAGAGCAATCTGGGAGTTTACAAAATTATCAGATGAGGAACGTAAAAGAGTCCACGCGGAATTAAAAGCAATTGTTAATAAAGAAAATGTTGAAAAATTTGAAGAACCGTCTGATTATCGAAAGATAAAAAGTGAAGAGGTTAAGGCATTTGAAGAAACCATTTCTAGTATGATTAGAGATCTTGTTTTTGAAGCAAGTGATATTGCATGTTGGGTATTTGCAAAAAAATATGTGAATGGTTGGACTTTAGAACAGATGATAGAAGATATGCCACATGCATTCAAATTTATAGTTGCTATGAACACATTATTTGAGCAGCATATGGAACCAGCATCAGAAAAAGAATTTAAAAACTAAATAGAAACTTCCCGTATTCGTGTTTGAGTACGGGAAGCGATAATACCAATATTTAGTTGTCCTCAAGAGAACCATGAGTTTTCTCATGTTCTGCGATAGCCTGTCGAATGAGATATAACACTTCGCCATTGATTGAGCGTCCGTCATATTCAGCAAGGTTTTTAAGTTTCTTATGTGTATCGGAATCGATGCGCAATCCCAAGTGTTTATCTTTTTCCATAAGATATGTCCTTTCTACTTGATTCAAGTACAAAACAAGTTCAAATATAAGTATATTTTAAGTACGAATGATGTTATAATGTCGAAAATGGACTTAAAATAAGTACACAATATTTTGAAAAGATAAACGGAAGTTGGGGTGAATGTATGAATGAAGAAAAGAAAATCAAATACTATCATATAAGAGCGAATGTATTTTGGTCCGTCTTAGTAGTAATTGGAATCTTGTTTGTTGGATCAATCTTTTTTACTGTAAATATTATGGCCAGAAATAATAATGATGATACGAATCAATATGTTGAGACAACACATATGGAATATGGTCATATAGATTCAAAATTAGAAAATAAAGATGAATGTTATCTTTGTGGTAATGCTGCAGAAAGTCTTATGGGGTATTATCGAAAATTCGATACAGTAGGAATCATTGGATTAAATGAATGGTATGTATTGGATTTACGATTAAAGGAATATGATTCAGAGGGCAATCCGACAGAAGATTCATCCGGAACATCAACATCAGTCGGTCATTTTTTGCGGACAGTTCATACATGCTATCCTTTTCTGTTCTCTGCTCCTGCGTTTGCTCTCGTTTGATTTCTCCCTCCGTATCTTCTTGGCACAAGCAGGACAATACCTTGATGCACCAGAGCCCGGGACATATTCAACGCCGCACACCGTACAATTTTTAGCGGGCATTGCTGCCCACCGTTTTGTAGGTATGATATGTAATTCATCGACAAAGCCGATGAATTTATAGTAAATCTTGATTTCCTGCTTCACTGTTCCGTCTGCCATCTTCTCACGCTCCGAAACAAGTATCTTGTCTATGAGTGCGTTTATAACTGTTGCATCCAGTTCTTTTAAGCCTTGATAATTTCGGATAAGGGCGAGGAAGTCACGGATTCCCCGTGATTTCTCGTAGCTTTCATTAAGAGTTTCCGTCACCTCTTTCAGCCTTGCTTCAATTTCAAGCTGCTCTTTCTGGTATTTCCCCGACATCATCTCAAAATTCCGCTCGGTAATACGCTCCATGACCTTATCCTCGTAGAGAGAGGAAAACAGCCTGTCCAGTTCCGCAAGGCGTTTGTTCAGCTTCTTACGTTCTTTCTCTAATGCTTTCGCCCTGCTCTGGTCTGTTTCCGTGAGCCGCTTTTCTATGGCCCTGACCGCCTTTTCATCATTCACTGCCATATCCGCAAAACAGTTGATGTCGGCAAGAACGGCATTGAATAAATCCCTTGCTTCTATATTGTGGGCACTACACTCGCTTCTTCCGTTTCTTGCATAATTATTACATGAATACTGTACACAGTCGATAATCTCTGGGCGTTTCCTCCTGTGTACGTTCATTGCCCGCAGAGCACATCCGCAGTCCACACACTTGATAACGCCTGCAAAAATATTTACAAATCCTCCCTTGTTCTGTGGAAGCCTACGACTTGTAATAAGCTGTTGGACAATATCAAATTCCTCCTGCGTGACTATTCCCTCATGGGTATTGGGTATCACTTCCCATTCTTCGGGCAGCTTAGAGGGGCGTTTCTTGCTTTTCATATTGGCGGCAATCCGTTTGTAGCCTACAAGATTTCCCGCATATATCGGGCTTCTTAAAATGCTCCTCACGCTGTTCCCACTCCAAATATAGCGTTTGTCCTCGTTCCCCTCAAAATGACGTTCAAAGCCTGTTTCGCCACGCTCCGCCGCATAAGCGGCAGGGCGTAGGATATGCTGTTTATTAAGATGTCTGCAAATTTTGGCAACTCCATTCCCTTTTAATGCAAGGTCGAATATCTCTTTTACAACATGTGCCACTTTATCATCTATCAGCAGATGGTTGTGGTCGGCAGGGTCTTTGATATAGCCATAAGGGGCGGTAGTTCCCATGAATTTCCCCTGTTGAAACCTCGCCCGATATGCCGATTTTATCTTAACAGATATGTCAGCGGCATACATTTCGTTTAAAATGTTGCGGAAAGGCGTGATGTCCATAGCAGATTTATTCAAGGTATCTACGCCGTCATTGACCGCTATATACCTCACGTTATGCTCTGGGAAGAAAACTTCCAGATATAACCCACAATCAAGATAGTTTCTCCCCAGACGGGATAAATCTTTCGTAATCACGCAGTTTATCAGACCGCTTTCAATGTCTTTTATCATATTCTGGAAACTTGGTCTTTGGAAATTTGTACCAGAATAACCATCGTCCACATACGTTTTTGCTATGTGCCATCCCTGCTTTTTCACATAATCCGTGAGGATGGATTTCTGTGTCGCAATGCTCGCACTCTCGTTATCCGTACCATCGTCTTTAGATAAGCGGCAATAAATGCCGACTAAATAGATTTTCTTTTCTTCTTTGATTCCTGCCATACTGTAAAACCTCCGTATCTGTCCTATCTGTTTTCATGTCCCATTGCGTACATTCTAAGCGGACAGCCCCTCATTGTCGAAGGTGTCGCCCTCGGCAATCTTCTTCCGAATATCCTCGGAGATAATCGGGACAAACGCTTCTGTAACGGTCTGTGTGCCGACATATTCACGGCTGATTATCATCTGCACTGGTGCTTTTGGCACGATACGCTTTCTCTTTTTATCTGCTTTCTTATCCTCGCCCATACTTAAATCTTCCTTTCCAGACAGGGCAGGGAAGAGTTTGGAAATGTCCCCGCCCTGCCAATCAGATACCATTAATCCTCGCTGTTTAATTCTTTCTGTAATGCTTTAAGGAGTGCCGCCGCTTCATCAGCGTTCAGCGTGATTCCCTTGCCGCACTTTTCACGGTTCGGGGAAAAGCTGCGGATGTCATACTTCGGCTCTTTCCCATTCCATGAAATGAGATTGATTTCCTTTGTGTAGCCACTGTCGCCCGTAGACAATACTGCGATTTCCTTTACGATTTCATACTGGATTTCTCTCATTCTCCATACCTCAACTCTCTGTATTTACTTCCCGAAAAAAGAAGATTAGCGGCTGTCACGGTTGCGTTTCCTCTGCAACTCACGCTCCAAAAGTTTGATGATGGTTTCCTCCATCTGCTTCGGCGTTGTGTTCTTCGGAAAGTATTTTTTCAGCTTGCTTGTGTTGATTTTCAAGGTTTCTTTCTGGTTGCCCTTTTCCTCCGTCATAATCGCAAATATCGTATCCATGTCAAGCCGCCCGCTCTGGCTTAACTGTTTCATCCGCTGTGCCTGTGAGAGTGAGGGCGTTGCTTCTTCGCTCTCCATCGTGGCAAAGAGGTTTTCCTGCTCGTCTTTCTTCAAGAAGGACAGTTCCACCGCAGGCGTGAGGGCGATTTTCCCCTCGTCCACCATCTGCAAAATCGGCGGTATCAGTTCCGTCAGGCGGATAAAACGCTGCACGGTCATCCTGCCCACGCCGAAGCCCTGTGCCACCTTGTCGTCCGTCCGCAACTTCGTCACAACTTGTGACGAGGTTAAGTCTGTGCGGAAACCCTGCCGCTTCATGGCTTCGGATTTCATCTTGTAAGCAAACGCCCGCTCCGATGGCAGGATATTCTCACGCTGCAAATTGCTGTCTACAAGGGTGATGATGGCTCGGTCACGGTCTAAGGGCAGGACAAACGCAGGCACGGTATTTATCCCTGCAAGTTCAGAAGCACGGACACGCCGCTGTCCTGCAATCACTTCATAACCGTCCCCGTCCTCTTTCGGGCGTGTGATTATCGGCGTGACAATGCCAAATTCCTTGATGCTTTCCGCTAACTCTGACAGTGTTTCATCTTCTGCCACATGAAACGGATTGTCGGGGAACGGGTACAAGTCTTTGGTCTTTAACACCTTAAAATCCTGTTTCTTCATTCACATATCTACCTTTCTTTCGCTCTGCTTCTATGATTTTTCTGCAATTCTTCCAACACTTCGGGCGGTATTTTTGACAGCAGCCGCCCCATCTGCTCGTTGGTTCTCTGCAATTCAAATATCTTCTGATTCGCTTTCTGCACCTTTAGTTCCTGCTCGTACTTTTCATCACGCATACGCCCCGCATAGTCTGATTCCTGCCCAATTCTCTCTTTCAAACTGTCGATATACGCCTGCTGTTTCCCGATTTCCTTAGAGAATTTCTCCACGTCTGGCAGCCATGCAGAGAGTAAATCTAACGCTTTATCCCTTTTCTTCCCTGCGTTAAAGGCGTTGATGTCGGATAGGGCAGACACGATTTCTTCATACTGTTTATCAAGCCTGCCGCCTAATTTATAGAGCCATGTGGGGACGTGTTTCCGCTTGGTTTCCATTGAGGACTGCCCCCGTTCAAGCTGATTCCACCGTGAGGACATCCGCTCATGGTAGGCGGTCTGCCACTCGGATAATGATTTCTGGTTGCCTAAGATAGCTTTCGCTGACAGCTTATTGTCTGGCGTAATCGGCACAAAGCAGAGGTGCATATGGGGCGTTCTCTCGTCCATATGGACGACAGCGGAGAGGATATTCTGCTTTCCAACACGCTCCGAAATGAAGTCAAGAGCCGTCTGGAAATACGCTTTTTGTTCTTCGGGCGGTAACTGGTTCATAAATTCTGGTGAAGCTGTGATGAGCGTTTCCACCATCATCACGCTGTCTTTCCTTGTCCTGCACCCCGCTTCGGCTACCATGCGGTTAATCTCTTTCTTGTAGGTGTACTTTGGTGGTGCTATGAGATGGTAATTGTTTTTAGAGCGTTCCATATCTATATCTGGGTTGCTTTTGTAGGCTTCTTTCTTCCGCTCGTTGTGGCGTTCACAAGCCGCAACGCCGCCCGCTTTTCGTTTCTGGAAACGCAGGATTGCATAAGGCATAGGCGGATTCCTCCTTTCTTTCGGCGGGTGACCGTCCTTTGGGGTGACAGCGGTGACGGTGGTGACAGCAGTTTTGGGATACCCCCTGCCGACTGCCGCAACTGTCACCCTCACCCCCTGCATGACGGTCATGTCGATGATGACGGTGTTTTTGGGATACCCCCCTCGCAAGAGCCGTCACCGTCATGCCGCCATTCTTTTATCCGAAGCCGTAAGGCGTAGGATAGCAGGGCACAGCCCTGCCTTAAGGGAGTCCAGAGGGAACGTCTGGCACACGACTTTGCAGGGCAAAGTGTAGTGTGTTACACCCTGTAAACGCAGTCGGAAAAATCGGAATGATTTTTCTGACCGCAGGGGTGGTTTTACACGACCGAAAAGGGCGAGTAAATCTCACGCCTGCATTTTGCGTTTACGGGGTGTTCTCCCGTAGGGATGACAGCGGCAGGGTATCCTAAAATCACTGTCACCACCGTCACTGCTGTCACCCGCAGGGCAGAGCCGCCAGCTTTACATGGCTTTAAGCGTCAATGACAGTAACAGGGGGGTATCCTAATATCGCTGTCACCACCATCACCGCTGTCACCCGCCCTCCTTGCAAGGGCAATCCGCCTGCCGTCTTTCCTGCGGCTGTACTGGTAGCAGATACGGTTCTCGCTTAAAAATGTGGTGCGGTATTCATTCAGCCATTTCGTAATCACCGTGGGTATGGTTTCCGTTTCCCCCATAGCGGCTAACAGTTCCGTTGCCGTGCCTATCCATTCTTCCTTATCCCTCATAAAATCCACCAACCGAAAAAGGACATCTGGTATCGTTTCTTTCGCAAGCTGCTCCTGCGTTTTCCGCTCCACAAGCTCCCAACGGCAATCACGGAAACGCAGCGTGTATTCCTGATAAGGCGTGTCCCTGCCCGTCACATACAGCTTGGCGGTGTCAGACGCACGTTTCTCCTTTTCCAGAACAAAGGTAGCGTCCGCACTCCCCGTTAATCCTGTCGTCCCAGACACCTTGTTGAACACGTCGCTGTCATTCTGCTTTCGGATGTGGTGTACGACAATGACCGCCAGAGAGTGCCTGTCGGCAAAGTCTTTGATGAGGGAGATGTCCCCATAGTCGCTTGCATAGGCATTGTCTTTTGAAGCTGTACGGACTTTCTGCAAGGTATCAATGACAATGAGCCTGCTGTCTGGGTAATCTTTCAGATAATCTTCAAGCTGCACGATAAGACCGTCTGACAGCTTGCAGCTTGCCACGGCAAAGTGGAGCCGCCCGCTTGCTTCGTCCGTCAAACGAAATAACCTGTCCTGTATGCGGCAGAACGTGTCCTCAAGGCAGAGGTAAAGCACATCGCCCTCCATTGTCGGCATATCCCATAAAGGGATTCCCTGCGACACGCATAAGCATAGCTTCAGCATGAGCCAGCTTTTGCCTATCTTCTGTGAGCCGCAGAACAGCGATAAGCCTGTCGGGATAAGGCTGTCCACCACAAAGGATGGTTTCTCAAGCGGTTCATAAAGGAGCGTTTCGGCGTTGACTGTCTGTAACTTCTGCATGGCTTTCCTCCTTTCGGGCGGTGTCTTTGTTTTCGTTGCACATAGGCGTTGACCTCCTTAAAAATAGATTTACTCCCACGGAAAAAAGTGAGAGTATGTAATGCCGCCAATCCCACACAAATAAAAAACAGATTTCTATTTCGGGCGGTGTCGGTCACGGTTGGAGATATTTCTTCAATTTCCGCCTTTACTTTCTCCTTTGCAATCGCAACAGATTTCTGTATTGCCGAAGCGGTGCAATGCTCCATAGCGGCGATTTGGTAAAAATTGAACTCATACTCGTAGTAGAGCAGGAAACGCCGCCTTTGTATCTCTGGAAGGCTCCCAACCGCCTTATAGAGCGTTTCATTCCGTTCTTCCTCAACCATGCGTTCATCAAGGCTCTTAGGCACACGCAACGCCCGTCTGTAAAGGGTTTCGTCCCATACCTCGTTAAACTCCCTGTGCCGCTCGTCCCATTAGAAAAGATTCCTGTTCCTGCGCTCCATCTGCCGAAACTCCATAAAGAACTGTTCCGACACTTCCAACTCGTGGGATTTGCCCTGCCCGTCCTTAAAGCTGATAAAATACCTTGTGCCGCTTTCCGTGGATTCCTCCCGAAGCGTGTATGCCTTAACCCTGTATGCCATCCTGTTGTCCTCCTGCAAAAAATGAGTGAGGGGATTTCCATCCCTCACCCAGTAGCCCGCAGGATGGCAGGCTGTTTTAGAAGCTATAAAATTTTCCGCAGCTTCTTCCGCAGATGGTCTAACCTCGCATAGATGGCACCAGTCGTCAAATGCACAAGCGGGGCAATCTCCTTTGTGGAATACCCCTGCATTTTCAGCAGGACGATTTTCAAGGTACGCCCGTCCACCGTGACTAATACTTGATAGAGATTTTCGCTCTCAATCTCTTCCAGTAACTCCGCAACCGTACCCACTTCCGCCTGCCGCTCCCTGCCTGCCATGTCCTCAAGATATTCCGCAACGTCATTCGTCCATCGGTAAAACCGCCTGTTGGAATTGAAGTCTGCCCTGTCCGCCATGCGTATCTGCTCAATGGTCGCTTCATCAACGCCGCACTCACGCAGCAGCTTTTCCTCCGCTTCTTTCCAGATACGCCATTTCCTGTCCTCCCGTCCGTGGTTGTATGCCATTCTTACTTCCTCCAATCAGAATTGATTGAGAGGGCAGAGAAAAGCCCCCTCATCTTCCCAAAGGAAAAAACAAGGGGGCTGAACGCCTTAAATTTTAATTTTCTATTATCTTTCTTAGTTTTATTAGGATTCTGGCTTTGCGTTTGTTTACAACGCTCTGGGTTATGCCCAACCTCGCCCCGACTTCACGCTCGGAAAGTCCGTCAAAAAAGATTGCCTGTATCAGCTCCTGTTCACTATCCGACAGCAAAGGCAGGGCGGCTTTCAGCCTGTCCACCATGACCGCATTGACAACGGTTTCTGCAATGTCCACCGCTTCATCAGTGATAAAGTCCAGAGGATTCCCCTCGCTGTCCGTAAATCCGTCGAGAGATAGCAGTCTATTCTTTGTATCTAATTTTTGCAGATAACGCCACCGTTCCTTGTCACGGTAGAAGTCTGTGTATTGCTCCCTCACGACTTCAAGCAGACAGCCTTGAATGGGGATAAACAGCTTGTCCATATAGGTCTGGTCGGATTCCCTGCAACGGCAGAACTCCGTGTAGGATAATTCCACATAGCCGCCACTTTCTCTGATATATACCTTTCTTGGTGCATATTTCACCATAAATACCTCCCATCTGAATTTTTGAAATGTAAAAAATCCAGATGGAGAGGCGGAGAACGACACCGCATATCAGAAACAGCCCTACGGCACTTTCCAACAAAAATCGACAAAAGAAAAACCGCAAAGGCTCTGTGACCTTTACGGTTATAGGAAATAGTAATTCTATTGTATGGAGATTGTACTTCTACTTTCAAGGTGAGAAGTACCGTTGCACTGGCAGAAATTTTTTTAACTGGTTTCCTGCCGTTCTCTGATATGCTATGTATTGATAAATTTTGCTTCGTATGAGCAGATAGATAACTGCCCGAA
>JAXJUL010000014.1:0-18005 GCA_036309085.1 Schaedlerella sp.
CTTCTGTCATTCGTACTTTGTGTACAGGTTTCTTTTGTCTTGCCATAATTTTAGGCCTCCCATGATTTTATATTTTATCATAGAAGGCCTGAATGCTCATCAATTATATGATTTTTACAGACTTTTTTTCACAGTCTCAAACCATTTAAAAATCGCTTAAATGAATGTGGTAAATTATCAGATATCGCTGTTTGTGCAACATTTACATATAAAACAAAGGTTTTAGTCGGTATGGAACGATTTTTGTTGTGCTATTTGTATAGTGGATATCTAATTGACGTCAAATGTAGCGTCAGGTAAATACCTGACTGGAATATATTATTAAATATCCCAATCCGCTCCTCGCCGCGAGAAATTCTCCAATTACAACGCCCACCAGGCATAGTCCAATATTTACCTTCATATTATTGATGATGGCCGGAATGGAACCTGGAAGCACTACTTTCGTAAGCGCATGCCATTTATTTCCGCGAAGTGTATAAATGAGTTTGATTTTCTCAGTATCTATAGTCTGAAAGCTGGTGTATAGATTCAGGATACTTCCAAAAATTGCTACGGACATTCCGGCAACGATAATTGTCGTCTGGTTAGCACCAAGCCACACGATAAGCAGAGGAGCCAGCGCGGATTTCGGAAGGCTGTTCAGCACGACAAGATAGGGTTCTATAATCTCAGAAAATTTTCTGCTACACCAGAGAAAAATTGCAACCATAATACTTAAAAGGGTGACAAGGCAGAAGCTTAAGATGGTTTCATATAAAG
Source organism: Schaedlerella sp. (assembly GCA_036309085.1). Classification (GTDB taxonomy): domain Bacteria; phylum Bacillota; class Clostridia; order Lachnospirales; family Lachnospiraceae; genus Schaedlerella. Next base: position 763 of record JAXJUL010000014.1, read on the forward strand.
TGCTCCACAGATGGAGAAAAATTGAGCGGTCCATTACCATTTCCCAAAAGCAAAGTGCTACGAGGGATGGGCTGCTGAAAATAAATGAATCTATGATGCCTGTTCGGGCGGTAAATTCCCATAAAATTAAGAAACAGAGAAAAATACTGATACGGGCTGTGCGGATAAAAATTTTCTGCATGTGGATTGTGTGCAGATAAGCATGATGTTGTGGGGAAAACTCACTCATTTTTGTTCAGCTCCTTCCAGATCATGTTGAAATAGGTTTTAAATTCGGGTGCATTTCGACGAAGAATAGGTGAGGTGATTTCTTCCGAAAATATAACAGGTACAATTTTTGCAATGCCTGCAGGGCGTTCTGTCAGTATAATGATACGGTCAGCGAGGCTGACCGCTTCGGAAAGATCGTGGGTAACAAGGATAGCTGTCTTCTTTTCCTTGCGAAGAATCTGTCCGATGTCATTGCTTACTTTCAGTCGTGTCTGATAGTCCAATGCAGAAAATGGTTCGTCTAAAAGCAGAAGATCTGGCTCAAGGACAAGAGTTCGGATCAGTGCGGCGCGCTGACGCATTCCACCGGATAGTTCGGAAGGACGGGAAGAAGAAAATTGTTCTAATCCGTAAGTTTTTAATAAGTCATGGGCTTTCTTCCTGCTTTTGGCGGTGAGGCTATGCTGGATTTCAAGTCCGAGGATTACATTTTTATAAATTGTGCGCCACTCAAAGAGGTGGTCGTGCTGCAGCATATAGCCAATATTGGCCTTGCTGTCATATAGATATCGGCCATTGATGCTGATTGTTCCTTTTTCTGGAGTCAGGAGTCCGGAAATGAGGGAGAGAAGTGTAGATTTTCCGCAGCCGGAAGGACCGACAACTGCAACAAATTCTCCGGAATGTACATCAAAAGAAATATTTTCCAGTGCTTTTGTTTCACCGTCAGGTGTGTGATAGGAGTAGTCGATTTTTTTGATTTCCAGTATCGGGTCCATACAGATTCTCCATTCGAAAGTTATATAGTTATAGTATGAAAAGAGGAAGAGATTTGACAATATAATACAAGGAGGGTAAGATAAAGGCATTGCACTAAAATGTTTGATAAAAGGATGAAAATATGAATGTTCAAAAAGTAAATTACCAGAAAGAACTGGACAAAATAATCACAAATCTTCAGAAGGAAGCGAAACGTCCAAAACTTTTGCTGCATAGCTGTTGTGCACCATGCAGCAGTTATGTGTTGGAGTATTTGTCTGAATTTTTTGAAATTACAGTATTTTATTATAATCCTAATATTTTTCCGGAAAATGAGTACGAGAAAAGAGTGGATGAACAGGAGAATCTGATTAACCATATGGAATTAAAATCTCCAGTCAGATTTCTTGCAGGTCAATATGATAAAGAACGATTTTATCAGATGGCAGCGGGAATGGAAGAAGTAAGGGAAGGCGGCAGCAGATGTTTTGCCTGCTATGAACTTCGTCTCAGGGAAACTGCAAAGATAGCTGCAGAAGGAAGATTTGATCATTTCACAACGACACTAAGTATCAGCCCACTAAAGAATTCACAAAAATTAAATGAGATTGGACAGAGAATCGCAGAAGAATATGGAGTGAACTACCTTGTTTCTGACTTCAAAAAGAAGAATGGATACAAGCGTTCAGTGGAATTATCAGAGCTTTATGGACTGTATAGACAGGACTATTGTGGGTGTGAATTCTCATATAATCTGAGATTGAAAGAAAAAAATCAGTAGTTCAAGGTTTACATTGACACTGTACTGTGGTAAACTAAGTGGAAAATCGGTAATGTTTCAAAGGAAAATGAAAAATTACGAATTATACATTAGAAAAGAGGATTTGAAAATGGCGCAGTTATGGGGCGGACGTTTCACAAAAGAAACAGACAAGCTTGTTTATAACTTCAACGCTTCCATCTCATTTGACAAGAGATTCTATGAGCAGGATATCCGCGGAAGTATTGCTCATGTAACAATGCTTGCAAAGCAGGGAATTCTTACAGAAGATGAGAAGAAGCAGATTATTGACGGGCTGAATGGAATTAAGGCAGATGTTGAGAGCGGAGAGCTTTTGATCACAGAAGAGTATGAAGATATTCATAGTTTTGTGGAGGCGAATCTGATCGATCGAATCGGAGATGCAGGAAAAAAACTTCATACAGGAAGAAGCCGCAACGACCAGGTAGCTTTGGATATGCGTCTGTATACAAGAGATGAGATTACAGAACTCGATGCTCTTTTGAAGGAACTTCTGGAAGTTCTTTTGAAACTTATGAAAGAGCATGTAGAGACATATATGCCTGGATTCACACATTTGCAGAAGGCACAGCCTGTTACACTGGCGCATCACCTGGGAGCATATTTCGAGATGTTCAAGAGAGATCGTCAGCGTATGAATGATATTTATAATAGAATGAACTATTGCCCGCTTGGTGCCGGAGCACTGGCAGGCACAACGTATCCGCTTGACAGAGCATATACAGCAGAGCTTCTTGAGTTTGCAGGACCTACACTTAATAGTATGGATTCTGTATCTGACAGAGATTATCTGATTGAACTGTTATCTGCAATGTCAACAGTGATGATGCACCTAAGCAGATTTTCAGAAGAGATCATTATCTGGAATTCCAATGAATATCAGTTTGTAGAGCTGGATGATGCGTATAGTACCGGAAGCAGCATTATGCCGCAGAAAAAAAATCCAGATATTGCGGAGCTGGTTCGAGGTAAGACTGGACGCGTTTATGGTGCACTGATGTCTATGCTCACAACAATGAAAGGAATTCCACTTGCATATAACAAAGATATGCAGGAAGACAAAGAATTTGTATTCGATGCAATTGATACAACAAAAGGATGCCTGGCATTATTTACAGGAATGATTCGCACAATGAAGGTAAAACATAAGAACATGGAAAACAGTGCGAAGAATGGATTTACGAATGCAACAGATGCGGCAGACTATCTTGTAAACCATGGTGTACCATTCCGTGATGCACATGGAATTGTGGGTCAGCTTGTATTATATTGTATTGATAAGGGAATTGCTCTGGATGATATGAGTCTGGAAGAATATAAAGCAATCTCACCGGTATTCGAAGAGGATATTTACGAAGCAATCAGTATGAAGACATGTGTTGAGATGAGAAATACAATCGGAGCACCAGGAAAAGCAGCAATGGAAGAAGTCATTGCAATCGAAGAAAAATATTTAAAATAGGTGTGTAAAACACATCTATTTAATGTAATAAATAGGAGGTTATTTAACATGGAACAGAAATTAAGAGTTGGCATTTTAGGAGCAACAGGTATGGTTGGTCAGAGATTTATTTCTCTTCTTGAGAATCACCCATGGTTTGAAGTTGTAACTGTAGCTGCAAGCCCACGTTCAGCAGGAAAAACATATGCAGAAGCAGTAGGTGACAGATGGAAAATGGATACACCAATGCCAGAAGCAGTGAAGGATCTTGTGATCGTTAATGTTAACGAAGTTGAAAAAGTAGCTGAGACTGTAGATTTTGTATTTAGTGCTGTTGATATGTCAAAAGATGAGATTAAGGCAATTGAAGAGGCATATGCAAAAACAGAGACTCCTGTTGTTTCCAACAACAGTGCTCACCGCTGGACACCAGATGTACCAATGGTAGTTCCGGAGTTGAATGTTGAACATTTTGATGTTATCGAATCTCAGAAAAAACGTCTTGGAACAACTCGCGGATTTATTGCAGTGAAACCAAACTGTTCAATTCAAAGCTACGCTCCATGTCTGAAAGCATGGGAAGAATTTGGTCCTAAGGAAGTTGTTGCAACTACATATCAGGCAATCTCCGGTGCAGGCAAGACTTTCAAAGACTGGCCTGAAATGGTTGGAAATATCATTCCATACATTGGCGGAGAAGAAGAAAAGAGTGAACAGGAACCACTTCGTGTACTTGGTAAAGTAGAAAATGGAGTGATCGTAAAAGCTGATTCACCAAAGATCACATGCCAGTGTATCCGTGTTCCAGTTCTCAATGGACATACAGCAGCTGTATTTGTAAATTTCGAAAAGAAGCCAACAAAAGAACAGCTTATTGAAAAACTTGTGAACTTCAAAGGATTTCCACAGGAAGCAGATCTTCCAAGTGCACCAAAGCAGTTCATTCAGTATCTTGAAGAAGACAACCGTCCACAGGTTCAGCTTGATGTGAATTATGAAAATGGAATGGGCGTATCAATCGGACGTCTCAGAGAAGACAGCATGTTCGATTTCAAATTTGTAGGTCTTTCACACAACACAGTAAGAGGAGCAGCAGGCGGTGCAGTTCTTTGTGCTGAAACACTTACAGCAAAAGGTCTTATTGCAAAAAAATAAGAAACGAGGTTTTGAATATGGATTTATTATACAAAAGTACACGTAATGCAGAGTGTACAGTAACTGCATCTCAGGCAATTTTGAAAGGTCTTGCAGATGATGGTGGATTATTTGTTCCAGTGAGTATTCCAAAACTGGATGTGACAATGGATGAACTGAAAAATATGAATTATCAGCAGACAGCATATGCAGTTATGAAACAGTTTCTGACAGATTTTTCCGAGCAGGAATTAAAAACTTGTATTAATAATGCGTATGATGCAAAGTTTGATACAACATTGATTGCTCCGCTTGCAAAAGTTGGAGATACTTATCATCTGGAATTATTCCATGGAGCAACAATCGCATTCAAGGATATGGCTCTTTCAATTCTTCCACATTTACTTGTGACTTCTGCAAAGAAGAACAATGTGGAAAATGAGATTGTTATTCTTACAGCAACTTCCGGGGATACAGGAAAGGCTGCACTTGCAGGTTTTGCAGATGTACCTGGAATTAAGATTATTGTATTCTATCCGAAGAATGGTGTAAGTAAAGTACAGGAACTGCAGATGGTTACACAGAAAGGTGATAATACAGCAGTTGTTGCAATCCATGGCAATTTTGACAATGCTCAGAGTGGAGTGAAGGCTCTTTTTGAAGATAAGAAGCTTGAGAAAGAACTGGCAGATGCAGGTTATCAGTTCTCATCTGCAAATTCTATTAACATCGGTCGTCTTGTTCCTCAGGTTGTATACTATGTATATGCCTATGCAAAATTATTGCAGAATGAGGAGATCGCTCCGGGGGAAGAAATCAACGTGACTGTTCCGACAGGAAACTTTGGAAATATTCTGGCTGCATATTATGCAAAGCAGATGGGACTGCCAATCGCAAAACTGATTTGTGCATCCAATGAAAACAAGGTTCTGTTCGATTTCTTTAAGACAGGAAAATACGACAGAAATCGTGAATTTGTTCTGACATCTTCTCCATCTATGGATATTCTGATTTCCAGTAACTTGGAGAGATTGATTTATACAATTGCAGGCGAAGACTCTGAAAAGAATAGAGAACTTATGGAAAGTCTGAAATTAACAGGCTGTTATGAAATTTCAGATGAGATGAAAGCAAAATTGGATGATTTTGTTGGCGGATATGCAAGTGAAGAGGATACAAAGAAGGCAATTCATGACACATATCATGCAACAGGATATGTAATGGATACTCACACAGCAGTTGCATCTCATGTATGTAAGACATATAGAGAAGAAAGTAAGGATCAAAAGAAAGCGTTGATAGCTTCTACAGCAAGTCCATATAAATTTGCAGGAAATGTAATGACAGCAATTGATGAAAAATACAATGGGATGGATGAATTTGCACTGGTTGATGCAATGGAAGAAATTTCAGATATGAAGATTCCAAATGCTGTTCATGAGATTCGCAACGCAGAGATCCGTCATACAAGAGAATGTGATACTGATCAGATGGAAGCAGTTGTGAAAGAGATTCTCAGGGTAGAGGTATAAAATGAATACAACAGTATTTAGTATTATAAGTGTATTTGTGACTAGCTGCGGAATATATGGACTTTATGCATATATCAGAATGAAAACGGGGGGGCCGATTAATAAAGCTCTGCTTTTGGGAGAAGGATTTCCAGAAGAAAAATGCAAAGACAAAGAAGAATTTCGTGCAAGATCTATGCCGGCACTGTTGATTTTTTCAATTGTGACGATTCTTTTTGGAGTGTGTGATCTGATTCATTGTGGTTTTAAAGATCTTGGATTTATTCATGCAATTGCAATGATGGTATTTTTTATCGTTTTGCTGTGGTTTATGGTAGTTACAACAAAGCTTAAAAAGGAATTATTTTAATTAGTCATATCTTTAATGTGAAAGTCAAAAATGTTGACTTTTCAAGGTAAACATGAGATAATAGCACCGAATTTGAGATTTAAGGAGGAATTGAGGACTATGTCAACAAAAGCTTATTATCCAATTAGTGAAATTGGAAAAGGCAAACCAGGTTTTTCAAAGACTAGATCAATTATTGAAGCAGCATTCTATGGTAATAATGTTGTTCCAGTTAATACATTAAAAGAAGCATACAACCTGGCAAAGAATTCACCAGGAACTGTAGTTACAGATATGCCAGTTTATAGAGGAGAAGAGTTTGGTCTCGATGCAGACGCTAAAGTTCTTCTTTTCAATGATGGTGCAATTACAGGACGTTATGCAACAGCTCGTCGTATTGCAGGCGAACCAGGTGTAGATTGCGAAGCACTTGACAAAGTAGCTATGGATGCAGTTTACTCATCACGCTATAAAAAAATGTATCACGCAACAGTATATGCAGGTCTTGATCCAGAATTTATGGTAAAATGCCACCTTCTTATCCCAGAAGGAGAAGAAAACATCATGTACAACTGGATGCTCAACTTCCAGTATATGTCTGATGAATATGTAAAGATGTACAAAGAATCTCAGCCAGTCGGCAACGGAACAGAACCAGACATCTACATCTTCTCTGACCCACAGTGGGTACCAGTTGAAGCTCCAGGCGTAAGCTTTGACTGTTTAAGCGATCCGGCTAAGAAAACTCTCTGCTACTTCAATACAGAGACAAACTGTGCTTGTATCCTTGGTATGAGATACTTTGGTGAGCACAAAAAAGGAACACTTACAATGGTATGGGCTATTGCAAATCGTAATGGTTATGCATCATGCCACGGCGGACAGAAAGAATACCTTCTTCCAGACGGTTCAAAATACGTAGCATCTGTTTACGGTCTGTCAGGATCAGGTAAATCTACTCTGACACACGCTAAACATGGCGGAAAATACGAAATCAAAGTTCTCCACGATGATGCTTTCATTATCAACACAGATACATGTGCATCTATCGCAATCGAACCAACATATTTTGATAAGACAGCTGACTATCCAACAGGATGCCCAGACAACCAGTATCTGCTGACAGCTCAGAACTGTTCTGCAACATTGGATGAAGAAGGTAAGATTCAGCTTGTAACAGAAGATATCCGTAATGGTAACGGACGTGCAATCAAATCCAAACTTTGGTCTCCAAACCGTGTTGACAAGATTGATGCTCCAGTTAATGCTATCTTCTGGATTATGAAAGACCCTACAATTCCGCCAGTAGTTAAACTGAAAGGTGCTTCACTTGCATCTGTAATGGGAGCTACTCTTGCAACAAAGAGATCTTCTGCAGAAAGACTTGCACCTGGCGTAGATCCGAACAAACTTGTAGTTGTTCCATACGCTAACCCATTCAGAACATATCCACTTGCTAACGACTATGATAAATTCAAAAAACTCGTAGAAGAAAAGAATGTAGACTGCTACATCGTTAATACAGGTGATTTCATGGGCAAGAAAGTTCAGCCAAAAGATACACTTGGTATCCTTGAAGCAATCGTAGAAGGAACAGCAGTATTCCACAAATGGGGATCATTCTCAGACATTGAGATCATGGATTGGGAAGGATTTATTCCAGATATGGAAGATGCTGAATACGTTGCACAGCTTAAAGCTCGTATGAACGACCGTGTAAATGAAATCCAGGCATTTGCAACTAAGAAAGAAGGATATGACAAACTTCCTGATGATGCATTGGCAGCAATTCAGAAAGTTGTTGATGAATTAAACTGATTCACAAATAAGATTTGAGAGCAGAGTCTGTACAGAAGTGCAGGCTCTGTTTTTACATTATAGTATTTAGACGATGGATTTTACTTTCCGTAAAGCTGGGGTTGTAAAATCCAAGTAAATAGGATATAATAACTTCAGAAGTAATTACCTGGGGTGTTCGATAACCTTGTTATTTTGAACCTACAAAACTTTAAATGGGATTCCTACATTTCTGTAATATGTCAAGCCTCCGATATATGCAGTGGAAGACAGAAAAGCAGATGCGGTTGCCCACCTAGCATGTGTGCTAGGAGTCAAAATACAGGGACCGGCATTTTCGGGGAGATACGAAAGATGAAGTCGGCAGTCCGCAAAGACTGCCGATTTTTATTTACATTATAGAAAGATATCATATATTTTCTATAATGTACAATATTCCCGTAAGATTGTAGAGGCGCGGATAAAAAAGGATTTGCTTCGTAAATGCGTCTTGCGTAAGAGTTACTTATATTTATGGTGATTGAGATATGAAAAGGAAAAGAATTAGTATTTCAGATCAGGCTATTAAGGTTTTAGAGATTGTCAATTCTCATCATACAGGTTCATATGCTGCACAATCTGCATATTTTTTTGTATTATCAATGATTCCTATTATTATTCTGCTCTTAACGGCAGTTCAGTATACACCTTTGACAAAAGAGATTGTAATGGATGCTGTATTGCAGGTGTTTCCAAGTTCTGTAGAAGGATTTATGCGTTCTATTGTAAATCAGGCATATGGACAATCTACAAAGATCATTCCAATCACAGCATTGACGGCATTGTGGTCGGCTGGAAAAGGTGTTATGGCAATCACAAGTGGTCTGAATCTGGTTTATGCGAATACTGAATCGAGAAATTATTTGATGCTGCGTATCAGAGCCTCTTTCTATACATTAATCTTCATTGTAGTAATTGTATTTTCACTGATTCTATCTGTATTTGGTAACAGTATCAGTATTACATTGAAAGAGTATGTGCCAATGCTTGATAACGTTGCGGATCTGATTCTGGAACTGAGAACATTCCCAACATTGATCGTGTTGATATTTTTTTGGGATATTGTGTATAAATATCTGCCTGACCGCACAGAATCGGGGAAAACTACATTAAAGAGGCAGCTTCCTGGAGCTGTGTTCACAGCATTTGGCTGGATGATCATATCTTTTGTGTTTTCTATTTATATGGATGTTTTTACAGGATTTTCCGTAATGTATGGAAGTTTGACGATGTTGATTCTTATTTTACTTTGGCTCTATATGTGTATGTATGTCATTTTACTTGGTGGAGAGGTGAATGCACTTCTTGAGCGATATTCAAGAAATATTAAAGAAGCAATTCATCACAACAATGACCAATCCTCTGAAGAATAAGGTGAGTAAAAAGAGGTTGTTTTTCGAAATAAAATGTGATAAAATGCAATAGATATCGTTATTGGCGAAGAATATGTGTAAGTAGTGTACATTTTATTTCAGACAGAGAATAGATGTCATAGGCTGTGAGCATCTTGTGGAAGTTTGTACATGAATTTCAGCATAGGAGCTTCTTGCGAATACAAGCAAGATGTAGTCACTGCATTAAAGTGAGAAGAGTGCACGGATATTTTATGGTCAGACAACTAAAGTATATTTTTAGAAGAAAGACGGAAAGATTTGATATAAATTCGTGAATTTGGGTGGTACCGCGATTGATCTCGTCCCATTATGGGATGGGATTTTTTTGCTTTTATGAATAAAAAATCCACGATATCCCCATGAACAATAAAAGAGTAAGGAGAAAAAAGATGAATATGGATGCGATAAGAGCAGAATATCAGGAAGCATTGGCATTAATAGAAGATGCAAAACAGCTTGGAGAGTTCTGGGCAAAGTTCCTTGGAAAAGGTGGAAAAATCCAGGGACTTATGGGCGGAATCAAAAAAGTTCCAAAGGAAGAAAAGAAAGCTTATGGACAGGCTGTAAATGAAATCAAAAACTGGGCACAGGCTCTTTACGATGAAAAGAAAGAAGAAATTGATAAAAAAGCGATGATGGCACGTTATGAGGAGGAAACTCTTGATGTGACACTTCCTGTAAATGAACCGGCGGCAGGAAATCTTCACCCACTGACATGTATTAAGAATGAGATCATTGATGTATTCGTCGGAATGGGATTTGACGTATTTGAAGGACCAGAAATCGAAGATGATGATCACAACTTTACACGATTGAATGTATTAAAAGATCATCCTTCAAGAGATATGCAGGATACATTCTGGTTGACAGAAGATTTGCTTCTTCGTACACACACATCACCAGGACAGATTCGTGTTATGGATGCACAGAATCCACCAATCAAAGTTCTGGTTCCAGGTAAAGTATTCCGTTCAGACAGTGATGCGACTCATTCTCCAATGTTCAGTCAGATGGAAGGACTTGTAGTTGATAAACACATTACTCTCTGCGATCTTCAGGGAATGCTTGACCAGTTCGTAAAAGCATTGTTCTCAGATGAAGCAAAGACAAGACTTCGTCCATCCTACTTCCCATTTACAGAACCATCTGTAGAAGTAGACGTAAGCTGCTTCAAATGTGGTGGAAAAGGCTGTTCACTTTGTAAAGGCACAGGCTGGATCGAAGTGCTCGGCGGTGGAGTTGTAAATAAAAAAGTATTAGAAAACTGTAATATCGATTCTGATAAATATTCAGGACTTGCATTTGGTATCGGTATTGAACGTATTGCAATGCTTAAATATGGAATCAACCACATGGGCAAATTATTTGAAAATGACATCGAATTCTTAAAACAGTTCAAAGCATAATCGGAGGGGAATATGAAAGTTTTATATAGTTGGTTAAAAGAATATGTGGATATCGACATCACACCAAAGGAACTAGAAGAAAAACTCTTCTCTGTTGGCTTTGAAGTAGAAGGTGTTGAATATTTAGGAGAAAACTTAGATAAAGTTGTAGTTGGTCAGATTACATCTATGGAACATTTCGAAGGAACACATTTACAGATTTGTCATGTAAACTGTGGACCAATGGGAGAAGATCATCTTATTTTGACAGGTGCGAACAACGTATTTGTTGGCGCAAAAGTTCCAGCAGCTTTGGTCGGTGCGAAACTCCCATGTGGTCTTGACATTCAGCCAAGAAAAATGGTTGGTATGATGTCTTATGGTATGCTTTGCTCAGGTGCAGAAATGCTGCTTGACAAAGAATGGTATCCGGGGGCAGATGTAGATGGGATTATGATTCTTGCAGAAGATGCTCCACTTGGTATGGAAATGAGAGATTATCTGGAACTTGATGATTACCTGTTTGATATTTCTATTACAGCAAACCGTCCGGACTGTCAGTCAGTGACCGGTATTGCAAAAGAAGTTGCAGCAGCACTGAATAAGCCATTCAAAGCTCCAGATTTAAGCTATACAGAGGATGGTACTGTAAATGAAAATATCAGCATAGAAGTTCTTGATAAAGAAACATGTCCAAGATATCTCGGACATTATATTTACGATGTAAAATCTATGGAATCTCCACTTTGGATGAAGAGAAGATTGATTGCAGTAGGACACAATGCAATCAATGCAATGGTCGACATTACAAACTATGTTCTGGTTGAAATGGGACAGCCAATGCATGCATTTGACTTAAATGATCTCGAAGGTTCAGGAATTATAGTAAGAAGAGCAGAAGAAGGAGAAACTCTGGTAACTCTTGATGAAAAAGAACGTGTACTTACTCCAAATAATCTTCTGATCTGCGATAAAGTAAAACCAGTGGGTCTTGCAGGTGTTATGGGAGGACTGAACAGTGGAATCAAAGATACTACAACAGAAGTAGTATTTGAATCTGCAAAATTCTTAAAAGACAATGTTCGTAAAACATCAAGAAGCCTTGGACTTCGTTCTGATGCGGCAGCAAGATTTGAAAAAGGTATTGACGAATACACAGTAGAATGTGGTATGGCTCGTGCTCTTAATCTTGCACAGACACTTGGTGCTGCAAAAGTGAGTTCTACTCATTTTGACATTTCTGGCGGAGCTTCCACAGAAAAGAGGGTTATTAATGTAGAAACTGCAAAGGTTAATGATGTACTTGGTATCGAAGTTCCTGAAGAAGAAATGGTTAAGATCCTCACAGCTCTTCAGTTCGAAGTTGAATTAAAAGATGGTGTTCTTACACTTGCTGTTCCAAGATATCGTGAAGATGTTGAAAATTATCAGGATATCGCAGAAGAAGTAATCCGTGAATATGGTTATGATAAAGTAATCCCAACATTTCTTGATGATGCCAAGGTTACAAATGGTGGTCTGAATGCATACCAGTCAAGAGAGTTGGCTGTAAAACAGTATCTGTGTACTCAGGGATATTATGAAATCCAGACGATTGCCATGACTGCTAAGACAGATTTTGATATGTTCTTGATTCCGGAAGATGCTGTTGAAAGAAATGTAGTAGAATTACTGAATCCAATCACAGAAAATTTAAGTATCATGCGTACTTTCATGGCACCTGCGATGGTAAAAGTAATCGAAAATAATATTAAAAATGGCAATGAAGCAATGCGTTTCTTTGAAATGGCAAATATCTATCTTCCAAAGGCACTGCCACTTACAGAACCACCTGTAGAAAAGAAAATCTTATGTCTTGGAACATGTGGAGTGAAAGAAGATTTCTTCAAACTGAAAGAAACATTGGAAAACTTTGCTGCATACAATGATCTTGCATTCTCTTATAAGAGAGGAAATGTTCCATATCTTCACCCAGGCAGAACAGCAGAAGTTTACTGTAATGGACAGAAGATCGGACATTTTGGTCAGCTTCGCTATGAAATCATTGACAACATGAATATTGCTGTTGGTAAAAAAGCGGATACTAAGATCTTTATCGCTGAGATTGATTACAGCGTACTGGTTGATCTGTTTAAAGCTTCTATCAAATATATCCCAGAATCAGGATTCAAAGGCAACAGCCGTGACATCTCTGTTCTGATCGACAAAAAAATAGAATGTGGAACAACAATTGACGCGATTAAAGCTTGTGATGAATTAATTAAGAAAGTAAGTCTTTTTGATATTTTTGAAAGCGAAAAACTCGGAACGAACAAGAAGAGTATGGCATTTAATATCAAATTAGCATCCGACAAAGAAGATGTAACAGATGCTATGACAGATGTAGTAATTGAAAAAGTAATTACTGCATTGAGCGAACAGTTCGGAGCACAGATGCGAGTATAAAATAGTGATTTATAGATAAAGAGGCGATTATTTTCGTCTCTTTATTTTAATATGAAAGGAACAGAAGATGAAGAATAAACAGATAATAGGGATGGTTGTTGCGGCTGGTTTGTTTATTGCGATTGGATGCTCCAGCGTTCTGGTGAATACTTATTCAAATAGTCTTATGGAAGAGAGTTTGTCAGAAACTCTTTTGGATGACACTGCAATCGGAACTCCGCTTGAAGACTATATAGCAATTGTAGATGTATCAGGAACGATTCAGGAACAGACACAAACAGATATATTTAGTGTTGCGGAAGGATACCAGCATAATGATACAATGGAGTATATCGACAGGTTGATTGAAGATCCATACAATCAGGGGATTCTTTTATATGTAGATTCACCAGGAGGAACAGTGTATGAGTCAGAAGAACTTTATTGGAAATTAAAAGAATATAAAGAAGAAACGGGATGTCCAATCTGGGAATATATGGCGCATTATGCAGCATCCGGCGGTTATATGATTTCCATGAATTCCGATATGATTTATGCAAATCCCAATACAACAACGGGTTCCATTGGTGTGATCATGGCTGGATATGATATGACTGGATTATATGAAAAATTAGGAATAAGATATGTAAGTATAACAAGTGGTGCAAATAAAGATTCCTCCCAACTTTCAGAATCACAGATTGCAATTTACCAGAGTCAGGTTGATGAATGCTATAATAAATTTGTTAGTATGGTTGCAGAAGGCAGAAATATGTCCGAAGAAGAGGTACGCAAACTGGCTGATGGGCGTACATATACAGCACAACAGGCTTTGAATAATGGTCTAATTGATGAAATTGCATTATATGAAGATGTTTTAGATGCAATCGCTTCTGAGACGGGAATTGATGTATTTTATGAGCCACAGACAGAAACAGATATTTTCATGCAGTTGTTTTCAGAAATAAAAGAAAGCCTTCCAAAATCAGAGTCACAGGTTCTGTTAGAAGCAGCAGAATCTATGGAAAGCGGGGTGCTGATGTATTATGCAGAACAATAATGAAAATCAAAAAACAGAGTGTGCAGGATTCTGGGTAAGACTGGCAGCATTTTGCATAGATAATATGTTTCTGGCGGCGGGACTTCTTATTGTACGGTTGTTTCTGACAGGAATTATGTCGGTATTTGCAGAGACTCCTTTAGGTGGAAATCTTATTTTTCAATATAATCTTAGTGACATTGTTCTGTATCTTATAGAAGCTGTATATTTTACTCTTTTTACATATTATACGGGAACAACAATTGGAAAAAAAGCAATGAATCTAAGAGTGGTCAACCAGGATGGAAGTACTCAGATGAGTCTTTTGAATGTGATTTATCGAGAAACGATTGGAAGATTTTTAAGTGGGATTATTTTATGGATTGGCTATTTAATCATAGGTTTTGATTCTAAAAAACGTGGTCTTCATGATATTCTCTGTGATACTCAAGTGATTTATGCAAAATCAATAAAAACGTATGAGAAGACTCAGAATATAGGCAGAGTAATTGAGATGCCTGTGTCAGATTATCAGATTATCGACCCAGCAGCCCAAGAAGAGAATCTTTCTCGAGAAAATACTTATTATAAAGAAGTTGAGGAGTCAGAGAAAGAAGATATGATAATTCTTGGCGGATATCATTTGACAGATGAACCGAAAGTTGATATAGTCGATGAGGAAAAGATTAACGAAGACAACTTATTATAATATATAGAAGGGATTCATTTACATGAAACGTCAGGATTTTTATTATGATCTTCCGGAAGAACTGATTGCACAGGATCCGCTTGAAGATCGTTCAAGTTCCAGACTTCTTGTTCTGGATAAAGAAACTGGAGAAGCCACTCATCACATTTTTAAAGAAATTACAGAATATCTTCAAGAAGGAGACTGTCTGGTCATTAATGATACAAAGGTGCTCCCTGCAAGATTAATCGGTTCTAAAGTTGAAACAAACGCCAAAGTCGAAGTACTGTTGTTAAAACGTAAAGAAAATAATGTTTGGGAGACTCTTGTAAAACCAGGTAAGAAAGCAAAAATCGGAGCAAAAATCAGTTTTGGTGACGGACTTCTTATAGGAGAAGTGATTGATATTGTTGAAGAGGGAAACCGTCTGATTCAGTTTTCATTTGATGGAATTTTTGAGGAAATTTTGGATCAGCTTGGACAGATGCCTCTGCCTCCATACATTACACATCAGTTGGAGGATAAAAATCGTTATCAGACTGTGTATGCAAAACATACAGGTTCTGCAGCAGCACCGACAGCGGGACTTCATTTTACACCAGAACTTTTAGAAGAGATTCAGAAAAAAGGTGTAGATATTGCAAGAGTAACACTTCATGTGGGACTTGGTACATTTCGCCCGGTAAAAGTAGATGAGATTACAGATCATCATATGCATTCAGAGTTTTTTCAGATAGATGAGGAAGCGGCGGAGAAGATTAATCGTGCAAAAGATTCTGGACATCGTGTAATCTGTGTTGGAACAACAAGTTGTCGGACAGTAGAGTCGGCAGCGGATGAGACTGGTCATCTCAAATCATGTAGTGGATGGACAGAGATTTTTATTTATCCAGGATATAAGTTTAAAATTTTGGATTGTCTGATTACAAACTTCCATCTTCCAGAGTCGACATTGATCATGCTTGTATCAGCTTTGGCCGGAAGAGAACCAGTGCTTGCAGCTTATGAAGAAGCTGTAAAAGAAAGATATCGTTTCTTTTCTTTTGGAGATGCAATGTTTATTCATTAGAATATAGTGCGTCAAGAAAAATCACATAATAAATATCTTTTGCATATACTGTGCAGAAGAGGTGATTTAATGAATGATTTTATGATACGAGTTCCTGATGCATACGCAGAAATTAGAGGAACCACAAAATATCCAAAGATAAATGGAAAGGTATGTTTCTATTCTGTACATGGAGGTACTGTGATAGCAGCGGAAATCTATGGGCTTCCGGAAAATGGACCACAGATGATCGGTAATTTCTTTGGATTCCATATTCATGAAGGAAATGTCTGCAGTGGAGATGCAAGTGACTTGTTGAAAAATACAGGTGGACATTACAATCCGTTAAATACAAAGCATCCAGACCATGCGGGAGATCTTGTGCCTTTGTTATCTGTGGGAGAAAAAGCATGGAGTTTATTTTATACAGGAAGATTTTATCCGGAAGATGTTGTGGGAAAGACTGTCGTGATTCATGATATGCCAGATGATTTTCGTTCACAACCAGCTGGAGATAGTGGAGAAAAGATAGCCTGTGGAGTTATTTTGGAGCCAGATATGAGGGAAGAGGATAATTAGAAAAGAGAGATGCGACTCGCATGAGGCGCATCTCTCTTTCTCATTATCAAGGTCAGAAATCGGTATTACTATGATTTTCTCTTTATCAATTAATCACATTTTTTAAAATCAATAGGACTTTCGATAAGTGTGGCAGCCTGAAGCTGGTGTCTGTGTCCATCTTCAAATTCTGTTACATCGCAGATATAGTGGACATGTTTGCCATTACCTACATTGATTGCAACAGAAGATTTTGTGCAAAAATCATGGTGATGTCCATCTGTATGGTCTGTTGTAAATTTTACTTCATGAACATGGCTGTTGCCGGCACGAATTGCCTCACCTGATACAGCGCAGAAACGATGGTTATGACAATCGTTACATTCTTGAACAACAGCAGTACTGCCAGTGAGTTCATGAACGTGAGTCTGTTTTTTACATTCCTGAGAACCCATATGCATTCTCCTTTCTAAATATCTTAATTTATAATATGAAGTATTATTGTGAGTGTGACAGATTAAATTGCTGGAATAAATTGAGAAAAGTATTGAATTTTCTGAATTGTGCGAAATAAATAAAAAATAAAAAAAACGTTGACAATTAAAATTAAAGGTGATAGTATACTACTTGTCGCTGAGATACAGCGAACGAAAGTAACGCAGAAC
>JAXJUL010000015.1:0-44133 GCA_036309085.1 Schaedlerella sp.
CACTTTGAAAACAAAGTTATGTATCAGGGATTTGCATGGAACTTAAACAGCTTTGACCAGGAAGGTGTACAGCTTGGTAAAGTTCTTGCAAAACGTGTACTTGCTCACGAAACAGATGGAGCACTTAAAGTATACAGCGATTTGTTAAACATCTAATAGAATAACGAAGCAGATGAAAGGGTTCGCTTGCGGACCCTTTTTCATTGTCATATGTGGAAAATTTCTCGCATTAATATGTAGATAAAATAGTCCCACTTGTTTGACTGTGAAGAAAAAATATAGTAATATTAAAAAAGTTATAAACAAAAGGGAGAAAAGAGCATGGACTACACACTCATATTAGGGATTTTAATTGCAACTTCAGCAATGTTGATGCTTATAATCATCGGTGTATTGATTGTTGACAAGATAAAGACGGTTAAGTATAATACCACAAAAAATATCGATGATAAAAAAGGTGTCAATATCGATGTGAAAAAATATAAAAATAATGCCAATGCTGAAGAAAATACCATCGAAGAAGATGCCGATGATGTAGAAGAAGACATTGCAGAAGAGGATGAGAAAGACATTGCAGATGATGTTGACGAAGAAGACATCGAAGATGAAACAGAAGAAGAGGAAGAGGGGGATGTAACAGAAGAGATTCCTTCTGTTTCTGTGAAAAAGCAGTGGAAACTGATCTTTGAGAACCTTGAAACATGGGAAAAGAAAAGTATCATTTTCTATGACGCGATCGGTATTGGAAGAAAGCGTGGAAACGATCAGTTTGAAAAGTATTACATTGTAAAAGATGACCCAAGAGTGTCAAAATTACATTGTGCGATCATCAGCAGAGATGGACAGCTTTATCTGGAAGATATGGATTCACGTAATGGAACATATCTGAATGGGGAAAAGCTTGACAGACCAGTCATGATACAGAAAGAAGACGTTATTGGTCTGGGAGAGACTCGAATTGAAATTATGAGAGTTATGAGAGAAAAATAATACAGACTGGGAAGACCAGGATGTAATCAGGAGGTTAGAATAATGATTCAGTTATATGAGAATGGAGTTTATTTGCTGAACGGAACAGAGCTTGTTGAGGATAACGGTTCTGTACAGATGCCGCTTACAAAGGAAGAAGCAGCAAAGAATACGATGGCATATGGAATTCTGGAGGCACACAATACTTCCGGCAATATGCAGAATCTGCAGATTAAGTTCGATAAGCTGACATCACATGATATCACATTTGTTGGTATCATTCAGACAGCAAGAGCATCAGGACTTGAGAAGTTTCCGATTCCTTATGTTCTGACAAACTGCCACAACTCACTTTGTGCAGTTGGTGGAACAATTAATGAGGATGACCATATGTTTGGTCTGACTTGTGCAAAAAAATATGGTGGAGTTTATGTACCACCTCATCAGGCGGTTATTCACCAGTTTGCAAGAGAAATGCTTGCAGGTGGCGGCAAGATGATCCTTGGTTCTGACAGCCACACACGTTACGGTGCTCTTGGCACTATGGCGATGGGTGAAGGCGGACCAGAGCTTGTAAAACAGCTTTTGAATAAAACTTATGATATTAAGATGCCAGGTGTTGTTGCAATCTATCTCGATGGAGAACCAGCTAAGGGTGTTGGTCCTCAGGACGTTGCACTTGCAATCATCGGAGCAGTATTTAAAAACGGTTATGTTAACAATAAGGTAATGGAGTTTGTTGGGCCTGGAGTTTCCAAATTGAGCGCTGACTTCCGTATCGGTGTGGATGTTATGACAACAGAGACAACATGTCTGTCTTCTATCTGGACAACAGATGAGAAAATTGAAGAGTTCTATGCAGTGCATGGAAGAATCGGCGAGTACAGGGAGATGGCTCCTGGTGCATGTACATATTACGATGGATGTGTTTATGTGAACTTAAGCGAGATCAAGCCTATGATCGCTATGCCATTCCACCCAAGCAATGTTTATACAATTGATGAAGTAAATGCAAATCTCAAAGACATATTACACGATGTTGAACAGAAAGCGCTCGTAAGTCTTGATGGTGCAGTTGACTATAAACTTCAGGATAAGATTGTTGATGGAAAACTTTATGTGGAACAGGGAATCATCGCAGGATGTGCAGGCGGAGGATTTGAAAATATCTGTGCAGCTGCTGATATTATCCGTGGCAAGAGCATTGGTTCTGATGCGTTTACATTGAGCGTGTACCCAGCAAGTACACCAGTATTCATGGAACTTGTGAAAAATGGTGCTGTTGCTGATCTTATGGGAGCAGGTGCAATTGTGAAGACTGCGTTCTGCGGACCATGTTTTGGCGCAGGAGATACACCGGCAAACAACGCGTTCTCCATCCGCCACTCAACAAGAAACTTCCCGAACCGCGAAGGCTCTAAACTGCAGAGCGGACAGATTTCTTCTGTTGCTCTTATGGATGCTCGTTCTATCGCAGCAACAGCAGCGAATAAGGGATTCCTTACATCTGCTATGGATTTGGATGTGGAATATACAGGAAAGAAATATCACTTCGATTCCAGCATTTACGAAAATCGCGTATTTGACAGCAAGGGTGTTGCAGATCCATCTGTTGAGATTCAGTTTGGACCAAATATCAAAGACTGGCCGGCAATGTCTGCACTTCCAGAGAACCTTGTTCTGAAAGTTGTTTCCGAGATTCATGATCCTGTTACAACAACAGATGAGCTGATCCCATCCGGTGAGACTTCATCTTATCGTTCTAATCCACTGGGACTGGCTGAGTTCGCACTTTCCAGAAAAGATCCTGCATATGTAGGACGTGCAAAAGAAGTTCAGGCAGCACAGAAGGCAATTGAAGCAGGTACATGTCCATTAGATGCACTTGCAGAATTAAAACCTGTTATGGAACAGATTCAGAAAGTTTATCCAGAAGCAGGCAAGGGCAATATCGGTGTTGGAAGTACAATTTTTGCAGTAAAACCTGGTGATGGTTCTGCTCGTGAGCAGGCAGCTTCCTGTCAGAAGGTTCTTGGCGGCTGGGCTAATATTGCGAATGAATATGCAACAAAGCGTTATCGTTCCAACCTCATCAACTGGGGGATGCTTCCATTCCTGACAGATGCAGATCACGAAGCACTTCCATTTACAAATGGAGATTATATTTTCGTGCCAGAGGTAAGAAAAGCAATTGAAGAAAAGCAGAGTGTTGTGAAAGCATTTGTTGTGGAAGAAGAAGGTCTGAAAGAGATTGAACTGAAACTTGGAGAGATGACAGACGCAGAAAGAGAGATCATTCTCAAAGGATGTCTGATTAACTATTACAGAGGATAATAGATCAAACGATATACAAAGGGGCTTTTTGTGAGCCCCTTTTACTTTTCTGTGGATTATGATAAAATATATTTCATATATCAGATAATAAGAGATTTGATGAGCCGTAAGGAGGTATGAATATGTTAAGAATTGGTATGTTGACAAGCGGCGGAGACTGTCAGGCATTAAATGCAGCGATGCGTGGAGTTGTAAAAGGAATCTGTTCCAAGAGGGATGATGTTGAGATTTATGGTTTCAAAGATGGATATAAGGGACTTATTTATTCTGAATTTAAGATGCTCACATCCAGAGATTTTTCCGGTATTCTGACAGAAGGCGGCACAATCCTTGGAACATCCAGACAGCCTTTTAAGATGATGCGTGTTCCGGATGCGAATGGACTTGATAAAGTAGAAGCAATGAAACATACTTATCATAAGCTGAATCTTGATTGTCTTGTGATCCTTGGGGGAAATGGAACTCATAAGTCAGCCAATATGCTGAGAGAAGAAGGATTGAATGTTATCACACTTCCAAAGACAATCGACAATGATCTCTGGGGAACAGAGATGACATTTGGTTTTCAGAGCGCGGTTGATATTGCGACAGATACGATTGACCGTATTCATACAACAGCAACATCTCACAGCCGTGTATTTATTATAGAAGTAATGGGGCACAAGGTTGGTCATGTAACACTTCATGCAGGTATTGCAGGTGGTGCAGATGTAGTGCTTCTTCCTGAAATCCCGTATGACATCGATGTGATCGTAGATGTAATTAATAAACGAAGCGAAGTTGGAAAGACATTTACAATCATCGCAGTGGCAGAAGGTGCGATTTCAAAAGAAGATGCAAAATTAAAGAAAAAAGATTATAAAAAGAAACTGGCGAAGAGAAAATATCATTCTATTGCTTACGAACTGGCAGAAGAGATTGAAAAAAAGTCTGGAAGAGAAGTACGAGTTACAGTTCCGGGACACACACAGAGAGGTGGTTCTCCATGTGCTTATGACCGTGTATTTGCTTCAAGGGTCGGTGCAAAGGCAGCACAGATGATTCTGGACGGTGACTTTGGCTATATGGTTGGTATGAAAAATGGCGATACAGTGAAAGTGCCTCTTGGTGAAATTGCAGGTAAACTTAAATATGTGGATCCTGACTGCACCCTGATCAAAGAAGCTAGGCTTCTCGGAATCAGTTTCGGAGACAAGTAGAACAGCAAGGGGTGTGATTTATGTCATACACAGCATTGTACAGAAAGTTCCGTCCTGCAGAATTTGAAGATGTAAAAGGACAGGATCATATTATTACGACGCTTCAGAATCAGATTAAGGCGAACCGTATCGGTCACGCCTATCTGTTCTGTGGAACCCGTGGTACGGGAAAGACAACAGTTGCAAAGATATTTGCAAAGGCAGTTAACTGTGAAAGTCCGGTTAATGGAAGTCCTTGCGGACAGTGTGAGATGTGTCGTTCCATTTCAGCTGGAACATCAATGAATGTGATTGAGATTGATGCGGCTTCCAACAATGGAGTGGATAACATTCGTGAGATCCGTGAAGAAGTTACCTATCGTCCAACAGAAGGAAAGTATAAGGTCTATATTATCGATGAGGTTCATATGCTTTCCATTGGAGCCTTTAACGCGCTTCTTAAAACTCTCGAAGAACCGCCGGAATATGTTATCTTTATTCTGGCAACAACAGAGGTTCATAAGATTCCAATTACGATTTTATCAAGATGCCAGCATTATGATTTTAAGAGGATTACAATTGATACGATCACTGCACGTATGCAGGATCTGATGAATACAGAAAAGGTTGAAGTTGAGGAGAAAGCGCTGCGTTATATCGCAAAGGCAGCAGACGGATCCATGCGAGATGCATTAAGTCTTCTGGATCAGTGTATTGCGTTTTATCTGGGGAAGAAGCTGAATTATGATCATGTGCTCGAAGTGCTGGGGGCAGTGGATACGGATGTATTCAGCCGTCTTTTAAGAAATGTTCTTTCAAGAAATGTTGTGGCAGTCTTGGATGTGATTGAGGAACTGGTTATGCAGGGGCGCGAACTGTCTCAGCTCACAGCGGATTTTACATGGTATCTTCGTAACTTGCTTTTGGTAAAAACTTCTGATAGTATAGAGAATGTTCTCGATGTATCGACAGAGAATCTGATACAGCTTAAGGAAGAGGCGAAGATGATTCAGGCAGACCAACTGCTTCGGTATATTCGTATCTTTTCTGAACTTTCAGGACAGATGAAGTATGCGACGCAGAAGAGAATTCTTTTGGAAGTTGCCTTGATCAGGCTTTGCACACCGGCGATGGAGGTTTCACAAGATTCACTTCTTGACCGTATCCGTGCTTTGGAAGAGAAGATTGAGAATGGAATTACGATGATGCCGATGGATGGTCAGAGGGTATTTTCTGATGCAGACTATGCAGGAGGTTATCCAGATGACTATGGGATGGCACCAGGAAGGTCTGTGAACAGACCAGAGGTTCCGAAGGCAATTCCAGAAGATGTAAAAGAAGTTGTTAAGAACTTCAGACCAATTGTAAATGAAGCATCAGGACTTCTGCGAACATATTTAAAGCGAGCGAAATTAAGTCTTGGAGGTGACAATCGTCTGCTTCTTGTTATGCCGGGAGCAATGGAGGCGGAAGTTGTCGGAGCACCTGAGAGACGTCAGGAACTGGAGACTCTCATCGAAAGAAGAATCGGTAAAAAGGTTGAAGTTGAAGTGCGTCAGGTCGAAGAAGGAAGACGATTTGAAGATACATTCGTAGATTTAGAAAAACATATGGAACAATTTATAAATTTTGAAATAACAGTGGAGGATTGATCATGGCAAAACGTGGAGGATTTCCAGGCGGAGCGATGCCTGGCAACATGGCGAATCTGATGAAACAGGCACAGAAGATGCAGCGTCAGATGGAAGAACAGGCAAAAGAAATGGAAACAAAGGAGTTTACCGCAACAGCAGGCGGCGGTGCAGTAGAAGTGACAATGACTGGCAAAAGACAGGTACTGAAAGTAAAACTGGATGAAGAAGTAGTAGATCCAGACGATATCGAAATGCTTGAAGACCTGATTGTAGCAGCAACAAATGAAGCACTTCGTAAAGTAGACGAGGCTTCCAGCAACGCAATGTCAAAACTTACAGGCGGCATGGGTGGTATGTTTTAATGGAATACTACAGTAATCAGATCAGACGTCTGATCGAAGAATTTACCAGACTTCCGGGAATTGGAGCAAAGTCTGCACAGAGACTTGCCTTCCATGTGATCAATATGCCGAAGGAGCAGGTTGAAAGTCTGGCAAAAACCATTGTGGATGCAAAGAACAATGTCTGTTACTGTACACAGTGCTGTACACTGACAGACCAGGAAATGTGCCCGATCTGCAAGAATCCGGACAGAGATCAGAAGACAATCATGGTGGTAGAGACACCAAGAGATCTTGCGGCATATGAAAAAACTGGAAAATACAATGGTGTTTACCACGTTCTTCATGGCGCAATTTCTCCGATGATCGGTGTTGGACCGGCGGATATTCGTCTCAAAGAATTGATGGAGCGTCTTCAGGGAGATGTGGATGAGGTGATTATAGCAACGAACTCCAGTTTGGAAGGTGAGACAACGGCAATGTATATCAGCAAACTGATCAAACCGGCCGGAATCAAGGTGAGTCGTATTGCCAGTGGAGTTCCTGTTGGCGGAGACCTGGAATATATTGATGAAGTAACTCTGCTTCGTGCATTGGACGGACGAATCGAACTTTAATGAATAAAAAGGACTTTCGTGAAGAAGGTCCTTTTTATTTGCAGAGAATCAAGTGTCGGAATGACGATCAAGTCATTTTGTCGAAAACTTTCTGGATACGACAGACAGAAATTGGCAAAATCAGCCTTTTGCCTGTGCTATGCTCTAGGAGATTTAAATGTTGTGGACAGGCAATCCGAATCTGCTGCCTCGGTATACTGTGCAGAGCATAGAAGTTTAAAATTTCAATGAGGTGAGTATATATGGAAAGACAGTTACCAAAAAACGTACGTCAGATTGGAAATGTAAGTGACACACCGAAAATTTATGTAGAGGATTATGTAGATACATTTTTTACACAATTGTGTGAAAAAACATTAGAAGAACCGGTGGGAGCATTTTTGATCGGGGATTTTCAGAATACTCTGAATGAAGATTATATTTATATATACGGAGCGATTCAGATGCACGATCTGAAAATGTCAGGAACAGAATATATATTGGATGAAGAGGTATGGAAACATGCTTATGAGGACTGCAAACAGTATTTTGAAGAGGGAGAAATGCTAGGATGGTTTATTGCCTGCCCAAATGGACTCAAAGTACCGGACAATGCAGTGGTAAGACTGCATAAAAAATCATTTCCGAAGGAAAATACGGTTCTGATCATGAGGGATGCGAATGAGAAAGAGGAAAGCTATTTCGTGCATAAATTTGATGATCTTATGGAAATTCACGGGCATTATACATATTATGAAAAAAATCCAAGTATGCAGAACTATATGATAGCGACGAGGAAGAAAAACGGGGTTTCGCCCACGGAGACTATGGAAGATCGGGCTGCACAGGATTTCCGGAGCATTGTGCGCAGCAGGGAATCCCGGTCGAGAAGGAAGAGGACAAACCATCTGATGTACACAGTAAGTGCCTGTCTTGTGTTGATAATTATTGTCATGGGAGTTGTGATGGTGAATAACTTTGATAAAATGCGTTCCGTGCAGACTGCGTTGAATGACATTATGCATGGTTCGGAGACTGTGACCATGGATGAAGAGACGGTCGAGGCTAATGCAAATATTGTATCTGCAGAATTTTCTGATGAAAATGAAAAGGTACAGATGGAGGAAGAACAGGAAAGTGTCACTGGTGTGCAGGAGGGGGAGGAAGACGAGTCTGCGCAAGGTGATTCAGATATAAATGGAAGTGATGGAGTTTATGTTGTTGAAGCCGGAGATACGCTTGCAATCATCAGCCGGAAAATGTATGGAGACATTTCACATGTAGATAATATTTGTGCAATGAATGGATTGGAGGATGGTAATCTCATATATGTCGGACAAAAATTATTATTGCCCTAATTAGAAAAAGTGTTATACTGATAAAGAATATACCTTGGGACCGTAATTGGAATCCAGGGAGGACTTTTGGACCAATAAAAGGGGAGTATAATGGCGCGAAAGAAAAATGAAGAAGTCAGACCGGCAAAGAAATCAAAGGCTGATGGTCACAAAAGACGATCAGGAAGCAGGAGATTAAAGAACAGGATTTCCCTGATATTTCCAATTTTGTTGGCTGTGCTGGGGACATATTTATTAATTATGAATTATTCATATGATACGATTTACCGGACATCTTCTTATACAAAGGAGACAACAGATGCGCATTCTTACGGAATATTTAAGAATGGAATCATTCGTTACAATAAAGATGGTGTTGCGTTTCTGAATCGTAAGAATGAAGAAATCTGGCTTCATTCTTCTCAATTCAGAACACCGATCGTAGATATAGGAAAGGATACATTTGCAGTTGCGGATGCCGGCGGCAATGCAATTCAGGTCTTTACGAAGGATGGACTGAAGGGTGAGATTGAAACAAAGCTTCCAATTGAGAAGATTTCTGTTTCTGATCAGGGGATTGTCAGTACAATTTTGAAAAATGAGAAGATTCCACTGATCGTAACCTATGATTCAACAGGGAATGTACTGGTAGAGAATCAGATTAAAGCCAGCAGTATGGGATATCCGACGGCGATAGAGCTCTCGCCAAATGGAAATGTACTTGCAGTTGCATATCTGGATGTCAGCACTGCGGCAATGAAGACAAAAGTAATCTGTTATAATTTTGGGGCTGAGGGAAAGACAAAGAACAATAACGAAGTAAGTATCGAAGAGTATGCAGATACATATATCCCAGAGATTTATTATATGGGAGAATCAAAATTTGTGGCAGTAAGTGATCATTCTTTTATTCTGTACGAAGGAAAGTCTGTGCCGGTGAAGAAGAAAGAAGTAGAAATTGAACAACAGATAAAAAGTGTATTCCATACGGATAAATATATTGGGTTTATTTTACTGAATGAGGAAAAGTCAGGATACAAAGCAAGGCTGTATAATAAAAATGGTTCCCAGATCATGAATCATGATTTTACCGGAGAATATACAAATGTACAGATGCAGGAGAATGAGATTATAATGTACACAGGTTCACAGTGCTGCATTCTTACCAAAAACGGTCTTCTGAGATTTCAGGGAGATTTGAGGGCGGAAGCATTACTTGTACTGGCGACAAATGGAATTAATAAGTACCTTGTGATGAGTGCAAATGAACTTCGCACGATTCATTTGTTAAAATAGGAGAAAACGTATGGATAATTGGCTATTGATAGTGGTTTTAATCATATTTGCCCTTTTTGCATTAAGAGGTGGCATCAAAGGATTTTTCAAGATCAGTATTTCACTGCTTTCAGCAGTACTTACAGTGATAATCGTAATATTTGCATCTCCTTATGTTCAGGATGCGGTTGTGAAGTATTCTGTTCTGGATGAATTTGTTGAGGAAAAGTGTCTTGAAATATTTATGCCAAGGCTTACAGCAGATATGTTGAATGGACTGGATTTGAGCGGAACACCTCTGGAAGATCTGACAGCATTAGAGATAAAGGAAATAGGAAGCTTTGACTGGAGTGTGATGGGCATGACAGTGGAAGAAGTTCTTGATCTTGCCGGAGAATTTACCCAGGAGCAGCAGACAAAATTGCTGGATGAATCAGAATTTCCACAGTTTGTAAAAAATCTGCTCATGGTCAACAATAATAATGTGGTATATGAAGAACTTGGTGTAACATATTTTTCTGAATATGTTGCGAAATATATGTCAAATCTGGTTGTTGAGCTTGTGACATTTTTGCTTACATTTATGTTTGCCTTTGTTATTGTGAGGGCATTATCCGCGGCGGTTGATATTATTGGAGAATTTCCGGTTGTAGGCTCTCTGAATCATGCGGCAGGGGCTGTCGTAGGACTCGTGCAGGCGGTGTTATTTGTCTGGTTGTTATTTCTTGGAATTACCTTAATATGCACTACAGAAATAGGAAAACAATGCTTTACAATGATTGAGGAAAGTAAGATTTTGACCTTCTTATATGATAATAACTATCTGCTTCAAAATATACTGAAGCTGTAATAAAGGAGAAGAACAATGAGTGATAAAGTAGAAAAAGCACTGGCATACAATAAAAAAGGATATAACTGTGCACAGGCAGTGGCATGTACATTTTGCGAAGAATTGGGAATTAAAGAAGAGGATGCCTTCCGAATGGCAGAAGGATTTGGTTCTGGAATGGGCATGATGGATATGTGTGGTGCGGTCACAGGGATGATCATGGTAATTGGAATGAAGAACAGTATTGGAAATCTCGAAAGTGGAAAACCAACAAAAGGTGATACTGTGAAAAAAGCAAAAAATTATGCAGAGCAGTTTAAAGAGAAGAATGGTTCATATTATTGCAGAGATTTGAAGAAAGTTGTAGATGGGAAACCAATGTGCAGCTGCAGGCAGTGTATTTCAGATGCTGTAGAGATGGTGGAGAACTTTCTGGGATAATAAAAGCAAGGGGATTGGAATCAGGATTGCTGACTCCAATCCCCAGATGTATGTCATATTGATGATTATGTACAGGCAGGGATTTTAGAATTTAAAATTAATAAAAAAATTTTCAAAAATATGTTGACAAATATAATATATCATGTTATTCTATCAGAGTTGAAAGCAACAAGAAAACAAACGGGGGTATAGCTCAGTTGGGAGAGCGCCTGCCTTGCAAGCAGGAGGTCACGAGTTCGAATCTCGTTATCTCCAGTATTCCTCCTTAGCTCAGTCGGTAGAGCACTCGGCTGTTAACCGAGTTGTCGTTGGTTCGAGTCCAACAGGGGGAGTTGAAAATCCGTAGACAATTGTCTGCGGATTTTTTAGTATATCAGAAAATTGTTATGTATTTTCTGAAGGGAAGTATTTTACAGAATTACAGAGTTGTATATGAGAATGCGTGATTCTGCTGGTAATGGAGATGCTTATTAAAATAAATCGCATGAGGATGAGATAATGAAGAAAAAGATTTTGATCATAAACACAGGAGGGACGCTTTCTTCCGTAAATACTGAAAAAGGAATGGTTCCAGGTATGAGGAGTGGTGATATGCTGGAAGAACTTCGCCTTGTTTCTAAGAATTTGGAATTGGAGACAGAAGATTTCTGTTCTGTGGACAGTGCGAATATTTTCCCGGAGGACTGGGCTGCGTTGGCAAGAAGAATTGGAGAACGCAGTAAGGATTATCAGGGAATTGTTGTGATCCATGGCACAGATACGCTGGCCTATACATCTTCAATGCTTGCTTTTATGCTGCAGAATATTTCAATCCCTGTTGTGGTTACCGGAAGTCAGCTTTCAATTGCACATCCTGTTGCAGATGCACTGGAAAACTGCCGTTGTGGAATTCACATGGCAGCGAGCGGATATCCAGGAGTATTCGTTGCATTTAATAGAAAGGTAATGCTCGGATGTCGTGCATCCAAGGTTCGTACTATGAGTTTTAATGCATTTGAAAGCATTAACTATCCTTATGTTGGTGAAATCAGCTCTCTCGGATTGCATATTCGAAAAGAGAATCTTCTGGGAAAAAGAGGGATCTTCAGACCGCAGACGAAGTATTCAGACAAAGTATTCCTTTTGAAACTGTATCCGGGAATCAATCCGAATATCCTGGAATATCTTTATGAGGAAGGATATCGCGGTGTTTATATAGAAGGATTCGGTCTTGGCGGAATGCCGTTCTTGAAAAATGATTTTATTAGTGCAGTGCGAAATGTTGTTGAGAAAGGCATGGTTGTGCTTGCCGGAAGTCAGTGCCGCTATGAGGGAAGTAATCTTTCTGTATATGAGACAGGGCAGCTTGCACTGGAGAGCGGCGTGCTTCAGGCTTATGATATGACAGCGGAGGCAGCGATGACCAAACTTATGTGGGTTCTTGGACAGACGGAGGATCTGAGAGAGATCAGAGAGTATTTTTCTGTGGATATTGCAGGGGAGGTATCCTTTGGTAAGGAGGGGATGTAAAGCCCCAAAATTGTATTAATATAAAAACATAAAAAATTTAAAAAAGTACTTGCAAAATATAAATATATATGTTAGTATAACTAAGGTCGCTGAGGGAACACAACAGCGAAACAAAAATGGCTCCTTGGTCAAGCGGTTAAGACATCGCCCTTTCACGGCGGTAACACGGGTTCGATTCCCGTAGGAGTCACTAAGGCGCAGTAGCCAAGTGGTAAGGCGTGGGTCTGCAACACCCTGATTCACCGGTTCAAATCCGGTCTGCGCCTCGTAAAGCTCGAGAGAAATCTCGGGCTTTTTTTGCATGTGCCGGACATGGCACTAAACTTGCTTGTGCAAGTCCATCTTCAAGTGCGCCAGTAGTATCTAATGATGTGGGGGCGACGCATCGGAAAATTCTTATATATCCGACACGAGACAGAGAACCATACAATAAAATGGAAACTGACTGGACTTTCTGACAAATTTATGGCAATCTTAATATAGACTTAATTTAGAAAAAATAAGAGGATAAAATTATGATTAGATTAATAGCATTTGATTTGGATGGAACTCTTGCGGAATTAGGAAAAGGAATGACACAGGAGCAGGTGGAACTTTTACAGGGGCTGGAAGCAAAAGGTGTCAGAATCGCAATCTGTTCTGGAAAACCAACTTATTATTTGTGTGGATTTATGCGTCAGATTGGTTTGAAGCAGCCAATCCTCGTTGGAGAAAATGGTGCAGTCATTCAATTTGGAGTAGATTTGCCGCCGAAGGATTTTTATGTGGCTAAATATTCAGAAGAAGCTGCAGAAACAATCCGGTTTTTCAGTGAAGAAATTCATAGAAGAATTCCAGACGCATGGTATCAGCCAAATATGGTGGAACTGACACCATTTTTACAGAGAGAATCAGATTTTCCAATTGTAGAAGAATGTCTGGAAGAGATGAAAGATCATATTCGAGATGTTTCCATTTATCGCTTTTCTGACTGCTATGATTTTGTGCCAAATGGAATTACAAAAAAGAGCGGAATGGCAGATCTCGGCAATCTTCTTGGAATTACTGCAGAAGAAATGGTGGCAGCAGGAGATGGCGAAAATGACCTTCCAATGTTTGAATATGCAAAAATGTCAGTAGGTGTAGGTGAAAAGGTAAGAAAATATGTAGATGTGTGCTTTGCCAATACAACAGAAATGCTGAAATATTTGACAGAAATTGTCGAGAAACAGTAAGGGAAACGAAATATTTTACAGTAGAATAAAAGAGCAAAAGATGTTATACTATCTTCACTAACTGAAACTACAAACATAATAGTGAAGATTTTGCGAGGTAAGACATATGAAGAAAAAGGATGTACGTTTGAAGGGGCAGCTTAAGATGTATATGCAGTGGCCGCTGATTATGTCAGTTTTACTGATTGCAATGAATATCTGGATTTTCATGATCGATAAAAAAGCAGCAGTAATCATGGCGACGTTCGTACTCGTTTATATGGTGATCGTAGGAGCTTTGTATTTTTATAACCGCGCATTGATATTGGAGGATATGATACAATTTTCTGTCCAGTATCAAGGGGTACAGAATACTTTATTAAAAGAGCTTACAGTGCCATATGCAATTTTGATGGATGATGGAAGAATCTTGTGGAAGAATGATAAGTTTAAAGAACTTTTCAAGAATCAGGAAAAAGAACGTTATATCAACAAGCTGATTCCGGAATTGAATCGTAAAACTTATCCGAAGCATGATATTGACCATACAGACATTGAGATTCAGTTCAATGGAAGAGATTATCGTGTTGCAATGCGTAAAGTATCGCTGGAAGGATTCAGCGAGAGCGAAAGTATTCTTGAACTTCCGCCGGAGAAGGAATATTTTTTTGCGCTCAGTATGACAGATATCACAGAGCTGAATAATTATATCCAAAGGAATA
The DNA here is from genome assembly GCA_036309085.1 of Schaedlerella sp. Taxonomy (GTDB): domain Bacteria; phylum Bacillota; class Clostridia; order Lachnospirales; family Lachnospiraceae; genus Schaedlerella. The sequence continues at coordinate 14,359 of JAXJUL010000015.1, forward strand.
AAGCACAGCGTCTTGTTATGGGTCTTATATATTTCGACAATTATGAAGAAGTTATGGAAAGTGTGGAAGAAGTAAGACAGTCACTTCTTGTTGCACTTCTTGACCGTAAGATCAACAAGTATTTCAGTGATGTAGACGGAATTGTCAAGAAGCTTGAGAAAGACAAGTATTTCATAGTCATGCGTCAGGAAAGTTATCAGAAGTGTAAAGAAGACAGATTTGCAGTTCTTGAAGAAGTAAAGCAGGTAAGTATCGGGAATGCCAGACCGGCAACTCTCAGCATCGGTATTGGTATGAATGATACAAGTTATGCACAGAAATATAACTATGCACGTATCGCGATTGATCTTGCGCTGGCAAGAGGTGGTGACCAGGCGGTTATTAAAGAAGCAAGCGGTCTGACATATTTTGGAGGTAAGAAAGAGCAGACTTCCAAGAATACACGAGTGAAGGCTCGTGTGAAGGCGGAAGCACTGAGAGAATTTATGATTCAGAAAGATCAGATTCTCGTCATGGGACACAGGATTGCAGATGCGGACTGTCTTGGTGCCTGCATGGGTATTTACAGAGCCGCAAAGGAATTGAAAAAGAAAGTTCATATTGTTATGAATGGTATAAGTGGTGGTGTGCGTCCGCTTTATGATGAGATCATGGAAAGTCAGGCATATGAGAAAGATCTTTTCATCAGCTCGGATAAGGCGATGGATCTGATGGACGAGAATGCCATGGTGGTCGTTGTGGATACGAATAAGACACAGATGACAGAGTGTCCGGAACTCCTTCGCAAAGCGAAAACAATCGTGGTACTGGATCACCACAGACAGAGCGATAACGTAATTGAGAATACGGTTCTGTCTTACATAGAACCATATTCTTCATCAACAAGTGAGATGGTAGCAGAAGTTCTTCAATATATGGTGGAAGACATCAAGATTCCTGCAATTGAAGCAGAGTGCATGTATGCCGGTATGGTAATTGACACACGTAACTTCATGAATCGTACAGGGGTACGTACATTTGAAGCAGCTGCATTTTTAAGAAGATGTGGAGCGGATATTACACGTGTGCGTAAGATGTTCAGAGATGATATGGAATCTTATAAGGCAAAGGCAGAATCCTTTACAAATGCCGAGGTTTACAGAGATGAGTTTGCAATCTCTGAGATTCGGGGAGATATTGATACACCAACAGTTGTAGCTGCGCAGACAGCGAATGAACTTCTGGATATCAATAAGATTAAAGCATCCTTTGTGTTCACAACATATAAAGGAAAGATTTTCCTGAGCGCGCGTTCTATTGATGAGGTGAACGTTCAGGTCATCGCAGAAAAGCTTGGCGGAGGCGGACATATCAATGCATCTGGAGCACAGTTTGATCATACTGATGTGGAAGAGGCAACGAAAGCGCTTAAAGAAGTAATTGATGCAATGATAGAGGAAGGAGATATATAATTATGAAAGTTATTTTATTAGAAGATGTAAAATCTCTTGGAAAAAAAGGTCAGATCGTAGATGTAAATGATGGATATGCAAGAAACTTTATCCTGAAAAAGAAACTTGGTCTTGAGGCAACAGGAAAGAATCTGAATGATCTCAAGCTTCAGAAGAATAATCAGGAAAAAATTGCAAAAGAGAATCTTGAAGCAGCGAAAAAACTTGCTGAAGAACTTGGTGCATCTAAGGTCGAACTTAAGATCAAAGTTGGAGAAGGCGGAAGAGTATTTGGTTCTGTATCCAGCAAGGAGATTGCAGCAGCAGTGAAAGCTCAGCTTAAACTTGATATTGACAAGAAGAAAATTCAGCAGAAAGAAGCGATCAAATCTCTTGGAACACATCTTGTTCCAGTGAAGCTTCATTCTGAAGTTACAGCGGAGCTTAAGGTTGTTGTAAAAGAAGAGGCTTAAGAACTTTATGGACGAGGCAGTAATCAAGCGAATCATGCCGCACAGCACAGAAGCGGAGCAGGCGGTGATCGGGGCAATGCTGATGAATAAAGATGCGATTCTTACAGCATCTGAGATGATCATAGGAGAAGACTTCTATCAGACAGCATACGGTATTGTATTTGATGCGATGGTTGAGTTGTTTCAGGCGGCAAAGCCAGTTGATTTGATCACTTTGCAGGAACATTTGAAAGAGAAGAATGTTCCGACAGAAGTCAGCAGTCTGGAGTTTATGAGAGATCTGCTGGGCAATGTTTATACTTCGGCAAATGTAAAATATTATGCTGATATCGTTCGTCAGAAGGCAGTTCTTCGCAGAATGATACGTTTCAACGAACAGGTGGCAGATGTATGTTATCGTGAGAGCGAGCCGATTGAGAAGATACTTGAGTCAGCAGAAAAGGGTGTTTTTGAGATTGCGGAAAAAGGAAATACTCAAGAATATACACCGATTCGACAGGTTGTTTTGAATGCATTGGAAGTAATTGAGCGTGCATCAAGAACAAAGGGAACAGTTACTGGTATTCCGACAGGATTTATTGATCTTGATTATAAGTTGTCCGGGCTTCAAAGATCAGACCTTGTTCTGGTAGCGGCCCGTCCATCTATGGGGAAGACAGCCTTTGTGCTCAATATCGCACAGCATGTTGCGTTCCGTCAGAATCTGGCAGTTGCTATTTTCAGTTTGGAAATGTCAAAGGAACAGTTAGTGAACCGATTATTCTCACTGGAATCACATATAGATGCACAGGTTCTTAGAACTGGTAATTTGAAAGATGCAGATTGGGAAAAGCTGATCGAAGGAGCAGGAACTATCGGAAAGTCAAAGCTTATCATTGACGATACACCGGGTATTTCTATTGCGGAACTTCGCTCTAAGTGCCGTAAGTTCAAGCTGGAACAGGGACTTGACCTGATCATCATCGACTACCTTCAGTTGATGAGCGGCAGCAGTAAACGAAGTAATGAAAGTCGTCAGCAGGAGATATCTGAGATTTCCCGTTCCTTAAAAGGAATCGCCAGAGAACTGAATGTGCCGGTAATTGCACTTTCACAGCTCAGTCGTGCGGTAGAATCAAGAACAGATAAGCGTCCAATGCTGTCGGACCTTCGAGAATCCGGAGCGATCGAGCAGGATGCGGACGTATGTATGTTCATTTATAGAGAAGATTATTATATTCCAGATACGGAAGATAAGAACATAGCAGAAATTATCATTGCGAAGCAGAGAAATGGCCCGATTGGAACAGTACGTCTGGCATGGATGCCACAGTATACGAGATTTGGGAATGAGCTTCGCAAGCAGGAAGATTAGAAGAATTATAGAAATTTGAATGGGTGTCGATGTAATCGACACCTGTTTCTTTTCACGATGAAAAATTTGAGGAATAAATTTGTTGACTCAAACATAAAATTTTGATATAATAACTTCGTTGTTGAAGAGTTCAACAAGGTAATACGGCGCAGTAGCCAAGTGGTAAGGCGTGGGTCTGCAACACCCTGATTCACCGGTTCAAATCCGGTCTGCGCCTCTTTAAAAGTCTGGGGATTATGGTCTTCAGGCTTTTTCTTTTTCTTAGAAAATAAGAAAGGGGAGGGAGGATGTCTGTTTTTATAACTAATATTCAGAAATATTCAATTCACGATGGAGATGGTATTCGTACAACAGTATTTTTTAAAGGATGTCCGTTAAGATGTCGCTGGTGTCATAATCCAGAAACTCAGTTTTTTTGCAAGCAGCTTATGGTCGATTTTGAAAAATGTACAGGATGCGGAAACTGTATTTCAGAGTGTCCGGAACATGCAGTTCACATGAAGGATGGAAAGGCAGTAATGGATTTTGTTTACTGCACTGCCTGCGGAATATGTACGACATCTTGTCTTTCCAATATTCGTGAAGTTGCAGGAAAGGAATATACCGTCCGGGAGTTAATAAAAGAACTTGCAAAAGATGAAATGTTCTATGAAGAATCAGGAGGAGGCGTCACACTTTCAGGCGGAGAAGTTATGTGTATGGATATAGAATTCATAGAAGAACTTGTAAAAGGGCTTAACCGCAGAGGAATTACAGTTACAATTGACACTTGTGGATTTGCGCCTTATATTGGATTTAAAAGAATTCTTCCATATGTGGATACATTTCTTTATGATGTAAAGCTTATTGATAATGAACGACATAGAGAATATACAGGTGTTTATAATACGATCATTTTGAGGAATTTAAAATATCTGAGCGCAGAAGGTGCTAGAATTTATATCCGTATTCCAGTGATCAAAGGGGTGAATGCAGATCAGGGCAGCATGAAAGAGATTGCAGAGTGGATGTGTGTAAACAAAATAAATGCAGCACAGGTAAATCTGCTTCCTTATCATAATACAGGAAGTAATAAATATAACAGGCTGGGAATGCAATATGAAGAAGATGCATTTGAAACCCCGTCAAAAGAAGAGATGGAATCTTTTGTAGAGTTGTTTAAAAAAGCAGGATTTCATAAGATAAAAATAGGAGGATAGGCTCATGAAAAAAAGAGGAATAAATGAACGTGTACAGGCGCTTCGTGAGCTGAGTGTAAATACTCAGCCACATATTGATATGGAGAGAGCGAAAAGCGAGACAGAAACCTATAAAAAATACGAAGGGCAGCTCTCCGTTCCTGAGCTTAGAGCCCAGGTCCTTTATGATTATTTTTCAACAAAGACTCTTTATATTGGCGAGGGTGAATTGATTATAGGTGAAAAGGGAGATTCACCGCATGGCGCACCGACATTTCCAGAACTTTGCTGTCACAGTGTTGAAGATATGCACGTTATGAATGACCGTGATCTGATTAGTTTTACGGTGACAGAAGAAGACTGTCAGTATCAGAAGGACGTAATCATTCCATACTGGGACAAGCGTTCCACACGTTCCAAAATTCTGGCAAATATGTCACAGGAGTGGATGGACTGCTATCATGCGGGAATATTTACTGAATTTATGGAACAGCGTGGACCAGGTCATACGGTTGGCTCTGTAAAGATTTATGAAAAAGGCTTTTTGGATTATAAGTACGAAATTCAGAGAGCGCTGGATGCACTTGATTATCATAATGATCTGGAAGTATTGGCAAAGCGAAGCCAGCTCAAAGCCATGCTCAAGGCCTGTGATGCCATCATGGTTCTTGGTTCCCGCTATGCTGAATATGCCAGAGAACTTGCGGCAGAGGAAGAAAATGAAAAGAGAAGAGTGGAGCTTCTGCAGATTGCTGCGAATTGCGATGTGGTTCCGGCACATAAACCAGAGACTTTCTGGCAGGCACTTCAGATGTACTGGTTTGTTCATCTGGGAGTGACAACAGAACTTAATCCATGGGATTCCTATTCACCAGGCCGTCTTGACCAGCATCTGAATCCATTTTATGAAAATGATATGGATTCAGGAATTCTTGACGAGGAGAAAGCATTGGAACTTCTGGAATGCTTATGGGTAAAATTTAATAATCAGCCGGCGCCGCCAAAGGTTGGAATAACTTTGAAAGAAAGTAGTACTTACACAGATTTTGCGAACTTGAATACAGGCGGTATCACTCCGGAAGGGGAAAACGGTGTTAATGAAGTTAGTTATATGATCCTGGATTGTATGGATGAGATGAAGCTTCTTCAGCCAAGTTCCAATGTACAAATCAGTCGAAAGACGCCACAGAAATTCCTGAAAAGAGCCTGTGAGATTGCAAGAAAGGGTTGGGGGCAGCCTGCATTTTATAATACAGAAGCAATCATTCAGGAATTGATGAATGCAGGGAAAACACTGGAGGATGCAAGATGCGGCGGAACCAGTGGCTGCGTGGAAACCGGGGCATTTGGTAATGAAGCCTATATCCTGACAGGATATTTTAATATACCCAAAATATTTGAACTCACACTGCACAACGGATTTGATAAAATTTCCGGTAAGCAGCTCGGACCCAAAACAGGAAATGCAGAGGAATTTGCATCTTATGAAGAGCTCTTTGAAGCATTTAAAGTGCAGATGAAACACTTTATTGATATCAAAATTGCCGGAAGCAATATTATCGAAAGCATTTTTGCAAACTATATGCCTGCGCCATTTCTTTCTATTATTACAAATGACTGCATTTTAAAAGGAAAAGATTATAATGCAGGCGGTGCAAGATATAATACAAAATATCTGCAAGGCGTTGGAATCGGAACAATTACAGACTGCCTTTCTGCAGTAAAATATAATGTTTTTGATAAAAAAACTTTTACGATGATAGAATTGATAAATGCATTGAATGCAAACTTTGAAGGATATGAGCGAATTCTGAATCTTGTTAGAAATCATTCACCGAAGTATGGGAATGACGATGATTATGCGGATGACATCATGAAATCAGTGTTCCGTTTTTATCAGCAGGAAGTTACAGGAAGAAAGAATATGCTTGGCGGAACTTATCGCATTAATATGCTTCCGACAACCTGTCATGTGTATTTTGGCGAGGTAATGATGGCCAGTGCCAACGGGCGACTTGCCCACCTTCCGGTTTCTGAAGGAATTTCTCCGGAGAAGGGGGCGGATACGAATGGTCCGACAGCTGTGATTAAGTCCTGCGCGAAGATGGATCACCTGATGACAGGAGGAACTCTTCTGAATCAGAAATTCACTCCAGATGTTGTGGCAGGTGAGGAGGGACTTGAGCAGATGGCGAATCTTATTCGGGCATATTTTAATATGGATGGACACCATATTCAGTTCAATGTCATTGATCGTGCGACTTTGATTGAGGCACAGAAAAATCCGGAAGAATATAAAGATCTGATTGTACGAGTGGCGGGATACAGCGATCATTTCCGTAATCTGAGCAAGATGCTTCAAGACGAGATCATTAATCGTACAGAGCAGAGTTTTCACTAGCATATCAAGTGTGATATTCACACTTGATATGTGCTTTGTGAGGATGCACAGGGATTTGCATATGGAGAATATCAGCTGGGGCTGATGCGAATCCCGCTCCAAATCTCGCAATAGAGACTTGATTTTAGGAGGAGACTATGAAGATACAGTATCGTAAAATAGAAAATGAAATAGAGATTGTACGTTGTTTTGGCATAGAACCACTCATAGTTCTCCCAGAACGTATAGATAATCTGCCGGTAACGAAGGTGGCTGCCTACACATTTTCAGCAAGAAAATGGGAGGAGGATCAGGATGTATTTGAATATCATACAGAGGATGATTTTCTGACAGGCAGAGAACAACATCTGTTGGCAGGTATGGAAGTACAGGAGGTTGTATTTCCGGATTCGGTAGAAAAAATCGGTAATTATATATTTTATGGATGCAAGGTGCTGAAGCGAATCGAATTCTCTGATGCACTGATGGATATTGGAAGCGGCGCATTTACCGGATGTGACAGACTTTCAAAGCTGGATGTGCATCTTTACAACGACGAGAAGTCTTGTGTAAAAGAAATACTTGGTGATCTGTGGCAGAGAATTGACGTGTCCTTTTATTATGAAGGAGACAACAAAAAAGTCGATCTTGTATTTCCTGAGCATTACGAGGAGGCAGTGGAAAATACTCCGGCGAGGATTTTGTTTACTCAGCATCATGGAAGTGGTAATAATTACAGACAGTGTTTTACTGCAAAGACGGTAGATTATCGAAAATATGACGAATTATTTTACGTTGCCAGAGTTTATGATAAGATAGAACTTTTGACTGATCTTGCATTTTCAAGGCTTATGAGCGAAAAAAATCTTACAGAAAAGAGCAAAGCTGCTTATGAATCTTATATCCTGGAAGAAATGCAGAATATTCTTCAAAGTTTGATTCAGTATAGGAAAGACGAATCAAAAAGCTTTGTATATTTGCAGGAAATCTCGAAAAGAAAGCTCTGGAAACTGGAAACTATAGATCTGGCTGTACAGTTGTCTGCGGCACAAGGCAATCAGGAACTGTCTGCATGGCTTATGAATGAACGATATAAGTTGGCAGAAGGAATTGATGCTGGAAAGCCATCGAAACTAAAACGAAAAAAATTTGCATTATAAAAATTATAGAAAGAGAATGAATGATGAGTAATTCTAATTATACGGAAGAAGAATTAAGTCTTTTGGCAGAGCGTTTCCAGGAACTGGGCAGTCAGATTTTGGGAACCGCCAGGGATGAATTATATATGGGTATGCGTTTTTTGGATGTTGCACTGAGCAGTTTTTCTTATCAAATGGATACGACTGTTTCTCCGCTTGGGACAGATGGAGCAGTGATGTATTTTCATCCGCAGGAATTGGGTGGTCTTTACAGGCAGAACCGTATATTAGTCAATCGAGGCTATTTGCACATGGTATTTCATTGTATTTTCCATCATTTGTGGAAAAAAGGATATAACAGACAGCAGAATCAGACAAACGAGGGAGAGATGCTGTTGTGGGATTTGAGCTGTGATATTGCTGTAGAATATTTGATTGATGCAAATTTTCATCGTTCAGTTAGGTATTCCAGAAGTTTACTTCGCAGAGAAACGTATAGAAAGCTGGAGTCAGAAAACAAAACCCTTCATGTAGAACGTGTTTTTAAAATTTTGCAGAAATGGAATCTGGATGAGAAGCAAATCGCAAAACTTACAGCAGAATTTTATGTAGATGATCATAAATACTGGCTTTCGGAAAATTCACAGAATACGAATCAGCAGCTTCAGCGGAAGTGGAAGGAAATCAATGAAAGCATGGAAACCAATCTCGAGACATTTTCGAAAGAAGCTTCTGTGCAGAGTGGTGATTTTCTGGAACAGATAAAGATAGAAAATCGTGAGCGTCAGGACTACAAAGAATTCTTAAGAAAATTTTCTGTATTCCGGGAAGAAGTCGGGGTTGATGTTGATACGTTTGATTATACATTTTACAGTTATGGATTGCAGTTGTACGGAAATATGCCTCTGATTGAACCATTGGAGACAAAGGAAGTAAAAAAGGTCGCAGAATTCGTAATTGTAATTGATACATCTATGTCATGCTCCGGAAAGCTTGTAAAAAAGTTTTTGGAAGAAACTTATGGAATTTTAATGGAGCAAAATACGTTCTTTAAGAAAGTAAATATTCACATTCTACAATGTGATGAAACTGTTCAATCCGATGTGAAAATTATAAATCAGGAGGAATTAAAAGATTATATGGAAACTCTTGATTTATATGGTGAAGGCGGTACGGATTTTCGTCCGGCATTTGAATATGTTCAAAATCTTTTGGATGCAGGGGAGTTTGAAAATCTCAGAGGATTGTTATATTTTACAGATGGTTACGGAATCTATCCGGCAAAAATGCCTCCTTATCAGACTGCTTTTGTGTTTATGCAGGAGGATTACAATGATACAGAAGTTCCGGCGTGGGCGTTGAAACTTATCGTGGAGGATACGGAGGATGATTATAAATAAAAGTCGTTTCATTCTAGGTTTATGTTTCACCTTGTTGTGGATGGGGATTATATTTTCACTTTCTTCACAGCCAAGTAACCAGTCAGATGAGACAAGTCTGGGAATTGGCAGAATCATTGCTGAAATTGTGAAGCCAGATTTTGAACAAATATCTGCAGATGAACAGGATCAACTTGTGGAAAGTTGGAATCATGCAATTCGAAAAACAGCGCATTTTGCCGAATATGCGATATTGGGCGTGTTTTGCGGATTTATGGTTTTGCAGGTTAGTATATCTATAAAAAAGGGTTGGATTCTGGCAGTGATTATGTGTATGCTATATGCAATATCTGATGAAGTACATCAGTATTTTGTTCCGGGAAGAGCGTGCCAGGTAGGAGATATTTGTATAGATACCTTTGGTGCTGTGTGTGGTGTTATAGTTGTAGTTTTCATTCGAAATTTATGGGATTGGAAGGGTTCTCACAAAAATAGCGAGAAATCAGCTCTTCTATAACATCAGGACTGAGAGGTGCATCACTTGTTTCATAAGTTGTAATAAGTTGAATAGACGGGACAATTCCGTGTGATGTATAAAGTTCTAATTTGGAAAATGTTTTTTTGTAATATTTGGGATCATTCATCAGGCCGAAATGTTCCCAGTAATAAAAATCTCCGGTTTTTGGATGGCGGATTGTAAAATCAGGAAAAATAGTAAGATTTCCAAGTTGTAAAGCGCATTCATAGCGAAATGGAATCTGATGCGCAGAAAGGCGCATATCAATCATTGCTTCTGATTTGGAACGAACCCGATTTCCTGAGATTGTTTTGTATATTAGATTTTCTGGATATTGCAGATTGCGCTCGTAAGACTCCTGCATCCAGGAAGATAATTGTTGAGATTTAGGTTTAAAAAGAGGCGAGAGAAGTTCTTTGTAGCCAGACGGCTCAAAAAGAAGTGCTTCTCTTTTTTTATGAATTCTCGAATAGTGACGCATATAAAATTTAAAAGTTTTTTTCTTGAGAATTAATTCATCGAGTAATACACTAAAATATCTTTTACAAGCAAGTTTTTCAGCAAAGTCTTGATCTGATTTTGGAATGTAATTTCTAGAATGTCCGTCACTACAGTACCATTTGTAATATTTACCATTGCGTGTACAAATTAATTTACCTTCTGGTAAAAGAGCTATTTGTTCTTCAAGCTTAGAAATTTCTTTTTCAATCCGTGCGTAATCTTTTTTGATTTTTTCGTATATTATTATCAGCCTCCTAATATTGAAAAATTAATTTGAAAGTTACTAATATGTTGATATAGAAAATAGAATCAGATAAAGAACAGATGTTCGATAAAGAGATAATAACAAAAGTTTTGGAAATAGTCAAGAAGAAATAGGGTAAAAAGTAAAAAATTTGTATAGCATCATGCTGGGTATATATAGGTGTACTTGATTAAAAGACCCTGTGCGAAAAATTAAATTGGCTATATGCAAGAAAAATCTTTAGAAATTTCAACATAAATAGAAATTTCTAAAGATTTTTTTGTATCAGTGCCCAACAAGTTGTTCAATCCATGTAAAAGAGCCAAAGATGAGGGCCCGGCGAGCGAGCCCGGCATCCATAGTCCAATGCCCCATCTTCATCAACAACGTGCCCAAAACACCGGGCCCGGCGAGCGGGCCCCGCACTATTTTCCAAATACATGATTCCAGTAATCTTGTTCGAGAGTTGTTTTCGACAGCGTAATCTTATTTGCAACAATTGTTTTAATTTGTTGTATATATTCTTCAGACACTTCTGTATTTTCAGCAGGAATAAATGTTTCACTTCCGGCTTCATAAGTGCCCTTCTCTGTTCTCCAACTGTAATCAGGCCAGAGGACAAGAGCGGCTTGATCAGAAAAGACATCTCTTCCAACAAGCATTCTTGAATCGTATTCAACACCGAACAAATTAGAAAGTGTAGGAAGAATATCAAGACTGTATGCAGGAGTTCTGATTTCAGTTGCATAGTCTTTCAAATCATTTTCCAGACAGCCAGACCATATGATCAGAGCATTTTGATCCCGTACAAACATATCGAGTTCTTCTTCTTTTACACCATACAGTTCTGGAAGATAATTTTGTGAATTTCCCCAGGTCTGACCTTCTTCAAGTCCATAAGGATAATGGTCAGAACTGATGCAGATGACAGTGTCATCAAGAATTCCGGCAGTCTCAAGCTGCTCAATGAGACTTGCCATAGCATATTCAAATTCCAGTTGAGCAGCGTAATACCCTTTTACAGAATCAGAATAAGGAAGATCTTTTACTGCCTCCCAGTTTTTTTTCACCATGGCATTTCCGTCTGTATTATAAGTGCAATGTCCGGAAACACTCATATAATAAACATGAAATGGCTGATGATCTATGTATTGAGGCAATGTAAAATCAATCATCTCAAGGTCACTTTCCGGCCAGCAATCTTCAACCCCTTTTTCCATTCCATTTCCAATGCCAGTATATGTAGAATAGCCGAAATTTGTATGGGTAAGATCACGGCTGTAGTACGTGTAGCTGTTGTTGTGGTAGGCAGCTGTGCGATATCCAAGGAGGGAAAGTTGATTTCCAATTGTAAGATATAAGTTATTGTCTGCAGTTTCCACCATACTCTGAACCCCGCTTGTTGGAACAAGACCTGACAGAACAGAATATTCTCCTGTGGAAGTACTTCCTCCCCAGACAGGCTGATAATAATCTGAAAAATAAAATCCGTTGTGCATCATTCGATACAATGTTGGGGTCAATGTTTCGTCAACGGCAAAATTACTGAAAGCCTCTGCAGTAATCAAAATCAGGTTCTTTCCCTCAAATAAACCGGTGTATTCATTTTGAAGAGAACCGCTCTGAGAAGCAAGATATTTGTCGAGACTTACAGTTGCCTCAGAAGAAGCTGTCTGAGCGAGAGCTTTAAAATCAATATCCAGTACGTTTTCTTCGTAAACAATCTCAGTTTCTACAGGAATTTCCTCTATTGTTTCCACGAAAAATTCCTCTGCAAGCATCAGAACATCATCGGATCTGGAAGCACTGATTTCTCCAAAAAATGTTGAAAATACGCCATTTTTTCGCATGGACGAATCAAAGGAGTATTCACTGGAAAAAGATGGTACCATACTTCCATAACAGTTTGCAAAAATAAGAAGAAAAACGGAAAATACAGAGAAAAGCTGAATGTATTTTTCTGAAAAATCAATCGTTTCAAAATGGAATAATATTTTTTTACGCCAGAAAAATGTAAGAATTGACGGGAGTAAAAAAATTAGGATGATGTACCATCCGGAACGGATTGTTGTAAGAACTTCATTTCCAAAGTCTCCGGTTACATTGGCAGCATTTGAAAGAATTGCTGAAGATGTCATGAAAGTCTGAAAGGCACTTCCTACAAAATATTCTGCAATGAAGTAAATGGATGATATTGTCAAAATTAGTTCAGCAAAGATTAATCTGATCCGGTCTGATTTTGGCAGAACAGTTATGACTGCATATGCAAGAAATCCAAGGGCAATGGGATAAAGCAAAAACATAATAAGATTTCCGAAGTCAATATTGCCAAGACATTTGAATAAGATTTCATAATACAAAAATGCAAAAACAAACCATAGCGAAAAAATTATTTTTAAAGTCACATTTCTTAAGTTATTCATAAAAAATCCTTTCTTAAATAATTGCTCAATTTTTTATTATAACATAAATTTTCTGAGAATGCAGAATAGATTGTTGAATATTGTTAGAGAATATTTTTTCGAACTTTGGCACTTGTGAGAATGAGAGCATCAGACTATAATGAATAAGAAATAGACCAATTGTAAAAGGAACAGTTTCATGAATATTAAAAGAGCAAAACAGGAAATAAAAGATTCTATCGAGGCATATCTTGCAAAGGATGCATCAGGAGAGTATCTGATTCCGGCAATTCGCCAGAGACCAATTCTTTTGATCGGACCGCCGGGAATCGGTAAGACACAGATTATGGAGCAAATTGCAAGAGAATGCAGAGTAGGAATTGTTGCATATACAATCACACATCATACAAGACAGAGTGCGATCGGACTTCCATTTATCAAAGAAAAATCATACAGGGGAAAGACATTTTCAGTAACAGAATATACAATGAGTGAGATCATTGCATCTGTGTATGAAAAGATCGAACAGACAGGATTAAAAGAAGGGATTTTATTCATCGACGAGATCAACTGCGTGTCCGAAACACTTGCACCGACCATGCTGCAGTTTCTTCAGTGCAAGACATTTGGTAATCAGCGGGTGCCGGAAGGGTGGGTGATCGTGACGGCAGGCAATCCGCCGGAATACAATAAATCTGTGCGTGAATTCGATGTTGTGACGATGGATCGAATCAAAAAAATTGATGTAAATGCAGACTTTGAAGTTTGGAAGGAATACGCCTATCATCAGGGAATCCATGCTGCAGTCATTTCTTATCTCGAGCTTCGGAAGAAGAATTTTTATCGCATAGAGAATACTGTGGATGGAAAAATTTTTGCGACAGCCAGAGGATGGGAAGATCTCTCTCAATTGATACAAGTCTATGAAGTACTTGGAAAAACGGTGGACAGAGAAGTTGTTTACCAGTATATCCAGCACCGCATGATTGCGAAGGATTTTGCGAATTATCTGGAGTTATATTATAAGTATAAAGAAGATTATAATATAGAAAATATTCTTCAGGGCGTGTGGGCTCCGATGATCGTGCAGAAGATCAAGAGAGCTCCATTAGATGAACACTTAAGTATTGTAGGGCTTTTAAACGGGCGACTTAGTGAGATGTTTTCCGAGAATTATTTTACAGATTCTTTTGTTAACAAACTCTATGAATATATGGTAGAGTATAAAGAACATCAGGAAATTCCGACAGAAGAGGTTCTAAAAAAGGCGATTGAAGAAGAAGAGGCTTTGAGAAAGGCAGAACTTCTGACAAGAAGGGATGCTGCGATCTGGAAGCGTGTGACTGCATTTCTGGAACTTGCTGTTCAGGAAACGAAAAAAGAATTTAAGACAGGGACAGAGGCATATGAATGTGTAAAAGCACTTTTTGAAAAAGAGGCTGAGAAACTGGAAGAACAGACAGAACATATTTCTCAGATTCTTCAGAATGTGTTTGATTTTCTGGAAGAGACTTTTGGTGAAAGTCAGGAAATGGTTGCATTTATTACAGAACTGAATGCCAACTATTATAGTCTCTGGTTCATTAAGGAAAATGGATCTGATCAGTATTACCGCCATAACAGGGGGCTGCTGTTCGACGAGAGACATAAGGCATTGACAGGGCAGCTGGACGAGATGGAAAATCTGCTGAATAAAGGAATCTATTAATAACAGGAGGTATAATTATGGATGTAAGAGCAATGAGAAATGATGTATTGGGCCCACGTGTTGCGAAAGCTTTAGAATCACGTAATATGGAAGCTTATTATGTGAAGACAAAGGAGGAAGCACGGAAAAAGGCACTGGAACTGATTCCGGAAAGGAGTCAGGTAAGCTGGGGCGGAACAATGTCGGCTGAGGAAATTGGACTGACAGAAGCCCTTCATGCAGGAAACTATGATGTACTTGACAGAGCTTGTGTGGAAACAAGAGAAGAAAAAGAAGAGATTGCACATCAGGCGTTGAATTGTGACTGGTATATCGGCAGCAGTAATGCAGTAAGTGAAGACGGAATCTTGATTAATATTGATGGAAACTCCAATCGAGTTGCAGCTTTTGCCTATGGTCCGAAAAATGTACTTCTTATCGTTGGAATGAACAAAATAGTAAAAACAGCGGAAGATGCATTAAGTCGTGCGAGAAACGAAGCTGCACCAATCAATGCACAGCGTTTCAATCTTGAAACACCTTGTGTGAAAAATGGAATGTGTTTCGACTGCAAATCCCCACAGTCTATTTGCTGCCAGATTCTGATTACAAGATTTTCAAGAGTAAAAAATCGTATTAAAGTAATCCTTGTAGATGAAAATCTGGGATTCTAGGAGAGAAGATGAAAAAAGAACGAAAAAAGAAACATAAGTCCAGAAAGAAAAAGGGCAATATTATTTCCAATATAATTCTTGTAATCGCGGCAGTTGTGTTTGTGTTTTCGTTTTTTATGCTGGTTGATTCTCTTGTACCATATTTTAAAGGTGGACAGGAATATGATGATGTAAGAAAACAGGCGATTAAAAAGGAAACAGTGAAAGATGGGGAAGAAGAGATTTTTACAGTGGATTTCGATCTGTTGAAAGAACAGAATGCAGATACGATTGCATGGATCCGATTTGATGAGCCGGCAGTGATCAGTTATCCGGTTGTAAAAAGTAAAGATAATAATGAGTATCTGACAACAACATTTACGGCAAATTACAACAAACTGGGAACTATTTTCATGGACATGAATTGTTCATCTGATTTCACAGACAGAAATACAATCATATATGGACATAATATGCAGGTTGGCGGAGAGATGTTTTCACAACTTAATGCTTATGCAGAAGAAAGCTTTTGCAGGCAGCACCCATATTTTTACATATATACGCCAGATGATAAGGTGCTTACATATCAGATTTTTATGGCTGGTATTGTAAAAGATACGGCAGTAAATTATACATATAAATTTGGATCTGATGATGAATTTCTTTCTTACCTAGATTCTTGCAGAGCCTCTTCAAATTATACTGTAGAGGCCGGGTTGGATGCAGGGGCTAAAATTGTGACACTTTCAACCTGTACAAATGTAAGAGATGATGAACGTTTCATTATACAGGGAGTCTTGATCAAGGATGAAGTGAATAAATAAATTCAAGGAGGCAGTATGGCAGATCGTTTTGATGTCGGAGATGTGATCCGTATGAAAAAACCGCATCCATGCGGCAGTAATGAATGGGAAATTTTAAGGGTCGGAGCAGACTTCAGACTGAAGTGTTCAGGCTGTGGACATCAGGTTATGGTATCGCGAAAATTAGTGGAAAAAAATACAAAAGAAATTAAGAAAAAAGCTTGAAATCTCAAGATAATTGTGATAGTATAACTAATTGTGACGTGCCGTTGGATATAACATCTGACGGGAGATTACATTCCTTGTTCCCGACATGGGATCGGGAGCCAGAGACCAAAAGGAGGTGCGAGAGACATGAACAAGTATGAATTAGCTGTTGTTGTCAGCGCAAAAATCGAAGACGAAGCCAGAGCAGAAGTTATCGAAAAAGCTAAAGATTTAGTAGCACGTTTCGGTGGCAATGTTACTGATGTAGAAGAATGGGGCAAGAAGAGACTTGCTTACGAAATTCAGAAGATGAAAGAAGGTTACTACTACTTCATCCACTTCGAAGCTGAAGCAAACGTTCCAGGAGAAGTTGAAAGACGTATCCGTATCATGGACAATGTTCTCAGATATTTATGCGTTAGACATGAAGCATAATAGAGAAAGAGGTTAATATGAATAAAGTAGTATTGGTGGGTCGCTTAACAAGAGACCCGGAAGTTAGATATTCACAGGGTGACAGCGCAACAGCAGTTGCGAGATATACAGTTGCTGTAGACCGCAGATTTAAAAGAGACAACGAACCAACAGCGGATTTTATTCCATGTGTAGTGTTTGGACGTTCTGCAGAATTTGCTGAAAGATACTTCCGTCAGGGAATGCGCGTATCAATTTCCGGTCGTATTCAGACAGGAAGCTATACAAACAAGGACGGTGTGAGAGTTTACACAACAGAAGTAGTCGTTGAAGAACAGGAATTTGCTGAGAGCAGAGCTGAGAGCGAAGCAAACCGCGGAGCATATCAGAACAATGCGTATCAGAATAACTCCTATCAGAACAACAATTACCGCCAGCCAGCACCAAGTCCAGCTCCAGGCTTTGACGCAGGTGATGGATTTATGAATATTCCAGACGGAATCGATGAAGAATTACCGTTCAACTAACTTCCAAGTTTTCAATAAATCAGGAGGTAAATAGCAATGGCTTACGAAAAGACAGGTAAACCGGAAGGCTTCAAGAGAAGAGGACCAGTTCGTAGAAGAAAAAAAGTTTGCGTATTCTGTGGTAAAGAGAATAACGAAATCAACTATAAAGACGTAGCAAAGCTTAAAAAATATGTGTCTGAAAGAGGAAAAATTCTTCCAAGAAGAATCACAGGAAACTGTGCAAAACATCAGAGAGCTCTTACAGTAGCTGTTAAGAGAGCAAGACACGTAGCACTTATGCCATACGTACAGGATTAATTTTTAGTTTATAAAAATTTAAATGAAATCAAGCCTATAAGTACTGAGATTTCCAGTATTTATAGGCTTTTTTGTGTTTTATATATTTTAAGAAATCTTAAGTTTCGACATGGTTTGGCATATTGGTATTTATCTTTATTGGTATTGGTGTTTTGACGAACAGCATATTAGTTGGTTTATTGTTTATGCTTGTATTGAGAATATCTTCGCAATTGTACGTTTTTATAGAAGAAAAATATTAACAGACGCAAAATTTTTCGAGGTTGTTTTGCAGAGGATATTTAAAAAGTGCAATCTATTTTTCACTTTACAACCTTAATGTTTTAAAGTAAAATAAGACTATTCTACGAAAAAGATAAAAGAAAGGAAACAAGAATATGAGCAACCTTACAGAAATCAGATGGCATGGCCGTGGCGGTCAGGGGGCGAAGACAGCCGCTCTGCTCCTTGCAGATGTAGCATTTCAGACAGGAAAATATGTTCAGGGCTTCCCGGAATACGGTCCAGAACGTATGGGTGCGCCGATTACAGCGTACAACAGAATCAGTGATACTGTAATCCGCGCTCATTCTAATATTTATGATCCGCAGTATGTTGTAGTCGTAGACGAATCTTTGCTCGAGTCTGTAGATGTAACAGGTGGACTGAAAAAAGATGGCGCAATTCTGATTAACACAGACAAGACAAAAGAAGAAATTATTCCTCACCTGAAAGGCTATGAGGGCGAAGTATATATTATCGATGCAAAAAAAGTTTCCATGGCAACACTTGGAAAATATTTTCCAAATACACCACTTCTTGCTGCAATCGTAAAGATCACAGGTATTATGGATGAAGAGACATTTTTAAAAGAAATGCGTGCTTCATTTGCACATAAATTTGCTGCAAAGCCAGAAGTAATCGAAGGTAATATGGCAGCACTTGAGATGGCTCTGAAGGAGGTTAAATAATGGTAACAGATATTACAAAATTAGGTGTAAAAGCAACATGGAAAGATCTTACAGAAGGAATGATCATTGCTGGTTCAGGAACTTCCAGGACATTCAATACAGGTGAGTGGTCTACAACTAAGCCGGTATTCATCCAAGATAAATGTAAACAGTGCCTGCTTTGTGTACCGGTATGTCCAGACAGCTCTATTCCTGTAAAAGACAAAAAAAGAGCAGAATTTGATTACGAACACTGCAAAGGATGCGGCATCTGCGTAAAAGCATGCCCATTCGGTGCAATCACAATGGAAGGGGTGAAGTAGAATGGCAAAAAGAGATAGATTATCAGGTAATGAGGCGGTAGCAATCGCCCTCAGACAGATCGATCCGGATGTATTTCCGGCATTTCCAATCACACCATCTACAGAAATTCCGCAGTATTTTGCTTCTTTTGTGGCAAATGGACAGGTAGATACAGAATTTATTCCAGTAGAAAGCGAACATAGTTCCATGAGTGCAGCCATTGGTGCGTCAGCAGCAGGAGCGAGAAGTTTGACAGCAACCTCATCCTGTGGTCTTGCTTATATGTGGGAAGAATTATACATCGCAGCTTCCAACAGACTTCCTCTGGCACTGGCACTTGTAAACCGTGCACTTTCCGGTCCGATTAACATCAACTGTGACCATTCTGACAGTATGGGTGCACGAGATGCCGGTTGGATTCAGATTTACGCAGAAAACAATCAGGAAGCGTATGACAATATGGTTCAGGCTTTCCGCATTGCAGAACACAAGGATGTAAGACTTCCGATCATGATCTGCCAGGATGGTTTTATCACGAGTCATGCAGTTGAGAATATCGAATTACTTGAAGATGCTGAGGTTAAAAATTTTGTTGGCGAATATGAACCAGAAAATTATCTTTTGAATCCTGAATGCCCAATGGCGATTGGACCATATTCCATCACAGACTACTACATGGAAGCAAAACGTGCACAGGCAGAAGGTATGAAAAATGTTAATAAAGTTGTACTTGATATTGCAAAAGAATTTGCAGCAATGTCAGGAAGAGAGTATGGTCTGTTCGAAGAATACTGCATGGAAGATGCAGAGAGAGCAGTAATTATGATTGGTTCCGCGGCAGGTACAACAAAAGATGCAATTGATAAATTAAGAGCTCAGGGTGAAAAAGTTGGTCTGATTAAGATTCGTCTTTATCGTCCGTTCCCGGCAGATGAAATTGCAAAAGCTCTTAAAAATGTAAAAGCAGTTGCGATCATGGACAGAGCAGAGGGCTATACAAACCACGGCGGTCCACTTGGTGCTGATGTGATGTCAGCAATGTTTCGTGCACGTTCAAAGGCACTGGCAGTGAACTATGTTTACGGTCTT
Source organism: Schaedlerella sp. (assembly GCA_036309085.1). Taxonomy (GTDB): domain Bacteria; phylum Bacillota; class Clostridia; order Lachnospirales; family Lachnospiraceae; genus Schaedlerella. The sequence goes on from JAXJUL010000015.1 coordinate 34,268, forward strand.
GGCGGACGTGACATTCGTGTGGAAGATATGGAAGATGTTTTTGCAGAACTCAGGAAGATTGTTGAAACTGGTGACGCAGGGGAAACTTACCGTTACATGGGACTGAGAGAGTAAGGGGGAAGAGAAGATGGCATATAATTTTAAAGAGACAATGAATAAACCAGAACGTCTTGCTCCAGGTCACAGAATGTGCGCCGGATGCGGCGGGACAATTGCAGTAAGAAATGTACTTCGTGGACTTCACGAAGGCGATAAAGCGGTTATCGGCAATGCAACAGGATGTCTGGAAGTATCTACATTTACATATCCATACACAGCATGGGAAGACAGCTACATTCACAATGCATTTGAAAATGCAGGGGCAACTCTGAGTGGTGTGGAAGGTGCTTACAAAGCACTGAAAAGAAAAGGCAAACTTGAAGAAACATACAAATTTATCACATTTGGCGGAGACGGCGGAACTTATGATATTGGTTTTCAGTCCCTTTCTGGTGCAATGGAGAGAAATCATGATATGGTTTATGTATGTTATGATAATGGTGCTTACATGAACACAGGTATTCAGCGTTCTTCTGCAACACCAATGTATGCAGATACAACAACAACACCGGTTGGTTCCCAGAGTAATGGTAAGCCTCAGAACAGAAAAGATCTTGCTGCGATCATCGCGGCTCATGATGTTCCATATGTGGCTCAGACAACATTTGTGCAGAATTTCAAGGATCTTCATATTAAGTCTGAGAAAGCAATTTACACACCAGGAGCAGCTTTCTTAAATATCATGGCTCCATGTCCTCGCGGATGGAGATACAATACACCAGATATTATAGAAATCTGTAAACTGGGTGTTGAGACCTGCTACTGGCCATTATTTGAAGTGGTAGAGGGGAAATGGATTTTGAATTATGAACCTAAGAAAAAACTTCCAATCGAAGAATTCTTAAAACCACAGGGAAGATTTAAACATTTATTCAAGAAAGAAAACGAATATCTGATTGAAGAGTTCCAGAAAGAAGTTGACAGACGCTGGGAAGAACTTCAGTTTAGATGCTCAAAATAAAGTGAAAAATAAAGCGTTGAGAGGATCAGCATGAAAAGCTGTATCCTCTTTTTGAAATTTTGGGTGTAATATTTGTTGGATAATGCGTTAAAATACGAGTTGTACTGAAAGTTATACTACAAAAATATTGGTTAAAATACACAAAGTAATTTAATGATTTAATGTGATAAAATGCAAAAAATGTTATAATTATGCAAAAAATACGTGGAGAATTCACATATACTTGGACAATACTTACAAAAACTCGAGTTTTGTTTTGCTTAGATATTGTTGACATTTTCTGGGCAAAGAGATATAATAATTACACTATACTAGCCTCATTGTGAAAAGGGCGTATTAGGGAAAAAAGGAGGAGAAACACATGAGTAAAGCAAAAACTCAGACAAACGTAAGCGTTGAAAACGTTTACAAACTTGATGGACGTGTTCCATTGGGGAAAGCTATCCCATTTGGTCTGCAGCATGTACTTGCTATGTTCGTAGCAAACTTAGTACCTGTTCTGATCGTTATGTCAGCAGCAGTTGTGTCTTCTGAAGGCGGAAGAAACTTTGATGCAGCTGAGGTTTCTGGACTTCTGCAGTGTGCGATGTTCGCAGCCGGTGTTGGTACAGCAGTTCAGTTGTATCCAATTTGGAGAATCGGTTCTAAACTCCCAATCGTTATGGGATGTTCTTTCACATTCCTTGCAGCAATGCTCGGAATCGCTACAAATCCAGAACTTGGATATGAAGCATTGATCGGTTCTATCATCGTTGGTGGATGTATCGAAGGTACTCTTGGTCTTACAGCTAAATACTGGAGAAAATATCTTGATGATATCGTTCCAGCATGTGTAGTTATGGCTATCGGATTCTCACTGTTAAGCGTTGGTATGAACTCTTTCGGTGGCGGCCAGGGCGCAGCAGACTTTGGTGCATGGTATCACCTTGTAATCGCAGTTATTTCTCTTATTGCCTGCCTTGTTTATAAAGCAGTTGTAAAAGGTGTATGGAGAAATATCGACATCCTTTTTGGTATCGCAGTAGGTTATGTTCTTTCTGTTATCTTTACAGTAACAGGTATCGCAGCTGAACCTATGGTAGATTTCGCAGCATTTGGAACAACTATCGATCAGCTTGGCTGGATTGAAATTCCACTTCCTGTATTCCTTAAAGGAACAACTCCTGTATTTGATTTCGGTTCAATCGTTGCTATGACAATCGTATTCCTTGTGTCTGCAGCTGAAACAATCGGAGGAACAGCAGCAGTTGCTATGGATGGTCTTGGAAGACCTGTAACAGACAGAGAAGTTTCTGGTTCTCTCGGTGTTGACGGTTATGGCTCTGCATTCTCTGGTTTATTCGGTGCATGCCCAATCACATCCTTCAACCAGAATATCGGTCTTATTGCTATGACTAGAGTTGTTAACCGTTTCACAATCCTGATGGGTGCTCTGATCCTTATCATCGCATCTTTCTTCCCACCAATTGGTGCATTCTTCAACACAATTCCAGATGCAGTACTCGGTGGATGTATGGTTATGATGTACGGTTCAATCATCTTCTCTGGTCTTAAGATGATCGCAGGCTGTGGAGATACAGAAAGAAATATGACAATCGTAGCTATTTCATTCTGTGTTGGTGTTGGTGTAACTCAGGTTGACCCAGCATTCTTCAGTGCACTTCCAAAAGTGTTTACAGACGTATTCGCTGGCAACTCTGTAGCTGGTGTATTCGTAATCTCTCTGATTCTTTCTTTCATTCTTCCAAAAGGGAAAGAAAACTAATCAGCAGTACATAAGTATTTTAACAATCAAAGCGTACGAAAAGTGTACGGACTCTTGATTGATGAAAGATTTTATCTTATAATATAATTAAGATAAGATATTGAATAAAAGATAAAGCCCCAGCCGGTGAAAAGCTGGCTGGGGCTTTTCAAATTTTAATTCAGATTTTATATTTAAATTCAGGATTTCCGTGAGGATGCGCAGCTCACGGAGCTGACAAACAGCATGGCTGTTTTGCTTACAATTTGTATGTTGTGTGTGATGTAAGCAAAAAATATGAAAATTGCCGGCTGACAGGCTGGTTTTTAAATTCATGAAAATTGTGTTTCCATGAATTAAAAAGCCTCTGGCAGGATTGCAAGTTTCGGCGTATGAAGAAGACGCCGGAAGCGGCTGCTGAGGGCGTGAGAGTCTGCCAGATCAGACTCTTTTTCAAAGTAACTAAATAAAAAGTGTCTATTTAAAGGAGAGGTTGTTATGTATGTAGGAAAAAGTATGCCTAGAGTAGATGCTTATGATAAGGTTACTGGACGTACTAAATACACTGACGATTTCTGTGATAAAGAAGCATACGTTGCTCGTATTTATCACGCTACAATCGCTCATGGTAAAGTATTATCCATTGACACATCAGAAGCAGAGAAAGTTCCAGGCGTTGTAAAAGTATGCACATGTTTTGATGTTAAAGAGAAACATTATTACCCAACAGCAGGTCATCCATGGTGTACAGATCCATCACATCAGGACGTAGCAGACCGTTTGGTTCTGACAGAAGAAGTACGTTTTTATGGTGATGACATTGCCGCAGTTGTTGCAGAAGACGAAGTTGCAGCAGCTCAGGCTCTGAAGAAGATTAAAGTTGAATATGAAGAATATCCGTTTGTACTGGATGTTCTGGAATCTATGAAGGACGGAGCTCCGCAGCTTCACAAAGATTATCCAAACAACATTCTGAAACATACAGATCGCCGTATGGGTAACTACGAAGAAGCAATCAAAGAACCAGGTCTTATCAAAGTTGAAGGCTGGTATGATACACCAGTTGTACAGCATTGTCATATTGAAAACTTTATCTGTACAGCAGAGATGGAATATGGACGTATCACAGTTGTTTCTTCTACACAGATTCCGCATATCGTTCGTCGTGGAATCGGACAGGCACTTGGAATGGACTGGGGTAAGATTCGTGTAGTCAAACCTTACATTGGTGGTGGATTTGGTAACAAACAGGACATTCTTTATGAGCCACTTTGTGCTTGGCTTTGCCTTCAGGTTGGCGGACACCTTGTAAAACTTGATGTTCCTCGAGAAGAAACATTCTACTGCAACCGTACACGTCATGCTATCCGTTCCCACATTACTTCATGGGTTCGTCCAGATGGTACATTTGCAGCAAGAAAACTTGAAGCATTCTCAGATCAGGGTGCTTACGCTTCTCATGGTCACAGTATCGTAGCGAAAGGAGCTAACTGCTTCCACCAGTTATATCCATGTGACAACGTAGAAGTTGACGCTTATACAGTATTTACTAACAAAGCAGTTGCAGGTGCTATGCGTGGTTATGGTATTCCACAGGCTATGTGGGCTGTAGAATCTCATACAGATGAAGTAGCAGCAGCTGTTGGAATGGATCCAATCGAATTCCGTCGTAAGAACCTTATGCCTCAGGGATATGTAGATCCATTCTCAAAGAATGAATTATATGATGATACATTCAATCAGTGCTTAGATAAAGCTATTGCACACATTGGATGGGATGAAAAAGTTAAAGAATACCAGAACCAGACAGGTCCAATCCGCAGAGGTATCGGTGCTGCAGTATTCTGGTATAATACAGCCGTTTGGCCAATCTCTCTTGAATCTGCATCATGCCGTATGGTAATGAACCAGGATGGTTCTATCCAGGTACAGCTTGGTGAAACTGAGATCGGTCAGGGTGCTGATACAGCTTATGCTGCTATGACAGCAGACGTACTTGGTATCAAGATGGATGAAGTTCATGTAATGTCCTGTCAGGATACAGATATTACTCCATTCGGTACAGGTGCTTACGCTTCCCGTCAGACATATACAGCAGGTTTCGCTATCAGACAGACAGCACTTGCTCTGAAGGAACGCGTTCTTAAATATGCTCACGAGCTTACAAGAATGCCAGCTTACAATCTCGATATCATCGACAGCAACATTGTTCGTGTAACAGATGGTCGTGTTCTTATGTCAATGAAAGAACTGGCAACAGAAGCTCTTTACAGCCTTACACACAGCCAGCATCTGCATGCTGAAACAACAGCTCAGATTAAGTCTAATGCTTACTCTTTCGGTTGTACAGTAGCAGAAGTAGAAGTAGATATCCCAGCTTGCAAAATTGAACTGATTGATATCGTTAACGTTCATGACTGTGGTAAACTCATCAACCCTGCACTTGCAGAAGCTCAGGTACATGGCGGTATGAGTATGGCAATTGGTTATGGTCTGTCAGAACGTCTGATCTTTGATGAAAAGACAGGTCGCCCACTTAACAACAACCTGCTTGACTACAAGATTTCTACATTCATGGATCATCCAAGACTTACAGGTTTATTTGTAGAAAATACTGAGCCAACAAGTGCATTCGGAACAAAATCACTTGGTGAACCACCAGCTTGTTCAGTTGCACCAGCTATCCGTAACGCTGTATATCAGGCAACAGGTGTATTTGTTAACGAAGCGCCATTGACACCACATATTCTCTTCAAGAGATTTAAAGAAGAAGGGCTTATTTAAGGAGGTTGTAGTTTATGTATGATATGAAAGCACTTTATGAAGCTGAGAGCGTAGAGCATGCAGTGCAGCTTCGTCTGGAACATCCTGAAGCTCAGATCATCGCTGGCGGAAGTGACGTTTTAGTACAGATGCGCGAAGGAAAACGTGCCGGAAAAGAACTTATCAGCATTTATGGAATTGACTCCATGCGTGGAGTAAGTTATGAGGAAGATGGAGCAATCCGTATCGGATCTCTTACAAGTTTCTCTCATATTACAAAGAACCCAATCATTCAGGAACATATTAATGTTCTTGGTGAAGCAGTAGATATGGTTGGCGGACCACAGATCCGTAACCTTGGAACAATCGGCGGAAATACATGCAACGGTGTTACATCTGCTGACTCTGCATCTACACTTCATGCCTGGGATGCGATCGTAGAACTTACAGGAGCAAACGGCGTTCGTCGTATTCCGATCAAAGAGTTCTATATCAAAGCAGGTACCGTTGATCTGAAACCAGACGAGATTCAGACAGCGATCATTATTCCTAAGAAATCCTACGAAGGATACAAAGGACACTATATTAAATACGCTATGCGTAACGCAATGGACATCGCTACAACAGGATGTTCTGTAAACGTTAAATTGTCTGAAGACAAAAAGACAATCGAAGACGTACGTATCGCATACGGTGTTGCAGGACCAGTTCCAATGCGTACACCATCCGCAGAAGCAGCTGCAAAAGGCAAACCAGTTTGTATGGAAACAGTGAAAGCATTTGCTGCAGCAGTTCTTGAAGATATCAACCCACGTGACAGCTGGCGTGCATCCAAAGCATTCCGTCAGCATATCGCAACAGTGCTTGCAGAACGTGGACTGTTAGAATCTATCCGCTTATCAGGAGGTGAATGCAATGAGTAAACACCAGTATAAATTAGTATCATTCACACTCAACGGAAAACAGGTTGAGAAAATGGTAGACGTAAGAGCTTCTCTTACAGATATGCTTCGTAATGACTTCCGTATGACATCTGTTAAAAAAGGATGTGAAGTAGGAGAATGTGGCGCATGTAACGTAATCATCGACGGAGAATGCTTCAACTCCTGTCTTTACCTTGCAGTATGGGCAGAAGGAAAGAATATCAGAACAGTAGAGGGTCTTATGGGACCAAACGGTGAACTTTCTGATATTCAGCAGGCATTCATCGATGAAACAGCTGTACAGTGTGGATTCTGTACACCAGGATTTATCATGACAGCAATCGAGATCCTTGAAATGAACAGAGAAGTAGCAGATGCAGAACTTCGTAAACTCTTATCCGGTCATCTCTGCCGTTGTACAGGATATGAAAATATCTTCAAAGCAGTGAAGAAGACAATGCTTCGCAGACTTGGTAAAGTAGAAGAAGCAGAACTTGTATAAGAATATAATCCTTGATTAGGGTCTTCTTTTCAGACGACACCCCAATTGCCAGGCAATTGGGGTGTTTGTCATTTTATAAGACAAATAATTTATTTAAATAAATAGAAAAATCGTGGTAATAATTGTCAAAATAGTACCTGATAAATAAAAAGAGATTATGCAAAATGCACAAATATATTTTGAGAAATTGTAAAGATTTCAATAATAGACAAAGGAAGAGGTGGAATGTATAATATAGAAAAACTAAATAGTATAGATTTTTATTATATTTACCGATGTGAATTCGGAGTCGCTGCCTGTTATTGTGATGAACTAATAGCATAGAATATAAGGCAGCTTTTTTCTTATAAAAAAATATTTTGCAGGAGTGTGAAGATATGAGAATAGAGGACTTAGCGTAAAGCCTGCAAAGTTGAAGATTCGGAGATATGTGATGAAAATCTACAGGGGGTTAGGGTTTTAAGAAAGGAAGGTTGTTATTATGTATGTAGGAAAGAGTGTGCCTAGAGTAGATGCACGTGATAAGGTGCTCGGACGTGCAAAATATGTAGACGATTTTTGCGATAAGAGTGCATACATTGCAAGAATATTACATGCTACAATTGCACATGGAAGAGTAATTTCCATTGACACAGAAGAAGCGAAAAAAGTACCTGGCGTAGTAGGGGTTTACACATGCTTTGATGTGACAGAAAAGAATTTGTTCCCAACAGCCGGACATCCATGGTCCACAGATCCATCTCATCAGGACGTATCAGACCGTCTGGTATTATCAGATGAAGTACGTTTCTACGGAGAAGAAATTGCCGCAGTAGTTGCAGAAGATGAGGTTGCTGCTGCACAGGCTCTTCGCCTTATTAAAGTTGAATACGAAGAATATCCATTTGTACTTGATGTGCAGGAAGCTATGAAAGATGGAGCACCACAGCTTCATGAAAGATTCCCTAATAATATTCTTGCACATAGCGGAATGAGTAAGGGTAATTACCAAGAAGCGATTAAAGAACCAGGTCTTATCAAAGTTGAGAACTGGTATGAAACACCAACAGTACAGCATTGTCATATTGAGAACTTTATCTGTACAGCAGAAGCAGAAGGTGATCGTCTATATGTTGTATCCTCTACACAGATTCCACACATCGTTCGTCGAGTTGTAGGTCAGGCATTAGGTATTGACTGGGGGATGGTTCGCATACTGAAACCTTATGTAGGGGGTGGATTTGGTAACAAACAGGACGTTCTTTATGAGCCGCTTTGTGCATGGCTGTGTCAGAAAGTAGGCGGACATCTTGTAAAACTTGATGTTCCTCGTGAAGAAACATTCTATTGTAATCGTGTACGTCATTCTATTCGTTCTCATGTTATTTCATGGGTACGTTCTGATGGAACATTTGCAGCAAGAAAGCTGGAATGTTTTTCGGATCAGGGAGCTTATGCTTCTCATGGACATGGGGTTGTAGCAAAAGGTATGGGTTCATTTCCAGAATTATATCAGTGTGATAACGTACAGTGTGACGCATGGACAGTATTTACTAATAAGTCTATCGCAGGTGCGATGCGAGGATATGGTATTCCGCAGGCTATGTGGGCAGGCGAGTCTCATATAGAAGAAGTCGCAGCTACACTGGGAATGCCATCACTTGAATTCCGCCGCAAGAACCTTATGCCAAAAGGTTTCGTAGATGGATTCTCTAAGAATGAACAGTATTATGATACATTTAACCAGTGCCTTGATAAAGGTATGGAATATATCGATTATGAACGTAAATTAAAAGAATATCAAAATCAGACAGGTCCAATCCGCAAAGGTGTAGGATGTGCGGTATTCTGGTACAACACAGCTGTATGGCCAATTTCTCTGGAATCCTCCTCCTGCCGTATGGTACTTAATCAGGATGGCTCTCTTCAGGTTCAGCTCGCTGAGACTGAGATCGGTCAGGGAGCTGATACAGCATTTACGCAGATGACAGCTGATGCTATTGGCGTATCTTTAAATAAAGTTCACATCGTTTCACATCAGGATACAGATGTGGCTCCATTTGGTCTTGGAGCATACGCATCCCGTCAGACATATGTAGGCGGTTTTGCAATCAAACAGACAGCACTTGCATTGAAAGAGCGTATTCTGAAATACGCACATGAGATGACAAGAATGCCAGAGTACAATCTTGATATTGTAAATAACTGCATCGTTCGTACAACAGATGGACGGGCTCTTCTTACCCTGGAAGAACTTGCTAACGAAGCATTCTACAGCTTAAGCCACAGTGAACATCTTACAGCAGAATCTACATATCAGACTAAGTCAAATGCATACTCCTTCGGATGTACATTTGCAGAAGTAGAAGTAGATATCCCTGCATGTAAAGTTAAACTGGTAGATATCTGTAACGTACATGATTGCGGTACATTGATCAACCCGGCACTGGCAGAAGCCCAGGTACATGGCGGCATGAGTATGGGTATCGGATATGGAATGTCCGAACGACTGATGTTCGATCAGAAAACAGGTCGCCCACTTAACAACAACCTGCTTGATTACAAACTTTCTACATTCATGGATCATCCAAGACTGAAAGCTATGTTCGTGGAAAATGCAGAACCAACAAGTGCATATGGAACAAAAGCTCTTGGTGAACCACCAGCCTGTTCTCCAGCACCAGCTATTCGTAATGCCATATTCCAGGCAACAGGTGTGCTGATTGATGAAGCACCTATGACACCACATATTCTTTTCAAGAGATTTAAAGAAGAAGGGCTTATTTAAGGAGGTTGTAGTTTATGTATGATATGAAAGCACTTTATGAAGCTGAGAGCGTAGAGCATGCAGTGCAGCTTCGTCTGGAACATCCTGAAGCTCAGATCATCGCTGGC
>JAXJUL010000016.1:0-31286 GCA_036309085.1 Schaedlerella sp.
CAATATGATGCACGCCGATCAGAGGACGTTTTTTCGCATAAGCGAGTGCTTTTGCTTCTGCAACGCCTACAAGAAGTGCACCAACAAGTCCTGGACCATATGTGACACCAATCGCATCAATATCATCCAGGGTAATATCTGCTTCTTTCAATGCCTCCGCAACTACCTGATTGATTTTTTCAATATGCTTACGGGATGCAATTTCAGGAACTACACCTCCATATAATTTATGCAGATCAATCTGAGAGGAGATTATATTTGAACGAATTTCGCGCCCGTTGCGAACGACCGCTGCCGCAGTCTCATCACAGGAACTTTCAATTGCAAGTATATTAATATCTTTCATGTCGTCCCCTCCTTCTTTTTATTCAAATTTTAATTCAACAGACATTTTATCTTTTCCCGCCTTTGCCTTCGGAAAAATTGCACGGACTGCATCCATATACTCTTCCGCATGTGTCAGAGATGGGCTATAATGGGTCAGCCACATTTCACCAACCTCTGCTTCTTTTGCGAGACTGGCGGCCTCATAAAATGTCATATGTTTATATTCTACTGCTTTCGCAGCCTTTTCTTTTTCTCCATACATGCCTTCACAGATAAACAGATCTGATCCTTTCGCATTTTCACGGATCGAATTAGTCGGTCTTGTATCTGTTGTATATGTGATCTTGATTCCTTTTCTCGGAGGTCCCAAAACCATATCAGGAGTATAGATTTTACCATCTGCCTCAACAGTCTCACCCTGCTGTAAAAATCTCCAGCATTTTTGTGGAATTTCCTGATCTTTTGCACGGACTGGATCAAACTTTCCGGCTCTGTCTATTTCCATTGTATAACCGTAACAGAGCACATTATGATTCACGCGAAATGCCTTCAGACGATAGCCATTCATCTCGAAAGTCTGCTCTGCGCCTTCGATCTCTTTAAAAATAATAGGGAACGGAAGCTCAGGAGCAATCACACGGAGCGCATTAACCACACGTTCCAGACCTTTCGGTCCGATCAATGTAAGCGGCTCTTTTCTGTCTGCATTTCCCATTGTAAGCAGAAGTCCAGGCAGTCCGCTGATATGATCCCCGTGAAAATGTGTGAAACAGATTACATCTATCGGTTTAAAGCTCCAACCTTTCTCTTTGATCGCGATCTGAGTACCTTCTCCGCAGTCAATCAGAAGGCTGCTGCCATTAAATCTTGTCATGAGCGAAGTAAGCCATCTGTATGGTAATGGCATCATACCTCCGCATCCAAGTAAACAAACGTCTAACATATTATCCCTCAATTTCTATTTTTCTGCCAAAACAGCAACTCTGCCAGAAGTATCTACAACTGACAGCTCATCAGTACGGCATCTTCCTTTGGTTTTTCATAGAATTCCGGACGGATCCCATCCACAGCAAATCCATGTTTCTCATAAAATGCACGTGCACTTGTATTATTTTCACGAACATCCAGAAGGATTTTTACCATCTTATGTTCTTTACAATACTTTCCAAGTTCCTCAAAAAGCTTTGAAGCAACTCCCTGTCTTCTTACTTCTTTCAATATTGTGATACGTGCGATCTCAGCTTCATCCACAGCAAGATAAACCAACAAATAACCGATCATCTTACCTGATTTTTCTGCGGCAAGACAAAGAGTGTTTGGATTTTCAATCGTTTCCATTACTCCCTTTTCACTCCATGCATCTGAATATGTCTGATGCTCAAGTTCTGCTACTGCCGCCGCATCCTCTATTTTTAATTCTCGAATGATCACAGCATCATTTTTTTCACGTTCTGCACGCTCTCTTTCGGCCTGTGAGACTCTTAAATAATCCGGCTGATGTTCCATGGCTGTTTCATACTTTCCAGCCTTAAAACAGGCAATTCCAAGAGTTCCCACAACGGATGCTCTCTGCGTATTCATATAAGCCGGTGCAAAAGAATATGGCACGTTCAATCCTTCTGCAAGCATATTTTTATAAACCGGCACTCCATCTCCCAGAAATACGACCGACTTTCCATATACATTTAATTTTTCAATCAATTCACTGACAGCAATTGCCATCTGCTGTTCCACTATCTGGAATTCAGGCTCTGTCAGACCTCCTTCGGGATTTTTTGCAAATGTATAAAGTCCTGTATACACCTGACTTCTGCGCGCATCCATAATTGGACAGATGAGGTCTTCACAGCCATATACCTGGTACGCTAGTCCATCCACTGTCGGAATATGAATCAGTGGTTTATTAAGAGCAAGTCCAAGCCCTTTTGCTGTCGCAGAACCAATACGAAGCCCTGTAAAAGAACCCGGTCCGCCTGCCACCGCGATCGCATCAATCGTTTCCAGATCCAATTCGATCATATTTGCCATAGAATCAATCATCGGCAGCAATGTCTGGGAATGCGTTTTTTTATAATTCATTGTAAATTCAGCAATTGTTAAAGAGTCTTCCACAACTGCAACTGTCGCTGTCAGTCCGGAACTGTCAATCGCCAGTACTTTCATATCTCTTCTCCTTATCTTTCATTGATCGTAATCTTACGGTAATCAAATCCTTTTTCCAGATCTTTTTCAATCACGATCTCTGTCCGCTCCTGCGGTAAAATCTCTTCGATCAGGTTCGCCCACTCAATCAGTGAAACCCCTTCTCCATAAATATAGTCCTCAAAACCAATTTCGTCCATCTCTTCCACATCTCCAATTCGGTAGACATCGAAATGATAGAATGGCATTCTTCCACTTTCGTATTCCTGTACAATTGTAAATGTCGGGCTGTTGACCGGTTCATCAATCTCCAGACCTTTTGCAAATCCTTGTGTGAATACTGTTTTACCAACACCAAGATCTCCAGTTAATGTAAATACCTGTCCTGGTCTTGCATTTTCACTGAGCTGTACTCCAATCTGAAATGTCTGCTCAGGACTTAATGATTCTATTATCATATATTATTCTCCATTATTTTAATGATGGAACAGACGAAGTCCTGTAAATGCCATCGCGATTCCATACTTATTGCATGCTGCGATTACATTCTCATCTCTCACAGAACCACCCGGCTGTGCCACATATTTTACACCACTTTTGTGTGCGCGTTCTATATTGTCCCCAAATGGGAAGAATGCATCTGAACCAAGAGCCACATCTGTCATCTTGTCCAGCCATTCTCTTTTTTCTTCTCTTGTAAATACTTCTGGTTTTTCTGAAAATGTTTGTTCCCAGATACCATCTGCAAGTACATCCATATATTCATCTCCGATATAAAGGTCTATCGCATTGTCTCGGTCAGCACGACCTATTCCTTGTTTAAATTTCAGGCCAAGCACCTTTGGAGACTGACGCAGCCACCAGTTATCTGCTTTCTGTCCTGCAAGTCTTGTACAATGAATACGAGACTGCTGCCCAGCACCAATTCCGATTGCCTGTCCGCCTTTTACATAACAGACAGAGTTGGATTGTGTGTATTTCAGAGTAATCATAGAAATCGCAAGATCTCTCTTCGCAGATTCTGGGATCTCTTTATTGTCTGTCACCACATTTGCAAAGAAAGCATTATCAATCTTTAATTCATTTCTTCCCTGTTCAAATGTAATACCAAATACTTCTTTATGTTCCAATTCTGAAGGTTCATAATTCGGATCAATTTGAATAATATTATAATTGCCTTTTTTCTTCTGTTTTAACAGTTCCAGCGCCTCTGGTTCATATCCTGGTGCGATCACGCCATCTGAAACTTCCCTCTTGATCAGACGTGCTGTGTCAACATCACAGACATCTGACAACGCAATAAAATCTCCAAAGGATGACATTCTATCAGCCCCTCTCGCTCTTGCATAAGCACATGCCAGAGGAGATAATTTTCCAAGATCATCCACCCAATAAATCTTTGCCAGAGTTTCTGTCAACGGAAGTCCTACTGCAGCACCTGCCGGTGATACATGTTTAAATGATGTTGCTGACGGAAGTCCTGTTGCCTTTTTCATTTCAGAAACAAGGAGCCAGCCATTAAAGGCATCCAGAAAATTGATATATCCCGGACGGCCGCACAATACCTGGATCGGCAGTTCACTTCCATCCCGCATATAAATTCTGGAAGGTTTCTGATTCGGATTGCATCCGTATTTTAACTGTAATTCTTTCATCTCTTTAACTCCTTATGCTTCCACTTTTAGTTGTGTTTGTTCACAATTCTTGTCTCATATCTGCCGCTCTCTATGTCGATATATCGCACAAACAGCGAAACTTTATTTTCTTCATTCAGACTTGTCCATAAAAGTTCTGTATATTCGTCAATATCATCCAGAACCTGAATTTTCTTAGGCTCACCCTCAAAACTTGGCAGCGGATTGCCGTCATGTTTGTATGTATGGATAAAATGTCCTTCCCCTGCTTTTGGATTCTCGTATGCAAATGTATAACGTCTGCAGCGGTCTGCATCTCCGTCATCACTCTTTAAAATAGACATCGCATAGTTGTAAGATCCTTTTTCCACATGAAGAATTCCAGAAATACGAGGTGTATAATTAGGCGCATCTGGTTCAAATGTTCTTGAACGCAGGCACTGTTCAAATGTAAGCTGCTTGTCCATTCCTTCGTAAATAGTGTCTGTCTGATCTCCATTCGTCACGATCGTCTTATTTCCAAGCACTCGTACAGGAGCGTAAATAATCAGACTGGGATCTGTCATCCTGGACTCATCATATGCCTGTGTGCGGATTCCCTCACCTTCTTCTACAAAAATACGATTCCGGCTGTTTTCACTTCTCCCCATTATAAAATAAGCTGTCACCGCTTTTGTCCCATCTAAAGTCTTTCCTATAATGATTCCTCTTCCCGGATAAACATTACTCTTTAATTCTTGTTCAATACATATTTTTTTCATAGCGGTACCTCTTTCTTTATTTTCTGACACGTTACAGTATACTCGTAATTCCCAACAAGTTCAACCGATTTTCACATAACAAAAAAAGACTGCACTTTTATGCAATCTTTCATAACTTATTTTTTAGAGGTTTCCATGATAAATGACTCTACTTTATTAACCGGAATTCCCAAAACATATGACAATTCTCCATAAAAAACATGTTCCAAAAGCTGTTGATACTTTTTATCCATACTTGTGATACTTCCACGTTTCTTGGCTCGACTGTACAATGTTTTCAAAACCTGCACCCAATTTTCTGGTGAATATGTAGAAATACATTTTTTATATTCCTGTTCACGCAGCTTTTCATTCGCTACCCACAATGTTTCAATAGAATCTACTTTTTCTACAAGTTCCATCGCCTCATCTTTTGTCAGTGGTCTGCGTACATTTGCATTATCGTCTACTGGTACATACACCTTATCTCTCTCATTGTCCATGGACTGTAATGTATAATATTTTCTTTTCCTGTCTACAAAACCAAAATCAAGCGTTCCGACTTCCTGCACCTCATACATACCTTTACATTTGTAAACAACTACATCTCCCTGCTTCAGCATGCTTATCCCTCTTTTCTTACTTTCACTGCAATCTGTCACATTTTATATCCAAAAATCAAAAGAACCGTTACAATTCGCAGCGGTTCTTCGCAATTTTCATACAATTATCATAACATTTTTTTTAAAAAAAGGTAAGCATAGCTTATGTCTCCTGATTCAATTTTGTTAAATCTGCATCATACAGTTACGCTTTATTATTGTGCATTTTTACCTCTACATTTCATCCATCAACAACGAAAATCCTTCGGAATATATCAATGTTCCATCTTTTTTAACCCACAATGCTTCCACATCAATAAGTTCATCAATCAGCTTCCTTCCATCTTCCATCGTCATATTATACACCGCTGTTGACAAGGCATCTGCCATTCCTGAGTCCTTGGCAACAATTGTCACTGAAGCATACTCATCGGCCGGCATTAATGTGTCTGGATGAATAATATGACAATACTTCACTCCGTCCACTATATAATATCGCTGATAATCACCACTGGTGACCACAGAAACATCTTTAGCATAAACTTTAGCAACATATGTTTTATCACTGTCCAGATCTGGATTCTGAATACCGATTTTCCACATAGATCCATCCTGTTTCTCACCTAGAGCACAGGTATTTCCCCCTACGCTGATCAGTGCATTTGAAAAACCGATTTCTTTTGCATATTCTGCTGTTTTCTGAACTGCATAGCCCTTTCCAATACCACCCACATCGATAGACATTTCCGCATCTTTTAAATAAGCTGTGGATGCCTCTTCGTCAATTACCAGATTTTCAATATTCATGTGCTCTGCTGCCGTTTCTAAATCTTCTATTGGAGGAACAGCCGCATTTTCCGGATCTTTCCGTCCTTCTTCCCGGTAGTCATGCCAGATTTCAAGAACGCTTCCCATTGTCACATTAATTTCCCCAGAAGTCAGATCATACATTTCCCGACTCATTTTTAGAAGATCAATAATTTCACCATCAACAATAACCGGCTCTTTTCCCGCATTGTCATTGATTGTCTTTATATTGTTCATTCCTTCATATGTATGATAAATATCATATAAACGATGATAGTACTTTAGCTTTTCCTTAAGCAGTTCAACTTTTTCATCAAATTCTTCCTGACTCTCTGCATAACCAATAATCGTTGTCTGAGTATCAAATACATCAAAGAAACTGGCACTGAATCGTGTCAATTGTCCTATATCCGAATCACTTTCCAGCTGCTTTTTGCAGCCTGTCAAAAGCACGCAAAAAACAACCAGAAAAGTAACATATTTCACTTGATTTTTCATTCTTATTTCGCATTTCTAACTGCAGCAGCCATTACCCACTGGAAATTGCCTGGGTGCATCGTACATCCGGCTGTCAGATCTGCATCGTCTGCTGCTATTGCTGTAATCTCATCAGCTGTTTTTCCTACACAGTAGGCTGCAAATGCTGCTGCCTGCTCATTCCATTCTTTCTGAATGGAAGATACCTGTTTCATACCGTAATCTTCGCCCAGTTCATTTTTTGTTTTAATCTCTGCTTCCAGATCTGTTGTAATCTTTCCTGTTTTATCAAAGTTTACATTCACCTGAACAGAATCAATCGCTGCGCTTGTCACTTTACCTTCAGCATTTACTGTAGCACCTGTCACAGTAACATAAGCCTGTGCCAGTCCCTCTTCTTCTCCCGCATCTACAGAATCTTCTATTTTTGCAGACACGCCAAGACCGATCAAATCCTCTTCCTGAGCTTCTGATGCAGCAGCATTACCAATCGCTTTCACTACAAGCCACTGGAAATTGCCTGGATGCATCGTACATCCGGCCGTCAGATCCGCATCACCCTCTGCAATGGCGGAAATTTCATCTGCCGTTTTTCCCACGCAGTAGGCAGCGAACGCATCTGCCTGTTCATTCCATTCTTTCTGAATAGAAGATACCTTCTTCATGCCATATTCTTCGCCCAGTTCCTGTTTTGTCTTAAACTGGCTGTCTAATGCAGTAAGAATTTTTCCTTCTTTATCAAAATTGATTTTAATCTGAACAGCGTCAATTGCACATGCCACCACTTTGCCATCAGCATCTACAGTAACAACTGCCATGCTTACATCAGCCTGTGCCAGTCCATCTTCTTCACCTGCATCTGCAGAGCTGGAACTATCCGGCATCAGAGCCAATCCTGTTTTTAAACCATCTGTTACCTCTGCATTTTGTTCCTGTTGTTCTTTTACAACAGAACCATCATATACAACTCGACCGCTGCAGCCTGCCAAAATTCCTGCCATAGTTAACACCAAAGCAAGCATTAATGTTGTTTTTTTCATCATTTGACAATTCTCCTTTTCTGTATTCTATTTTCTCAAAAGAAAATATTCTGAAAACACTGGCCTGCCAAAAAAAGCATCACTGCATTGGCCAAAGGTGCCAGTTTGCTAAATGCACCAGTATCCATTCTTCTTCCAAAGGATTCATAACAAAGATCTGTTACAAAAAATACTGCCGCACCAACAACAAAAAGTTTCCACACCGGAGCAGCGAATGTGAAGCCAGCACACAGAGGCAGCACACTAAAATTAAATCCGGCAAGCAGGGATGCACCAATACGTTCAGACTGATATCCCTGGTTTACATAATATACAATTGCACAAGACAGAGCGCTGATTGCCACCATCATCAAAATATCCCATCCTGGAAGAATGACATGCGGACAAAAACTTCTCACAATAACACCTGCCAGGCAAATAAGCAATGTCAAAATACTCAATATAATATTTACAAAATATGGATTCTTTTTCATATTAACCTACCATTCTGTAGCACTGGAAGAAACATCCGCACCAGTTACATAAGCAGATGCAGAGTTTACTGCCTTCGCCAACGATTTTGAAGTTACAGTCGCACCCGACATAGCGTCGACATCCGCTCCTATCTCCACGTTTCCTTTTGTTCCAAGAAACTGGCTTAAAAAGTCAACATCATCAAGCGCTCTCTGACCAAGTCCATAAGTTTCCGCCATATCCATGACCACCAGACCAGTAACGGTTCCTTCCGTATCCACACCGACCATCACTGTCATGTCATCCACATAACCTGCCACCTTTGTTTCGACTACATAACCATTTGTCCCTTTATATACACTTACAATACTTTCGTCTTCGCCTTCATACAGCTCTTCAGAAAATTCTGTACATCCCGGCAAAAGATGTTCCGCAACAAACTGGAAATCCTTCTCTCTGTTTTTTGTCTCAGTTCCCTGAAGTGCGAAAGATACTCCAAACAACAGGATTGCAGCTCCTAAAAAGACAATCACTGGAAGAAGCATGTTCTTTATTTTCATTTTGCTCCTCCTTTCTGTACACCGAATCGACGCGGCACTGTTTTTTCATCAATCACCCATGCCAGTGCGTTCATCAACAAAATCGCATATGTCACCCCTTCCGGGAAAATTCCTTTATAACGGAACCATACCGTAAGGATTCCTGCACCCACACCATAAAGAATCTGTCCTTTTGGTGTTACCGGTGAAGATGAATAATCAGTCAGCATAAAAATACCACCCAGCAGTACGCCTCCGCCTAAAACACTATAAAGCATCCATTCAACCGGATTATTTCCTTTACAAAAAATCATACTCAGAACTGCAATTGTTCCGATGTATGCCAAAGGAATTCTTACTGTGATTACTTTTCTTACTACAAGATAAGCACCACCGATCAAAAGTGCTGCTGCGGAAACTTCACCAATACAACCGCCAATATTTCCAAGAAACATATCCATCAGCGAAGATTCCGGCATTGTATTCATCACCATATCGTGAAGCGGTGTTGCTCCGGACACAGCATCTGCAGGCACACTGACAAAAAGTTTTGTTCCGGCTTCTAAAAATCTTGTCACATATACTGGACAAATCAGCATCAAAAATGCACGTCCGCCAAGTGCCGGGTTAAAAGAGTTCTGTCCCAAACCGCCGCACATCCCTTTTACAACGATTACTGCAAATAAACTGCCAGCTGCTGCTGCCCAGTAAGGCACGGAAACCGGAAGAGTAAGCGCCAGTAAAAGCCCTGTTACTGCTGCAGAACAATCTAATACAGTATTCTCTTTCTTTGTTACCATTCGCCACAGAAGTTCTCCTGCCACAGCAGAAAGTACACTAACTAAAATAACAAGAAGTGCTCTGATTCCAAAAAAGAAAATGCCGGTAATGCTTGTTGGAAGAAGCGCGATGAGCACATCTTTCATAATTCGATCGGTTCGCCCGCCTCCCCGAATATGCGGAGAAGATGTTGTTATTAAATTCATTTATTTCCCCTCCTTCAAAGCCACTTTGCCTGCCCGGAACGTTTCTACCAGTGGAAGCTTTGCCGGACATGTATAAGAACAACAGCCACATTCCATACAATCCATCAGATTATATTTCTGTAAGAAATCTGTTCGTCCTGCTTTCCCATAACGATATAAATACAGTGGCTGTAAATGCATTGGGCATACATCTACACATTTGCCACAGCGGATACATTCTGTCCTTTTTTTATTCTCCTGTGAAGTCAGACATAATACAGAACCTGTTCCTTTCGTCAGCGGAACCTCTAAAGTCTCCTGAGATTTTCCCATCATCGGTCCACCGGCAATAACTTTCTCACAATCTTCTTTCAATCCGCCGGCAGCTTCGATGATATGTGCAAAAGATGTACCAATCGGCACCATGTAATTTGCTGGGTTCTTAACGCCTTCACCGGTAACAGATACAACTCTGCGCACCAATGGCATTCCCTCATACACTGCCTGATATACCATCTCTGCTGTAGCCACATTAAATACTGCACAACGCACGTCTCTTGGAAGTGACCCTGCCGGTACTTCTCTTCCCGTCACAACTTTTACCAACTGTTTTTCTGCTCCCTGAGGATAACGGGTTGGAAAAATCTGCAAACTGATGTCCGGATAATCTTTTAAATGTTCCTTCAGAATATTTGCCGCCTGTTTTTTATTATCTTCTATGGCGATAATCGTCTTTTCTGGTGACAGAGCAGCTCTCAGCAAAGAAATTCCGGAAAGAATACGTTCAGGTTCTTCAATCATCAATGCATCATCTGCTGTAATATATGGCTCACATTCACAGGCGTTAATGATCAATGTATCGATCTGCTTCAAACTTGAGATTGCCTTCACATCCGTAGGGAACGCAGCGCCTCCCATACCCACAAGACCAGCTTCTCTGATGATTGCAAACAATTCTTCCGCTGTGATATTTTCCGGATCACTGTGTGGCGCGATTTTTTCATAAATTGTGTCTTGAAAATCATTTTCAATCACAATTGCCAGTCCATTGCCGCCATTTGGATGCGGCAGAGACTCAATTGCAATTACTGTTCCTGATACAGATGCATGCACCGGAACACACAAGCCATCGCCATCTCCGAGTTTTTGGCCCAAAAAAACCGAGTCTCCTACAGATGCCAACGGACGACACGGCTTACCAATGTGCTGGAGCAATGGTATTGTTACCTGCTTAGGACTTTCAATGGCGATCAGTTTTTTACCAGCCGACAGTTCTTTTTTATCTGCCGGATGAATTCCGCCAAAAAACAGTTTTTTCATCACTTCACCTCTCGTATAATATTTTAAGTAATCAATTGTCAATCCAATCTCAAAATGCAACTGACAACCATGATATTTTTTAAAATATCATGGGGTATATTGTTTGTCAAGAAAACTAAAATGGATATATTTGTTATACGAGCATCTTTTTGCGTTCGTAATACTGCTCATAAAAATCTCGTTCCAGATCATACGGAAGAAGATAGAAAAGTCTTACCAAACCCATTGCCGCATTTTTAATCATTTCTTCATCATCCATCTCTTTTAAATTATCTGTTACATCATTCAAAAAATAATGCCAGTCTGTCACAAACTCTTCATACTGTTTCAACTTTGGAATTCCAAGCCATTTACTGATCTTCATCTTTGTGCGATTCTCTTTTTTACATTCATGAATCTGAAGAAAGTAATGAAATGTATGATCTTCATAAATTCTTCCCAAAGGAAACAAACGACAAAAGCCCGGGCGGATTGGATGAATGCTGCAGCGTCCTTCTTTATTCAGAAAAGTACAGCTTTCATTCTCTCCGGTCAAAGCCATGTTCGGCAAAATAACTCCATCCACAATGTTTAGCTCTAATCTCTCCTGTAAAAGTTCCTGAAATGTACATCCAAGTCCTTTTGTCATCTGATAGATATCGTATGGATCGAGTATGATAGATTCTCCCATCCCCCGACAGCAGTCACTGCATCCGGCACAATCCGAACAGCCCAATTTTGCAAGGTCAGAAGAAGTATAACGCTTTCCATCCGAAACTTTATTCATATCTATATCACGTTTCATAGTTCAATATCCCTTTCTAGTCTTCGATCAGCCAGGAGATCGCACCAACCTTCTGTACTGCTTTTGCTCCACATTCATTTGCGAATTTCGCACATTCTTCCAGCGAGAAATCATTTGCCAGACCATATAAAAATCCACCCACAAAACTGTCTCCTGCCCCTGTTGTATCAACACAGTTTACATTTTCAACGGCTGGTGACCAGAATTTTGTCTCTGCATTTTTCACCAGACATCCT
This sequence comes from Schaedlerella sp., assembly GCA_036309085.1. GTDB lineage: Bacteria > Bacillota > Clostridia > Lachnospirales > Lachnospiraceae > Schaedlerella. The sequence continues at coordinate 12,067 of JAXJUL010000016.1, forward strand.
CTTGCTCCGCATTTGATAACAACTGTTCCTACGCCTGCTGCCAGAATCGTATCTGCTGCTTCCTCAGCGTTCTCTTTTCCTGTAATCAAAAATGCTTCTTCTTCATTCGGAAACAGATAATCCACATATTTTAAGGCAGGAGCGATATCCTCAACAGTCTCATTATTCTTACGCTTTGTCATATCTGCACAGACTGTGATTCCCTGGGATTTTGCCTGACTGAAAATTGTCTGCAGTTCTTCAGTTTTTAGCTTTGGAAAAACGAAAATACTGGCCAGACAGAGGATGTTAATCTCTCTTGGGAATGGCATTGTAATGTCTTTCAGTTCAATCTGACGCTGGCTTCCATGTGGATTTGTCAGAAAACAACGCTCTCCATTCTTTTTCACAAGAACCACATTAACACTTGTACTCATATCATTTTTAATGTGAAGACCACTCTCTTCCAGACCGGCATTCTCCATATGACGGCAGACTGTCTCACCAGCGGTGTCACTGCCGATTACTGTTTCTAAATGCACCGGAACTCCAAGCTGCTGAAGAACTGTTGCTTCATTCAGAGCATCTCCTCCATGAGTCATCTTGATTTCATTTGCAGCATAAGAACCTGTCTGAAACACTTCCTCTTCTGCCGGAGAAACCAATACATCTACGATTGCAGCACCAATAATTTCTACTCTTTTCATCGTCTTTTCCTTTCTTATATCAACATCATGCTTTTTAATATGTACAGCCAGCCTGTCAGTGTAAATGCACTGAACATCGTCGTAAGCATTACGACACTGGAAGAAAGTACACCTTTATGTCCCATATTTTTTGACATTACAAAACAGCTTACCGTAGTCGCAGAACCAAGCATCACAAGGATTGCTACCAGTTCTGAATTACGAAATCCTAAGTGAATTGCAATTGGAAGAAAAACCGCACATAATCCGACAAGTTTCAAAAATGTCGCGGCAAATGCCGGTTTTATTTTTCCAAATGCTTTTCTGATATCAAATGTTGCTCCCATTGCCATCAGCCCCATAGGCGTCGCAACAGATGCCACATTAGAAACTGTTTTTTCCAGAATTTTGGGCAGCGGGATATTGAATGCAGACCATAAAATTCCAATCACAATCCCGATAATAATCGGATTTGTCACAATTCCTTTCAGTGTTTTCACTAATAATTCTTTATCGATTCCCCTTCGTTCCCGTCCAAAAAAAGATAAAATTACAACTGCCATAATATTATAAAGCGGCACACTTCCAATAATCATCATCGGTGCCATCCCAGAATTGCCGTAAATATTCTGGATAAATGCAATTCCAAGGAGTGCCGCACTGCTTCTGTAAGAAGCCTGTATAAACTCACCCTGAATGGTCCGGTCTTTCCATAAAAATGAAAAGGCAGCGGAAATCGCAATACTGAAAATCGTTACTGCAAAGCAGAATATTACAAACTTTGCATTCCATGCCTCTTCAAACTCCACCGCTGCCAGATCCTGAAATACCTTTACAGGCAATGGAACAAGAAACACAAACCGGTTCATCTTCAAAGCAAAGACTTCATCAATCCAACCGATTTTTCGAAACAACAGTCCCAAAAGCATCAGCAAAAATACCGGAACGGTGGCATTCAGGCTGAAGATTAAATTCTCCACGTTTTCATCGCCTCTTTTTCTTTAATGTCTTTCGTCCGTATTTGTATAACATTCGCAGAACCGCGCCGCAAATGCCGGTGGTTCATCCTTTGCATAAAGATGTGAAATGTCGCCGAATGCGCTCATGCGGAAGCTTGCAATCCCTTCTCGTCTTTCTTCTGTCACAATTGTTGTAACCGAAGTCGGTGCCGCACAAGTATGATGCCAGATAATCATCGGTGAAATGTTCATCAAGTGTGACAGTAACACACTTTCCAGACCAAAATGACAGACCAGACAGATTGTATCATTGTTCGGATTTACCACACGATAATATTTTTCGTCTCTTTTGTATCCATGTTTTTCCAGCAAAAGATCAAAATTCTCTGTCACCCACTCATACTGTTCTTTTACATTTCCTTCTTTCATGATCTCATGGTTGTACCACTCATTTTTCTCATAAAAACAAGATTCATTCATCCAGTCCTGCGGAAGCCAGTCCCATGTAACCTTCTTTTGATCTTTTACATCCGGTCGGTGGATTGGTGCTTTAAACTCACGAAGCCAGTCTAAAACTTCTGCTGTGCGGTTCAGTTTTTTCAGTGTAAATGAGATTGTATCCTGCGCTCTTCCCAGAGGAGATACATAAAACTTCGAGATGTCCATCTTTGTGAGGCGCTCTGATAAATATTCCGCCTCTTTCCAGCCTTTTTCTGTTAAAGAATCTATTGAATAATCCGGATCTCCATGCCGTACGATTAATATTTTCATATGTTTCCTCCACGCATTTAATCTACAGAAATCTTATCATATTTCTCCGAATCTTGAAATACGAACTTTTTTCCACAAGGAAAAACAGAGAGGAATCGTCTATCCCTACGATTCCTCTCTGTTTACTATATAGGCTTAAAGGTTCATTTAAACACTTTATAACTATCTTGTTTTTATTTCATAAATGTTCCATCAACCATTTCCTGAATGTATGTCTGGTATTTTTCCTGAATTTCTGCTGGAACAAGGTCATTTAATTTTCCTGTAGAAAGAACACCATTCTGAAGGTTGCCATACAGAACTTCGCCACCGAAAGATCCTTCTTCTACTGCCTGGAAGCTAAGTGCGATCAATGATGAGTTATCTGTGATCTGAGAACCAATGATACATTCATTCTGTCCCAGAGAATCTGCAGGCTGTGCAATGTCATAAACTTCAACTGCACCTGCTGCCGCATTGTGTTCATCGATTGCCTGACGTGCACCAGAATCTACTGCGGAAGCATCACCAAAGAATACATCTGCATTCTGTTCCATCATAGCATTTGCAAATTCAATACCCTTTGATGAGTCATCAAAAGAGTTCGCATAAACAGCATCAAGCACTGTAACTGTCTTGCCTTCCTGTTCTGCTACATATTTAGCTGCTTCACCATAACCTTCGTATTTAGCCAGAGTTGTTGTTAACTCCATACCGCCGATAAATGCGATTGTTCCTGTTTCAGACATTAAACCGGCAAGTGCACCTGCAATCCATCCAATCTGCTTTCCATCTGGAAGTAAGGATGAAACGTTTTTGTTTGCTGCAGCTGCTGGTGTATCTTCTGCACCATTCAGAAGTGCAAAAGCAACGTCTGGATATTCATTTGCAACCTGAAGAACTGCATCTGTATATTCTCCGCCTGGAGCATAAATCAGATCGAATCCTGCGTTACAGTAAGCAACCATAGCATCATAATATCCGTCCTGTGCCAGGTTGTCTGTATATTCCATTGTCCAGTTTGGATTTGCTTCACATGCAGCTACAAGTTCGCTGTAACATGCTGTACCCCAGCCGCCGTCATTGATACTACAGTTGAGAATAAAGGCTACCTTGTATTCTTCTCCCTCTGCTGAACCTGAATCCCCTGCAGTTTCTCCGCCGCCCCCACAAGCGCAGAGACTGAGCACCATCATAAGTGATAATAAAATTGCTGTAAGTTTCTTCATATTCTTTTCCTCCTTTGATTTATATAATAACCCGTTCGGTTATTATCCTGGTAAGTGTCAATATTAACGTTCTTCTTTTCTGTATGGAATACCATTTGCCTTTGGTCCTGCCTTCTTAGACCCAACGATTGTCAGAACAATGATTGTTGCAACGTATGGGATCATCTGGAAGAACTGGTATGGAACGCCGATACTGCTGACCTGAAGACGAATCTGCAGCGCATCACACAGACCAAAGAATAAGCATGCAACCAGAACTCCTGAACCTGTCCAACGTCCAAAGATAACTGCTGCCAGAGCAATAAATCCTCGACCAGAAACAATACCTTCTGTGTATGTAGTCGAATAACATGTAGTTAAATATGCTCCTCCAACACCCGCAAGTGCTCCGCAAATGATACAAGACAAATACTTGATACCAATAACATTGATACCAAGTGTCGCTGCTGCCTTTGGATGTTCGCCGATGGAGACATAATTCAGACCAGCTTTTGTTTTATTAAAGAAAACACTTGTAAAAATAACCAGACCAAATGCAAGATATACCATCGGTGTCTGATTGAATAATAATTCACCAAAGAATGGGATGTCTTTCAGAACCGGAATTCCAATTCCTTTCATAAGAGAAATCTGTGTAAGGGAATTTCCTGTTCCAAAACAAATACGGTATGTAAAAGATGCAAGTGCAGGAGCCAGAAGATTCACTGCCATACCATAAACGATATGGTTCGCACAAAGTGAAATTGTTGCAAACGCATAAATCATATTTATGACAATTCCTGTCAGTGCACCACACAAAATACCTGCCCATGTATTTCCTGTATAGAATGTCATCATAAAACCTGCAAGTGCTCCTACAGCTGCAAGACCTTCCAAACCGATGTTGACCATACCTGCCTTCTCAGAATAAAGTTCCGCCAGGGCAAGCAGCAAAAGTGGGACTGCCATACGAACGGCAGCAAGAATAATACTAGAAATAAATGTTGTACTCATGCTTATTTACCCTCCTTTTCTTTTTTACTGAAATAACGCAGACGGAAGGCTTCAAATTCCGGAAGCTTTGTCAACGCCATACCTGCAACGGAGAATACGATTACCAATGCCTGAATAATATCGGAAACACTGGTAGGAACTCCAGTAATAACCTGCATCGATGTAGATCCCACGCGCAGAGCCGCAAAGAAGATTGCAACGACCACTGTTGCGATCGGATGCAGCTGTCCGATCAATGCCATAGCCACACCATCGAAACCATAGTTTGTACCATAACCATTGATCAATCGGTACTGTGTACCGAGCAAGTCAGATGCTCCACCAAGACCTGCGATCGCACCAGAAACGATAAAGCTGACAAGTATGTAACGTTTTACCGGGAATCCATTAAAACGGCTGGCTGTCATGTTCAGACCTACGGAACGAAGTTTAAAGCCAACGGATGTCCAGTAAAGTACATAGTACATAATCAACCCTACAAGGAGTGCGATTACAAATGACCATGTAAATCTCATACCAGAAAATACCTTTGGAAGCATCACAGATGTATCAACTGATGGAGTCTGAGGCATATTTGCATCACGAATCCAGCTTGTATAAATAACACCCATGAAAAGCGTTGCTACATAGTTCAGCATGATAGAAATGATCATTTCATTCAAACCACGTGTAATTTTTAAGATACCAGGAAGCAAGCCCCATAAACCACCTGCTAATGTTCCAGCCAAAAGTGAAACTATAATACCTGCTGCTCCTGTAAGCCCTGAAAGATGTACTGCACAGAATGCAACTGTAGCACCAAACAGAAACTGTCCTTCTCCACCAAGATTGTATACACCACATTTATAAGCAAAGCAGGCACACAATGCTGTGAAGATTAACGGTACCGATTTATTCAGTGTCATACCGATACTTGCAGTTGTACCGAATGCGCCCTGGAAGAGTGCACGAAACGCAACGAGTGGATTTGACCCCATTGCAGCCATAATAATCGCACCGATCAGAAAGGCAAGCAAAACTGAAAGAAGCGGCACGATGAAACTGGTCAAAGATTTTTTCGCTTTTCCCATAATTTTTTCCTCCTTATTTACCAGTCATTGCCAAACTGATTTCTTCGATAGGTGGATTCTTTCCTGAGAATTCACCCATAATCTGACCTTCGAAAATAACAAGTACGCGGTCAGACATTTCCAGTACCTCATCAAAGTCAGCACTGATTAATAAAATACCAACTCCTCGTTCTCTTGCAGCAATCATCTGATCGTGAACAAATCTGGTAGCACCGATATCCAAACCACGTGTTGGATGTACTACAACCAGAAGATCTGGTTCTGATTCAATTTCTCTGGCAAGAATAACCTTTTGCTGATTACCACCTGAAAGGCTTCGAACTTCCTGCCCAACAGAAGTACAGCGGATATCGTATTTCTTTGCAAGATCAACAGCGTAACTGTTGATTGCTTTTTTATTCAAAAGTAACCCTTTTCCTTTACTGAACTGTTCTGATTCTGTAGATTTCAAAACAAGGTTATCCGCAATGGACATATCCCCGATCAATCCCTGAAGATTACGATCTTCCGGAACATGTGCAACACCATTTTCAATAAAAGCAAACGGATCAAATGTAGATACTTTGCTGCCTGCAAGACTTAAATATCCTTCTTCCGGTGCGATTACACCTGTGATAACCTGTGCAAGCTGTGTCTGACCATTTCCATCTACACCGGCAATTCCCACAATTTCACCTGGTTGAATCTTCATGCTGACACCGGCAAGTCCATTGTGTTTGTTTTCTGGATGATATTTTACATTGTCCATAATCAGAACAGGATCTGCATCTACTTCCTTCTTTTCGTACTGTGACTTTGTAAGTTCACGTCCGATCATCAGATTCGCCAGCTTCTGTCCATCAGTCTCAGAACAATTCACTGTTGTAATTACTTCTCCTGCACGAAGAATTGTAATTCGGTCAGAAATATGAAGCACCTCGCGCATCTTGTGACTGATAAAAATAATACTTTTTCCTTCATCCACAAGCTTGTTCATGATATCGAAAAGACCTTCTACTTCGATGTCTGTCAATGCCGCTGTCGGTTCATCAAGAATCAGAAGTTCTGCACCATGGTACAATGCTTTCAAAATTTCAACACGCTGCTGAGCGCCAACAGAAATCTCACTGATCAGTGCATCAAGTTCAATATCGAGCCCATAACGTTCGGATAATTCCAGGATTTCTTTTCTACGCGCATCTCTGTTAATAAAAATTCCTTTTGAGTGCTTATCACCCAAAATAATATTGTCGAAAACAGTCATTGCTTCGACTAACATAAAGTGCTGATGTACCATACCGATTCCCAGTTTTACAGCCTGACCTGGGGATTCAATACGGACTTCTTTACCATGCAGAAAGATTTTTCCTTCTGTTGGCTGATAAAGACCAATCAGAATGTTCATCAGCGTAGATTTTCCTGCACCATTCTCGCCAAGCAGAGTCAGAACTTCACCGCGATTTACTGTAAGACATACATCTTTGTTCGCATAGAAGTTACCGAATCGTTTGCTAATGTGTTCCATTCGCATTAATTCTTCCAACTATTTTACCTCCTTTTTTTTAGCAAGCCTTATTTTCTTTCTTTCCAGCAGTCCGTAGACTGCTTCTTCCGCCCAGGAATACTGTTTCATGAATTCTCCCTGAAATGCATGACAGGCTTCCATTCTTCCATTAAGGAAATCCATATAGTCAGAATCAATCAATTCCATTTTCATTCTCAGACTGCCCCTCTCTCGGAGAAGGATTTCTTCAGCATGATTGTTCTTTAACGTATCCATAAGTTCCTTGATTAATCTTCTGTAACCTGTTTTTTCCGGAAAATCTGCTGCTTCCTCGCCCCACAGTATTTCCACCATTTCGTAATTTGTAACCGGCTGACCATTACGATAGACACATAAAGCCAGCAATTCCTTAGCTTTGCTGGAACGGAAATAAACCGGTTTCCCGTTTACCCTCATATCAAACATACCGAAGGTTTGAAAATACACCTTCTTTTTCTGGCGCTGCCGCAATAATTTCGCTCTCTCCAGAACATCCTCAATATCTTCTCGCTCAAATGGTTTGAAAATAATATAGTCCGCTTTCATTCTTATAGCATCGACCGCATAGTCTATATAAGCAGTCGCAAATACTATCACAATATCAGAACGTATCTGGCGCAGTTTCTGCGCAAGTTCTATACCATTCATTCCTGGCAGTTCAATATCAAGAACCGCAAAGTCCACTTCGTGATTTTCTGCATAGTTGATCGCTTCAATTGGATTTGTGAACTTTCCGACAATTTCAAATTCTGGCATATCTGCACACTTTAATTCGAACAACTGCAAATCCAGCATCATGTCATCAACAAGTATCGTTTTCACTCTATTCCCACTTCCATTCTATTCTCTATTATATCAAACGTATCGTTCAGAATTCGTACATTCAGCCCCCTGTTGATCACATACATTCAATATTTTTGTAAAACTTAATACGATTGTTGTTCCTTCTCCTTTTGCACTGTCAATTTTAATTTCACAACCTTCAAACTGATGGATTCTTTTGCAGACATTGCTCAACCCGATGGACTGTTCTTTCATCTTCTCATCTACATCAAATCCCATACCATTATCCTGTACTGTCACATGCCAGTGTGTCTCATCTTCTTGCAGTCTCACAGACACGATCCCACCTTCAATCTTCGGTTTTATTCCATGAATGATTGCATTTTCTACAATAGGTTCTATCGTGAGTGCCGGTATTTTAAAGCTTACATCCGGAATGTCAAAAATGACCTGCAATCTGTCTCCAAGCTGCACTTCATTAATCTCTGCATATGCACGTACCGCCCGGATCTCATCTTCAAAATTAACGATTCCTTTTGCGTTGATACTTGTATTTACATTAAATCGAAGATATCTTGCAAAATCGGCTGACATTTTCACAGCCATTTCCGGTTTTATCAAAATTAAAGTCTGTAGGGCATTCAATGTATGATAGAAAAAATGAGAACTGATCTGACTGAGCAAATGTCTTGTCTGCTCCTGCTCCAGCTTCTGCTGAAGATTGCTGATACGAAGTTCTGCCTCCACAGCTTCCATATACTTGATCTTTTTACTTGAATACACTCCGTATGCCAACAAAAAGCTGGCAATAAAACTTCCAAGAACACAGATCCACAGGCTTGCTCTTAAATACCACGCTTCCAGAGGTGCAAAACTAAACATCCACGTTGTATTAAACAAAGACGCCTCATAATCAACAATTTTTGTATTACGTCCAAATGTCCTCTCCGTTTCTAAAATCGTCTGCTCTTGTCCGTCATCTGGATTCACTCTCCAGATACGGCATGCGTATCCCTGTTCGTTCACACGATTAATTGCACTGTCTGCAAAAATTTCGGGATGGTTCAAGGTCACCGTCACAAGTCCCCAGTATTCTCTTCCTCCCTGCTCGTTTTCTAAATAGATCGGAAGCCTTCCGCACACACCAATACCACCTTCTACCATTTCAAATGGTCCTGCCAGTATCAGATTTCCCGTTTCAATTGCATCTTGTGCTTCAATATTTCCTGCACCCTCAGTATTCATATCCAAGCCTATAACCGGCTCATTTCCTTCAAGAGGAAATGCACCTTCCACAATGCCATCTGGTGCGAAAAGAAAACTGCGGATTGCTTCATCATTCAGCATTCTTTCAGCAATTGGACCAAAGGTTTCAAAATCCCCTCCGGTTTCAATTAAATGCCCTTCCATAACCTGTAATTTGGCCATCTGGACCTGTAGGGTTTCGTAAATCTCTGACTCAAGTCCAAGAAAAATATGTTCCATCCGAAGTTGTTTTTCTTTATTGATCTGTAATTGAAAAAGAGTTGTTAATCCAAGCAGCAATAAGAAACATAGACTCCCTATACACACTGCCTGAAAAACCAGCTTGTCTTTAAATAATTTTTCATATATCCTTCGAAACATGTTCCTCCCCTTTTATGCAGCAGCAGATTTTTACTGATTCCAATATCCCTTATGTACTTCTGCCGCTGCCTCTTCCACACTCTCTATCGGTCCGATTACCCGAATCGGTTTCTGACCTCGTGCAAATACTTCTCTGCATGGCAGATTAAAGGTTGGGTTCTGTTCATCACTTCCTGTTAATTCCAATAATCTTTTTTCGGTCATTCCATATACAACCCTTCCGATATTCGCCCAGTAAATCGCACCTGCACACATGGCACAAGGCTCTGCTGTAGTATAAAGTGTACATTTCCATAAAAATTCCTTTGAAAATTCATGAGAAGCTCTTGCAGCCAATGCTGTTTCTGCATGACCTGTACAGATTTTCTCCGTAATCTCGATGTTTCCCTGTTCCATAACAATATTGCCGGCTTCATCTACCAGAAGTGCTCCGAATGGAGTATTTCCACTTTCTCTGGAAGCCTTTGAGATTTCAATACATCTTTTCAAATAAAATTCATGTGTCTGATATGCCATATCAATTTCCTCCTTTTTTCTTTACAATCATAAAACTCTGCATTCCACCTAGCATGATTTATTACGTCTAGTATATCAAAACATGCGTACAGAATTCGTAACACAGCCGTCGGCTGTAAAAGATTCATAAACATGAAAAAGCCCCTGAAATCAGGAGCTTTTCATGTTTCTTCTTACTTTACAACAAAGTTGATAATCTTGTTTGGAACGTAAATTTCTTTTACAAGCCTCTTACCCTCAATTGTTGCTTTTACTTTATCATTTGCTTTTGCAATTTCAAATGCTGTTTCTTTATCACAGCCTGTAGGAATTGCTACAACACCTTTTACTTTACCATTAACCTGAACACCAATCTCAACTGTATCATCTACAGTTTTAGCTTCGTCATATTCTGGCCAAGATGCGATTGCAAGGAATTCTTCGTGCCCTAATGCTTCCCAGATTTCTTCTGTTAAATGTGGAGCAAATGGGGAAAGAAGTTTGATAAATACTTCTAATTCGTTTTTGCTCAGGCTTCCTTCACTATAAATGTCATTCAGTAATCCCATAAGTGCTGCAATTGCTGTATTAAATTTTGTTCCTTCAATGTCTGCAGAAACTTTCTTGATTGCTTTGTGGAATTTGCTTTCCAGTGCTTTTGTAACTTCAGCATCAGATACCATGTCTGTAAGAGCAGCTACACGGTCAAGGAATCTCTTACATCCTTTTACAGAACTTGGATTCCATGGTGCTGCTGCACCGTAGTCACCCATGAAGAGTACATAAGTTCTAAGTGTATCTGCACCAAATTCTTCAACAATGTTCAGTGGATCCACAACATTTCCCTTGGATTTACTCATCTTGTCGCCATCTGGTCCGAGGATCAATCCCTGAATTGTACGCTTAGCGTATGGTTCTGCTGTATTAACAACACCTTCATCATAGAGGAAATGATGCCAGAAACGTGAATAAATCATATGTCTTGTAACATGTTCCATACCACCATTATACCAGTCAACCGGCATCCAGTAATTCAACTTGTCCATGTCTGCTACAGCATTGTCATTCTCTGGGTCAATATATCTGAGGAAGTACCAGGAAGAACCTGCCCATTGCGGCATTGTATCTGTTTCTCTCTTCGCAGCTGCTCCACATTTTGGACATGTGCAGTTTACATAACTTTCAACACTTGCAAGTGGAGATTCTCCATCCTGTCCTGGTTCAAAGTTTTCCATTACCGGAAGTTTCAGTGGAAGTTCTTCGTATGGAACTGCAACAACTCCACAATGAGGACAGTGAATCAATGGAATTGGTTCGCCCCAATATCTCTGACGGTTGAATGCCCAGTCTTTCATCTTGTACTGAACACCTGCTGAACCGATTCCCATACTAACAACTTCTTCAATCGCACGAGCTATAGAATCTTTTTTGTTTGTATAACCATTCAGGAATCCGGAGTTGATCATAACACCGTCACCAGCATATGCTGCTTCTTCAATATTGCCGCCTTCAATAACCTGTATAATATCGATACCGAATTTCTTAGCAAATTCATAGTCTCTCTGGTCATGTGCAGGAACAGCCATGATCGCGCCTGTACCATAACCCATCATTACATAGTCAGCAATAAATACCGGAATCTTTCCGCCTGTCAGTGGATTCACTGCCTCGATACCTGAAAGTTTCACACCTGTTTTATCTTTTACAAGCTGTGTTCTTTCGAACTCTGTTTTCTTTGTACACTGTACTCTGTATGCTTCTACTTCATCCATGTTGGCAATGCGGTCTGCATATTTGTCAATCAATGGATGTTCTGGAGCGATAACCATAAATGTTACACCAAATAATGTGTCTGGTCTTGTTGTGTAAACTTCCAGCGTTTCATCAATATCTGCAATTGTGAAGTTTACAAAAGCTCCTGTAGATTTTCCAATCCAGTTTTCCTGAAGCTGTTTAACATTTTCAGGATATTCTACACCTTCAAGACCCTGAAGAAGCTTTTCTGAATATTCTGTAATCTTCAGATACCAAACTGTTTTAGATTTCTGAATTACATCGCTGTGACAGATGTCACATTTACCACCCTGGCTGTCTTCGTTGGAAAGAACTACCTTGCAGGATGGACAGTAGTTAACAAGTGCCTGATCACGGAACACCAGACCCTTTTCAAACATTTTAAGGAAGATCCACTGTGTCCATTTATAATACTTTTCATCTGTTGTGTCTACAACTCTGTTCCAGTCAAAAGAAAAACCAACTTTCTTGAGCTGTTCAGAGAATCTTGCGATGTTCACATCTGTGATCTCACGAGGATGTGTATTTGTCTTGATCGCATAGTTTTCTGTTGGAAGACCAAATGCATCAAATCCGATTGGGAACAATACATTGTATCCTTCCATTCTTCTCTTTCTTGAAATAACTTCTACGCTGGAATATGCTTTAATGTGACCAACATGCATCCCTGCTCCACTTGGATATGGAAATTCAACCAATCCATAAAATTTCGGTTTTTCAGAAAAATCAACCGCCTCAAAAACCTTTCCTTTTTCCCATTTTTCCTGCCATTTAGGCTCAATTGTTTTGAAATCGTATTTCATGATAATCCCTGTGTGATCATACAGGATGACCACATATCCTTTTCATTTAATATTTCTTGCTATAATATTCAAATTCTGTGAGTGAGACTTGAATATAGCCTGTTTTACGCTCTATAAGGTTTTATTATATTCTTTTTCTCCCGAAATGTCCATGCAAACAATGCAGAAACTGAAAAATATATTTTACGCATGCAAGAGTTAACACAACACTTTCCTTTGGGGCATTAAACAGTTTGTTGTAAAAAAATCTTCCAATGCCAATCTGTCTGTTGCTTCAGTAACATAATTATTATTAGCAATCCCTTTATTCTAATATTTGTCCATTCAAAGAAATGGTTACAATTCTCCACGGAATAAACTTGCCACTTGCCCGTAAAGCATTTTTTACAGCATGCTCAATTCCACCGCAGCAAGGTACTTCCATACGAGCAACAGTCACACTCTTGATGTCATTGTTCGCTAAAATTGCCGTAAGTTTTTCCGTATAGTCAATAGCATCTAATTTCGGACAACCGATAAGTGTGATGTGATTGCGGATGAACTCATTATGAAAATTGCCATATGTATACGCCGTACAATCTGCTGCCACGAGAAGATTAGCACCATCAAAATATGGAGCATTCATAGGCACAAGTTTAATCTGCACAGGCCATTGTGAAAGCTGACTAACAACAGGTGTGCTTATGTTACTACAGGAGCATTCCTCACGTTCGATGGACTGAGATTGCGTTCCTGGGCACCCACAAAGAAGAGATGCTTTCTTTTCCTTTGCAGCAAGAACAGCTGCTTCGTCATAAGCAGGTGCTTCTCTTTCCTCAAAAGAAATAGCATCTACTGGACAAGCTGGGAGACAATCTCCAAGACCGTCACAATAATCTTCACGGGTAAGCTTTGCCTTTCCGTCGTTCATCTCAATTGCGCCTTCATGGCAAGCATCTGCACATGCTCCACAGCCAATACACTTTTCTTCATCAATTTTAATTATTTTACGTACCATTTAACTCCTCCGTTCTAAAGTTCGTTTTGCCTTTACAACCAGATTATAATACAACAATTATAACAAGTCTGTTGTTTTTACAACAAGTGGGTTAGCAACGAAAAAATATATTGAAATCTTAAAGCATACACAACTATTCTCTGGTATAGGAGAGCATGAAATCTCTGCTATGTTAAACTGCTTGCAAGAAAGATTGCTCACATTCAAAAAGGAAGAATATATTTATTGCAAAGGAGAACGCATATGCAGCACCGGAAAGTGGTGTTCTTCTTAATGATGTCATTGCAATATCAGAAAGATACCAAAGCTAAACTGTGCAAACTTGTGATAAAATGGCATCTGTATCATCTAATTTTCTTTCACCAGCCGTAAATAAATAATTATTGTATTTTTTGAATTTGTGGCAGAACTGCCTGTAATATGAGTAAAGAAAAGAAAATCCCGGAAATACAATCGCATTTCCGAGATTGATAAAACTTTTTCCAAAAACGTATAATTAACGTTTTGAGAACTGCAACCCCTTGATTTTACTCAATGTCATTAACTTAAAAATGAACCCAAGACATTTTTACTGATTTCATCATATAATTGTTGCATTAGCCTTTTTTTCCTCTCTATATCCGGTTCCAGAATTATATAGATAAGATCGCTTTTGAGTAATCCTATACTGATGGAACGATTGATTTGCATGGTATGTTTATAATCCTGTTTTAAATGCTCCTGATTTTGTTCTTCTATATCACAAATAATATCTTCTGCCAGATTACTTACATATATAGTGCTATAAATATCCTGCTCTATCAGTAGCGCTTTTGTACCAGTAAAATTTTCTAACTGTAACCGGTCTTTCAAGGTTTCGTATGCTGTTTCTATCTGCCATCGCATATGATATATTTCTCGAAAATCTTCTTGTGGAAACTGTTCTCTTGACAGATTAGTTGCAAGAACTTCTGAATTTCCATTTTCAAGACGAACCGTAACTAACCGCAGCGGAAATTCATCCCTACTCATAACTAAAGATTCATTTTCAGTTCCTATGTAATGATAACGTCTACTTTTTGTCAGTTTTATCGAGACATCTTCATCATCAGAAGCAAGTGACTGCTGTTCGGCTTTGAAATCACTTGTTTTAAGTCGTACTACGAATTTGATTTCTTTATCAAGCATTCTCAAAAATGATGAAGTTGATGGATATCCCCTATCCATGATAACAAAAAACGGACGTGCTTCTCCTATTGTATCGGTAAGTCTGTCAATCTGTTGTTCAGCAAGTTTCATCTCATCAAATATAACTCGATTCAGATCACTTTCTATTATAAATCGATTCAAAACATCATATAGGCAACCTAGACCAATCTGGGCTTGCGGCTTTGTTCCTTTTCTGCTTGCGGAACCAAAACGTTCGAGATTTTCTGGTGTTGTTGGAATGTTGATATCTGAGCCATCCACCGCAAAAACAAGGTGATCTTTATACAAATACGGCGTAATTTCAAGGTCAGAATAAAAATTTTTATTATGATTCTGATACAAACACTTAATTGCCTCAGGATTTAATTTCATACGTTGCTTTAGATATCCAGGTTTGGATATTTCTGTTCCGGGATGGGTAATCTTCATATAATTTCGCAGCTCCAATTTAAGAGTTAGCCCCTTTCTATTAATCATGGAGTATACAAGATCTTCCGTGGGCATTTTTCTTCGTCTGACCAATACATTGGGAGTAGTACAGCAAAGCTCCCTGAATGATTTTGTTTTAATAGTAGACTGATCATTTAAGAATAATTCCTTGGATTTTCTCACTACATATATTTCTTCTTAAGTTAACGACATTGTGATTTTACTGGGGTTAGTGGGTGGAATGTTGCAAACACGTTACAAACGCATGGCTTCTCATTACTCTTCACCACACCTCAGAATATGCGTAAAACTGAAATTTCTGCGTGCTCTTATATCAATTCATTTCTTAATTGTAAAATCCTCTGTTCAATTTCCTTAATGACTATCTTAAATTCCTCGTCAGATTGTCCAGTAGGATCTTCTAATCCCCAATTATCATCAAATGCTCTACCAATGAAAGGACATCCAACATTACATCCCATTGAGATTGCAATATCGGGTTCCGGAATATCCGCAAGCAATTTTGAATATTGTTTTTCTTCCATGTCAATTCCGTACATCTCTTTCATGATACGTACCGCATCTTGATTGATTTCAGGTTTTGTTTCTGTTCCAGCAGAATGGCTTTCAAATACATCTAATGCAAAATGTCTTCCTAATGCCTCTGCGATCTGGCTTCGACATGAATTATGTACACATATAAACGCTATTCTCTTTTTCATTTTTCATTATCCTTATTCCTTATTTTGCAAATCGTCTGTGTCATACATCCCATCGGGCAAAATACACACCAAGTTCTAGGTTTGAACATTACCATTACAATGATTCCAATCAATGTAGATGTAAGCATCAGACTATAAAATCCTAAACTGAATTTTGCAATCCAATCACTAACTGTTCCTGCTGAATATGCCCATCCCCAAGGAATATTGAATGTCCAAAACAATTTAATACCTTCCCGCAAACTTTTAACGCCTGCGCCAACAAGATAAGTTTGAAAAATCATATTCCCGAACATTGTGAGAAAGAAGCAGAGAAATCCATAGCGAAACCATTTTGAACTCATCCATTTTGGTGTAGCTCTGTTTGATGAAAATTTACTTCCAAGTTTACCAAGCAACTGACCTCTACCACAGAAATTATTACAAAAATATTTGTTTCCTCCAAAGATTGCAAATCCTAACGGCACAAGAAAATCTATCATGCCAAACCATGCAAATAATATATTAAAAAAGCCAAGTACAAAATATACTATTGTCCAAATCCAAAGATAATCATACCATTTTTTCTTCATGCCCTATACCTCTCTTACCTTGATGCAGCCAGCCGGACAATTCTTTTCACATATTCTGCATCCCACACATTTTTCTTCATCCACTTTAGCATAGCAGCCGTTTAATATTTCTATCACTTGTTTTGGGCACACCTTTGTACACACTCCACAGGCAACACATACATTTTTATCAACGAAAGCCTTCTTCTTAGCCATTTATAATTCCTCCCAAAATCTTTGTAATTTCTTTTTCTGAAAGGACTTTTCCAACAGATACTACTTTTTCATTTACAACGATTGCAGGCATACTCATAACACCATATTCCATAACTTTAGCTATATCTGTAATGTATTCAACTTCAATAGATAATCCTAAATTATTCACAGCAGTTTTTACATTGTTATACTGATCGTGGCATGATTTACATCCAGCACCTATTACTTTTATACAGCAAATACCATTTATCTCTTTGCCACAACATTCAGATACCGGTTGCGGGGCTACACTTGCTGAACAACTACAACAACAGCTTGTAGTTATTTCGTTTTTGTTTTTTCCGAATCCAAATAATCCCATTTCCTGCTCCTCCTAAATTATAAATCCTTGAAATAGATTAAACAAATAACCGACAACAATAATACCTGCAGCACATATGCCACCAAATAAACCAAGTAGTTTAGGCTTTACTGCCTTTTTCAGCATAATCATGGAGGGTAAGCTGAGAGTAGTAACACCCATCATAAAACTTAATATTGTACCAAGCTGTGCGCCCTTTGCCAATAATGCTTCTGCAACAGGTATCGTACCAAAAATATCTGCGTACATTGGAATCCCTGCTAATGTAGCCAATACAACGCCAAACGGATTATGACTTCCTAACACAGTTTCAATCCAATTTTCCGGAATCCAGTTATGAATTGCAGCTCCAATCGCAACACCAACCAGAATATAGGGAAATACTTTTTTGAATGTAGAAACCACTTGTTCTTTTGCATAAAGCAAACGGTCTTTTTGTGAGAGTACCGGACTGTCAATATCAACAGCATTTGCCTTTAGAATAAAATCTTCCACATATTTTTCCATGTGCAATTTTTCAATTATAGTACCGCCTACTACTGCAATAATCAATCCAACCACGACATAGATTACAGCCACTTTTGTTCCAAATATACTCATCAATAAAACCAAACTTCCCAAATCCACCATAGGAGATGAAATCAAAAAAGAGAATGTAACCCCTAACGGAAGACCGGCACTAGTAAAACCAATAAATAACGGGATGGATGAACAGGAGCAAAACGGAGTCACTGTACCTAGCAGTGCAGAAATACAATTTGCTCCAATCCCTTTAAATCGTCCCAAGATTTTTTTACTTCGCTCCGGAGGAAAGTAACTTTGTATATAAGAAATCATATATATCAAAGTACATAGTAATATTGTAATTTTTATTACATCATAGATAAAAAAATGAATACTTCCTCCAAGCTTGCCGGATATATCAACACCCACTTTTTCTAATAATACTCCAATCAGTTTATTCAGCCATTTCATTCTTAATATCTGATTTTGAATAAAATCCCAGATCATGAGCAGCAGCTTCCCCCTTCCTTAACGCAGGACAATCTTTCAATGAAACCTTTAAACCCTTGCAAAGTCTCACAATTTAAGGAATAGTGGTGCCACTTTCCTTCTTTTCGGTCATTAACAAGACCACATTCACATAAAATTTTCATGTGATGGGATAATGTCGGTTGTGTTATTTCAAACGCCTCCAACAATTTACACCCACACTTTTCTCCATCCGACAGCATCTGAACAATCTGTAATCGGTTACTATCTCCAAGTGCCTTACAAATAACTGCTACATCAATTGTATTCATCTCAAATCACCTCACATAGATATTTGTCTATGTGTTTATATTATCCTATACATAGATAGTTGTCAATGTATTTTTTCATAAAAAACACATTCTCAAAAATTAAGAATGTGTTTCTCTAAATACAACTCTGTGTAAAATTCCTGTTTTTCCGTTTCTTCAATCATTCAATTTACATCTTTAGATATTTTTGTTGCAAACGGAATAACTTTCACAACATTTCACACCCACTCAGGACTTCTCGGGACATAAGAAAAACCCCAGAAATCCAAGATTTCTGAGGTTTGTATCCTTTTTTGTAGTCTCTTTCCGAAACGTATAATTAACGTTTTGAGAACTGCAATTATCTCTTGGACAACCGAAAAACCTTGATTTTAAAGGGCACTGAAAAAGATACGTTTTTGATAAAGCAAAACGTATCTTTTTTACATGGAAGTACCAAACCTGCGCAAATGAATGGCAACAAACAAAAATACCAAGCAATCAGCCCGGCATTACCGTTATTATTCTCTTCATATTTACCACAATAGCGGTAAAATATGCCTGTAATCGCATGGCAACTAAGCCCATAGAATCTGCTCTTTGGAATCCGTGGGCTGTTTTCATTTCACCATTCTTTTCTTCGATTCGATGCCTTTCTGTGTTCTACCCGCATCGCAAGATGTCCCCCTGGACATTGAAGCATATGTGCATCTTTACTGTAACTGAATCCCTCTTCCAATTCCGTATTCGCTGCTGCAGCTACTGCCGTATTCGTTTTGGCGTA
>JAXJUL010000017.1:0-1603 GCA_036309085.1 Schaedlerella sp.
ATATTAAAAACTCAAACTTCGCACATAAATTTTAGCTATGCACCTTGAAAATTCAATACCTGGCAGTTATTCAGTTGTCAATGTTCAGACCTTAAGCGGATTGGAGCTGCGTTTTCAACAATACTGGTAGTGTGTTCATAAATGCATCCACTAGCTCAGAGATTTTCTCATCTGATAACTCGGTGTTTTCCGTAAGCATGGTTCTGAACATTTGAAGCAGCATTTGAATAGCCTGTATCCATGTAATATCAGACATCTCATCAGAAAAGTATAAAAAGAGTTCGCCAAGAGACCGGTTATCATTGGATTCCCGGTTTTCAAGTGACAGCATCATGTATCGTGTAAAAACAACTGCGGTATGTGCAGTCATTGCATCATAGGACAGAGAATTGCATTCTTTGCTCAGATTCAGATAGCTTTTGCATACCTTGAAGAACACCTCTATATCCCAGCGTTTTCCATAAATCCGTATGATTTCATTCTCATCCAGATTTATATCTGTGGAAATGAGGCAGAGGTATTCCTTGCGTTTATTACGGTTGCGGACATAAACTACTTTTGCAGGAATGATTTCACCATCCTTCACTACATCAACCATAACAGAAAGCAGATATTTTGATTTGCCTCTTCTCTTTTTATTTTTGTTGTAAATGGAGACCAGAGACATATCTTCACCATCGTAGCGAAAAAACATTTTCGGAGATTTTTTAACCATGCCGATTACATCAAAATCCATCTGTTTAATAGCATGAAGGGTGCTTGGAGAGGTAAACCAGCTGTCAAAAAGGACGTATTTCGCCGGAATTGCAACTTTTTTAGCTGCATCCAGAAGCGTAAGCATGGCATGGGTTCCCTTTTCCATGGACAGCTTCCTGCGCTTGTAACCAACGGTTCTTTTGTCCACTTCAGCCGCTTCATTGATGCGATTCTTCTTGTTTTCTGTAGAAAGAAGAATGCTGTTTACCGGCAGAAAAGTACTTCCATCTGACCATCCAAGGGTAAGCATTCTAAACCCGAAGCGGTATTTATGCTTTGCATGGTCATAGACTTTTGCAAGAAGCTCCACCTTTTTGGAGCGGTTTCGTTCAAACATAGAATCATCGATGATAAGGACATTGGCGCGATCTTCAGAATCCAGCGGAAGTATGGCATCTTTAATAATTCTGGATGCAAGTATTGTGGTAAAACGCATCCAATTAATCTGAACCATCTTCATGAAACGATACACGGTATCTTTTGCAAAATCAGGAGTATTTCTTCCTGTAAGCAGACTCATATACATACTTCTGTTGGAAAAAATCAGTAAAAACAGGTACTGGAAAATTTCTGTTACCGGTATCCCCTTCCTTTTGTAGGCGTTCGACGATTTCAAGGCTGAGGAAATATGAAACCTTGTAAAAAATCTTTTGATAGATTTCGAAATCTGCTTATCATTTTGTGTTGCTTGTGTTATACTTGTATTCATAGCATGAGCCTCCGGTTTGTAATTGTTTCTAGCAACTCAATTATACCAAAACCTTCGGTTTCATGCTATTTTTATGCCAGTTATTATTGAATTTTCAAGGTGCATAGGCACATTTTAATGTGCGAAGTTTGAGTTAAA
>JAXJUL010000018.1:0-145610 GCA_036309085.1 Schaedlerella sp.
CCAGAAAAAAGCGAACAAGAGCAGTAAGAAGTACTATAACAGACCAGCTGTTCAAAAAAGAAAACTACCGTACCTAATGATACGGTAGTCGTCATTAAATTTTTAGATATTTGACCTGTCTACTTGACAGGAATCAGATCAGTTTGGTACAGGGGTCTTTTTTCGAGTGAGCCTAGCGTCGCACGTTTCTAATGGGTGAAAGTTGTGTGTTCTGTAAGCTGTTATCAGCGTGTCAGTGAAAGTCTGGTCAAGATACCTCTGATTGGTGAATAAAATGGCTTATATCAATACACACTTTCGGTATAGAGTACGGATGTTTTAACCGAAAATGATATTGCATTTTCAAATAGAGATGACTATAATGAGGTATGAGTTGAAGAAAGTAAAGATTTGGTAAAGAGCATTAAACTTCAGGAGGTATATTTATGAAAATATTAGTTGCTGGTGGCGGAAAGGTCGGTTCTTCACTGGCACAGCAGTTATCTGTCTCAGGGTATGATGTTACAGTGATTGATCAGAATCAGACTGTTCTTGATGGGCTTCAGGAAAGATTTGATGTCATGACTGTTCAGGGAAACTGTGCGGCTATGGATATTCTGCTGCTTGCTGATATAAAAGAAGTGGATCTTTTAATTGCAGTAACAGGAGAAGATGAGAAGAATCTTTTGAGTTGTATGACTGCACATGGACTGAATCCAAAGTTGCATACGATCGCAAGAATTCGTAACCCGGAATATTCAGATCAGGTTTATGTGATGAGAGACCTCTTTGCTCTGTCCATGACAGTGAATCCGGAAAAACAGGCAGCGATTGAGATTGAACATCTTTTAAAATATCCCGGATTTTTAAAACGAGATACATTTGCAAAGGGAAGGATGGAACTTGTAGAACTTAAGATTGATGTGAAAAGTAAGCTTTGCAATATTGCTTTGAATGATCTTAATGGGATTATAAAACATAAGGTTCTCGTATGTACAGTATTAAGAGATGGAAAGGCTATCGCTCCGAATGGAAATTTTGTTCTTAAAGAAGGGGATCATATTTTTGTTACAGCACCCACGAGGAATCTGACTCACTTGCTGCACAGTCTGGGAATTATTACGCATAAAGTAAAGCGTGTCATGATCTGTGGAGGAGACCGAATCAGTTACTATCTTGCAAAGAGTCTGATACGTTCAGGAATAGACGTAAGTATTATAGAAAGTGATCATAATAGATGTCTGCATCTTGCAGCTATCTTACCGGATGCATCAATTGTGCATGGAGATGCCGGAGATCAGTTCCTGCTGGATCAGGAAGGAATCAGAAACAGTGATGCACTCATTACATTGACAGGGGTAGATGAGCTGAATATTATTATATCAATGTATGGAAACAGCTGTGGAGTTCCTCAGGTTATTACAAAACTTGGGCAACTTAGTGGCAATAAGATTGTAGACCGATTAGATATTGGAAGTACAATTTGTCCAAAAGAATCTTGCAGTGAGGTAATCGTTCGTTATGTGCGTGCGATTTATAATCAAACGGGGGCAGCTTTATCTGTACATTCTATTGCACATGGGCAGGCAGAGGCGATGGAGTTTCTTGTAGATGAGACAACATTACATTGTGATGAACCTTTGAAGAAGCTGAAGACTAAAAAAAGTGTACTGATTGCGGGGATTTGTCGTGGAATCCGTACAGAGGTTCCAGATGGCGAATCTTCATTTAAGCCAGGAGATACAGTTATTGTTGTATCCAGTGGAGATGATGTGATCTATAGTCTGAATGATATTTTTGAATAAAGGAACTTCGGAAATATAAATGAAGATTTCTGAAGGGAGTGTGTTGAAATGAATTATAAAATGATGGGACGCTTTATTGCGCAGATTCTGGCTGTTGAGGGAGCGTTTATGCTCCCAGCTTTGTTTATCAGTCTTTATGACGGAGATAAAGAAGTAGTCAGAGCCTTTATTATAACAATCGCATTAATCTTCGCAATTTCGGGGATTTTATTTACCTTTGTAAAGAATTGTGAGCGGCGTTTTTACGCCAGAGAGGGTCTTGTGTGCGTAGCACTTGGCTGGACAATTATGAGTCTTCTTGGATGTCTGCCATTTTATTTGTCAGAAGAGATTCCAATGTATGTGGATGCTCTGTTTGAGATTGTGTCAGGATTCACAACGACAGGTTCGTCTATTCATCCGAATATTGAAAGCATGTCAAGGGGGAATCTGTATTGGCGAAGTTTCAGTCATTGGCTGGGCGGTATGGGTGTGCTTGTGTTTTTGCTTGCCATTATACCGAATGCAAAAAAGACAGCAGGGGATAATAATACCGGTTTTACTATGCATATCTTAAGAGCAGAAAGCCCGGGACCAAGTGTGGGAAAACTTGTTCCAAAGATGAGAAAGACAGCAACAATCTTATATATGATGTATATTGTACTGACTATTATAAATATTTTGTTTCTGCTGGCTGGAGGCATGCCGCTATTTGATTCTCTCTGCACAGCATTTGGAACTGCCGGAACAGGTGGATTTGGTATTAAAAATGACAGTATGGCAGGGTATAGCCCATATTTTCAGAATGTAACAACAGTATTTATGCTGCTCTTTGGTGTGAACTTCAGTTGTTATTATCTGCTTCTTCTCAGGCAGATAAAAAATGTATTCAGGGACGAAGAACTGCGATTTTATATTGGTATGGTGGCAGCGAGTATCGCTTTGATCATCTGGAATACACGTGACTATTATGATACTTTGGGTGAAACGATCCGTCATGCAGCTTTTCAGGTTGCAAGTATTGTGACAACGACAGGATATGCGACAACTGATTTTGATCTGTGGCCAAGTTTTTCGAAAGCAATTTTACTGGGACTTATGCTCGTGGGAGCCTGTGCGGGAAGTACCGGTGGTGGTATGAAATGTAGTCGAGTTCTTTTACTGTTAAAAAGCCTGCGCCGTAATATTCGCACAACAATCAATCCACAGAAAGTTCAGGTTGTGCGTAATAACGGTCAGGTAGTGAATGAAAAAATATTAAATAATATCAATGCATATCTGTCAGCATATGCAGCATTTATCGTAGCAAGTTTTATCCTAGTTTCTCTGGATGAATTTTCTGTGGAAACGAATATTTCTGCAGTGATTTCCTGCTTTAATAACATCGGACCTGGATTTGATGCAGTAGGACCAGTCTGTAACTTTTCTGGCTACAGTGCATTTTCAAAGATTATACTGACGATAGATATGCTCGCAGGACGTCTGGAAATATTTCCGATTCTGATTCTTTTTTCAAGAAGTACTTGGAAAAACAGATAAAAATTTTGAAGGTGCTGTTTTCGGCACCTTCATTTCGATTAGGAGAAAATTGCTTTTCATATAAGAGGAATCTTCCGACACCAGTACCCAAATGTTCCGTGTGGGCTGATTTCCTCTCTGGACAAATCAAGTATTTTATTGTAAGTTTCAGAAAATGCAGGAAAACCAAAAGAGTCGGCAGCACGGGCTTCTCGCTTGTCATAAATTCCAGGAACTCCGAGCAGAAAGTGGTCCTCATTTTTAATGAGAAGAAGATGGTTATAATTATAATAACCATGCATCAGAAAATTATTGTTGGCAAGATGCCAGTATCTGCGCGGCAAGAGAGAAAGTTCAGACCGGTGAATTTTTCTGGCAGAGAGTTCTGGAGAAGTTTGCGAATCTGGTATGTCATTTGTAACAGGCTTTTCGTCGAGTGACTTATTGTAGATTGTTTCATTGGGAAGTTCCGTTTTTATAGAATTCTTACATTCATTAATGGGTGAGGAGATAGAAGAAGGGGAACTGATCTTCTGAAGGGAGAAGTCGATGTTTTCTTTGGTGGCAGCAATATAATTTTCATCAGAAAGCTTGAAAACAAAGCCGCATATTTCATCAGGAGAAAGAGAAGTATCAAGAGATTGTAGTGGAATTTTTGTCCTGCATGTGATAGCATGATTTTCACAGGTGACAGAACCACCGGGAATAGCAGTGATTCCATTCTCTGTAAGGTATAGGACAGAGAGAGAAGACGACTCATTGTGAAATACAGAAATACCACGGGCACAGATCTGCAGAAAACAGATGTCAGAGTTTTGAGTATATTTTAAAAACCCGACATTTTTAGATTTTAAATTATTTTTATATTCATAAAGATAGTAGACACCAGGTTTCATGGATTCCTCCGGTTTTGTCAAATCTATCTTACTATATGAATAAAGAAGAATAAAAAGAACAATAAAAGGGCATGACTGCCGGAAAGGAAGTATATGACTTTAGATGAAAAATATATGAAAGAAGCGATTCGGCAGGCTAAGAAGGCTTACACGCTGGAAGAGGTGCCGATAGGATGTGTGATCGTTTATCAGGACAAGATCATTGGACGTGGATATAACAGAAGAACAGTGGATAAAAATACTCTGGCTCATGCAGAATTGCAGGCAATCAAAAAGGCAAGTAAAAAGATGGATGACTGGAGATTGGAAGATTGTACATTATATGTAACTCTTGAACCTTG
Source organism: Schaedlerella sp. (assembly GCA_036309085.1). Lineage (GTDB taxonomy): Bacteria > Bacillota > Clostridia > Lachnospirales > Lachnospiraceae > Schaedlerella. The sequence continues at coordinate 4,519 of JAXJUL010000018.1, forward strand.
TCAGATGTGCTCAGGTGCAATCGTTCAGGCGAGAGTAAAAAGAGTTGTGGTGGGTTGTATGAATCCGAAAGCAGGCTGTGCAGGTTCAATTCTGAATCTTCTGAATATGAAGGAATTTAATCATCAGGTAGAACTGACAACAGGGATTTGTGAAGAAGAATGCAGTCAGATGATGAAGCAGTTCTTTAAAGAACTTCGAGAAAAGCAGAAACAGAAAAAAATGCTTAAAAAGAGCGAAGTACTTGAAAAAATAGAATAAAAAAGAGATATTGATTTCTCAATATCTCTGAATTCTCTTTTTGTGCATTACGCTTCGAATGAAGTTCACCAAACGTTACCTTGGTAGTTGACTCAACCCAGGCACCCTCATAACACCCAAGGACATCTGCTTAGTGCTGCTTCGTTCCCGACCTGACACGGTTCACAGAGCCTCGCCGCATGAGACCCAAAATTTTCAACGCCACTTGCCAAGGGCAGCTTCAACAATCAACACCCTCTGCGTAATATCACCCCTGCTATAGCGGATTGCAGGTACAAGGTACCGCTAGCACCCCGGCTGCACGAATATGTATTATACTATAACTTAGGAGAAATGTCAATGAATTTTAAAATTTTATTAACCGCAATAAATGCCAAATATATACATTCCAATCTGGCGGTTTATAGTTTGAGAAGTTTTGCAGTAAATCGTCATGAAGAGTATCAAGATGAAATAGAGATTGCCGAATACACAATCAACCAGCAGTTAGATGAGATACTTATGGATTTGTATAGAAAAAAACCGAACGTACTTTGTCTGTCCTGCTATATATGGAACATACAGTATATAAAGCAATTAATACCAGAAATTCATAAAATTCTTACGAATACGGATATCTGGCTGGGAGGTCCGGAAGTTTCTTATAATGCAGTAAAAGAGATGGAAGAATTTCCACAGATCAAAGGGGTGATGTGTGGAGAAGGAGAAGTAACATTTTCAGAACTTGCAGAATATTATCACGGGAATGGCAAAGAACTGAATGAGATTGCCGGAATCTGCTATCGTACGGGAGATAAGATTATACAGGCAGAACCAAGACCGGTAACTGATTTGAGTGCAATTCCATTTGTATATAAAGAGATTGAAAAGTTTAAAAACAAGATTATTTATTATGAGTCCAGTCGCGGATGTCCATTTTCCTGCAGCTATTGTCTTTCTTCAATAGATAAGTGTCTTCGTTTTAGAGATATTGAACTGGTAAAAAAGGAATTACAGTTTTTCATTGACAATGAGATTCCGCAGGTGAAGTTTGTTGACAGAACATTTAACTGTAATCACAGACATGCGATGGCGATATGGAAATATTTGAAAGAGCATGATAATGGTAAGACCAATTTTCACTTTGAAGTGGCTGCAGACTTATTGAATGAAGAAGAAATTGCACTGATTTCAATAATGCGTCCAGGTCTGATTCAGTTGGAAATTGGAGTTCAGTCAACGAATCCAGAAACCGTAAAAGAGATTCGCAGAACAATGAAGTTTGAGAAAGTAAGTGAGGTTGTAAAGAAGATACAGTCCGTTGGAAACATTCATCAGCATCTGGATCTGATCGCAGGTCTTCCATATGAAGATTATGAAAGCTTCAGACATTCATTTAATGATGTATATGCGCTCCGTCCGGAACAGCTTCAGCTTGGATTTTTGAAAGTATTGAAGGGCTCTTATATGGAAGAACAGGCAGAAAATTACGAACTTGTTTGTCAGGATCGTCCTCCATATGAGGTATTATCTACAAAATGGCTTCCATACGAAGATGTGATCCGTCTCAAAGGCGTGGAAGAGATGGTGGAGGTTTATTATAACAGTGGTCAGTTTGTAAACACGCTGGAGCTTTTGGAAAAGGAATTTGTGGATGCATTTTCTATGTTTGAAGCACTGCGTGATTACTATGAAGAACATCAGCTGAATCGCATCAATCATACAAGAATTGCCAGATATGAAATTTTGTTTGATTTTGCATTGTTAAAAAATTCGGAGAAGAAAGAAATTTACCGTGAAAAACTGACGTATGATCTGTATCTTCGTGAAAATGTTAAGAATCGTCCTGCATTTGCTGGAGAACCGACAGTTTCAAAAGAAGAGGCGGCAAAAATTTATGAAAGAGAAGCCCAGACTCATGAGCATTTGCCGGATTATTCACAGTATGATAAACGACAGCTTCGAAAAATGACACATTTGGAAAAAGTGGATGGTCAGATATTCCTGTTTGATTACCAAAACAGGAATAAACTTACAAACCAGGCGAGAGTCTGTCTTGCAAAATAAGGACAAACAGTATAAAATAATACCAATTATGTTGAAAAGGAGTCGACAGACAATGAATTTCTATAATAAAAAATTTCGTAAGATAGGATCCATTATCATTTTGCTCGTTGTCGCTGCGATGCTTTTGACAATGGTACTTCCATATATTGTATAGTATAAATAGTATTTAAGGTAATGGAGTGAATATGAAAGCAGGAAAATTATCTCAGACTGTCTGGAGAAGAGCGGTCGAAAAACAATTGAATAAAGATATAGATGGCAGATTGACCATTCCTGCGGTAACTGAAAACTGTATGGCGGTGCCTGCAGAAGAGGGAACTGTTCAGCTTGTTGTGTCGACGGCAGTATCCGGAACGACAGAAGAACTCTGTATCTATGCGCTTGCCAAGGTAATGAATGACTTGGCGGCAAGAGGAGCGAGGATTTCAGGAGTTTCATCACAGTTATGGCTTCCTGTTGAAGCTGAGGAATCCGATGTGAAAAGAATTATTTCTTCATTGCAGAATATCTGTAATCAAAAAGGAATACATATTTCAGGTTTGCAGGCAGAAGTGAACCCGGTTGTAAGCCAGAATTTTATTCAGATTACAGCAGTTGGAACCGTAAAAGAAGGAGAAGTGCCTCAGATTAGAAATATAACCTCAGGCGAAGAGATTATTCTTTGCGGAACGATTGGGTTGGAAGGAATTTTAAGGATTTTGGATGAAAGGGAGGAAGAGCTTGGAAAGCGATTTGTTCCTGCATTTATCCGTCAGATTAAAGGATTGAAAGAACAGCTTTTCTTAGAAGAAGCTGCTCTGGCAGCAAAAGAATTTTCTATAAAAAACGAGACCTTCGATACATTTGCTATGCAGCAGATTGGAAGTGGAGGGATTTTTGCGGCACTCTGGGAGATTGCAGAGGCTGCAGGAGTCGGACTTGAGATAGATATGAGTAAGATCGCGGTCTGTCAGGAGACGGTGGAGATCTGTGAATATTATCAGCTTAATCCTTATCAGATGACGTCAACAGGAGGTATGCTCATGGTGACGAGGGATGGGGCTGGCCTTATGAAAGTATTAGAGAAGGTCGGCGCACGAGCCGTAAGGCTTGGGGTCACAACAGCTGAGAATGCAAGAGTGATCACAAGCGGTGAGGAAAAGCGATATATGGACCGGCCGGCACCGGATGAATGGATGCGCTGGCATATGCAGGAATTCAGAAAGGGGTAATAAAGAATGAGAAATCAGATTTTAAGATATCTTGAAAGAAACAGCCGTATAGATTTAGAAGAACTGGCGATTCTTCTTGGAATGGACAAAATTGGTCTTATTAATGAGATTGAAAAAATGGAAAGAGAAAGAATCATCTGTGGATATCATACGATGGTGAATTGGGAAAAGGCAGGAGAGGAAAAAGTAACTGCTTTGATCGAAGTACGCGTAACACCTCAGAGAGGCGAGGGCTTTGAAAGAATCGCGGAACGTATTTACAACTATCCAGAAGTTACATCTGTATATCTGATTTCAGGTGCATACGATTTTCTTGTAACACTGGAAGGCCGTACATTGATGGAGATTTCCAGATTTGTTTCTGAAAAATTATCTCCAATTGATGATGTTATCAGTACATCAACACATTTCATTTTGAAAAAATATAAAGACCACGGAACGATCATGGGATCTAAGAAAGGGTCAGAAAGGATGCTGGTGACACCATAATGAGAGACCCTTTAGCAAAGAAAATTAAAGATATACAGCCATCAGGAATCAGAAAGTTTTTCGACATTGCAAGTGAGATGGATGATGTTATTTCTCTTGGTGTGGGGGAACCTGACTTTGATACACCCTGGCGTATTCGTGAAGAAGGTATTTTTTCGCTGGAACGTGGCAAGACATTCTATACATCCAATGCAGGCCTTATTGAACTTCGTAAGGAGATATGCAAATATTTAGATAGGAAGATCCATGTTTCCTATGATCCAAAATCAGAGACGCTGATCACAGTAGGCGGAAGCGAAGCGATTGATGTCGCTATGAGATGTATGCTGGATGCGGGCGATGAGGTATTGATTCCACAGCCAAGTTATGTTTCTTACCTTCCTTGTGCAGTGATGGCAGATGGGCAGCCTGTTGTTGTAGAGTTAAAAAGTAAAAATGATTTCAAACTAACAGTAGAAGATCTGGAAGAGGTTTTTACAGAAAAAGCAAAGATTCTTGTGATGCCATTTCCAAATAATCCAACAGGTTCTATTATGACAAGAGAAGAACTGGAACCAATTGCAAATTTCGTAATTGAACATGATATGTATGTATTATCAGATGAAATTTATTCAGAACTGACTTATAAAGATGAACATGTATCTATCGCAAGTCTGCCTGGTATGCGTGAGAGAACAATTGTGATCAATGGTTTCTCAAAAGGATATGCGATGACAGGATGGCGTCTTGGCTACTGCTGCGGACCGGCAGAGATTATCAAACAGATGACAAAGCTTCATCAGTTTGCAATCATGTGTGCACCTACAAACAGTCAGTACGCTGCAGTAGAGGCATTGAAAAACTGTGATAAAGAAGTAGAAGAGATGCGTAACAGTTATAATCAGAGAAGAAGATATCTGATGCATGAATTCAGACGTATGGGCCTGGAATGTTTTGAGCCATATGGCGCATTCTATGTATTCCCAAGTATTCAGGAATTCGGAATGAGTTCAGATGCATTCGCAACCCGTCTTCTTATGGAAGAAAAAGTTGCAGTTGTACCGGGAACAGCATTTGGAGATTGTGGTGAAGGTTTCCTTCGTATTTCCTATGCATATTCTTTAGAAGATCTGAAAAAAGCTCTGGCGAAACTGGAAAAATTCATTGAAAAACTGAGGAAAGAAAAATGTTAAATATTGTATTATTGGAACCAGAAATTCCTGCAAACACGGGAAATATCGGACGTACCTGCGTGGCAACGAATACAAAACTTCATCTGATCGAACCTCTTGGATTCAGTCTGGATGAAAAAGCATTAAGACGTGCGGGCCTGGATTACTGGAAAGATCTGGATGTAACAACTTACAGTAATTATGAAGATTTTCTTGAGAAAAATCCAGATGCAAAGATTTATATGGCGACTACAAAGTCAGAAAAGGTTTACACAGAGGCTGAATTTGAGGATGACTGCTATATCATGTTTGGCAAAGAAAGTGCTGGAATTCCAGAAGAGATACTCGTAAAAAACAAAGAGAATTGTATTCGTATTCCAATGGTTGGAGATATTCGTTCTCTGAATCTCAGTAATTCTGTGGCAATCGTATTATATGAAGCTCTTCGTCAGAATAAATTCAGAGGAATGAATCTGGAAGGACATTTACATCGTCTGGAATGGTAAATATATGATAAAATAATTGAAATCAGGAAGTATTGTGTAGAAATACATGATATTTCCTTTTTTGATTACAAATTTGTTGATTTTATAATAAAATAATCAAAAAATGGCATTATAAAAGAGGAAGAATTTTGCACAAACTAATAATATAAATTCAAGAAAAAACTGTAGACTATGAACAAAGCGTATGTTACCCTAAATTTATATAGCCGAAAAGAAGGTAGGTGATTATATGGTGGAACAGACTATTCAGGTGATACGTGACACCGAAGCGGAAGCAGATTTGATTGTACGGGCGGCTCAGGAAAACAGCATTCAGATCATTGAGAATGCTATGAAAACAGCCACAGAGATTAAGGATGGAGAGCTTCAGAAAGCTAAGCGGCAGGCAGCAGTTAATATGCAGATGGCAGAAGATTATGGTAAAAAGATTATAGATGAACAGACATCCAGGATTGAAAAAGAAGTACAAGTATTGAAGGCTTTCGCTCTTAAAAAAGAAGAAGAAGCAATTAATCTTGTAATATCTCAGTTGGTGGGGTAAAGGAGGGGTTAGATTATGGCGGTATTGCAGATGCAGCGAATCAGTATCTGTGCACTGAAAAAAAATCGTAAGGCCATCCTGGAAACAGTACAGAATCTAGGTGTCATGGAAGTAAATCAGATTATCGAAGAAGATGCAGATTTTCATAAAATGGACACCACAAATGCAAGAATCAGTTTTGATAAGGCTGCTGCATTGGCAGACAAGGCACTGGAAATCCTGCAGATATATGCACCTGTAAAAGCAGGATTATTTGCATCACTTGCAGGAAAACCTCTTGTAGATAAAGATACTTACAAGAATGCAGCTGCAAATCAGGATAAACTCATGAAGACAGCTGCAAGAATACAGGCTTTGGATAAGGAACGTGCAGACCAGAAAGCAGAAATCTTGAAATTGGAAAACAGTATCGAGAGTCTCAAACCATGGCTTTCGCTTGGGGTTCCCATGAATTGTCGGGGGACGAAGTCAACAGCAATGCTTCTTGGAACTCTTCCTAATGAATGGAAGCTGGAAGATGTATACAGTATGCTTGCAGAGAAGGCCTCTGAAGCAGAGGGCGTGCATGTTCACATCCTTTCTGCAAGGACAGAAGGGACTTATGTGGCAGTGTTCTGTATGAAGGAGGAAGAAGATTTTGTAGAAAGTGCATTGCGCAGCAGTGGATTTGCAAAACCGGAATCAGTGTGGGATGATACACCAGAGAATACAAAACTCAGATTGATGCAGCAGATTGAGACATGCAATTCAAGAATTGCAGAAATTGAGAAAGGAATCAATACACTGAGTGTGAATCGTGAGGATCTTCAGCTGCTTTCAGACTACTACCGTATACGTGCTGACAAGTATGAAGTTTTAGGGCAGATTCCACAGTCAAAAAGAACTTTCATTATCAGTGGTTATGTACCGGCGAAGTATATATCAAAGATTAAAAAGGCATTATCTGGTTATAATTGCATAATCGACATCGAAGAACTCAAAGAAGATGAGGAAGCCCCTGTTCTTTTGAAAAATAATGGATTCTTTGAAGTTACAGAAGGAATCCTGGAATCTTATGGACTTCCAGGTAAAGACGAGACAGATCCAACAACATTTATGACAATATTCTATATATTCTTATTTGGTTTGATGTTGTCAGATGCAGCGTATGGGGCTCTTATTTCTATTGCCTGCGGAGCGGTATTATTAAAATTTCCAAGAATGCAAGAGGGAATGAAAAAATCACTGAAATTATTCTTCTGGTGCGGTTTATCTACATTATTCTGGGGAGTAATGTTTGGTGGATTCTTTGGTGATTTGATCACAGTTGTTGGAAGAGTTTTCTTCGATATTGAAATTGCATTTCCAACAGTATGGTTTGTACCATTGAATGACCCAATGCGGCTGCTGATCTGGTCTATGATATTCGGTCTTATTCACTTGTTTGCGGGTCTGGCATTGAAAGCTTATCAGCAGATTAAAAACAAACAGTATCTTGATGCATTATATGATGTAGGTTTATGGTACATCTTTTTATTCGGACTGTTATTACTATTGATTCCAACAGATATTTTTGCATCAATTTTGGGATCAAAAGTTGTATTTCCGGAAGTTGTGAATACACTTGCAAAAGTACTTGCAATCGGCGGAGCTGTTGGTCTGCTTCTTATGTCAGGCAGAGCAAATAAGAATGCCGCATTAAGAATTGCATTAGGTGCATATGATCTGTACAATGTAACTTCCTGGCTTAGTGACCTATTGTCCTATTCACGTCTTCTTGCACTTGGTTTAGCAACCGGTGTTATCGCCAATGTTGTTAATCAGATGGGAAGTATGATGGGCAATGGTATAATTGGAGCGATTGGATTTACAGTTGTATTCATCGTAGGTCATACATTGAATCTTGCAATCAATTTACTTGGTGCATATGTGCACACAAACCGTCTGCAGTATGTAGAATTCTTTGGTAAATTCTATAAAGGTGGCGGAAGAAAATTTAATCCATTCAGGGTAAATACAAAATATGCAGATATTAAGGAGGAAAAATAATTATGACTTTTGCAGAATTTATTAATAATACAGGGCTTGTCTGGGCACTTCTTGGTGCTGCGGCAGCAGTATTTTTGTCGGGAGCAGGATCAGCTTTGGGCGTAGGTGTCGCAGGACAGGCTGCTTCAGGTGTTGTATCTGAAGATCCTGGCAAGTTTGCGAAAGTTCTTATCATGCAGCTGCTTCCAGGTACACAGGGTATCTATGGTCTTCTTGTTGGTTTTATCACGCTTTCTAAAATTGGTCTTCTTGGTGGAGCACCCGCAGAAATCAGTGGAACAACAGGTCTTCTTTTCCTTGTGGCTTGCCTTCCAATCGGTATTGTAGGTCTTATCTCTGGAAGGGAACAGGGAAAAACATCAGCAGCGGCAATCGGTATCGTAGCTAAAAAACCTGATCAGTTTGGTAAAGCCATGCTTTTTCCTGCGATGGTAGAAACATATGCTATTCTGGCTCTTTTGATCTCTATCCTTGCGGTAAGTTCAATTCAGGTTTAATGAATTAGTTTTTTGAATTAAGGGAGAACGAATATGAGTGGATTAGACAAAATTAAAAGTCAGATCCTGAATGAAGCAAACCGATCAGCAGAATTAAAAACAGCCCGGGCAAATGCAAAGGCAGAAAAAATTATTGCAGATGCAAAAGCTGAGGCAGAAGCAGAAGTTTTAAAAATCTCCGAAAAATCAGAAGCACAGTTAAAAGCATATGCAGAACGTATTCAGTCATCATGTGATATGCAGCGTAAGAAAGCAATTCTTCAGGCCAAACAGGATGTGATTGCATCTGTGATCGAAAAGGCCTATGAGAGGGTTTTGGCACTGGATACAGAAGAATATTTTGATATGCTTGGCAAGATTCTTGCAGTAAATGTTCAGGGCAGAGAAGGTATCATCTGTTTTTCTGAAAAGGATTTGAGACGTATGCCGAAAGGATTCAAAGAAAAAATCAACAAGGCAGCTGCAGCTAAGGGTGGAACTCTTACAATTGCAGAAGAAGCAGCTGCAGCAGACGGTGGATTTGTTCTGGTATATGGAGGAGTCGAGGAGAATTGTACAATCCGGGCAATCTTCAATGCAAAGAAGGAAGAATTGACTGATAAGGTAAATGGATTAATATTTGCGTAAGGAAGGTAGATGATTTTGAAGGATTTAGATTATACTTACGCGGTTGCATATATACGTGCAAAGGAAAGTACATTACTCACAGATGCAATAATTGATCAGTTGATAAACTGTCAGGATGAAAAGCAGTGTCTCGATATTCTGAGTGAAAAAGGATGGGGGATTTCTGATATAGAAGGAAATGCAGCAGAAATTCTGAAATGTGAAGAACAGAAAACATGGAATGTAATCCGCAGCGTAGCCCCAGATCTGGCAGTGTTTGATGTATTATTCTATTCTAAGCTGTACCACAATCTGAAAGCGGCGATCAAAGAGGTTTGTACAGGAGTAAGCGGTGGAAACATTTATTACAATGATTGTGCGATCGCCGGAAAAGAGATGCTTCAGATTGTTGAAAATAAAGAGTTCGGGAAATTGCCTGGACAAATGGCAGTGGCAGCAAGGGAAGCATTTGAGACACTTCTGCATACAAAAGACGGACAGCTTTGTGATATCATGATTGATAAAGCTGCATTGGATGCAATCTATAAGGCGGGTAAGAACGCAAAAGATGATATCATAAAGAATTATGCTGAGTTAACAGTTGCAATTGCAGACATCAAGATTGCAGTACGTTGTCAGAAAACAGGAAAATCTCTTGAATTTATGAAACAGGCAATGGCTGAATGTGACAGCGTCAGCATAGATCAGCTTTCCAAGTCGGCACTCGCAGGGGCAGATGCGATTCGCGAATATTTGCTCGGCACAACATATGCAGAGGGCGCACAGGCTCTGGAAGAGTCACCATCCGCATTTGAACGTTGGTGTGACAACCGCATGATGCAGACAATCAGACCACAGAAATATAAAGCATTTTCAGTGGGACCTTTGGTGGCTTATCTGCTTGCCAGAGAAAATGAAATAAAAACAGTCCGAATCATTCTTACAGGAAAAAAGAACGGTTTTCCAGAGGAGGCAATTCGGGAAAGGGTAAGGGAGATGTATGTATAAGATAGCAGTTATCGGCGATTACGACAGCATTTATGGTTTCGCAACGCTGGGTCTGGACATATGCCCGGTAAATACCCGCGAAGAAGCCAGAAGAAAGCTTGCGCATCTTGCTGAAACAGGATATGGAATTATTTATATCACAGAGGCAGCAGCAGCTGAACTGACAGAAGAATTAGCAGTTTATCGCGAACGCCCATTACCGTCAATCATCCTGATTCCCGGCGTATCTGGCAACACAGGTGCTGGCGTTGAAGGTGTTAAGAAGACGGTAGAACAGGCAATTGGTTCCGATATCCTGTTCTCAGAGGAATAAATAATAGGAGGTAATTCGTCAAATGAGCACAGGCGTAGTTAAAAAAGTTGCAGGACCTCTTGTAATTGCATCAGGAATGCGTGACGCGAATATGTTTGATGTGGTTCGTGTAAGCAACCAGAGATTGATTGGCGAAATTATAGAGATGCACGGTGACGAAGCATCTATTCAGGTATATGAAGAGACATCAGGTCTCGGACCTGGAGAACCTGTAGAATCTACGGGAGCACCAATGTCCGTAGAGTTGGGACCTGGACTTATCACAAGCATTTACGATGGTATCCAGAGACCACTTGATGACATTATGAGACTTTCAGGAAACAATCTGAAACGTGGCGTTGAAGTACCATCGCTTAAGAGAAACCTTAAGTGGGATTTTGTTCCTGCAGTAAAAGTTGGTGACGAAGTAGAAGCGGGCGATACAATAGGCACTGTTCAGGAAACAATCGTAGTTCAGCAGAAGATTATGGTTCCTTATGGTATCAAAGGTATTATTAAAGAGATCAAAGCTGGAACATTTACAGTAGAAGAAGTTGTTGCTGTTGTGGCTGCAGCTGACGGAGACAAAGAACTTACAATGATGCAGAAATGGCCGGTTCGTAAAGGACGTCCATACAAGAAAAAACTCCCACCAGTAATGCCACTGGTAACAGGGCAGCGTGTAGTAGATACATTTTTCCCAATCGCTATGGGTGGTGTGGCTGCAGTACCAGGACCATTTGGCAGTGGTAAAACAGTTATCCAGCATCAGCTTGCTAAATGGGCAGAAGCGGATATCGTTGTTTACATCGGATGCGGTGAACGTGGAAATGAAATGACAGACGTTTTGAACGAATTCCCGGAACTGAAAGATCCTAAGACAGGACAGTCCCTGATGCAGAGAACAGTTCTGATCGCTAATACATCAGATATGCCTGTGGCTGCTCGTGAAGCATCCATTTACACAGGTATCACAATTGCTGAATACTTCCGTGACATGGGATATTCAGTAGCTTTGATGGCAGACTCCACATCTCGCTGGGCAGAAGCTCTTCGAGAAATGTCAGGACGTCTGGAAGAAATGCCTGGTGAAGAAGGATACCCGGCTTACCTTGGCAGCCGGCTTGCACAGTTCTATGAAAGAGCTGGTAAAGTAATTACTCTTGGAAAAGAAGACACAGTTGGTGCTCTTTCTGTAATCGGTGCCGTATCTCCTCCAGGTGGAGATATCTCCGAACCAGTATCTCAGGCTACACTTCGTATCGTAAAAGTATTCTGGGGACTGGATGCAGCTCTTGCTTACAAGAGGCACTTCCCGGCTATCAACTGGCTGACAAGTTATTCTCTGTATGTAGACACCATGGCTGCATGGTTTAACGAACAGGTTGACGAAGCCTGGATGAAAAATCGTCAGAAGATGATGTCTCTGTTACAAGAAGAAGCAGAACTTGAAGAAATTGTCAAGATGGTAGGTATGGATGCACTCTCATCATCTGACCGTCTAAAATGGAGGCAGCAAGATCTATCCGTGAAGACTTTCTGCACCAGAACTCTTTTCACGAAGTAGATACTTATACATCACTTAAGAAACAGCACATGATGATGACTCTCGTACTTGCATATTATGAAAAAGCTGTTGCGGCATTGAAAGAAGGTGCTAAACTTCAGAAACTTATCGACGTGCCGGTTCGTGAACAGATTGGCCGTTTCAAATATATAAAAGAAGATGTCCTTGATGACTCATTTGCAAAAATAAATGCAGAATTAGACAAACAGATTGCCGATACATTGAGAAAGGAGGAATTCTAAATGCCAAAAGAGTATAGAACTATACAGGAAGTAGCCGGTCCTTTGATGCTTGTTCGTGGCGTAGAGAATGTTGCTTTCGATGAATTGGGAGAAATCGAACTCGCAAACGGCGAAACACGTCGCTGCAAAGTGCTTGAGATCAACGGAAGTGACGCACTTGTACAGCTGTATGAAAGTGCTGCAGGTATCAATCTTTCTAAGAGCAAGGTGCGTTTCCTGGGGAGAACAATGGAATTTGGAGTTTCTGAAGATATACTTGGCCGAGTATTCGACGGTCTTGGAAATCCTGTCGATGATGGTCCGGACATTCTTCCGGAAGCAAGAATGGACATCAATGGTCTTCCTATGAATCCGGCTGCAAGGGTTTACCCGGAAGAATTTATTCAGACAGGTATATCCGCTATTGACGGTCTGAACACGCTTGTACGTGGGCAGAAACTTCCTATCTTCTCTGCATCGGGGCTTCCACATGCTAACCTCGCAGCTCAGATTGCAAGACAGTCTAAGGTTCGTGGAAAAGATGAAAAATTTGCTGTAGTATTTGCTGCTATGGGTATCACATTTGAAGAATCAAACTTCTTTATTGAAAACTTTAAAGAAACAGGTGCGATCGACAGAACCGTTTTGTTCATCAATCTTGCAAATGACCCGGCTATCGAGCGTATCGCTACACCACGTATGGCTTTGACAGCAGCTGAATACCTTGCATTCGAGAAAGGAATGCACGTACTTGTAATCCTCACAGACATTACAAACTATGCTGATGCACTTCGCGAAGTATCAGCAGCCCGTAAGGAAGTTCCTGGCCGGCGCGGATATCCAGGTTACATGTATACAGACCTTGCTACATTGTATGAGCGTGCCGGACGTCAGAAAGGAAAAGATGGTTCTGTAACAATGATTCCTATCCTCTCAATGCCTGAAGATGACAAGACTCATCCAATCCCTGACCTTACCGGATATATCACAGAAGGTCAGATCATTCTGAGCCGTGAATTACATCGTAAAGGTCTGGTACCTCCAGTAGACGTACTTCCATCACTTTCCCGTCTGAAAGACAAAGGTATCGGTGAAGGGAAAACACGTGCAGACCATGCGAATACGATGAATCAGTTATTCTCTGCTTATTCCCGTGGAAAAGATGCGAAAGAACTTATGATAATCCTTGGTGAAGCGGCTCTTACAGAGATGGACCTTCTCTATGCCAGATTCGCAGATGCATTCGAAAAAGAATATATATCACAGGGGTTCACTACAGACAGAAGTATCGAAGAAACACTGGAAATTGGCTGGAAATTACTTTCCATGCTTCCAAGAGCTGAATTGAAACGTATCGATGACAAATACCTGGATATGTACTATCAGGGATAATTCCCGGATGAATAAAAGTAGTTGGAAAGAGAGGTGAATTTATTTGGCATCAACACAGATAATTCCAACCCGTATGGAGCTGACTCGTTTGAAAAAGAAACGTATCACAGCGATTCGTGGTCACAAATTGCTGAAAGATAAACGTGACGAGCTGATGCGTCAGTACATGGATCTCGTTCGTGAGAACATGGAATTACGATTAAAGGTGGAAGAAGGAATTTTATCTGCTGATAAAAACTTTGTTATTGCTAAAGCAGGCATGTCAGAAGAGGTGCTTAATACAGCTTTGATGACACCAAAGCAGGGAATTGAACTTTATGTTGATGAAAAGAACGTTATGAGCGTTGAGATTCCGACGTTCACTTATAAAACCAGAACAGCAGATGCAAATGACATCTACTCATATGGTTTTGCATTCACCTCCAGTGACCTGGATGGTGCGGTAAAATCACTGGCGGACATTCTGCCAGATATGATTCGTCTCGCAGAGTGCGAGAAAGCATGCCAGTTGATGGCAGCAGAAATTGAAAAAACAAGGCGTCGTGTAAACGCGTTGGAACACGTGATAATTCCTGAAACAGAAAAGAATATCAAATACATTTCCATGAAGCTGGATGAGAATGAAAGAAGTACTCAGATCCGACTGATGAAAGTAAAAGATATGATGCTGAAACAGGCACATGGATATGAATAAGAGCCAGTAAGGAGGCGACAGTATGAAACAGTATTCAAAAGATCCGAATAAACAGTATCATCTTCAGGTAGGCCCGGACGATATCGGGGAATACGTCATCCTTCCGGGAGATCCGGGAAGATGTGAAAAAATCGCACAGTATCTGGATGATGCACAGCTCATTTCATTTAACAGAGAATATAAAACATATACAGGATATCTCGAGGGCGTAAAAGTCAGCGTGACTTCTACAGGAATCGGAGGTCCTTCCACAGCCATAGCAATGGAAGAATTATATATTTGCGGTGCGAGAACATTTTTGAGAATCGGAACCTGCGGAGGCATACAGCCGGAAGTTAAAAGTTCTGATGTTGTAATTGCAACAGGAGCAATTCGAATGGAAGGAACAACTAGAGAATATGCTCCAATTGAATATCCTGCAGTTGCAGATTTTGAGGTTACAAAAGCTCTTGTTGAAGCTGCAAAGGAAAGCGGTGCAACATATCATGTAGGTGTTGTGCAGAGTAAAGATTCCTTCTTTGGACAACATTCACCGCAGACAAAACCGGTAAGCTATGAACTCTTGAATAAATGGGAAGCATGGAAACAGATGGGCTGTCTTGCATCCGAAATGGAAGGCGCAGCATTATTTATTGTCGGCGCATATAAACGCGCCCGTGTCGGTGCAAGTTTTCTTGTAATGGCAAATCAGGAAAGAGAGAAACTGGGATTGGAAAATCCAGTTGTTCATGATGTAGATGCTGCGGTACGTATAACAGTGGAAGCAGTACGTAAACTGATTCTTTCAGATAAAAATAAATAAAGAGGTGATGTTATGCTGGATAAAAATATGATTGAACAAATGATAGAAACAGCGATCAGTCAGACAGCATATTCTTATACTCCATATTCGAATTTCAAAGTAGGGGCAGCACTGCTTACAAAAGATGGGAAAATCTACACAGGATGCAATATTGAAAATGCTGCCTACGGACCATCGAATTGCGCAGAGAGGACCGCATTTTTTAAGGCGGTGAGCGAAGGAGAGAGAGAATTTCAGGCGATTTGCATTGTGGGTGGAAAAGAGGGGATTCTGACAGAGTATACAGCACCTTGTGGTGTATGCCGACAGGTGATGATGGAATTCTGTAATCCCGAGGAATTTCAGATTATCCTGGCAATAAATAAAGAAGACTATAAAATAGTTACCTTCAAAGAATTGTTTCCGCTGGGATTTGGACCGGGTAACTTAAAATAACATATTACAGACCATTGGCTGCTGCGGCAAAAGTCCTGCGGATGCGGATGGTCTGTTTTCACGTCTGGCTGAAAAAAGCATATAGTATGCATATAATGCTTTGAAATGGAAGTGTAAAATGTGTATGAAACTGCCGTATTATATGGCCTATCCAATGCCGCTTATATTTGATGATGAGAAAATTGATGAACGGGATTATGAATATATGAGAAGTATGTATCCGGATCTTGCAAAAAAATTGATGCCATACGTGGAGGAAGAATGCGATCGATGTGAATATCCATGCAGCATGATGTATGATGAATATCCTGATAAACTGCAGCTCAAGATGATGAGTAGAAGAATTTATAATGAAGTATGCAGAAATGAAAAGCAATTATGTGCTGAGGCAGAAAAACAAGGACAGAATGAAGGACAGAGAAACTGGATGATGAATCTGATAGAAGTAATGCTTTATCAGGAGTTATTTAAAAGACGAAGTAATGACAGAAGGATGCGCAGAAAGTTTTACTAATCAGGAAAATTATGTTACAATAAAACATAATTAAAAGGGAGTTGATAACCATGAATAAGGGAAATTTGATTTTTATCGGAATGCCTGCTGTAGGGAAGAGTACAGTAGGTGTTGTTGTGGCAAAACAATTAGGAAAGCAATTTTTAGACACAGATCTATTGATTCAGGAACAAGAAGGAAAACTTCTTCGGGAAATCATTGCAGAAGTTGGTGAAGAGGAGTTTTTAAAAATCGAAAGTAGGGTGAACGCCAGTATAGATGTACAGAATTCCGTGATTTCACCGGGAGGCAGCGTGATCTATTGTGAAGAAGCTATGGAGCACCTGAAAAAAATAGGAACAATTGTATATTTAAAGGCGTCTTTTCAGACAATAAAAGAAAGAATTAAGGATCCAAAAAAAAGAGGGGTAGTTCTTCGTGAGGGGCAGAGTCTGCGCCAGTTATATGAAGAACGGGTCTGCTTGTATGAAAAGTATGCAGACATAACGGTATGTGAAGATGGATACATGATTGATGAAACGATTACAAATGTGCTGGATGCAGTTAAAAAATATAACACAAGATCCGTTTAATTGATAAAAATAAGCAGGCTTATGATAAAAAGATTTTAAAATAAATAAAAACTGTTTTACAATTTGTGATTTTATGTTATACTATCCTAGTATTTTTATGTAGTAAAATGCATTATAGTCATTGCGAATCAAAAGATTACAAGAAATATTGATAGAGGTGCTATATGGAGCAATATATAATTAAAGGGGGTCATCCGCTGGTTGGTGAAGTTGAGATAAGTGGTGCAAAGAATGCGGCACTTCCACTTTTAGCAGCAGCAGTTATGACAGATGAAACAGTTCTTATCGACAATCTTCCAGATGTAAATGATATTAACGTAATGCTCGAAGCAATTGCAGGAATCGGAGCAACAGTAGAGCGTGTTGACAGACATACTGTAAAAATTAACGGAAGTACAATTGGCGATCTGAATATTGAATACGATTACATTAAGAAGATCAGAGCATCTTATTATCTGCTTGGTGCTCTTCTTGGTAAATATAAAAAGGCAATGGTAGCGCTTCCAGGGGGATGTAATATTGGAAGCAGACCAATTGATCAGCATCTGAAAGGATTCCGTGCACTTGGAGCCGATGTAGAGATTGAGAGAGGTAAGATTGTCGCAGAGGCAGAACATTTGAAGGGAACACACCTGTATTTTGACGTCGTTTCAGTTGGAGCAACAATCAATGTTATGATGGCAGCAGCACTTGCTGACGGAATGACAATTATGGAGAACGTTGCGAAAGAACCTCATGTTGTTGATGTTGCGAACTTCCTGAACAGTATGGGAGCGAATATCCGCGGGGCAGGAACAGATGTAATCAAGATCAAAGGTGTGAAGAAGCTTCATAAGGCAGAATACACAGTTATTCCTGATCAGATTGAAGCAGGAACATTTATGTTTGCAGCAGCAGCTACAAGAGGCGATGTAACAGTATTGAATGTTATTCCAAAACATTTGGATGCAACAATTTCCAAGTTGGTTGATATTGGCTGTGAAGTTGAAGAATTTGACGATGCTGTACGTGTTGTTGCAAAGGGAAGACTTAGGGCTACACAGGTTAAGACCCTTCCATATCCGGGGTATCCTACAGATATGCAGCCACAGATTGGTGTGGTTCTTGCACTGGCACAGGGAACAAGTACAATTACAGAGAGCATTTTCGAAAATCGTTTTAAATACTTACATGAACTTGCAAGAATGGGAGCGAATGTAAAAGTTGAGACAAACTATGCAACAATTGAAGGTGTTGAAAAGTTCTCAGGAGCAAGAGTCAGCGCACCAGATCTTCGTGCAGGTGCAGCACTCTGTATCGCAGGCCTTGCAACAGACGATATTACCATTGTAGATGATATCGTGTATATACAGAGAGGATATGAACATTTTGAGGAGAAACTTCGTTCTCTTGGCGGCATAATCGAAAAGGTATCAAGTGAAAAAGAGATTCAGAAGTTTACATTGAAAGTAAGTTAATAGTGAAGGCAGGAAGAAGATCTTGATTGGATCTTCTTCTTTTTACAAAGGAGAGAAAATCATGAAAATTGCGGCAGCAACAATGGGACTGGAAGTTTCCCCATATTTAGAAATCTGTGATTATTATGTTATTTTTGATACAGAAGGAGATACTATTGTAGACGAGATCAGTGTGTCAGCACGTACTCATAATCCAGGCTATCTTTTGAGTCAGGGTATCCAGGCTATTATTGCAGGAAGCATGGATATGGGTTCTATAAAGTTTTTCAGTGAAAGAAATATAGATATCTGCATTAATGTTACAGGTAATGCAATAGACGCGGTGAATGCATATCTTAAAGGAGAACTCACTGTACTGCCTGCAGATTTTGTGAGTGATGAAAAGAATCCGGCGCCTCATGACTGTAAAAATGAAGAACATGAGGAATGTTAGGAAGTACGGATTTACAGGGAGAATTAAACTGCAGTAAGTTTTAGAGAAAACTCATAGAATGTGTATTGACATTTTCTATATAACATAGTAAAGTAATCTCTTGGAAAAAGAACAAATAAACTTTCTCTTATTCAGAGCAGTGGAGATACAAAGGATCTGAGAAGCTGCGGCAACCCCGTGTGACGGAAGGTGCCAGCCTGAGCGAGTAATCGAACAATAAGAGGATTGTTATGTTGAGTACAGACAGTCCGCTTTTTGTGGACTGTTTTTTCGTTAAAAGATAGATAGAAAACAATCCCGAGAGAAAGAACCAGAAGAAAAGGAGAACAGATATGGAAAAAAGATTATTTACATCCGAGTCCGTTACAGAAGGACATCCGGATAAGATTTGTGACCAGATTTCAGATGCAATTCTTGATGCACTTCTGGAACAGGACCCAATGAGCCGTGTGGCATGTGAGACAAGCACTACAACAGGTCTTGTACTTGTAATGGGTGAGATCACAACAAGCGCTTACGTTGATATTCAGAAACTTGTACGTGAGACAGTTACTGAAATTGGTTATACACGTGGAAAATATGGTTTTGACGCTGAGACATGTGCGGTTATCACAGCAATTGATGAACAGTCAGCAGATATCGCTATGGGTGTAGACAAAGCTCTTGAAGCAAAAGAAAATAAAATGAGTGAAGATGAGATTGAAGCAATTGGTGCAGGAGACCAGGGTATGATGTTTGGATATGCATGTGATGATACAGAAGAACTTATGCCATATCCAATCGCAATGGCTCATAAGCTGACACTTCAGCTTACAAACGTAAGAAAAGATGGTACACTTTCTTACCTTCGTCCAGACGGAAAGAGTCAGGTGACTGTAGAATATGATGAAAATGATATGCCAAAACGTATTGAAGCAATCGTTATTTCTACACAGCATGATCCAGATGTGACACAGGAACAGATTCACGAAGACATTCGTAAATATGTTATCGATGCAGTTGTTCCAGCAGAGATGACAGATGCCGAGACAAAATATTTCATTAATCCAACAGGACGTTTCGTAATTGGCGGACCTCATGGAGACAGTGGTCTGACAGGACGTAAGATTATTGTAGACACATATGGTGGAATGGCACGTCACGGCGGCGGAGCATTTTCAGGAAAAGACTGTACAAAGGTTGACCGTTCTGCTGCTTATGCAGCACGTTATGCAGCAAAAAATATCGTTGCAGCAGGACTTGCTAAAAAATGTGAAATCCAGCTTTCATACGCAATCGGCGTTGCACAGCCGACATCTGTACGTGTAGATACATTTGGAACAGGTGTGCTTTCAGATGAAAAACTTGTAGAGATCGTACGGGAAAACTTCGATATGCGTCCGGCAGGAATCATCCGTATGCTCGACCTTCGTCGTCCAATCTATAAACAGACAGCAGCTTACGGACATTTCGGAAGAAATGATCTTGATCTTCCATGGGAAAAACTTGACAAAGTGGAAGCTTTGAAAAAATACATCGGATAATATGAAATTTTAATTAAACAAAAGGCTGATACCTTGTGGTATCGGCCTTTTTTGTGATATTGTAAGGTGGTAAAAAGTAGTAAATCGGAAAGGGGTCGCATATGAAATTAAAGACGAAGTTAGTCGTTGCATTTATGGTAGTGATGATTTGTCCGACCATCTTATCAACAATTGCGGTGAATCTGTTTGCACCAAGACAGGTGAGTGATGTTCAGCAATTGTATCTGATCGTTGTTCTGGTAACGGCAGCGCTTTTGATCTGGTGGATTTATAGAACAGTTTCTGTGCCACTTGCAAAGCTTCAGGAAGCTGCACGTAATATTAAAGAAGGGAATCTTGACTTTGAAATCAGGGCGGAAGCAGATGATGAGATTGGACAGCTCTGTCAGGATTTTGAAGAGATGAGACGAAGACTGAAGGCGAATGCAGAAGAGAAGATGGAATTTGATCAGGAGAACAAAGATCTGATCAGTAATATTTCTCATGACTTAAAGACTCCGATCACAGCCATCAAAGGATATGTAGAAGGAATTATGGACGGAGTTGCAGATACACCTGAAAAGATGGACAGATATATTAAAACGATATACAATAAGGCCAATGAGATGGATCTTTTGATCAACGAATTGACGTTTTATTCAAAGATTGACACGAATCGAATTCCTTATAATTTTGCGACAGTTTCTGCACAGGGATATTTTGAAGATTGTGCGGAAGATCTTCATATGGAACTGGAGGCAAAAGGTGTTACCTTTGAGTATAGAAATATGATCGAAGAAGATTGTAAAGTAATCGTAGATCCTGAACAGCTTCGAAGAGTAATCAACAATATTATTTCGAATTCTGTAAAATATATGGACAAGCCCAACGGTCAGATTGTAATGACTGTAAAAGATGTCGGAGATTTTATTCAGATTGAACTTGGAGACAATGGAAAGGGAATTGCTTTAAGAGATCTGCCTTACATATTTGACAGATTTTATCGTACAGATGCTTCACGTAATTCTTCAAAAGGTGGAAGTGGAATTGGTCTTTCAATCGTAAAGAAGATTGTAGAAGAGCATGGCGGCAATATCTGGGCTGTCAGTGAAGAGGGAAAAGGAACAGTTATGTACTTTGTAGTAAGAAAATATCAGGAGGTGCCGGTACATGAGTAAACGTATTTTAATTATCGAAGATGAAGAAGCGATTGCTGATCTTGAAAAAGATTATCTTGAGCTGAGTAATTTTGAGGTGGAAGTTGCGAATGATGGATTGACAGGAAAGGAAATGGCATTAGAAGGTGATTTTAATCTGATTATTCTCGATCTGATGCTTCCAGGAGTAGATGGATTTGAGATCTGTAAACAGGTGAGAGAGCAGAAGAATACACCAATTATCATGGTATCAGCAAAAAAGGATGATATCGATAAGATCAGAGGTCTTGGACTTGGCGCTGATGATTACATGACAAAGCCATTCAGTCCGAGCGAACTGGTTGCCAGAGTAAAGGCACATCTTGCGCGTTATGAAAGACTGATCGGAAGTAATGTGGAAGAGAATAAAGTGATTGAAATTCGCGGGCTGAAGATTGATACAACTGCACGCCGTGTCTGGGTGAACAGAGAAGAAAGATCATTCACAACAAAGGAATTTGATCTTCTTACATTTCTTGCTGGACATCCGAATCACGTATATACAAAGGAAGAATTGTTCAGAGAAATTTGGGATATGGAATCCATTGGTGATATTGCAACTGTAACAGTGCATATCAAGAAGATTAGAGAGAAGATTGAATATGATACATCTCACCCACAGTATATTGAGACAATCTGGGGAGTTGGATATCGATTTAAGGTATGATGAATAATGAGGGTGTCCTCTTGAGTATGGGAACGCGGAAGCGTTCCCATTAAATTCTTTAATTGCATGATATAGATGAGAATATATGGAAACCTTCTTATGTAGTACTGGTGCTGTGGATTTCGGTCCAGAAGAATTTGCCATATATCCACAAGTATTTTAATAAAATTTAATGATATATTTATCATACTATTTGATATAATAAGAGGTAACGTATTATAAAAAGGAGGATTGGCAATGACATATTACTATTTGACATTTGGATTACTGATTCTGAGTTTTTATATCTCATCCATGGTTCAGTCACGTTTTAATAAATATTCAAAATACAGGGCATTTTCTGGAATGACAGGTGCACAGGCGGCGGAAAGAATTCTGAGGGCTAATGGGATTTATGATGTGCAGATTCGCCAGACAAGAGGAAGTTTGACAGATAATTATAATCCGATGAATAAAACGCTGAATCTCTCAGAGACAGTTTATGGAAGAAGTTCTGTTTCAAGTATTGCAGTAGCGGCTCATGAATGTGGACACGCGATTCAGCATGCAACAGCGTATGGACCATTAAGTATTCGAAAAAAACTGGTTCCGATAGCAAATGTCAGTTCAAACTTTTCGTACATTCTGGTGTTTGCAGGGATTCTTCTTCAGATGTCTGACTTGGTAATGTTTGGTGCAATATTGTTTTCGGCGATTGTGTTATTTAATCTGGTGACACTTCCGGTGGAGATTGATGCTTCTAAGAGAGCACTGACTCAGGTGGAAAGACTGGGGATTTTGACGCCTGATGAGATGAGTGGCGGGAAAAAAGTATTAACGGCAGCAGGAATGACCTATTTTGTTGCACTTTTGTCAGCAATGGTACAGCTTCTTCGTCTGCTTAGCATTGCAAACAGAGGAAGAAGAAAATAGTAAACGGAATTTGAATAAATTTAAATAAAGGAAAAGAGAGTTATGATAACAAGTACAGGTAATCAGCAGGTGAAGGAGATTGTTCAGCTGCAGAAAAAGAGTAAGGCAAGAAATCAGGCGGGAGTTTTTGTTGTGGAAGGGATTCGTATGGTACAGGAAACACCGCCGGAAAGACTTGAAAAATTATATGTGACAGAAGGGTTTTATAAAAAATACAAAGATTCACTTCCGAAAGGCTGTAAGCCGGAGTTAGTGTCAGATGTTGTATTTTCTTATATGTCAGACACAAAGACACCGCAGGGGGTGCTGGCTGTTGTACGTCAGATGAAACATAAAGAAGAACATATTTTAGCGGCAGAGAATCCACATATTATGGTGTTGGATAACTTACAGGATCCGGGAAATCTTGGAACAATCTTTCGTACAGCAGAGGCGGCAGGTGTGAATGGACTGATTTTGAGTAAAGATTGTGTAGATATATACAATCCGAAGACAATTCGTTCTACAATGGGAGCAATCTACAGAATGCCATTTGTCTATGTGGAAGATATTATCGAATCCATTGAAAGAATGAAGAAAAAGGATATCACAGTTTATGCTGCTCATCTGAAGGGAAAACAGTCCTATGATAAAGAAGATTACTGTAAAGGTACAGCATTTCTGATTGGAAATGAAGGAAATGGCCTGAGAGATGAGGTGACAGCCAAGGCAGATATCTGGGTACAGATTCCGATGGCAGGCCAGGTAGAGTCACTGAATGCGGCAATTGCGGCTGCAGTGCTGATGTTTGAAGTAAGCCGCCAGAGAAGAAACTGAGTATAAAAACTTGCATTTTCCAAAATGGAATAGTATACTAACAGGCAAGAATAAAGGGCGAATAACAAAGACGAGAAAACCCTTAAAATAACAGAAAGGGATGAAGTATAATGAACTTAAAAGGCAGAAACTTTTTAAAATTAATAGACTATACACCAGAAGAGATTACATATCTTCTTGATCTTGCAGCAGATCTCAAAGACAAGAAGAAAAAAGGAGTCCCTGTAGATTATTATAGAGGAAAGAATATCGTACTTCTTTTCGAAAAAGACAGTACAAGAACAAGATGTGCATTTGAAGTTGCAGGATCTGACCTTGGTATGGGTGTAACTTATCTTGGACCTACAGGTTCACAGATGGGGAAAAAAGAAAGTATCGAAGATACAGCACGCGTACTTGGAAGAATGTATGATGGTATCGAATACCGTGGATTTGGACAGGATATCGTAGAAGAACTTGGAGAATACGCAGGAGTTCCAGTATGGAATGGTCTGACAAACGAATTCCACCCAACACAGATGCTCGCAGATATGCTGACAATCCGTGAGAATTTTGGAACACTCAAAGGTCTCAAGCTTGTATACATGGGTGATGCAAGATTCAATATGGGTAATTCACTGATGGTCACATGTGCAAAATTAGGTCTTGATTTTGTTGCCTGCACAACAAAGGAATATTTCCCATCTGATGAACTGGTTGAACTTTGCAAAGGATTTGCAGCAGAAAGTGGAGCAACAATCACTCTTACAGAAGATGTAGAAGCTGGAACAAAAGATGCAGATGTAATCTACACAGACGTATGGGTATCTATGGGAGAACCTGATGAAGTATGGGAAAAACGTATCAAAGAGCTGACACCATACAAGGTTACAAAAGAAGTTATGGCGAATGCAAAAGAAAGCGCAATTTTCCTGCATTGTCTGCCAGCTTTCCATGATCTGAAGACAAAGATTGGAAAAGAAGTTGGAGAACGTTTTGGAATCACAGATATGGAAGTAACAGATGAAGTATTCGAATCTGCACAGTCAAAAGTATTTGATGAAGCTGAGAACCGTATGCATACAATCAAAGCAGTAATGGTAGCTACACTTGGAGAGTTTGAAGCATAACAGACTTCTTAAGAATTATAAGATAACTCGCTTTAGAAACAGGCATAGTTTAAAGGAACAAGTACCTTTGCAGAGGGAAAGTTCCTTTTCCAAATTATAGGGTTATGAGTAAGATTTTTTATTATCAGGAAATTGATTCAACAAATAATAAGGCAAAAGAACTGGCTGCTCAGGGAGCACCTCATAGAAGTCTGGTAGTTGCAGACAGGCAGACGGCAGGAAGGGGGCGCAGAGGGCGTGTATGGCTCTCAGAAGAGACGGATAATGTTTATATGACAATTCTGCTCAGACCTGAATTTGCACCGGACAAGGCGCCAATGCTGACGCTTGTGATGGCATATAGTGCAGCGCAGGCAATACACAGTCTGACAGGGCTGGATATACAGATTAAGTGGCCGAATGATCTTGTATGGGCAGGCAGGAAACTGGTTGGGATTCTGACAGAGATGAGCGTTGATGCAGGTGGTATTCATTACGTTATTGTTGGTGTCGGTGTAAATGTTAACACAGAATATTTTCCAAAGGAAGTTGCAGACACAGCAGTATCGCTTCGTCTGGCAACAGGGAAAATGTGGGACAAGTCAGAACTGATCACAGATATTGAGAAGCATTTTGAGGAAAATTATAAATTATTTGAACGGACAGAAGATTTGACAGGGATTCAGGATGCATACAATGACCTTCTTGTGAACAGGGGAAGAGAAGTTTGTATTCATGGAGAAAAGGAATCTTACCGGGCATTGGCACGGGGGATCAATTCCTGTGGCGAACTGATCGTCTGTCATGAAGATGGAAGGGAAGAGGCCGTTTATGCCGGAGAAGTGTCTGTTCGCGGCATATATGGGTATATTTAAACTTGATTTAAGGAGAAATAAAATGGGAAAAGTTGTATTATGTGCGGCAAGTGCATATGAGCAGAAATTTTTTCTGAATCCGGAATTTGACGCACTTCCGGAAGCAATCAAACAGGAACTGCAGATCATGTGCGTGCTTTACACAGAAGATATAGGTGGAGTATTTATGGTTTCATATGATGAAGACGGCAACCTTGAACTTCATGTAGAACGCGAAGAGAATGATTTTGGTTTTGATGAGATTGGCAGTATATTAAAAATCAAACAGCTGCAGCAGACAAAGAGAGAATTATTTGAATCATTAGAGTTGTTTTTCAGGGTATTCTATTTAGGTGAGGATATTGATTCCGAAGAAAAATAAAAGGCAGGAGGGACAAAGATGCTTTTAACAGTAGATGTGGGAAATACGAATATTACACTCGGTGTTTTTAAAGAAAATAATCTGCTTGGAACATTTCGTATGATGACAAAAACGCCAAGGACTTCTGATGAGTATGGATTTACAATCTGTGGAATTCTGGAACATAGAAATATACAGGCGTCAGACATTGAAGCTGTGATAATTGCATCCGTTGTACCGGATATTATGTATTCACTGACAAGCGGTATTATCAAATACTTTGATATTCGTCCGATTGTTGTATCTGCCGGGATTAAAACAGGAATCCGGATTGTGACAGAGAGTCCGAAAGAGATCGGTCCGGATCGTATCGTTGATGCGGTGGCTGCATATGATATGGTCGGAGGACCGGTAATTGTTGTGGATTTTGGGACTGCGACAACATTTGACCTGATCGGACCAAAAGGAACATTTGAGGCAGGGATTACAGCACCGGGAATTGAAACCGCGGCTCGCTCATTATGGGGCGGCGCAGCGATGCTTCCGGCGATTGAGATAAAGAAGCCGGTATCGATCCTTGCGAAAGAAACGATTTCCAGCATGCAGGCTGGGTTGGTATATGGTGCGATCGGACAGACAGAATACATTGTAGAAAAGATCAAACAGGCGTCTGGATATAAGAACATAAAAGTTGTTGCAACAGGCGGGATTGGCAAGATCATTGCTCAGGAAACAGATTGCATTGATATGTATGATCCAGATCTGACACTGACAGGACTGCGCCTGATTTACAATAAGAACAAGCGTTAACAGAGAGTATAAAGATGAAAAAATTAAAGATAGGGAATGTAACATTAGAAAATTCATATATTTTAGGGCCGATGGCAGGAGTAACAGACCTGCCATTCCGTTTGCTCTGTAAAGAACAGGGGGCAGGCCTTCTTTGCATGGAAATGGTCAGCGCGAAGGCAATTTTCTATAATAATAAAAATACAGAAAGCCTTCTGGAAATCCATCCAGATGAATTTCCGGTGTCTTTGCAGTTATTTGGCTCAGATCCGAAGATTGTCAGCGAGATGGCGAAAAGAATCGAAGAGAGACCCTTTTCCATATTAGACATTAATATGGGGTGTCCGGTGCCGAAGGTCGTACGCAACGGAGAAGGCTCAGCATTGATGAAAGATCCAAAACTGGTCTACGAGCTGGTCCATACAGTTGTAAAGGCAATTGAAAAGCCTGTTACAGTTAAGATCAGAAAAGGATTTGATGATGAACACGTCAACGCAGTTGAAATCGCAAAGATTATAGAAGAAGCTGGGGCAGCAGCTGTTGCTGTTCACGGAAGAACGAGAGAACAGTACTATTCAGGAAAAGCAGACTGGGATATCATCCGCCAGGTAAAAGAAGCTGTCAGTATCCCGGTAATTGGAAATGGTGATGTGACTTCTGGGGAAAAAGCTATCCAGATGAAAGCGTATACGGGATGTGACGGCGTGATGATTGCGAGAGGAGCACAGGGAAATCCATGGATTTTCTCCGAATTGCTTGCATATGAAAGGGATGGAAGTCTCCCACCGAGGCCATCCGTGGATGAAATCCGTGAAACAATGCTTCGTCATGCAAGACTTCAACTTGAATACAAAGGCGATTTCTGTGGGATTCGCGAGATGAGAAAACATGTTGCCTGGTACACAAAAGGACTGCATGGGGCGGCACGTCTGAGAGATAAGGTAAATGAAGTAGAAAGCTATGAAGAACTGGAAAAAATCTTGACAGTCCTTTAGGTTTTGGGTATAATAACAAAATTGCAGAATATAATGGACGTAGAGTATAAAGCTGGTTAAACGCCGGCTGTTTATATAAATCGGAATAGGAAAAGCAACGCAAGAAAGGGAGAAAATCATGGCAGAAGCAAAGAAAAGACTGATGACTTATACAGGTCTGAAAGCATTGGAACAGGAACTTGAAAACCTCAAGGTTGTAAAACGTAAAGAGGTTGCAGATAAGATCAGAGAAGCTCGTGAACAGGGAGACTTATCTGAAAATGCAGAGTACGATGCAGCAAAAGACGAACAGAGAGATATCGAAGCAAGAATCGAAGAACTCGAAAATATTTTGAAAAATGCTGAAGTTGTAGACGAAGAAGAAGTAGATCTCGGAAAAATCAATGTTGGCTGTACAGTAACAGTATTTGATATTGAATATGATGAAGAGATGGAATTCAAGATTGTAGGTTCAACAGAAGCAAACAGTCTCGAAGGAAAGATTTCCAATGAATCTCCAGTAGGTCAGGCTCTTATGGGCAGCAAAGTAGGAGATGTAGTAAACGTAGAGACACAGATGGGCGTAATCCAGTACAAAGTACTTGATATCAAACGCTCTCTATAATTTCAGGACACAGATAATGATTTTCGAACCCCTTCGTAACTGCGCAAGGGGTTTGTGCTGTCATAGATTCGAAGAAAGTCCGGTTCTTAGACAATAGATACCGGATATTTTCAGGGAATAGATGCACATATTCAGAAAGGAGAAAAATAATGGCTCAGCAGCAGAAGAACACGCAGGAACCAGATTTAAATCAGTTAAGAAAAGTACGCCGCGAAAAGCTGGCAGATTTACAGGCAAATGGAAAAGACCCATTTGTAATCACAAAATATGATCAGACACACCACAGCCAGGAAATCAAAGATAACTTTGACGAACTGGAAGGAAAGACAGTATCCATCGCAGGACGTATGATGTCCAAGCGTGTTATGGGAAAAGCTTCTTTCTGTAACGTGCAGGATCTCAAAGGCAACATTCAGTCTTATGTAGCAAGAGACAATGTTGGAGAAGACGCTTACAAAGACTTTAAGAAGACAGACATAGGTGATATTGTAGGTATCGTAGGTGAAGTATTCCGTACAAAGACAGGAGAGATCTCAATTCACGCAACAAGCGTAACACTTCTCTCCAAGAGCTTACAGATTCTTCCGGAGAAGTTTCACGGTCTGACAAATACAGATACACGTTACCGTCAGAGATACGTAGACCTGATCATGAATCCAGAAGTAAAAGATACATTTATCAAACGTTCAAAGATCATCAGCGCAATCCGCAGATACCTTGATGGACAGGGATTCATGGAAGTTGAGACTCCAATGCTTGTAAGCAATGCAGGTGGTGCTGCAGCAAGACCATTCGAGACACATTTCAACGCACTTGATGAAGATTTTAAGCTTCGTATTTCTCTCGAACTTTATCTCAAGAGACTGATCGTTGGAGGTCTTGAAAGAGTATATGAAATTGGACGAGTATTCCGTAACGAAGGTCTTGACACAAGACATAACCCAGAGTTCACACTGATGGAACTTTACCAGGCTTACACTGACTACTATGGAATGATGGATCTTACAGAAAATATGTACCGTCACGTAGCTCAGGAGGTTCTGGGAACAACAACAATTGTTTACAATGGTATTGAGATGGATCTTGGAAAACCATTTGAACGTATCACAATGGTAGATGCAGTTAAAAAATACGCTGGTGTTGACTGGAATGAAATTCACACACTGGAAGATGCTCGTGCAGTAGCAGATGCTCACCATGTAGAATACGAAGAGAGACATAAAAAAGGTGATATCCTGAACCTCTTTTTCGAAGAATTCGTAGAAGAACACCTGATTCAGCCAACATTTGTTATGGATCACCCAGTTGAAATCTCTCCTCTTACAAAGAAAAAACCAGAAAACCCAGAATATGTAGAACGTTTCGAAATGTTCATGAATGGTTGGGAAATGTGTAACGCTTACTCAGAGCTTAATGACCCAATTGACCAGAGAGAACGTTTTAAAGATCAGGAAGAACAGCTTTCACAGGGTAACGATGAAGCCAACACAACAGATGAAGATTTCATGAACGCTCTTGAAATCGGTATGCCTCCAACAGGTGGTATCGGATACGGAATCGACAGACTCTGTATGCTGCTGACAGATAGTGCAGCGATTCGTGATGTACTGCTGTTCCCAACGATGAAAAGCCTGAACTAGTGTTCGATTCCAATCGGTGGGTATGAAAATCCAATCAGTAGCCTAGAATTAGTGCAATGCTACGGATTCACATGAAATCTGATAAAGACTGATGGATTTGTATGGAGTTACA
The DNA here is from genome assembly GCA_036309085.1 of Schaedlerella sp. Classification (GTDB taxonomy): domain Bacteria; phylum Bacillota; class Clostridia; order Lachnospirales; family Lachnospiraceae; genus Schaedlerella. The sequence goes on from JAXJUL010000018.1 coordinate 34,776, forward strand.
TGGATTATTCGAGAAAATATAATGGACCTCTATGGATTCTAAAGTATTTTCTTAATCTATTCGAAAAGTAAATAAAGAAATAATTCTTGAGGAGCAATTAAGAATAAGGTGTTTAATGGACACTTCGCTATTAGTAGAAATACTGATACGGGGTGTCCTTTTTTATTTTTTCAAAATCCGTCTTAATCCAGGAAAATGGCTGAGAATGGCTTTTGACACATCCATCTGTAGTCAAACCTGCACTTTTTGTAGTCAAAATTCGAATGTATTGAAATATATACGAATTTATACGACGAAAGTAACAAATGTATACGAATGGAGGCGTATCGTATGAGGAAAAACAAAGGTCCAGATTTGGAAAAGTATCTGGAGGGCAGAGGGCATCGATTTGTCAATTATGCGCAGGGAGCAAAATTATATCGTTTGCCATACTGGTCTTTCGTAAGAGTAGCAAAAGAAGCGAATTCAAATTATCCAATCAGAAAAACATGTATCGTAGATTTGAATGTTCTAGATAAGTTTTTGGAAGAGCATCCGGAAGTGGCTGCGCGATTGGAAGCGACAAGGAGGAAACATGAAACCACGTAAGAAACAAAGTATTGAAGAACTGGAGAAGAGATCAAAAGGTCGCGGCAAGAAATTTGTACGCTATGACGAGGGCGCTAAGCTGTATTCTATGGGATTGCATACATTTCAGCAATTAGCCAAAGAAGCAGGGGCTATTTATAAAATCAAGCGCATTGTTCTTGTCAACTTAGATATTTTCGATGAATATTTGGAAGCTTTTAAAGAAGACGCTTATTAAGGAGGGCATGTTATGTGTAAGGTAATTGCGGTAGCAATGCAAAAAGGTGGCTGTTCGAAAACGACAGTATCGCTAAATTTAGGAATTGGATTGGCAAAGGAAGGAAAACGTGTACTTTTGATCGACAACGATCCACAGGGTTCGCTGACTGCAAGCCTGGGATTTGAAGAACCGGATGAAATTCATACTACTTTGGCAAGTATCATGATGAATGTTATCAACGAAGAAGAAATGGAGCCAGGATATGGAATTCTTCATCAGAAAGAAAAGGTTGATCTGATTCCAGCAAATATAGAATTGTCTGGGCTTGAAGTATTACTGGCCAATGTGATGAGCAGAGAAAATATTATGAAAGAGTATCTGGATACTGTAAAAAAGGATTATGACTATGTGATCATTGATTGTGCACCGTCTTTAGGTATGATGACAATCAATGCTTTGGTAGCGGCAAATTCGGTATTAGTTCCAGTACAGGCATCTTATCTTCCGGTGCTTGGATTGCAGCAACTAATAAAAACTATTTCCATGGTAAAGAAAAGATTGAATAAGCGATTAAAAATCGAAGGAATCCTTTTGACTATGGTGGATTACAGAACAAATTATGCGAAAGATATATCAGCAAAGCTACGAGAATCATATGGAACAACGGTTGGTGTATTTGATACTTATATTCCGATGTCAGTAAAAGCGGCTGAATGTAGTTCGGAAGGTGTCAGTATCTATGTGCATCAGCCAAATGGAAAAGTGGCAGATGCATACAGAAGATTAACACAGGAGGTGTTGTCTCATGAAAAGTAGATCAGGTCAGAAATTAAAATTAACGAGTGTGGAAGAATTGCTGGGAGTTCCAAACGAAGAATCAGCAGTAGAAATTGATGTTGATAGTATTTGCAGTTTTAAAAATCATCCCTTTAAGGTATTAAACGACAGTAAAATGGATGATTTGGTGGAAAGTATCCGAAGTAATGGTATTTTATCTCCTGTCTTGGTTCGCCCAATAGATGAAGATACTTACGAAATGATTTCAGGACACCGAAGATTGCACGCTGCAAAGATTGTGGGATTAGAAATGATTCCGGCAATCGTAAGGGAAATGGATGATGATGCCGCAGTCCTGGCAATGGTGGACAGCAACATTCAGAGGGAAGAACTTTTACCTAGTGAGAAAGCCTTTGCTTATAAGATGAAAATGGATGCGTTAAGGAGAAAAGCAGGAAGACCTAAAGAAAATAATTTGTCTCAAAATGGGACAAATTTTAGAGCAGATCAAGTAATGGCAGAAGAAATTGGCGAAAGCAGAAATCAAATTCGTAGATATATCCGTCTCACAGAACTTATTCCGGAACTTCTGGATCTTGTAGATAACAAGCGACTGCAATTCGTGGTTGCAGTAGAAATTTCCTACATCAGCAAGGATATCCAGAAGTGGCTGAACGAATATATCCATGAAAATGGATGTATCAAGCAAAATCAGATTACGCTCTTGCGTCAAGAACTGGCAAGTGGGGCTGGCATGACACAAAGCCAAATGATCACTCTTTTGAATGGAAGTGCTATTGGAAGAATTCCAAAGAAGAAAGTAACTCTTTCGGAGAATAAATTGTATCAATACTTTCCACCACATTACACATCATCAGAGATGGAAAAAGTAATTGTTCAATTGCTCACAGAATGGAGGGAAAACCAGCAGAATGAATTTTAATTATTTTTATAAGGATTCAGCGGAACTTTATAGCTTTTATCGTATTCCGAAGATTCTGCTCACCGATAATGCGTATGCTGATTTATCGGTAGAAGCAAAACTTCTTTATGGATTGGTAATGGATCGAATGGGAATGTCTCTGAAAAATAAATGGTTAGATGATGATAATCGAGTATATATCATTTATCCAATTTCAGAGATTCAGGAAGAACTGAACGTTTCAAGGAAGAAAGCAATGGAATATCTGAGTGAACTGGAAACGTATGGTTTGGTAGCAAAAAAATCAAGAGGACTTGGGCTTCCAAGTCTTCTGTACCCGCTGAATTTCGTAAAGAATTAACAGGGATAAGGTGTTTCAGAGGTGTCGTTTTTTGTACTTCTGAAACGGGGAGAATTACGAAAGGAGAAACTGATTAATGGTGCAAAAACCGGAATTCCGTTATTACTACGGAAATGAAGCGGAACAATTTAGCTTTTTTAAAATACCGAAGCTGCTCATCACGCATCCCTATTTTCAAGGATTATCGAATGATGCGAAGATTTTATATGGATTATTTTTGGATCGAATGTCACTTTCCATGAAAAATAAATGGTTTGATGAAGAAAACAGAGCATATATCGTGTTCAGTATCGATGAAATTGCAGAAACATTGAATTGCAGTAGAGGAAAGGCAATAAAAACATTGCAGGAGTTGGACTCTGAAAAGGGAATCGGCCTTATCGAAAAGCGCCGTCTTGGTCAGGGAAACAATACAGTAATGTATGTAAAGAACTTCATGATCCAGCAGGAAATTATTTCGCAGCAATCGAATGCTGAACAACCTGTCGTTTCAGAAGTCCAAAATTTAAACTTCCAGAAGTCTAAAAAACGAACTTCTAGAAGTACAAAAAATGAACTTTTAGAAGTCCAAAATTTGGACCCTAATAATACTTATAGTAATAATACTGAATTAAATAATACTGATTCTAATCCTATCGTATCTATGCAGGAAAGAACCAGATGCGATAAAGGATTTGATGAGGAAATATATTTTGCTTATCAAAAGCTGGTTAAGGAAAATATTGATTTCGATTCCTTGATGGATGTTTACCCATTGGAAAAGGAAACTATACAGGGAATTTATGATCTGATTGTAGAGACAATGATGACCAGCAATGATAAGATACTGATTGCAAGTAGCTGGTATCCATCAGCTCTTGTAAAAAGTAAATTTATGAAATTAACATATACGCATATTGAGTATGTGATTGATATGTTAAATTCTAATACAACAAAGGTTCGAAACATTAAAAAATATATTTTGGCATCTCTGTTCAATGCACCGAACACGATTGACAGTTATTATCGTGCGGAAGTAAATCACGATATGCCACAATTTGCAAAAGCGAGATAGGAGGGGAAAACATATGGCATTGTTGAAATTGATTTTGAAGATTGCTCTGTTACCGGTATTGATTGTGACAGGCATATTATGGCTGATGGTAAAAACAGTCGTGTGGATTTATGGAATGATGAATGGTATTCTTGGACTTGCGATTGCTGTGTTTGTAATATTATTCCTGGGTTTCCAGGAATGGACGAACGCAGTTGTTATGATAGGCATTGCCGCATTTGCTTTTCTAATCTTATTTTTAGGAGCGTTTGTTCAGGAAATGTTGGCTATGTGTAATCGAGGGATATGGAAGTTTATTACGGCGTAAAAATCAAAAAATAGGGACAAATGATAGGAGAATTTGAGCATGGAAGAAAGATACATTCAATTACCACCGTTACCAGCAGATATGGAAGTTCAGGCATTGGAACTGCTCTGGCAATTTGCTATACTTGGAGAAGAAGAACAGAAAGAAGCGTTGGAATATATCAAAACAATTGATGATTATTACGAAGACGATACTGATTTGGAGTCTTTGAAAGAACACCTGAAAGAATTTGAAAATGACAGAGTTTCAGATGAATTCCAGGAATTTATACAGGTGGTCAAGCGTTTAGTAGGACGTATGATTAGGGATTCTTATGGTTTAGCGAGATTTTTCTATCAGAAAAGATGCATAGAACATAAGGATGTGAACGAAATCAGTAAAGAATGTGGATTAGCACCGGATAAGATACAAGTATTTGTGGATTATTTTGATGTGCAAGAAGAAACCGAAGAAAGCTCTACCATGTAATTATAGTTTATACTACAGGTTCAATTACATTTCATGATATCGATGATAAAATGATAACAGCACAAGTGAATGTGTTTTGGAGGTGATGGATTTGAAGAAGATACCAACTTTGTTTGAGAGAGTTTTTGACAATCATAGAAAAGTCGGGATTAAACCGAACGTAACACCAGGTATGGAATGGGTGTTAAAGGGAGAGGGCATTGCTACAGAAAAGATAGACGGAAGTTGCTGTGCAATCATAAATGGTGAATTCTATAAAAGATATGATGCGAAACGTGGAAAGAATCCACCAGCAGGAGCAATCCCATGTGGTGAACCAGATCCGATTACAGGCCATTGGCCACATTGGGTAAAAGTGGATACGGATGATAAAGGTGCTAAATGGCATTTGGAAGCATATCAGAATACAAATGGGAATGAATTACCGGATGGAACATATGAAGTTGTAGGACCACACTTTCAAAATAATCCGCATGGGTTGGAAAAAGATATACTGGTAAAACATGGTGCGAACATCTTAGAGGATGTCCCGAGAAGTTTTGAAGGAATTCAGGAATATCTAAAGGAACATTATATCGAAGGGATTGTATTTTGGAAGGATGGCAACCCACAATGTAAAATCAAAAGAAGTGATTTTGGATTCGAATGGAATGGAGGCGGAACAAGAGAATGATACCAACATTGTATAATGCTTTTCAGCATTGGTCTGATGGCGGTTCTGTGTATATCCTGTCTGATCTGCATTTGGGAGATTATGACTGCAAACTGATGGATCCAGATTGGATTGAACCAGAAGAACAGATTTTGATCATCAATGAGGTGGTAAAGAAATCAGATACGTTTGTTTGTCTTGGCGATGTTGGAGAGGCAAGATATCTGGAAGGAATAAAAGCACGAAAAAAGATTCTGTTGTTAGGCAACCATGATAAAAAGGCGGATTATACGGATTGTTTTCAGGAAATTTACACCGGTCCGTTATTTATTGCAGATAAGATTTTGTTATCACACGAACCGGTATATGGTTTGCCCTGGTGCTTAAATATCCACGGGCATGATCATAATTATATGGAGTCTTATATGGAAGGGTGCAAACATCTGAATCTTGCAGCGAATGTTTGTGGTTATCGTCCGGTTAATCTTGGGAAATTGATAAAAGATGGGATATTATCAGATATTCCAAGCATCCATCGAATGACCATCGATAGAGCAACAGAGAGGAAATCGATGATGTAGAATTTAAAAGATAGAGTTTCTTATGGAAAAGGATGACCGTAGGAAGGCTTGGGTAATGCCTGAATCCAAATATTCCATTAGCGGGTAGGCAGCTACGAAAAATAGTTGCCTATTTTTAATTTTGTAGATACAGATTAGCTGTTTGTCAGATAATGTTAAAAGATTTTTAAGAAATGAATGAGCAGATCATATTGTTATGAAGTAATACAGATGATAAAATATACTTGATGATGATGCAAAGATAAGAAATGGAGAAATCCAATGTTAGATAGAAAAAGCTGTTTTCGAACGTGGAAAATATGAATAAATGATCTGCTATTCTTGACGAAGGAATAAAACAATGCTATTATTTGGGTGTACAGATAAAAGGGAGTAGCTGAACACTCGAAAGGGTGGGTTTGCAACCGACAATCGATACCGAAGGGTATCCGTAACAAATGAGATAGCAAGACTTTTATTGTGGCAGATGTCATGATAAGGGTCTTTTTTTATTTTCATAGCTGCCACATAGGACTTGCGGAAAGTGAGGAAAAGATGAGAAACGAAATGATGAAAAGAGAAATGCAGGAAGCAATCACAGCAGGAGAACGTGCTTTATCAAGTCTGCGTATGGCACAGGATAAGTTAAACAGTGCAGGTAACTGGGGTCTGTTTGATATGTTTGGGGGCGGATTATTTTCAACAATCATGAAACGTTCTAAAATGGATGACGCTGTAAATTTAATGGAAAGTGCTAAGACGGATTTGAAAAGATTTCAAAGAGAGTTGCAGGATGTAAATGTTCCATTGGATCTGAAGATGGAAGTGGGAAGTTTTCTTTCTTTTGCCGACTTCTTCTTTGACGGATTTGTGGCAGATTATCTGGTGCAATCAAAGATTTCTGATGCAAAAGGACAGGTTTCAGATGCAATTCGTCGAGTAGAACAAATCTTGCGTGATTTAAAGAGTCAGATGGCATAGGGAGGAAAACGGTATGGCACCAAAGAAAATAAAAGTAAAACCAGGAAAAACACAATCGAAGATGGGATTTATCGTAGGTATTTTGTTTGTAATCATAGGTTGTTTTGTCGCTATTCCAACCTTCGGCTTGTTCGGTATCATATGGACCGTAGTCGCTGGGATTATAGCATTTACTCATTATAAAAACGGATTTTCAGATGAAGGTGTAGCAACGCACGAAATCATTATTGAAGATGGTATGGAAATCATAGAAAGAGCTGATGACGGAGAGGATATCGAGGCAAAGTTACTGAAACTAAATTCTTTGTATGAACAGCGTTTGATAACAAAGGAAGAGTATGATGAAAAACGTAAAGAATTATTGAAAGAATTCTAAGATGAGGTGAATCGTAATGAAAAAACATAAAGAGTATAAAGTGAGTTCAACGCTATTTTATTTAGCTTCTGTGTTATTTTATATTTCTGCAATTATAAATTTTGTGGGCGGCAATCATAACTCAATGGCTGTTGTATGGTTATGCCTCGGTTCTTCTTTTCTTTGTTTTGGCTCTCTGCATAAGAAAAAAGCAGATGAAAGCGAAAAAGATAGTAAGCAAGAGTAATAATTTATGTTTGGTTGAAGTACCGCAATGGAATGGAGGAAGACAATGAAAAATAAGTTAAGAATAGTATTGATTGTCGTCGTGGTTATTGTGGTTGGAATTTGTGTATGGCTGATTGGTTATCACACCAGAAAAAGTCAGGATAATCTGCCGCCGATAGAGAAGTTAACGCAAATGGACGAGGCGGAAGTGAATGATTTGTTGATTGGTTATCGAAATTATCAGTTAGAAGATGTTTGGGGTAATCATGATGAAGATAGGTCATCGGGTAATACATGGGTCTGGAGAATTGATGATCATACACAGCTTCAAGTAAGTGCAAACAATAAAAATAAAATTGTTATATGTAGTATTGATGCTGTTTTTCAGGCAAAGATTCTGGAAATTATGAATGGTTCCTATTTGGTGGAACCGGTAGAGGGTAGTCCAGAACTTAGAAGTTCGGATCAGATTACTGTATCAATAGAACATTTGGATTCATCCATAGAACCAGAGATTGGAGATATTGTTGAAATTACTCACAGCGGGGAAATTATGGAATCCTATCCGGCTGAATTGCAGGATGTGTATAGTATCCGTATTATTGAGGATGCAGAACAGTGGGATTTGATACCGATGGTAATGGTAAACGGAGAATTATATCTTGATACAGGTCATGAGAGTGATGTGGAAGCCAGATGTGGTGTGATGGATGGTGAAATTACTTCGACTGTTGAAGGGACAAAGAAACCAACAAAGGATAATGAGTCTAATTTTGGAACCGGGTATGGGTATCAATATGGTCCGCAGGAAGGTACGATTGAAATTCTTATGAATGAAGAATGGCGTGTATTTGCAACGGAAGAAGTTAGACAAGAAATACAGTTCCCAGAAAAGACTGTGGATTGATTAAAAGGAGTCGTATGAAAAATAGTTTAGCCACAAAAAAATTAATTACATCATTGGTGACAACAGTATTGTTATTATATTTTATGGTAAAATCTCCGAGCCCTAAGATTATCTTTGTTCCTTTCCTGATTTGCAGTATTTCCATGATTGGAAAGAGCATTGCAAGAATCTTGAATAAAGAGAAGGCGGAGTTTGTATTTGGGAAATTATTTATATCTGGATTTTTGTTATTCCTGATTGGTTTTCTGGTTATGGCGGGATATATATCGATCAGGGATAAAAACTACAGCTTGTTAATATTTTCCATACCATTTTGGGTTGTTGGATTTTATTTATTCAAGAACAAACTGTTGAATAAAAGTGGTAAAAAGAATGGAGAGCCTTTTTTCACATTTGCATTTGTCATTAGTGCGTTATTGGTTGTAATTGCACTATTGGCAGGAATATTCTTGCTTGTTTTAGGGATAAAAGACGGTGAGTTTGGATTGTTGCTTGGTGGTTTTATTTTCACATTTGGTTCTCTTGCATTTGTGATAGCGGCGTTAACAATCAAAGGGTTTTTTGATCAGGTAAAAGTCGATGTGTTAGGACTTTATGCTGGGGTTGTGATTTCGATGATTGGGATTGGAATTCTGATATGTTTTCGGGTGGAAGATATCAGTTCATTTGGTTTATGGATTGTAATTCCAATTTTGATGATAGTGGCAGGTATTTGTCAAATTGTAAAATGTATCAGAAATAAAAAGTAATGTAATTGCCAGTATGATGTGAAAATAAATACGGTGATGACTGGTAAATACAGGAGGGAAAAGAATGGCTAAGAATGACAGATTTGAAAAAGTATATTCGCAAGGAACTATGAATGTTACAGAAATTTGGGTGGATAAGGAAACTGGTGTGAATTATGTGTATCACGCAAGCGGTTATTCTGGTGGATTAACCCCATTGCTGGACAGGGAAGGAAAACCTGTAGTTTCACCTATAATAAACAGATAAAGGATACTTAGGAGAAATGGTTGTATGAAAATGAAACGCATTATTTTGATTACAATTATAATTTTGAGTGGGCTGACTATGACTTATTTGATTGGCACAGGATTTATGAAACGGACTGACGTAGCTTTGGGCGAATATTCGGTATCAGAAGACGGAAAAACATTGACTTTTCATGCAGGAGTCATATCTTCCATGGGATATGTCAGAGATTTTAAAGATGATGGTGGCGGTGTTAAACCGCATTATCTCACGTTCTATTCTACTTTTGGTGGTCTGAATAGCTCATTTGGCGCTAAAAGTAAGTTTATATTGGAACTGGAAGCAGATGATACGGAAATATATTTCGGACGACCAGATGGTGGTTATGAACTGGTCTTATGCAAAAATGCGGAGACTGGAGAATGGGAGAAAGTGGTGTCTAATCAGAAAGATGCCTATGTGCTCAAAGTTTATGAAGTAACAGACTCTGAAAATGCTTTTGAAAAGAATGAACCGGTTATATTAGTCAAACATTATGAAATGAGTGACGGAACTTGGAAAACGGATGAATATACTTATCAATATCGCTTAGTAATCTCTGGAAGGATGAATAATGCAGCAAAAGACAGTTCGTTTGTGTTTCTGAGCAATATAGAAGATATTACTTTTGATCAGGCCTGGAAAGCAAGCGGACTAAGCAGCAATATGGATGATTATTTTGATGTGGAAGAAGCAAAATTTGTAGGTTGGGAATAATGTTGTTCAGTAATGGAGGTTAGTTGTGAAAAAGTGGATTATCTCGCTCGTAGGTATTCTGGGCTGTATTTTTGTTATATTCGGAATTGAAATAAAAAGAAAAGAATCAGCATCAGTCGCAATTATCGGAGGGGCAGACGGACCGACTTCCGTATTTGTGGCTGGTAAAGTTGGTGATAGTGTGTCTGTTGTAATAATTGCGATGGGCATTATCCTTATTGCGGGTGGGCTTTATGTATATAAGAGATGGCGGAGAAAGTAAGTTCTGATTTAGGAAAAGAAGGATATGGATTCAAAATTTATTCAAAGTATATGGATAGAATGGGACAAGATTCCAGATTATAGTTATCTTAAAAAAATAAAAGCATTGAATTTTGAGGATAAAGTGGTTTTTAATAAAAATATTACGTTTTTTGTTGGAGAAAATGGAACAGGAAAATCCACCTTATTGGAAGCAATTGCGGTAGCATATGGATTTAATCCAGAGGGTGGAAGCCTGAACTATCGGTTTTCGACGTATGATTCTCATTCTGAACTTTATCATGCACTTCGCATGTCAAAAGGATTTCAAAAACCAACGTATAGTTATTTCCTCAGAGCAGAAAGTTTTTATAATGTTGCTTCAAAAGAAGAGGAATACTCTGATCTGGATCATCCATCGAAAAAATATCATGAAAAGTCTCATGGGGAAAGCTTTCTTGCTTTGGCGCAAGGGAGTTTCCGACCGGGTGGATTGTATCTATTGGATGAACCTGAAGCAGCATTGTCTCCACAACGACAACTAACGTTGTTGATTGAAATCAGTAGATTGGCAAAACAAGGTGCACAGTTTATTATTGCCAGCCATTCCCCTATTTTGCTGGGAATACCAGATGCTCAGATTTTATCCTTTGATGAAGGAATGATTCAGGAATGTGATTATCTGGATACTGACAGTTATCAGGTAACGGAAATGTTTATCAATAATAGAGAATATTTGCTAAAGCGTTTGTTAGAGTAGAAGTCAGGAGGACTATCAGTATGATTTTAGAGACAGAAAGACTTATTTTACGTCCCTGGAGAGAAGAAGATGCAGAAGAATGTTATAGATATGCACAGAATCCAAAGGTTGGACCGATAGCAGGTTGGCCCGTGCATACAAGTATTGAAAATAGCAAAGAAATCATAAAAAATATTTTATCAGTACCAGAAACCTACGCAATCATATGGAAAGAAACAGGATTGCCGATTGGAAGTATCGGACTAAAAATAGGCGATGCCACAGATTTGACGGACAAAGCAGATGAATGTGAACTTGGTTACTGGTTAGGTGTGGATTATTGGGGAAGAGGTATTATGCCAGAGGCGGCAATGGAGATTCTTCGTCATGCATTTGAAGACTGTAATATGAAAAAAGTCTGGTGTGCATATTATGATGGAAATACGAAATCAGCCAGAGTTCAGGAAAAGTGTGGGTTTCAGTATCAATGGACGACAGAAAAGGTAGATGTTCCACTTTTACATGAAGTTAGAAAGGGTCATGTGAACTGTCTGACAAAAGATGAATGGGTAATGAAAAGATAAAGTGAATTTAGGTTCAGGATTGATCAAAGGTGTAGGAACGAAAAAAGCTTTATCGTATGCAGTGCGTAATATGACAGTTCAAAAAGGAATACCTTGTTATAAAAGAGCGACTTATGAATTATTATATTACGGAACAAAGAATATGATTTACTACTTGGAGGGATGATAAATGGCTAAGCAGATGAAAACAATAGCTATATGGTCGTTCTTGCTGACGTTACTTTTGGTGTTGATATATCAAATAAATGCTGGCAGTATTTTTATGACATGTGCAATTACGTTTGGAACAATTGCCTATCATTTTTGGATGCGTTTGTTTGTGGGATTTATATTTGATTTAACATTGAAGAATCGTGTGGATTATCATCGAAAATGGTTTCAAGTAAGTTTGTTAGAACAACGATTATATAAAAAGCTAAAGGTAAAAAAATGGAAGGGAAAAATGCCAACATATGATATGGATGTATTCGATAAAAGAAAACATTCATGGGATGAAATCGCACAGGCCATGTGTCAGGCAGAACTTGTGCATGAAACAATCATGTTATTAAGTTTTGTTCCGATTTTAGCTTATTTATGGTTTGGAGCATTGGAGGTTTTTATAATTACTTCTATACTTGCAGCGGGTTTTGATGGTATGTTTGTGATTATACAACGATTTAATCGATCACGTGTAATCAACATGATTAAATGAAGACATTATTACAAGGCGGAAATTTGAATTTGCCGAACCGTAATGTTCTTTTGTTAGGAGGACGAGGATGTTATTAGATTTATTTTTGACATTTGCCCAAATTGGTTTTTTCACTTTTGGTGGCGGCTATGCGATGATTTCTATGATAGAAAACATCTGTGTAGAAAGAAAGCAGTGGATTACCCACGACGAGATGATGAATGTGACTGTTATTGCAGAGTCAACTCCTGGTCCAATTGCAATTAACTGTGCCACCTTTGTAGGATATAAAAAGGCAGGATTGCTTGGGGCAATAATCGCAACATTAGGTATTATCGTTCCGTCTTTTGCAGTAATTTATATTATTTCCATGTTCTTGGACAACTTTTTGGAAATTACTATTATTGCAAATGCATTTAAGGGAATTAAAATTGCTGTTGGCATTTTGATTTTGGATGCTGGAATTACCATGATAAAGAAAATGCACAAAAAAGTGTTGCCACGAGTGATTATGGTATGCTCTCTCGTTGCAATGCTCGCTATTAATATCTTTGCATGGAACTTCTCAACCATAGTACTGATGCTTATTGCGGCTGTGGTAAGTTTGACTATCTTTATTGTAAAAGGCTCTCCTGAGCAGAAAGGTGGTGCGAAGAAATGATTTATCTTGATTTGTTTTTAGGATTTCTTCGTGTCGGCTTATTTGCATTTGGTGGTGCATACGGTGCAATTCCATTAATTCGTGATGTGGTATTGTCTTACGGTTGGCTGACTGACGAAGCATTAACCTATATGATAGCAGTTAGTGAAAGCACTCCTGGTCCGATTATGGTAAATCTGGCAACCTATGTAGGAAGCAGTCAAGCAGGATTTTTAGGTGCTGTAATTGCAACTTTGGCAGTTGTTCTTCCGTCATTCGTTATTATTCTTCTCGTAATGATTGTACTGAAAAATCTATTGAAGAATAAATATATGCAAGCAATACTTTGTGGTCTAAAACCTTGCATTATTGGAATCATTATGGCGACAGGTATATTTATGGTTATAAATAATGCAGTAGGATTGACTAACAATTTCAAATATGATATTAAAGCAATTATTTTGACTGTTATTCTCGCCGTTATAATGTTTGCCTCAAAACATATTCTGAAAAAGAAGGTTTCTCCAATTGTGTTGATTATTGTGTCAGCCTTTTGCGGAATAGTAGTATATGGTTTATAATCGGCAAATTTCAGTTCTACGGAGCAATCCAGTTACATTTATTAAAAACTTAATAAAGAAATAGTATTTTAAGACTTATACAAATTGCTGTATAGGTCTTCTTTTTTTGTCTAAAAACACATCTTCTGCGGTCGCAGAAAAAAATCTCAAAAAAATTTTAAAAAGTTGTCGTCAGTTTGGTTGTTATCCGTCCCCACCTAAAAAGTAGAGGGGTACAAAACCCTGACGAACCTTGACAACTTCATACGCAGTATTTCAATTCAAATCCGTTTAGATGAAGCGACGATTATTCTGGCGCCAGAACCTGACGATGTATCGGTAGCGAGCGATCAACAGAGATAAGAAACAGATTGGTGGTGCAGTCTGTTCGCAACGAAATCTAAATTGGGATAATGATACTTCCGTCTAGTCGTACACATGATGTGCGGGCGGCTCGGTGAGTTCCACGGAGAGGTGAGATTCCTATGAGTACCGACCAGGTACGGGTTGAAATATTCCTTACTAGAGTCAAGGGTGTCGGGGACAAATGAGATTCTAAAAAATTCCGATTGAATTAACAGTGAAAATATGTGGCAGAGTCACAAAAAGATTCTGCCATATCCTTTTGCTGTTAAGTAAAGTTCATTTTCTATGGTCTGTCCACACCAGACGTTAGAAAAATGAAGAATCTTAGCAACAAATAATGCGAAAGGAAATGTTGATTATGAGTGAAATTAAGTATGCAGAAGATAAACCAAAGGATTGTAAATATTGTTACTGGTGGGGAGGCAGAAAGAAAGGATGCCAACTTGGAGTAGAAAATTGTTATTACATCATTCAAGAAAAGAAACCAGAAAAGAAGAGTCCTTGTGATGGTTGCCCTTATGGAAAGAACAATCCATGTATTGGATTTTGTATGAGAAAGATCATGCAGAAATGAGGTGCAGTAAGATGAGAATGTTTTGCTGTGAAAAAGGAAAGCGTTTCTACGAGCAGTTCATGCAACAGAAACCGAATAATTGTAGAGATGATTTTGGATGCAAAGGGTGTCCTTATCATAGACCGGAATGGAAATATCGCTTTTGTGTTTTTACAAGGTGTAGATTCATTCCGGATTTTTTTACATTCAAGGAACTGTAGTCGGTCTTTTGAATGTGCCAAACACGGGAAAAGAGGTGATGCATTATGGCTGTATTCCGTGTCGAAAAAAATAAAAATTATACAGTCATGTCAAATCATCATCTGAGAAATATGAAGTTGACGTTGAAAGCAAAAGGACTTTTATCTCAGATGTTATCACTTCCTCCGGATTGGGATTATACCTTGGCAGGTCTTGCAAAGATCAACAAGGAAGGTATTGATGCAATCCGAGAGGCAGTTAAGGAATTGGAAGCAGAAGGGTATATTACCAGAAAGCGTTCCAGAAAAGAAGATGGTCGTTTCGGTGGAAATGAATACGTAATCCGTGAAGAACCATCCTTTATAAATCCAGCGTTGGATAATCCAATGTTGGAAGTTCCTGTGTCGGATAATCCTGTATCGGGAAATCCAATACAATTAAGTAAAGAAGAACTAATGAAGGAAGAATTAAGTAAAGATATGAATAAATATCGATTCTATTCTTCTGAAGAAGAGCAGGAAGCTAAAGCAGATAAGATACGAAAAGAAAGAGACTTATATCATTCCATTATTTTAGAAAATATTGGTTATGAGTATTTGGCTCAGGAGATTGGTTTTCGGGTAAATGACCTGGATGAAATTGTAGAGTTGATGCTTGATACCATTTGTTCTTCTAAGGCTCTGATTCGGATTGGTGGAGAGGAAATGCCAAAAGATATTGTGAAATCCAGACTATTGAAGCTGAATTCCGAACATATCCGATATGTACTTGATTGCATGGGAGAGAATACCACCAGAGTTAGAAATATCCGGCAGTATTTGTTGACAACACTTTATAATGCGCCAGTTACAATCAGCAATTATTATTCGGCATTGGTAAATCATGATATGTATGGAGGAGGCAGTTGAAATGGAGATTAAGAAAAACATGATGGAACACAGAAGGGGAGGAATCTGTATTTTAGATTCTTATGCTGTAAAGGCAGGAAAGACAAAAGAGGAACGAAAGCAGTTGTCAGTTATAAAAAATGGAGAGCCTTCTTTTTACCTGATAATGAAGATTTTGGATGATGGACAATGCCTGGTAGCGAAGGTATTTAAGAATAAGTACAAACATACCAGAAAAATATGTATCCATCGAAAAGACTATTGGGTCAGATTTTCAGAATTTTTTGTAGCGCCAAAATATTTGCTTATGGGGGATAGTGAAAACCAATTAAGTGATCCATATAAGGTAGTGTCTGCGGTCTATGACAGTCACAATCGTTACTTGAAGGAAAAAAGAAAAGTAAATTCAAAGAAGAAACTGATGGAGGAATATTGGAAGCAGGTACTTCGAGAAAGCGAGCGAAACAGAGATGAGTATTATCGTATGAAATCACCACGAGAAGAAATTTGTGTTCCAGATTATATTTCTGTAAATGCTAAACATCCGTTTTCAGGCGGATTAGTTAGTCCACGATAGGAGGAGAGTATGAAAAAATGGTTAAGGCAGCGTGTATATCCTCCCTGGCAGATCATGATGAAATTTAGTCTGCAAGGAGAGGAGGTACGCAATGCAGGATGAGGTAAATACCAAAGTAGTTGCGTTGGCAATCCGAACAGGAACAACAACTACTAAGGTTACGGCTTCTGTATTAAAAGAAGCAATGAAGAAATTTCTGGCAGAACTAGAGAAGAGCAAACAGACAACTGCCAGTAAGACGTATCACGGAAAGCAGACGGTCGATAAGCTGATGAGACAGAACACAGGACTTACCAATATCGAGATTACGGATCAGAACATAAAGTCTTTTGAGAAAGTGGCAAAGAAATATAATATTGACTTTGCATTGAAGAAAGATAAATCTGCATCGCCACCTAGATATCTTGTGTTCTTTAAGGCAAGAGATGTAGATGTGATGACAGCTGCATTTAAGGAATTTTCCTCAAAACAAATGGAAAAATCTAAGAAACCGTCGATTCGTAAACTTCTATTTAAGTCTCAGGAGAAGGTACGTAATCAGAAAGAACGTGAAAAAGTCAAAACAAAAGAGAGAGGACAGGAATTATGACGCCGGACTATAAAAGGCTGATAATTCTAAATATCCCGTACCTGATATTCTGGTATCTGGCAGATAAAATCTCATGGCTTTATCGAATGATGGATGGTGATCAATTTGCAATCAGATTGTATCAGACCTTTTTGAATTTCGGTCAAGCATTTGAAAATCTATTGCCAAGTTTGCACCCAGTAGATATACTGGCAGGTATCATAGCAATGGTAGTAATCCGATTGATTATCTACTTTAAAGGGAAAAATGCAAAGAAATTCCGTCAGGGTGAAGAGTATGGCTCAGCCCGATGGGGAAACGCACAGGATATCAGACCATATATGGATGATGATTATGACAATAACATTATCCTGACTGAGACAGAAAGGCTTACTATGAATAGTAGGCCGAAACAGCCAAAATACGCCAGAAATAAAAATGTACTGGTAATCGGAGGGTCTGGATCTGGTAAGACAAGGTTCTTTGTCAAACCAAATCTGATGCAATTGCATTCGTCCTATTGCATTACTGATCCAAAAGGGACGATCTTAATCGAGTGTGGTCATATGTTACATAAACATGGATATGTGATCAAGGTATTAAATACCATTAATTTTAAGAAGTCTATGAAATATAACCCCTTCGTATATATCAGGTCAGAGAAAGATATTTTGAAACTGGTAAATACGATCATCGCCAACACGAAAGGAGAGGGCGATAAATCCGGTGAAGATTTCTGGGTGAAAGCTGAGAAACTGTATTATCAGGCGCTGATAGGCTATATTTGGTACGAAGCACCTGAGGAAGAAAAGAATTTCATTACACTTCTGGAGATGATCAATGCTTCGGAAGCAAGAGAAGATGATGAAAATTTCAAAAACGCTGTGGATCTTATGTTTGAGGAGCTGGAACAGCGTGAGCCGGATCATTTTGCCGTGAAGCAATATAAGAAATATAAGCTTGCGGCGGGCAAAACAGCTAAAAGTATATTAATTAGCTGTGGTGCAAGGCTTGCTCCATTTGATATAAGGGAGCTGAGAGAACTGATGAGTGAAGATGAATTGGAGCTGGATTTATTGGGAGACCGTAAGTCAGCTCTTTTTGTTATTATCAGTGACACAGATGATACTTTTAACTTTGTGGTAAGTATCATGTACACGCAGTTATTTAATTTACTGTGTGACAGAGCAGATGATAAATATGGTGGAAGACTTCCCATCCATGTCAGATGTCTGCTGGATGAGTTTGCTAACATCGGTCAGATTCCGAAGTTTGAAAAACTGATTGCAACCATCCGATCACGTGAGATTTCAGCTTCTATCATTTTGCAGTCACAGTCGCAGTTGAAAGCATTGTATAAAGATAATGCGGACACAATTGTAGGCAATTGTGATACTACGTTATTCTTGGGTGGAAAAGAAACAAGTACACTTAAAGAAATGTCGGAAATGCTCGGTAAAGAAACCATCGATCTTTACAACACATCGGACACGAGAGGAACCAACCGGAGTTACGGTATCAATTATCAGAAAACAGGAAAAGATCTGATGTCCAGAGATGAGTTGGCGGTCATGGACGGTGGGAAATGTATCTTGCAGTTGCGTGGTGTGAGACCATTTTTCAGCAATAAATTTGATATTACTCGCCACAAGAGGTATCGTGAGCTTTCAGACAGTAATGAAAAATTGGCTTTTGATATTGAAAAGTACATGAGCCACAAACTGGTTCTAAAGAAAAATGAATCAGTAGAAATACACGAGATTGATATCTCGGAAGAATTACAATCAACTAAATAATCGGAACAAAGGTAAGAGTTTTGCTAAGAACAGCAGAGCTCTTTTTTTGTTCCCTAAAATCAATTTTTTTATGAAGAAGGAGGACAATATATGGCATTTTTTGCGAGCGCAGTAGGCGTTTTACAGACTTTAGTAATTGCACTTGGTGCAGGTCTCGGTATCTGGGGTGTTATCAACCTGATGGAAGGTTATGGTAACGATAATCCAGGTGCAAAGTCTCAGGGGATGAAGCAGCTCATGGCAGGTGGCGGTGTTGCATTAATCGGTACAACACTTGTTCCGTTGCTCTCTGGTCTGTTTTAATCACCGCAGCATGGCTTCTGGTCCACAGAGGTCATGCTGCATAAAAATCAAAAAGATAGGAGGAGTAGCGGTTGTTTGATTTATTTGAACAGATAGAGGAGGCCATAAGGGAACTTCTCTCAGGCTTTGTATCAAGCAATCTGACTACCATGTTTACAGATGTCAATGACAAAACCGGTGCCATTGCAAATGAGGTCAGCAAAACACCCCAAGCATGGAACAGTAGTGTTTTCAATATGATTGAAAACCTTTCTGAAACGGTCATTATCCCGATAGCAGGTCTGATCATCACATTTGTTTTATGTTATGAATTAATCAGTATGATTACAGAACGAAATAACATGCATGAAATGGACACATGGATGTTTTTTAAATGGTTCTTCAAATCATTTATCGCAGTATATCTGGTAACCAATACTTTTGATATTGTAATGGCGATTTTTGATGTAGGACAAAGCGTGGTCAGGTCAGCTTCGGGCGTCATTGGCGGAAGTACAGCAATTGATATTACTGCCACCATTACAGAGATGGAGACAGCCATGGAAACGATGGAATTAGGGGAATTGTTACAGCTTTCATTGGAAACGATGATTGTTTCGCTGTGTATGAAAATCATATCAGTCTTAATTACAGTAATTTTATATGGACGTATGATTGAAATTTATCTATATACTTCGGTATCTCCTATTCCATTTGCAACCATGACAAATCGTGAATGGGGAAGCATTGGAAATAATTATGTGAGAGGTCTTCTTGCATTAGCATTCCAGGGATTTTTCATTATGGTGATCGTGGGTATTTATTGTGTACTGGTCAATTCCATGACTGTTGCGGCAGATATTCATTCAGCATTATTCTCTATTGCAGCATATACCGTGATTTTATGTTTTGCACTCTTCAAGACTGGTGGAGTGTCTAAGGCAATTTTTAATGCTCACTAAAATGGAGGTGCAGATGTCAGAGAAAAGATACAAAGTAATTTATGCAGATCCACCTTGGCAATACAGAGTTTATACAAAAAAAGAAGGAGGGCGCAGTGCGGAAAGTCATTACCCGACGATGAATCTGGAAGATATCAAAAAACTTCCAGTGGCGGAATTGGCTGATAAAGACTGTGCCTTATTTTTATGGGTAACACTTCCATGTTTAAGAGAAGGATTATCCGTCCTAGATGCGTGGGGATTTGTGTATAAGACAATTGCTTTTGTGTGGGTTAAGAAAAATAAAAAGGCAGATAGCCTGTTCTGGGGAATGGGTTATTGGACAAGAAGTAATGTGGAATTTTGCATTTTAGCAACGAGGGGAAAACCTAAACGTGTTTCAGCAGGTGTTCATCAGGTCATTATGACACCAATAGAGGAACATAGCAAAAAACCGCAAGAAGCGAGGGACAGAATTGAAATGTTAATGGGTGATGTTCCACGGATTGAATTATTTGCCAGACAAAAAAGCAAAGGCTGGGATGTCTGGGGAAATGAAGTAGAAAGTGATATAGAAATGAAAGGAAGTGACGTAAATGGCGTATGTACAGGTGCCAAAGGACCTGACGAAAGTGAAAACGAAGGTCATGTTTAATCTGACAAAAAGACAGTTAATCTGTTTTGGGATAGCAGCCGTTTTAGGAATTCCCATGTATTTTCTTACAAAAGGTGTAATTGGAAATACAGCGGCGGCTATGTTAATGATTGTAATTATGATGCCATGCTTCCTGTTTGCAATTTACGAAAAAGATGGCAGGACTTTGGAGCAGGTTTTGAGAAATATGTATGTTATGAGGTTTAAAAGACCAGCAGTTCGACCATATAAGACGGACAACTTTTATGCTGCCATTCAGGAAGAAATTTACGAGAAGGAGGTTCTTGGTATTGGGAAAGAATATGAAAAAAAGACCGGAAAAAAGAATTCCGGAAAGTCAGGTAAAAACTAAAATCAAAGACGGACAGGAATATGGCTCGATTCTCTCCGGAAATCAGAAAAAACATTTGGTTAAGAAGAAAATCCGAGAGAAGAAAAACGGAAATATTCCGCAGACAGCTCAGCAGAGCATTCCTTATAAGGAAATGTATCGCGATGGAATCTGTAAAGTAGATGAACATCGTTATACAAAATGCATTCAGTTTGGCGATATCAATTATCAATTGGCAAAAAATGATGATAAATCAGCAGCTTTTGAACAGTGGTGCGATTGTTACAATTATTTTGATCCGAGTATTACTGTTCAGATTAGTTGTAGAAGTCAGTATGCCAATATGAGTGAACTGGAAAACAGCATTGAACTGATAAGAGAAGAGGATGGTTTTGATTATATTCGTGATGAGTACGAATCGGTGCTTAAAACACAAAGAGCAAAAGGTAACAATGGCCTTGTGAGAAATAAGCATCTCATCTTTGGAATTGAGGCGGAAAATCTGAAAGTGGCGAAACCTCGATTAGAACGAATTGAAACAGATATCATCAATAATTTTAAAGCAATGGGAGTCAGTGCACGTGCTTTGACCGGATATGAACGACTGAAACTGTTATATCAGGCAATGAATGAGAATGTGCAGGAACCATTTATATTTAATTATGATATGGTGGCGAGGACAGGTCTTTCCACAAAAGATTTTATCGCACCAACAAGTTTCAATTTTGGAAATAAGGCATATTTCCAGATGGGAAAGAGTATTGGTGCTGTTTCATTTTTACAGATTCTTGCACCTGAATTGTCCGATAAGATGCTGGCAGAGTTCTTGGATATGGATAATTCTATTGTAGTGAATCTTCATGTGCAGAGTATTGACCAGGCTAAGGCAATACGTCAGATTAAGATGAAGATTACAGATCTGGATAAAATGAAAATCGAGGAGCAGAAAAAGGCAGTAAGAGCCGGTTATGATATGGATGTGTTACCATCTGATCTGGTAACTTATGGTGGAGAAGCGAAAAAACTCTTAGAAGATTTGCAGAGTAGAAATGAAAGAATGTTTCTGGTAACAATTCTTATCATGAATACAGCAGAGACAAAGAGAAAATTGGATAATATCATTATGCAGACAGCAGCTATTGCACAGAAATATAATTGTGCGCTGAAACGTCTGGATTATCAGCAGGAAGCAGGGCTTATGAGTAGTCTTCCAATCGGTATCAATCAAATTGATATTCAGAGAGGACTTACCACATCAGCTACTGCTATTTTTGTGCCTTTCACTACGGAAGAATTATTCCAGGATGGAGAAGCACTTTATTATGGAATCAATGCCATTAGCAACAATATGATCATGGCAGATAGAAAATATCTAAAGAATCCAAACGGACTTATCCTGGGAACGCCTGGTTCTGGTAAATCATTCTCTGCAAAAAGAGAAATTACCAATGCCTTCTTGATTACGAAAGATGACATCATCATTTCGGACCCGGAAGGAGAGTACAGTCCATTGGTTAATCTGTTAAAAGGTCAGGTAATTCATATTTCACCAAATAGTAAACAGTATGTAAATCCAATGGATATCAATCTGAATTATTCCGAAGATGATTCACCGGTATCATTAAAAGCTGATTTTGTACTTTCTTTGTGTGAATTGATCATAGGAAGCAAAAATGGGCTTGAACCAGTGGAAAAGACTATCATCGACCGTTGTGTAAGACTTGTTTACCGTAAGTATCTGGAACATCCGATGCCGGAAAACATGCCGATCCTGGAAGATTTATACAATTGCATTTTAGAACAGGAAGAGGTGGAAGCAAAGCGCATCGCGACAGCACTTGAAATCTATGTAAAAGGTTCTTTGAATGTATTTAATCACCGAACTAATGTAGATATCGATAATCGTCTGGTATGTTTTGATATCAAAGAGCTGGGTAAACAGTTAAAAAAGATTGGTATGCTGGTAGTACAGGATCAGGTTTGGAACCGTGTGACAGTAAACCGAGCTGAGCATCGTTCAACCAGATATTATATTGATGAAATGCATCTTCTTTTAAAAGAAGAGCAGACCGCAGCATATACAGTAGAAATCTGGAAGCGTTTTCGTAAATGGGGTGGTATTCCGACCGGTATCACACAGAACGTAAAAGATCTTTTGGCTTCTCGTGAGATAGAAAATATTTTTGAGAATTCCGATTTCATTTATATGCTCAATCAGGCGGGAGGCGACAGACAGATCCTTGCGAAACAGTTAAATATCAGTCCTCATCAGCTTAGTTTTGTAACAAATTCTAATGAAGGTGAAGGGCTGCTTTTTTATGGGAACACCATTATTCCGTTCAAGGATCAGTTCCCGAAAGAAACAATGTTATATCGCATTATGACAACTCGTTTGTCAGATTTGAAAGAAAATGGAGGAAATGAAGATGAGTAGAGAAAATTGTAAAGGTTATTACAGAGTTCCGGAGTTTGTAGTGAAACAGATTTTTTCAGATATGGAACATATGGGAAAGATGTTACAGGAATTGATTGATCTTCACCAGGAGGAAACAAAACTTAAGAAACATCATAAGGCTTATCTGCATGTACGTGAATATACCGATGTTGTATGCAGAGAACATGAAAAGAAGCTGGAGAACATTCAGGACAGATGGAAAGAAAAGAAGTTTTGTTGTGAGGATATGGGATGTGAATGCTCTGAATCCGATTCAGAACTTGAAGCAGATGTTATTGTTGAAAATGAGGTTGAGGAAACCATGGCATCCGATGATTTCACAGAGAACATGGTGATGATGTCAGGAAAAACTCTGGCACTTATGCAAGAGGATTTGTTCGTTTTGGCAGAAACCATCGATGTATTGATTCTGGCGATGAAAGCTGTTATGTCTGGGCGTGTTGCGCCAGATGCAAAAGTAGCTCAGATGCTTGCCATTATGGAAACTATGACAGATTTTATCACTTCTCGATGGGAAGAAGCGGAAATGTCTGAAATTTACTAATCAGAGGCAGGAAGGTGGATGCCGATGGAAAATGAAAAAATAACCAGATTGCAGGAAAAATCGGACAAAATCAATGAGAAAGTGGAAAAGGCAAAGGACCATCTTCCCAAAAAGAAAAAAGCAAAATTTCAGCGTCTTTATGATGAGGAAAAGGGTAAAAAGGTAACAAAGCTCCGTTTTGAAGAAGAGATTGTTTCATCAAAAGATGGAACAATTCTTCAAAATGCAGGAGGAGTTACCAAAAAGGTGGCAAAATCCGCAGCAATTACTGTAGAAACAGCATTGCATGGAAAAGTTCATGAGGTAGAAGATGAAAATCTGGGAGTTAAGTCAGCTCATCAGACAGAAATTGTTGCTGAGGGAAGCGGTAAAGCAATTTTGGCCGGCATGAAACATCAGAAGAAAACACCTTATGAGAAAGTGGAAAAACTGGAACATCGAGCAGAGAAGATGAATACAAGACTGTTGTATGAAAAGTCTTTAGAAGAAAATCCAGAGTTGAAAAAGAATCCTATCAGTAAACGTATTCAGAAAAAAGAAATCAAAAAGAGATATGCCGTAGCGTATAAAGCGACAAAAAATGGAGCAGAAGCTGTAGTAATGACGAGTGTTGCAGCGTCGGAAAAAGCGACGACTTTCGGAAAGATAAAAACGGTAGTTTCAGGTTTTGTTCGTAAGAATAAAGCGGCCTTAGCAGTTCTTGCAGTAATCGGAATTATCTGTATTGCTTTTGTAGGAGCTTTCGGGGCTATGGGAACTATGCTTTCGCAAACCGGTGGAGCTGTTGTAGAGTCTACCTTCCTAAGTTCAGATGATGATATCTATGCCGTGGATGAAGCGTATACCGAGATGGAGAATGCTTTACAACAGCAAATAGATGGAATCGAGAATACTTATCCGGGATATGACGAATACAGATATCAAATCGATGAAATTTCTCATGAGCCGTATGCATTAATCTCGTATCTAACTGCTAAATATGGTGATTTTACAGCGGTGGATGTACAGACGGATTTGGAAAACTTGTTTGATGAGCAGTATTCTATGCAGGTTTGGGATGAAGTAGAAACAAGAACCAAAACTGAAACCAGAACTGCTACGAGGAATGTGACGGATCCGGAAACAGGAGAAGTTACTACCGAGGAATATGAGTATGAAGTAGAAGTTGAGTATGAGTACCATATTTTAAACATTCAGGTAACTAATAAAGGTATGGATGCCATCGCTTTTCAGGAATTGGATGAAGATGGCAGAAGACACTATCAGATTTATCTTGCAAGTCTGGGAAATCGTTCTTATCTGTTTGGTGACAGGATTTTAGTGGGTAATCCGGCAAGTGGTGGTATGTCTTATGATATTCCACCAGAAGCTCTGACAGATCAAAAATTCGCAAACATGATCCATGAAGCAGAAAAATATCTTGGTTATCCATATGTTTGGGGTGGTGCAAGCCCATCTACCAGTTTTGACTGTTCCGGTTTTGTGTCCTGGGTAATCAATAACTGTGGGAATGGATGGAGTTATGGCCGACTTACAGCAGATGGACTTCGCGGCATTTGTACTTATGTGTCTCCGGCAGATGCAAAGCCAGGAGATCTTATCTTTTTTCAGGGAACTTACAATACCGCAGGTGCAAGTCATGTAGGTATCTATGTAGGAAATGGGATGATGATTCATTGTGGAAAGCCGATTCAATATGCATCTATAGAAACAAGTTACTGGCAACAGCATTTTATGTGCTTTGGTCGAATTAATTAAGGAGGAGTTTATGGTAAATAAAAAAATCGAGCGAGTCAGAGAAGATATTCGCAAGACTGAAAGCAAATTACGTGAGATGGAGGAGTATTTAAAAACTCTTCGCTTACAGGAAAAACAGTTAGAAGATGAAGAAATCATCAAACAGATTCGAGCTTTGAATGAAAAGAATGGAGATGTTTTGGATGTGCTTCGCAGAGTTCAGAATATGAACGCTGAACAAGCAGAAAATCATAATAAAGGAAGAGAGGATTTTAATTATGGTGAGTAAAAAAATCAAGAAGCTGGGCATGGCGTTATCGCTGTGTCTTGTTTTAATGTTAGGGACAAGCATAAATGCTTTTGCTTATGTGGATGAAAGTGCAACGGAAAAAGAAACAGTAGCGGTGCAGGTAGAAGAGTCTTTATCAGAAACAGAGGAAGAAAGTATAGAAGGAAATACGGAAGATACTACAGAAAGTAATGGTGTATTTTCCGAGGGTGGAAACCTGACCTTAGTGGATGATATTGATGGAGAAGCAAGTGAAGGATTGCAGTATATGACTGTGACTACAAAAAGTGGAGTGACTTTTTATCTTGTGATCGATAGAACATCCGATTCTGAAAATGTTTACTTTTTAAATCAGGTGGATGAGTTAGACCTTATGGCAATTATGGACGATACACAAAAAGCAGAGTATGAAAATTCATTATCTGAACAGAACCCGGTAGAAGATACCACAGTGTCTGATGTTATTGTAGAACCATCAGAACCTGTTGTAGACGATGTAACGGAGGAAAAAACAGAAATTCAAACAGTAAATCCGGCTTTATACGCTGTGATTGCGGTTGTAGCGATTGCTATTATTGGCGGATATATGTTCATGAAGAAAAAAGGGAAGAAGGCAGATGACGGGTTAGATGAAGACCTGGAATTATACGATGATGAAGAGTATGAAAATGAGGATGAGCAGGAACCGGAGTTTGCCGAAGAGGAAGATGTAGATTAATGAAATATGGAATCTGTCTGATGGGAGTACCGCCTTAGCTGGTGACTTCCTATTTTATTGTAAAAAACAAAATCTATATGAAAGAAGAGGTATAAAAGAATGAAGTTTTTGAAAGGAAAATTTAAGCGACTTATAGCAGGTGCTTTAAGTCTTGTAATGCTGGCAGGTGCAGCACCAACAACTGCATTTGCGGCCGATAATACGATCTCTATGAGTTTTGGTCCGGCATATCAGTCCGATGGCACACTCATCTGTTACCAGGATTCGTTCACCTCACCAAATGGTCTGACAGATGGCAGCGCGGGTGGAACACAGCGAAGGGTAATTATTTACGGAGATGGAGAAGAAGCGTATTGTATTCAGCCCGGTGTACCGCTGAATACGGGAGATCAGTTGACCGCAAATGCATCCGAGGCATGGAACGCTCTTAGCAGCAGTCAGAGAAAAGCAGTAAAACTTGCGTTGGCATATGGTAAACCGGGAAATGCTTCTGAATTATCCGGTTCCGGGGATGCAAAATATATTGCGACGCAGATGGTCGTATGGGAGTTTGTTAATGGTTGGAGAAGTACAACGACTTATGAACGTACCAATGACAGTGTTTATAATGCATTATGCAAAGGTGGGGCAAATGCAGAAGTAGCAAAAGCCTATAAGCAGATCGTTTCTGGTATTCAGACGCATGATGTGACACCGAGCTTTGCTAACGGAAAAACATACGATATGAATTTTGCAGATGGTCAGTACAGTCTGACACTCAAAGATTCCAACAAAGTGCTTTCTGATTATAAGATCAGTTGCTCCAATGATAACATCAAGATTGTAAAAGATGGAAACAGCGTAAAACTGGTTTCCAGTACAGTAATCGACAAAGATGTAAAAGTAACTGTTACAAAATCTTCTAAGATTTCTTCCAGTGCGAAGCTGGTAGCATACGGAAGCTCCACTAGACAGGATACGATCATTGGTGTAGAGAGACCGGATGATGTGGTAGCAACTTTTAAGGTTTCTACTCCGGCAGGAACGATGGAACTTGTGAAAACAAGTGAAGACGGTGTTGTGGAAGGTATCCAGATAATCATTTCCGGCAATGGTGTTAACCAGACTGTGACAACAGGAAAAGACGGTAAGATTACAGTGCCTGGTCTTTATCCTGGAACTTATACGGTAACAGAAAAAGTGGCAGATTATTATGAGCCACAGAAAGAGCAAAAAGTAACGATCAAAGCAGGAGAAACATCTACTGTGAAATTCTCCAATATTTTAAAACGTGGTGATCTTACAGTATCCAAAACATCCGAGGATGGTTTTAATGCAGATATGAAGTTCCGTTTGTATGGAACAAGTGCTTCCGGTATTGAAGTGGATGAGATTGTAAGAACCGATGAAAATGGTGTGGCAACATTCAGAAACATTTTGATTGCCAGCGAAAAGGGATATACGCTGGAAGAAGTGGATACAGCGGTTCGCTATGTGATTCCAGATGATCAGAATGTAAAAGTATTCTGGAATGAAGTTACCAACACTTCTGTACAGAATATCCTGAAAAAATTCAATGTAACTGTAAAGAAATATGATGCTGAAATGACTGTATCTCAGGGAGATGCTACTTTAGCAGGCGCGGTTTATGGTCTTTACAAGGATGGAGAACTGGTAGAGAGCATGACTACGGATGAAAACGGAAGTTTTACAACAGGCTATCATGTTTGTGGTGATGACTGGACCATTCGTGAGATCACTCCATCGGAAGGATATTTGTTAGATGAAACTGTGTACCATGTAGGTGCAGAGGCTGAAAATTATACGGTGGAATTTAACTCGGCTCCGATTGTAGAATCTCCGGAACAGGTGATCAAAGGTCAGATTTCCATTATCAAGCATACAGATGATGGCTCTACACAGATTGAAACACCGGAAGTTGGTGCGGAATTTGAAGTGTATCTGACAGCAGCCGGTTCTTATGTAGATGCAAAAGATACCGAGAGAGATGTGCTTGTATGCAATGAAGATGGTTATGCTATTTCCAAAGAGCTTCCTTATGGACTTTATACCGTGCATCAGACAAAAGGTGCAGAAGAAACAGAGTTCATGAAAGACTTTACAGTATTTGTAAGTCAGGATGGACAGGTTTATAAGTATCTCATTAACAATGCACCATACTCTGCATATATCAAGGTGGTTAAGGCTGATAAAGAAACGGGTGCAACTATTCCGCTTACGGGAGCAGGTTTTGAAATTTATAACGCATCCGGCGAAAAGATTTCCATGAGCTACACATATCCGACTCTTACAACCATTGATACGTTCTATGTAAGTGCAGATGGATATCTGATCACACCGCAGGTCTTACCGGCAGGAGATTATACTTTAGTGGAAGTACAGGCGCCTTATGGTTATGTGCTTGACAGTACGCCGATTTCATTTACAGTAACAATGGCTGAAAATGAAGAAGTGGACGGTATTAATGTGATCACTGTAACTGCTTACGATATGGCACAGAAAGGTAAGATCACAGTCAGCAAGACTGGCGAAGTATTTTCTACCGTAACGGTATCTGGTGATGAAGCCATGAACAAGCAGGGTGAAATGGAACTGATCAATTGTGTATATCAGCCGGTTTACTCTGAAAAAGGTCTTGCTGGTGCAACTTACCAGGTAATTGCTGCAGAAGATATCGTAACAGGAGATGGCACACTCCGTTATGAAAAGGGAACAGTTGTCGATGAGATCACAACCGGAGAAGATGGCACAGCCACATCCAAAGAATTATATCTTGGTAAATATGAGGTTGTGGAAGTCAAAGCACCAATCGGATTTGTGTTAAATGCGACTCCTTCCAATGTAGAGCTTGTCTATGCAGGTCAGGAAGTCAGTGTTACAGATGCTGCAACAGCATTTTGTAATGACAGACAGAAGATTGAGATCAATGCATTAAAAGCAATGGAACAGGACGAAACATTTGATATCGGTATGAATGAAGAGATTACAGCGGTTTCTTTCGGCCTTTATGCAAAAGAAGAGATCATTGCTGCGGATGAAAGTAAAATTCCGGCAGATGGTCTTATCGAGATCGCGTTCTGTGATGCAGATGGAAATGTGAGATTCCAGTCTGATGTACCATTTGGAAGATATTATGTAACAGAAGTTTCTACAGATCCTCATTATATGTTAAACGGAAGAATCTACTCTTTTGAATTTGTGTATGCGGGTCAGGAAGTAGGAACAGTGACAGCAACACTTAATGATGGCAAAGCTATTGAAAATGAACTGATCCGAGGAACTATCGAAGGATTAAAAGTAGATGGCGAGGACAAAGGACTTGCAGGAGCAACCTTTGGTTTATTCAATGAATGGGCGCAGGAATACACAAAAGAAAATGCCTATGTAACTGTTGTATCTGATGAAAACGGAGCTTTTAAATTTGAAAATGTTCCATATGGCGACTATGTAGTTGTGGAACTGGAAGCACCGGAAGGTTATGTGAAGTCCGATGCAAGACATTTTGTATCAGTCACATATGATACTCAGGTGATCGGTATTAAGGCAATCAACTATCTTATCGTTGGAAGTATTCAGCTTACAAAATACGATGCAGAATATCCGGACAATAAATTAGCCGGAGCTGTCTTTGAAGTATTTGCAGATACAGACAAAGACGGAGTATTTGACGCAGAAAAAGATGAATGCCTGGGAACGCTTACTGAGATCAACGAAGGTATCTATGAAATGACAGGTCTTCTCTATGGCAATTATTTTGTAAAAGAAAAGACTGCACCAGAAGGATTTCTGTTAGATGAAAATGTATATGCTGTATCTATCGTAAATGACAAAGAAGTTGTGATGGTAGAAAATGAAGCCGGTGTTGGTTTCATGAACCAGCCAATGAAGGGAAAAGTAACTATCTTTAAAACAGATGATGCAACTGGCGACAAGCTGGTAGGTGCTGGTTTCCGAGTATTTGATACAGAAGGAAATGTAGTGGTAGAAGGTCATACCGGAGAAGATGGAACCGTGTCTTTTGAACTTCGCTATGGAGACTATACGGTTGCTGAATTTGAAGCACCGGAAGGTTATGTTCTGGATGAAGCACCATATGCATTCAGCGTAAAAGAACATGGTCAGGAACTCTCTATTGATATGGCAAATACAAAGATCAAAGGTAAGATTGTGATCTCTAAGGTAGATGCAGATACGGAAGAATTGCTTCCAGATGCAGGCTTTAGAATCTATGATGTGAACGGAGAGATCATCCGTGAAGGCCGTACCGATAAAGATGGTAATGTAGAATTCGATTTAGAGTTTGGTACTTATTATTATCAGGAATTCGATGCACCGGAAGGGTATGAAGTAAATGATGATAAGTACGAATTTACGATCACAGAAGACGGTCAGGTGGTATCGGTCATCATGACAAATAAGGCAATTCCAGAGGAAACACCAGAGGAGCCAAAGGAAGAGCCGAAAGAAGAAACACCGACAGAAACACCTAAGACTCCAACATCCACGGAAGGACCTAAAACTGGAGATGATGCAAATGTAGCATTGTGGGTTATTCTGGCAGGAGTAGCTGCGGTCACAGGAATTGGCTTGACAGCGGTATCAGTAGTTGGCAAGAAACGTAAAAAAGGAAAATAAAATGAAAGCATCAATTTTTAGATGGGCGACAATTATCTTGGCTATTATCAGCTTTGGAATTGCCGCCTTTTTTGCTGGAAAGATTTATTACACCGAAAAAGAATATGCCGAAGGGGATGCAGTTTATGAGGATATCCTGGCAGATGTGGTAATGAATGAGGAAGAGGTTCTGGGCGAAAGCTCAGAACCGACTTCTGAAGCAGGACCAGAACAAGAGGAAGATGTGAGTGAGGCAGTTCAAAAGGAATCATCTGTGCCGGAGATTGATTTTGCTTCCTTAAAAGCAATCAATAAGGATGTGGTTGGATGGCTATATTTGCCAGATACCGTGATTAATTATCCCGTAGTGCAGGGAGAGGATAACAGCTATTATCTGAAACGATTGGTGGATGGCAGCTACAATGCCAATGGAAGTCTGTTTATTGATTATCAGAATCAGATGGATTTTTCTGATGATAATACTTTGATTTATGGACATCACATGGACAGCGGGAAGATGTTCGCAACGCTGGTGAAGTATAAAAGTCAGGAGTTTTACGACGAACATCCCATCATTTATTTTCTGACAGAGGAACAGAACTATAAGATGGAAATATTTGCTGGGTATGTAACTACACCGGATTCAGACAGTTACTTACTGACAGCAGGTTCCAGAGCACAGACCATTGAGTGGATGAAAGAGATGTTTCATAATTCGGATTTCTATGCAGATGTAACCATTAGACCAGAAGACCATATCATGACATTTTCTACTTGCGATTATGATTTTCATGATGCCAGGTATGTGGTCCATGGAAAGATGACGATTCTGGAAGAGGGTGAGTAATGGAACGAGATATTTTTGAAGATTTCAGGGAACTTGTCGGGTGTGATTTTATATCGGATCTTCCATACAGAAAAGAAGATGTATTTGATGCAATGGAGAGGGTAAGATTTTCTGATTATCCACCAGATAAAGTAACAGAATTTTTAGATTATGTGTTTTGAAGGAGAGGAGGAATATTTATAACACAGGGAGAATTTAATTTGGTGTTTGAAAAGCAGGTCGTTAGATGTGCAGAGACACTACAAAGAAAAACAAAGGAATATATGGGTGACAATTCTGACCGATTAAGTGCTTTTAAGGTTGCGGCAGCAATGCAGGGATGCAGTCAGGAAAGAGCACTTGCCGGTATGATGGCAAAGCATATCGTATCGATTTATGATATGTGTTATGCAGACAGGCAGACATTTGATATGGAAGTCTGGGATGAAAAGATCACAGACACTTTGAACTATCTGTTCCTTTTGAGAGGTATTGTAGAGGAGGGGCAGAAAGATGGATAAGATTGAAGTAAAGATTTTGAATTGCTCTGCGGTAAAGGAAGCAGAGAAACATATGGTGTTCGCAGCCAGGCTGACACAGAGAGGACATGCGGTTCATTCTATGGAAGACCTAATGGAACTATATGATAAGTCTTTCAGCGAAGAAACAGTAAGAAATATCAGTCATTTGCCACATCCAACGGTGCAAAAGTTTTCTGTGATTACAGTTGCGATTGTAGGAGCAAGCCGAAGGTTCTTGGCGCAGATCACAAGACACCAGAATGAAGTAAAATTTATGAGTGCTTCTTTACAGTACAGCAATTACTCAGGGAAAGCGGATTTTGCAGTTCCATATGAAATCATGACAGCGGAAGAATATATCAAAGATCTGTATATGGAAAGTTGTCAGTCGGATATGGATTGTTATGAAAGACTTTGCCAGGTAGGAATCGGACATGATGCGGCAGGATATGCTACACCGCAGGGGCTTCGAAATGTGTTGATCATCAGTGCAACACCTTATCAGTGGAAGCATATGATCGGGCAGAGAAGTTGCAGAAGAAATACGGATGAGATGCGAATTGTTATGCTGAAAATCTGGCAGGAATTGTATGAATTAAGTCCGGTGCTGTTTGCAACAGAAACAACAGGATCTTTCTGCCAAAGAGGAAAATGTGAAGAAGGGAAGATGGCGTGTGGAAAACCATTGGGAAAAGAAATGAAACCAGTGGATATTTTACAGACAGATTATCCAGCACTTAGGAGAGGAGGCTTGCATGAAGATCAAGTTGATTGATTTTGGTCTGAAAGATGGTCACCATCCTTTTAGACCACATGGAAATGATGCCGGGGCAGATGTGTATATGCCTTATGACTGTACCTTGAAGCCAGGCGAGATTGCAAAGGTTCCGTTGGGATTTGGAATAGAAGTACCAGATGGTTTTGCAGGCTATGTATTTCCAAGAAGCAGCATGGCAGTAAAAGGGTTGGTGTGCGAACTTCCACCGGTAGATTCAGGATATCGTGGGGAGATTCATGCAATCATCAGTAATGTAAGCAACCAGGAGCAAACAATCAAAAAGGATACAAGAGTAGGACAGCTTGTAATCACTCCGGTTGTTATTGCGGATTTCGTGGAGGACAAGGGAAAAGAGCGAGGAACTGGTGCTTTTGGAAGTACAGGAGAGTAGGGAAGAGAGGGCAGTCTGCAAAATGATTGCCCTTAATAAAAACTTT
Source organism: Schaedlerella sp. (assembly GCA_036309085.1). Lineage (GTDB taxonomy): Bacteria > Bacillota > Clostridia > Lachnospirales > Lachnospiraceae > Schaedlerella. Next base: position 68,378 of record JAXJUL010000018.1, read on the forward strand.
AGTTGTATGCATTGTGATTGGTGGTATAATTGTCTTGCTGGAAGAAATTATCCAGCCATGAAATAAGATTGATACCTATGGAGGATGATGATATGAGCAAAAAGTTAGTAACCTATTTTTCTGCATCAGGAGTAACAGCAAAAGTGGCAGATGTTCTTGCAGATGCAATCGGAGCAGATTTATATGAAATCAAGCCAGAAGTTCCATATACAAAAGCAGATTTGAATTGGATGGATAAGCAGTCACGTAGCACAATTGAGATGAATGATAAGGCGTTTAGACCGGCAATTGCTGATAAAGATGTTGATATTGCAGCATATGATGTTGTGTTTGTAGGTTTTCCTATTTGGTGGTATGTAGCACCTACGATCATCAATACTTTCCTTGAAAGTCATGATTTTTCTGGTAAGAAGATTGTTTTGTTTGCAACATCTGGTGGAAGCGGGTTTGGAAAGACAGTAGAAGAATTAAAAGTCAGTGTTCCAGAAACAGCGGAAATCATCGAAGGTAAGATTCTGAATGGTCAGCAGACTTATAAGAGTATTACAGATTGGACAGATACATTGAAGTTGTAAGAGATGCGAAAATTTGAATTTGAGGAGGTGATAAGATGACAGCATATATGAGATTAAGATAATACCGCGAGTTGTGTTGCGGTACATCCGTATTACATAACTCGCTTTCGGGCAAGAATGTAATAATGGAGGATGTCATGAATAAAATTATTAGATTTAATGACAGCGAAAAGCTTTTTCGTTGTCCAATATGTAAACGAAAGTTAAAGATGGTAGGCAATAGTTTGCTGTGTAGTAATAAGCATTGTTTCGATATTTCTAAATTAGGATATGTGAATTTTGCATTAAATCAAAAGCAATCTAAGCATTATAGCAGAACTTCTTTTGAAAGCAGAATGGATATTTTAGAAAAGGGATACTATTCACATATTCTTACGGAGATAACACATATATTGAGCAAGCTTGAAAACATAACAACTATTCTTGATGTCGGATGTGGTGAAGGATATTATTCTAGAAAAATCAAAGAACTATTTCAAGCAGATATAGTTGCTTTTGATATTTCAAAAGATGCCATTTCCCTTGCTTCAAAAAGAGACGGTAGTAAGTCTATAAAGTGGTTTGTGGGTGATTTGGAAAATATGCCAATTAGAGACCACTCAGTAGACTGTATACTGGACATATTTACACCAGCTAATTATTTGGAGTTCAATAGAGTTCTGACGGATAGCGGCTATATTGTAAAGGTTATTCCTGGGAATAAACATCTGATGGAGTTCAGAAACATTGCAAAAGAACATTTGAAAAATCAAGAGTATTCCAATGAGAATGTGATTAACTTATTCAAGAAGCAGTATTCTGTTATTTACCAAAAAAGAGTTTCAGAATCATATGAAATGCCGTTAGAGGATATTAAAATTTTTGCAGACATGACCCCACTGCTCTTCCATGTAGATAAAACTGAGATTGATTTCAAAAAGCTAAAAACTTTGACGATTGATGCAGAGATATTTGTGGGAAGTCTATAACGCTTGAAACTTTCAGGTTTCACATGAGATTCATAAATATTTTCCCAACTTTATTTCCACTGTGTTATACTGTCAGGGGTTGGGAATAAATGAAATATTGGAGGCAACAAACATGAGTGAAGAAACTGTAAAAATTGAAGAAACAGTAGTAGAAGCTGTTGAAGAAGTGAACGAAGAGACAGAAGTAAATGAAGCTGCTATCGAGATAGAACCATTATTTGAAGAGCATGTGGATTTTGAAACATTCAGCAAATCTGATTTCCGTGTGGTAAAGGTTAAAGAATGTTCCGCAGTTAAGAAGAGCAAAAAACTCTTACATTTTGTTCTTGATGATGGAACAGGAACAGATAGAATCATTCTTTCGGGAATCCATGCATTCTATGAACCAGAAGAATTAGTAGGCAAGACACTTCTTGCAATCACAAATCTTCCACCTAGAAAAATGATGGGAATTGATTCTTGTGGTATGTTAATGTCAGCCGTTCATAATGTTGGCGGAGAAGAAAAACTTAACTTAGTAATGCTTGATGATGCGATTCCGGCAGGAGCAAAATTATACTAAGCGATAACAACTAAATAATATGATGTGATAGCCACTATGGAGTGAAAACTTTGTAGTGGCTAATTTTTTGCAAAAAATGGAGGTAAATGAATTGAGTAAATTAGTGATTGCCGAGAAGCCGAGCGTTGGATTGGCTTTGGCGAAAGTGATTGGAGCTTATCAGCGACAAGATGGTTATATGGAAGGAAACGGATATCTGGTATCCTGGTGTGTTGGTCATTTGGTCGGATTAGCACAGCCGGATGTTTATGATGAGAAATATAAGAAGTGGCGAAGGGAGTGTCTGCCAATCATTCCTGAACAATGGAAATGGGAAGTGACAGATGATAAGAGAGCACAGTTTAAGATTTTAAAAGAGCTGATGTTCCGAAAAGATGTAGATGAACTGATCTGTGCAACAGATGCCGGGCGAGAGGGAGAATTAATTTTCCGTTTGGTCTATCATCAGGCCAGATGCAAAAAACCATTCAAGAGACTGTGGATCAGCTCCATGGAAGATGAAGCAATTAAAGAGGGATTTGATAATCTGAAAGAGGGCAGTGATTACGATAACTTGTATGAAGCTGCCCTTTGTCGTTCCCAGGCAGATTGGCTGGTTGGCATCAATGGAACCAGACTGTTTACCACGCTGTACGGTAAGCGTTTGACTGTCGGAAGAGTCCAGACACCAACTCTTGCTATGGTGGTAGAGCGAAATAAGCAGATTGCAGAGTTTCAGAAGCAGAAATATTTCAATCTGCATCTGAAAGATGACAAGTTTGTGGTTCATAAAGAGAAGATCTTTGATGAACAGGAGGCAGAACGCATTCAGAAGAAATGTGATGGTGGCAATGCAGTTGTGAAATCAGTGGTGAAAACAGAAAAGAATGTAAATCCACCGAAATTATATGATCTTACAACCTTGCAGAGAGAAAGCAACCGTTATTTCGGTTATACAGCCCAGAAAACATTGGATATCACACAGAAACTGTATGAGCAGAAGCTGGTAACTTATCCGAGAACAGATAGCCAGTATCTGACTGAGGATATGAAAGAAACAGCAGAAAGCATGGTACTGGCAGTACAAATGGCGTTTGATTTTGGTACGTTTCCACCGAGAAATTATGATGTGAACAGAGTAATCAACAATGGGAAAGTGACTGACCACCATGCAATCATTCCAACTGCGGAGATCCAGAAGCAGGATATTTCAAAACTGCCACAGGAAGAAAGAGATATCTTGATGCTGATTTCGCAGAGACTTCTTTGTGCAACAGGAGAGAAACAGAAAATCTCCGAAAGAGAAGTAAAAGTAGACTGCGAAGGAGAAGAATTTCAGGCAAAAGGAAAAATGGTTCTGGATATGGGCTGGAAAGCTTACGAAATGGAATTCAGAAGCAGATTGAAAAACAAACAGAAAACAGAAGAAAAGGATGTAGTAATTCCTTTGGTTGCAGAGGGAGATATCTTGGAGCATGTAGAAGTATCTTTGACAGAGCATTTTACCAGTCCACCGAAACCTTATACAGAGGATACATTGCTGTCTGCTATGGAAACGGCTGGAAATGAAGATTTTGATGAGGATACAGAGAAGAAAGGTCTGGGAACTCCGGCAACAAGAGCATCCATGATTGAAAAACTGGTGTCTTCCAGATATTTGGAAAGAAAAGGGAAACAGCTTATTCCAACGGATGCAGGTATCAATCTGATTGATGTGCTTCCAGAAAAGGTCAAATCCGCAAAGATGACAGCAGATTGGGAAAATTCGTTGATGGAGATGGAACGTGGAAAGGTAAGAAAAGCAGAATTTTTAGAAAATATCAATTCCTGGGTACATCAGTTGATTGCCGATTATGGAGAAGTATCAAAGGAAGAGAAACAACGTTTTAGCTCTGAAAAGAAGGAGAGGGAGCAGATTGGTATCTGTCCTCGTTGTGGTTCTCCGGTCTATGAAGGAGAAAAGAACTTTTATTGTTCCAACAGAGAGTGTAAGTTCTGCATCTGGAAAGAAACAAAATGGCTTTCCGGAATGAAGAAGAAAGTAACAAAGAAAATGGCCGTTAGCTTATTGGCAAAAGGCCGAGTATCTGTAACTGGCTTGTATTCACAGAAGACCGGTCGCAATTTTGATGCGGATCTGGTATTGGATGATACAGGAGAATATGTAAATTTCAAATTGGATTTTAACAATAAGAAGAAAGGGTAAGTGTGAAGTAAATGAATTTTGATGCATTTGTAAACAGAATTTTAGAGGAGATTAAGGAACATCTGCCGGAGAAGTTTCAGGATACCGAATTTTCAGTTATTCAGCATGAGAAGCTGAATAAGCAGTATGCAGCTTTGACAATAGCAGATACAAGTGTTGCCCCAGTTATTAATCTGGAAGATTATTTCTGGGATTACGAACATGGAAGAAGTTTTGAGAGTATAATTGGTGCTATTGCAGAGAGTGTTGAAATGGAGTATCCAAAAATCGACTTGGATGTATTAGCTGATTTTGATAAGGCGAAAGAGCTGCTTTTTATCCGTGTCAATAGTGTAGATAAGAACGAGGGTTACCTGAAAAAAATCCCACATACAATCGTGGAAGATATCGCAATTACTTATCATCTGAAAATGGATGAAAATGAAACAGGTGTGGCTTCGGCTGTAGTTGCGAATGATGCACTTCGCATGTATGGTGTGACTGTGGAAGAACTTCATAAAGCTGCTTTGGAAAACAGCGAGAAGATGTTCCCGACATATATTTTTGATCTTCATGAAAGAATGAGAGAAAATTTTATCGCAGATATGAAAAATGATGGTATGCCGGATGAAGCAATTGAAATGATGCTTGAAGAATTTCCAGAGTCGAATGATCATGGAATGACCGTAGTAACTAATGACGTTGGTGTCAATGGTGCTGCGGTTATTTTTTATCCTGGCGTTATGGATAAAATGGCAGGAATGGTGGAAGGAGATTTCTTTATTCTTCCTTCATCTGTGCATGAGACGATCATTTTACCGGACAGAGGAGAATTTTCACCAGAGTATTTAGCCGATATGGTTAAAGAAATCAATGCGACACAGGTTGATCCTTGGGATAGACTGACAGATGAGGTGTATCATTACGATCCAATTGATAAGGTGTTTGAAAAGGCATCTGCATTTGAGGAAAGGATTGCAAAAAAGGCAGAGACCGAGAGAAATGAGAAAAAGCAGTCCATTATGGACAAGCTGGGTGAAAAGAAAGAAGTAGCAAAAGCAATGGTCGGTGAGAAAAAAACGCCGCATCGTACAGCAGAGGCTTCTTTGTAGGAGGTTCATCATGGAAGATAAGAGATTATTAGAACGTTTGCGTAGATATGAAGAAGCTGTTTCCAGGGCAAGAAAAGAGAAGCAAAAACGTGAAGAGGAGGAAAAGGCCAATTCTGTTCTGGCTATGCTCCACATGCACGAAAAGAGTCTTGGAACAGGTGGTGGTTGCTTACGATGAAATTGACCAAAGCGGAAAGGGAGACCATTATTCTGTTCAATGAAGAAGATGAATATGCGGAGATTTATACCTACAATACCAAATTGAAGCAGAAATTACGGAAATTGGCGAAAGAACATCCGGAAGCATGTTCTTTTGAATGGAAGAATGAGTGGAATGCACATAAGTATAAGATTCAGAAAAATCTTGTTACGGTGCGTGTCCCCTATAGTGAAGAACGTAAACAAAAAGGAAGAGAAAGAGCATTGGCGGAGGGTTTACTTCCACCTTTAAATGTAAAAACAGGGGCAAATGCTCAGGAAAAATAAGTTGTAAATGAAGAGGAGATAAGTTGATAGGCTAACTTATTTCCTCTGTTTTTTAGGAGCAAATGCTCCGGAAAGGAGAAAATATTTGGCTGAAAACATACAGTATCAAAAGGTAAAGGAAATTACCGATCAGTTGGAGCAAGGGATTCAGGATCTGTTTGAATCAGAGAAGTATATGGCCTGGCTCCGAACTATGAGCAAGTTTCATGATTATAGTTTGAACAACACATTGCTCATAGCATTTCAAAGACCGGATGCAACGCTGGTTGCTGGCTATACAGCATGGCAGAAGCAGTTTGGAAGACAAGTTCAAAAAGGAGAAAAGGCAATCAAAATCTTGGCCCCGGCGCCTTACAAAGAAAAAGTGGAGATGGATAAGATTGATCCAATCACACAAGTACCAGTTCTGGATGTAGAAGGGAATCCTGTTAAAGAGATTCAGGAAGTCAAGAGACCGGCATTTAAGGTGGTAAATGTATTCGATGTAAGTCAGACAGAAGGAAAAGAACTTCCGTCCCTGGGAGTAGATGAATTATCTGGTGATGTAAGGGAATATGAGCTGTTTTTTGAAGCGTTAAAAAGAAGCTGTCCTGTACCGATGGAATTTGAAGCAATCGAGGGAAGTGCAAAAGGGTATTATCACCAGATGGAACAAAGAATTGCAATCCGCAAGGGAATGAGCCAGATCCAGACGATCAAAACCGCTATCCATGAAATGGCTCATCAGAGGCTTCATGCGATTGATCCTTTGGATGAAAAATCAGAAATTGTAAATCAAACCAGAAGCAGTAAAGAAGTGGAAGCGGAGTCCGTAGCATTTACGGTTTGCCAGCACTATGGTATTGATACTTCTGATTATAGTTTCGCATATGTAGCTGGTTGGTCTCATGGAAAAGAAACACCGGAACTGAAGGCATCTTTAAATACCATCCGAAAGACAGCAAACGAGATGATCACAGAAATTGATGGTCATATTGCAGAAATTAATAAAGAGATGGAGCAAGAGAATAAGATTACTTGCTACTTGAAGATTTGCGGTTCTATGGGTTCAGAATACGAAATTGACCGTATTGCAGGAACGGTAGAGCAGATTGAAGCTGCCTTAAAAGAGGTGTTGGAAAAAGAGATAGAGAATGTTGCTGAATATTTGGAAAGTAAAGGTATTCCAGTATTGTTGGTGGCAAGCAGTATTGATGATGAGCCGACCGGCCATATACAACCAGATTATGAGTATGATATGGATCGAAAACAGATTTTCCGTGGCAATGAGGCAATAGGGCGTGAAAAGACAAGAGAGGAAGCGGCTGCAAAGCTGGCAACCGAGCTATATAACTATGCAGATGAAGTGGATCCATATGGTTCACAGGATAGTGTGGAATATGTAGAAGAATTTATACGTGATACTACCAAAGATTTATTAGATGCTGGAGAAAAAACAGAGGGGATTATGAAATGGCTGGAAGAAACCCCTGTTGTTACAGAAGAGTTGGAACTAAGAGGAAAAGAACTGATTGAGAAAGTTTCTGCTTTTACAGGAATTGAAATCAAGCAGGAAGCAACTATTTCATTCTATGTTGCAGAGTGTATGGAGTTTCCCAATCTGGGAGAGCATCACGAAAATCTGACTCTTTCAGAAGCAATGAAGCTGTATGAGAAGATTCCGGCAGAAAGAATGAACGGTGTCAAAGGGATTGGATTTGAACTTTATGACGGTAGTATGTATGACGGGCAGTATCCATTGATGGAAGCTGGAAAAGTGGATGAAGAACTTATCAATATGGTGGAACATTATAAAAACAGTCCTTTGGTTCAGCAGGCTATCGTAGATTGTAAAGAAATGCTGGAAAATAAAGAGCGTTTCGAGTTTGCGAAAGATTTATATGAAAAAGGGTTCGTTTATGAAGACTATGTAATTTCAAGTGTAGAAGCGCATGATCTGCGTGAGGATGGAGTGGAACCTCTATATTTTTCTGATGAGCAGTTAAAGATTATCAAAAAAGGATTAAAGGAAGGATTGAATATTACAGCCATCAATAATCCGGACTTGTCTGTAGATGAGATGAAAAGGGGACTTCGTGAAATTCGTAAGGAACATAGGGAATATTTGAAATCTATTACACCTACAGAAGATGGAAAGCAAGAGAATGGGAATTACCGTTATTATTCCACGCAAAGACCTGTTATGCCTGGCGGTTATCCAAATCCAATAGGCAATGAGCCGGTTGAGATTGTCAATTACGACAGCAGACAGGCTGTTGAGAATAGCAAAGTGCAGGCATGGGGCTATTTGGAGTATACACTTCCTCTTAGTCCGAGGGAATGTGCAGATTACGAATTAAAGGCTATTTCTAGTGAAAAAACAAGAGCAAATGCACAGGAAAACAGTAAGGGAAAGAAGAAGTCTGTATTAGCAGACCTTCATGAAAAGCAGGAGAAGGTTTCCAGTACAAATGCTCCGAAACAGACAAAAACCAAAAAACAGACAAAGGAGATCGAGTAATGATGAAATTAAATGTTGAGGAAATGAATTTACTTTATATGTTTGATACTTCCAGTAGAAAGGCTGCGGTTCAGGATATCCTGGACCGTTTTCCTTTTCTGGAGAATGTGGAATTAAAGGAGATCTGTCAGCAGACAGTCGGAAAACTGGAAAGCATGACAGATGAAGAATTTGCAGCAATTGATTTTACGATTTATGATGAGGAGGATGTAGATGGAGAGATGTAAATTAGGTGCCTTTGTTACAAACTTAGGCAAATTTAATGAGGGAGAGATTGTTGGAGAATGGATCAATTTTCCAATCAAGCAGGAAGAATTCCAAAAAGTTCTGGAAAGAATCGGAATCAACGAGAATTATGAAGAGTGGTTCTTTTCTGATTATGATACCAATCTTAGTGGGATTTCTGATGTGTTGGGAGAATATGCGAACACAGATGAATTGAATTATTTGGCAGCACGCTTGCAGGAAATGGATTCTTATGATTATGAAAAGTTTTATGCAATGGTTGAAGATGAAATGGATCTTCCACAGACTGGGTTGCCGGGACTTATCAATCTGACATTCAATATGGAAAAATATGATCTGAATACAGAAGTATTTGATGAAGAGGATTTGGGACGATATATCATCTGTGATAGCGGAGAATTCGACCGCTGGAAGATAGAAGATCTTCTTGATTATATTGATTATGAAGCATTTGGTCGTGACAGAAGTATCAACGAAAATGGTTCTTTTACAGAAAGAGGTTACATTATAGACTGCAATATTCCTTGGAGGGAGCCATACGATGGCAAGTTAGAAAGTATTCCAGAAGAGTATCGTGTAACAAGAAAGCCGGATTCCATGATCGATGCGGAAAGAGATGCGGTACAGAAAAGCAAGTTGAAGGTGCTGGTGGTGGAGCCAGATAAGGAACCGTATGTAAAAATGATTGAACCAGGATATCGTTCATTACAGACGGAGGTTGATGGAACCATTCAGGGCATCTACCCATATACAGATCCAGTTGGGATTATCTGCAACGATGATGGCAAATGGATGGGAATGCCGCTTAATCGAGCACTCAAAGATGATGAGGGAAAAGTTTATGATATTATTGCAGGAACTTTTGTAATTGCAGGATTATCAGAGGATGATTACTGTTCTTTGGATGATGGTATGATTGAGAAATATACTCATATGTTTAAGCATCCAGAAATGTTTATCCAGGTGGCAGGAGAGATTAAAGCGTTACCGGTACCAGATCATACAATTACAGCGGAACATTTAAAAGAATATGGTCATGATCCTTACATCATTGCTCCAATGAGGGAGAAGATGGCACACAGATTGTATGATACTGGTCTTAGAGTATATAATTTGATTCCAGGTGGAACAGCAGAGCGAACGGTGTCTCATCAAGATATTGTAGAACATGCAGAAAAGGGCGGATATTTTGCAATCGAAAAAGCGCAATGGCTGCTGTTTGTTGAAAAGAAATCCTTGGAAAAAGTGGAGGAACTTTTGGAAGATGATTATAATATGCTGGACGGTATTATCAATAACGGCGACCGAAGTAAAGAAAACGGAACAGAGAAAAAGCCTTCTGTTATAGAGAAGCTACAGGAGAAGAAAATCGAGGCTTCTATGTTGGAAAAGCCAACTCTAAAGCAGGAAAAATCAAAAGCAATGGAAATTGAGTAAGAATTACCCGGTGTGGGACTGGACTTGTAAAAGTCTGGTTCTGCACCGGGATTTTTTAATTCATAAAATAATATATAAATTTATCTAACAGAACTATAATTCGTTCCAAAGAACAAAACATAGTTCTGCCGCTTCTGTAAGTAAAAGAGATATATGGCTATACTAACTTTAGACCGAGAATTCGTTCTAAAGGAGGTGCTACAATGGATTTGAAAGCTGTTGGTCAAAGAATAAAAGCTGCAAGAGAAGCCAAGGATCTGACACAGGAAGATTTGGCAGCGTTAGCAGATTTAAGTCCTACTCATGTGAGTGTAATCGAAAGAGGCGTCAAGGCTACAAAGCTGGATACTTTTGTGGCAATCGCGAATGCCTTGGAAGTTTCAGCAGATACATTATTGGTTGATGTGGTTGATCAGTCGGTGATTGGCGTATCAAGCGAGTTAGTGGATATGATGAAACTATTACCTGCAAGAGAACAAAAGCGTTTGATGAATATAATAAAAGCGTATATTGAAGGATAGTGAAAGAGCGAGCATGACAGTTTGCTCTTTCTTTTTTTGACATTTCTTGTAAATATTTGTCGATTGAATTTTATTTTCAACGGAATATTTGTATGTTATATTAGTTCTAAAGAACAAGAACTAATTCTGATAAAGGGAGCGATACATATGGTTACAAAAGATATTTTTGCAAGGGTTGCAAAGCAGAATAACACGACAGCAACAGAGGTATATGCAGAAATTCAAAAAGCAATTGATGCTGCTTTTTCCAATCCGGATCCGAAGATTCAGGAAGAATGGAAAAAGGTAAATTACAAAGGAATAAAACCCACCCCGGAAGAAGTGATTGAATATCTGGTTGGCAGAATTCATACAACAAGAGGACACTAATTTTGAAAAGGGGTTGTTGATGGTAATGAAGAAAATTTATTGTGTAATCAGTATTCTGCTTATGACTCTCATTTTGGTTGCCTGTAATGGACAAGATGAGAATGCTCATGTACCAGGGGAACCGGATGTTATTAATAGTATAAGAACAAATAATGATGAACGTCTGGTGGTTATTGCAAACCGGGATAAAATAGAAGATGAGATTGAGTTTGCGAAATTACTTGTGAAAATGTGTCAGGAAAATTCTTTTAAGACGATTAAATTCTCTACGGATTTTGGTTATGCAACAAGATTAAATATACGTGTCTATTTGTGGAGAGATGAGGTGCAAGGGAATGATCCTGTGATGACTGTGGATTTTGAACCGATTGAATGGAATCAGGGATATGATATCGTGAATAATTCGGAGATGTTTGAACTATATGTTAATGGCGAGAAAGTAGAATAGAGAGCGGGTGCTTTCCCTCTTACCATTGGTAAGGGAGAGGCACCCAATTTTCTTGCAGAAACTATTTAAACATCGACGCAACTAAATCAGCATATTCTGGAAGTTTATGCATATAAGGAGCACACCATTTTTCAATAAGTGAACGCTCCATCGGTCCACATTCATGGATATCATGTACATTATGGATGGAACGTAAAGCCTCATTTGCAACTTCAAGAAGAAGCAGATAGCAGAGATTACGCCCATCTTTCATAATTTGTGGTTGGAATATCAATTCTGTGCCTTCTGTGGCAGTGAGACCACAGAAAAGCACATAACCGATTTTCTTTGAATACAGAAGGTCTACTTCTGGCGAATTGGAGATGAAGTCGGCAAAAACTTCTTCTACCTTTTTGATTTGTTCCAACTGTTCTTTTGTGTAAGTCATTTTTGAAAATCTCCTTTACATTGGTATTGGCAAGAGCCTTAATTATTATAGTTCATATTTTTTTATGATGATAGGTGGAACAGATTCTATAATTCCGGCTGTGATTTTTCTGTTGTACGATCTTTATCTCCAAGAATGGAAAGGACGTTGGAATGAATTGTCTGTAATTCCCGGAGCTTTGCGCGAGAGAATGAGTAATTTTCATATTGCTCATTTTTCTGTACGACTAAGGCTTCTTTTTTAGCCTTGAGCTGTTTCATGGATGGAATCTTTTCTCCATTAGAGAGATGTTTCAATTCATCTCTGGCAGCCTCGTATAACATGATTTCGGAAAGATGTTCTTCACGAAATTTTGGCTTGTTGGATGCTTTACGGTATTCGGCATAAATCTTTTTATGAGAAAGATACTGACCGGAGTTTTTTATAAGAAGATTAACCTTTTTCAGTTTTTCTTCTGTGGCTTTTAAGGTAACACGATTTGATTCATTATCAGCAGAGGTGGAAGATAGCAATTCTTGTAATTCTTTCATTGTACCGATTCCGTTTTCCAGCAGAAAAGCCAGTGTCTTCGACATTTGCTGCAGGTTGCCGATTTTCACCTTTTGTGCGTAGTATCGATTTTGCTGTGCCTTGATATTTTTCTCGATATCAACGATGAGTCGGATGCCATTTCGTGACTGTTTCGTTTCTGGATTTTTGGAAGATTTCTCATCTGAGATATTTACAGATTTTCTTGCAGAAATATCTTGTGATAATACTTCAAAAATGTGTTCTTTCTCAAAATCAGTTCCGAGCATTCTTGCACGGATTGGCTTGTTTCTATCAGGAAGCTGGTAACTAAAACGTCCACGACTTTCATGTATAGAAATCCCGTAATTTTCAAAAAGTTTCTTCTGGAAAATTTCAAAGGAAGTGCTGTCTTCGAGCGTAGAAGTAATGGCTCTTCTTAAAAATCCTTTTTCAGTCTCGTAAGTGGTTTCAGTTGGTTTTATGCCGGCTACAATCTTTTCCTGATTTTTTTCATCTAATTTCTTCTGCCCTTTACGCTGCGCCCAGTATTCTCTATCAGTGATTCTGACCTTTGCGGGAGATAATAAATCAACCTGATAAAAAGATTCACGCTGGCATAGAGTCATTGTTTCCTGTTTCAGATAGTTAGTAAACGAATCTGATACATGGTGCTTATATCCGGCCATTGCATCACGGGGATGTTCCATGAAAGAAGCACGCTCAACAGTTAGTTTACGAACACTATTGATTACGATGTGTACATGGATATTACCAGCACTATTATGACCGTCAGGATGTGTGCAGACGATAGTTTGATGGCCTGGAAAGTTCTTAGCTGCAAATTCCATTCCTAACTTTTGTGCGTGTTCCGGAGTCAAACCGTTTTCATCACGGTCGCGAGGATCGAAACTGATGATATAGTGATGGGCTTTGATTTCACGCCTGGTCTGATTCTTTTTATACTGTGCATTTAATGCTTCACATTCACGACCAAAAGTATACGGGTCACAATTGATTCCATCTAAAAGATATTCTTCTCGCGGAATCATTTTCCCGTGGTCATCCAGTAATGGTTTACTTGTAAATTCATCATGCTGGAAAGTGAGATAATCCGTTGCGGCATCATAATTTGAATTGCGGATTTTAATATGTTTAATGATTGCCACGATATTCACCTGCCATTTCTTTTATATTTTCTCTGATATCACGAATCGATGTGATGCTCTCCATAATATCTTTGTGCATAGCTTGCGTAAGTTCTCCACCATCATTTAAGTGCCTTGCAATCTGATTGAGATTTCCACCAATTTTACCTAAATCGGATAACGCCTTTAAAAGCTCCTGACTATCAAAAATGTTTTCCTGGCGGATAATGAGTTTTTTGTCTGTACATACTTTGCGGCAATATTCAGATACAGATATCTTTGCTTTTTCAGCTTCATCAGCGATAATAGAATACAAATCTTCTGTGAGGCGAAATACAATTTGGTGCTGTTTGGTTGGTGGAAATGTTTTCTTTGGTCTTCCCATTCTTTTATCCTCCTTTGATAAGCTCGGCTTTTCAAAACTGTGACTGCTCTGCAGGAACCGAAGAGAAGAAACCAAGCAGATTAGAGCTGCTAACGAGGGTTTGGGGAATCGGAATCCCCAACAAGTGCATTGCTGTAAAAACCATGAAAATGAGTTTTTGCATTGCAATGAGGAACTTGCTCTTAGTTAGTTTTGAAAAAGCCTCCTACTTTATAGGTGGGGACGGATAAAGTGGAAAGTGACGATAAAAAAGAGGATTGAACCACAATGTTGGTCAAACCTCTTTCAAATTCACTCGGATTCTGTGTCAGATGTTTCGGGAAAAGAATACTGTTCGTATTTCTCGGATTCTTCTTCTGGAACAGAATCGGTTACTTTCTTAGATTTATGCGAATACAATGTTTCCCACTTTAAAGGATTGTGGGACTTTTTATTATAAAATATCAAAAGTGCTTCTGCAAAGCCCAGGGAACCGGCACGGCGATCCTTTGCAGTGCGACTGACTTCTTTTATTGACACGCGGCTTAAGCGATCCTTAAATAGAGTATCTTTCAGAGAATCACCATAGGCGTTGACCAGTTTTGCAACACCGTTAAGCATATTGGATGATAATGATTGAGGTACTCCTTCCCAGGTTCCTACACAAAGTTTTAAAACGCGGTCAAGGGTATGATATCCGTATTTGTCATGGATATTTTCCAACGTTGAGACAGCGCAGACACCTCCTGGTGTTATGGTTGGTGCAATCACCAAATTATAGGATTCTACTAAATCTTTGATAATGAGTTGCTTGTCATTTCCAGCTTCAATATTTGCCATAAATATTTCGTAGGGCAAAAGCGGTTTTGTATATTTATTTTGATTTGCGAAAATGTCCGCTTCCTGATTATAAACAAGATCATCGTAAATCATACACCAGACAGGCGTTTCTCTGGAGCCTGATACAAGCGCAATGATTTCGATGGTATGCTGACCGTTGAAAACATAATTGATGCCGTCTCGACGACTTACTTTTACAGGATTTATTTGGTAGAGATCAAAGTTAGCAGCAGCTTTTTCAACATGTTTATAGGATAGATTTCTTTGGTATTCCTGATTGGATACCAGGTTTTTAATTGCTATCTGTTCAAAATGAACATTAGGAACAAATTGTTGTAAATCATTCATGGTTTTCCTCCGATATGGTTTCTAAATAAGTATTGATTGTATTTCGTAATGCCATCAGTTGTTTTTGTAGTTTGTCAGAGGCAGAAGGTGTAATCAATGATAAATCTGAAGCATTAAAGGCTCGTGTGATAGAGCTAACCCACGAGGGTATGGTCAATGTAAGACTGGAAATTTCTGCATCTGGATCATAAGCAGGCATTTGTTTGATCTCAGCTGTTACAATTTGTTTGTTTTTTGATTCTGGTACAGGAGTTCTCTTTCTGGGAGAATGTTTTTTCCATTGTAGCTCATGTCGAATATCAGAAAAACTGATGTGATTTCCATCTGGATTATCGAACAGGCCTTTTAGTTTCTTGATGTCTTCATTAGGAAGATAGGAGAGTTCTAAAACATTCTCGTGGGAAATTCTCATTTGACCGGATAGGATTTTTTCTGCCATCATTTTATCTTTTGCAGCAATTTTATCCAGAGCAACTGCGTATGTTCCATACTTGTAAACAGTGTTATGGGAAATATGATATTCTTCTCCAATCCGGTGAGCAGTTTTGTTTATAACAGAATTTTCTTTACCTGATGGCGGTGAATACTGATTACGCCCGTCTGCATTTCTTGCACCGATTGTTTTTTCTGCTTCATATTTTTTGCCAATTAAATATTTTCGGGTTTCTTCGGAAATATTGCGTCTTCCTAACTGATTTGAACAAATCCAACGAATAGCGTCTTCTTCTGAGTGAAAATGGACTTCCCTGATTTTAAATGGAAGATCCCATTCAGAACATATTCGATATCTGTTATGACCATCGATGATAACGTGGTTCCAGATTGTAATTGGTTCCAGACAGCCTTCATTAACGATGTTTTCTTCTAATTGACTATATTCCTCGGATGAAAGAGGTGGTATCAATGATTGATAATGCTCATTGATTTTTAACTTATAAAATCCGTACTTACTCATAATGTGCATCCTTCTTTTGGCGAGGTTTATATGTAAAAGGAACCGGATCAAGAAGTGAAAAGAAAATGATGGACTCAGCTTCAATCACTTCGCCATAAAACCGGTATGCCAGTTCTTTACTTTCTGGAAAAAAAGCTTCTTTGATTGTTTCTACAAGGTGCTTACTGTAGAATTCACAACAACGTCCGTTTGTTACTTTTTTCCAGTTGATTTTTTGAGAAAGAGGATCTTTTTCCATCCCATTGCAAAGCACTAATGATTGGTTTTGCGGGTTAATGAGAAATTGAATACAGGATGGATTTCCCATAACCTTTAATGTCTTTTTGTGAACACGAATGCGGTTTAATCTAAAATCTATTAGTAATGTTGGACGTATATTTTTACATGGTACTGAGGTTGAGCTGCTCATAAGTATCTCCTTTCGATTCGTCAGACAATGAGGTTTCTGGTTTGATGTCAGCCTTGTCCGTTCGAGTATCTTTTTCCAGACCAAATACGGCATAGTCATCGAATATACTTACGCTGACAGTATTACGATGTTCTTCAACAGGAACACCGAATTGGTTCTTCCATTCTTCCGGAAAGATAGGGGTACGTGAGGATTTGTATTTTCCATTATCTTTGACAGAACGCTGATAAATTTCCGGAGTTTTGAGGTCGAACAAAAATAAAAGTTCATCATTGGAACGAATCAACTTACCCAATAATTTGTAGCGATAGGTAGGGTTCCAATCCATCAAAGAAATTACTTTTGCAAAAAACATACGACACGTAATCTGCTTTGGAGAGCGTTTGGCAGTGGCCGAACACCAACGGAAAGAATCTTTTTCCTCTTCTGCACAAGGGCGTACTGCTAATTTATAATCATCAGGATTTACCAATATTTGAACATAGTCAAATTGCGGGAGCTTCTTGATGCATGTGGTGTTTACATATACTTTGTAATCATTAAAAGTGATAGACGGTTCATAAATATGAGAAAAGAATTCTCCTCTTACGACCTGAAATCCATCATAGCTGAAGGTTGGATCTTCTTGTATTTCCATTTCGGATTCTTGATTGATTTGCGTGAGTTCCTCTTCTTGTAGAGGAACTGTTATAACATCAGTTGTCATTGTTATCTGCCTCCTGTTTCATGGTTTGTATTAATGTTTTTATGCTTTCTGTAATTTCTTCTTTAGGTGTCATATTATCTGGTGCCTCACTGGAATAGATATCTCCTTCATTATGGATTCCCCATTTTTCTATTGCGTCATACGTAAGCGAGGAGCCCTTGGTCTGTTCATAATAATTGTTTCCAAAGGATGATATCCATTGTTTTGGATATGCAATCATATTAGTGGCAGTTGTTTCTTCTCCTGTCCCAGTAGAACCGGAATCAATTGCACTTGCGGGAATAAAAATTTCCGGTTCTTTGATGCTAAAAATCAAAACAGATTCATCTGCATTTTGTTTGAAAACACCTGTGACGCGATATCGATATTCTTGTTTCCAATGAAATAATTCAAATAGTGTTGGAAGGAAAGCGGCACCACCTACGATGCGAGGAGCATTTCCGTTTTCAGTTACTTTTGACCACTGTAATGCATTCCGACCATCCTTTTTATCTGCACGTATCGCTAATAACATAAGTTTGGGATTTACCAACATTTCTATATACGGTGAGTCAATCTTTCTGATTGCTTCTGTACTAAAAGAGATTTTACTGGATGTAAATGAAATGCTAATCTTACGAGCAATATCAAAAAATTGTCCGCGTACAATTTGAAAATCTCTTAGATCAAAATCGCCGTTATTGACTTCGAAGGAACTATTGGCAACATTCTCTCCCTCTGTATATGCGCTGGAAGATGCGTTTAGATAATCATCGACTTTAAAACCGGCCCATCTTGGATTTATGGAAACAAAACCTTTTAAAGTTCCGGAAGTAATAACTTTTAATTCTGGAAGAAAGCCTTTGTTTCCATATTTTGCATTTGATATTAGTCTTTGCACCGCAATAAAATCATCTCTGGAAATAATGGGATCGTGATGTTCTTTTTGTCGATATTGGTTACGGTCTTGCCTGTTCTTCTTTGACTTGTGATCGAGATAACTTGGCGTCCAGGTTTTTCTTGCCAACACATCTCCACAATGACGTTCATTTTGCAATATCTGCAATATGGAAGAGGAAGACCAGACAATATTTCCTTTCTTGGATGGACGTTTCAACTCCGTCAGAGTATCAGCAATCTGCTGACAACTGTAACCGTATAAATACATAAAAAAGATGAGTTGAACTGTTTTTGCTTCTTCTTCATTTACAACAAGATTTCCATCATCGTCATGGTCATATCCTAAAAGAACAGGTGTAAGGAATATACCTCTGCGAAAACGCATTTCGATGGATGCATTCATAATCTCACTCTTGGTATGGCTTTCTTCCTGAGCAAGAGTAGCGATAAATGATAAACTCATTTCACTATTGCTGTTTAGAGTAAAAATACGTTCTGTTTCAAAATAAATACCGATAGGTGGCTGCATTGCAGCGAGCTGTCTTGCGTACCCGATACAGTCTAAAATGTTTCTGGCGAATCGGGATACACTCTTGGTTAGGATTAGGTCAATCTTTCCTGCTTTACAGTCTTCAATCATTTGAATAAACGCATCTCTGTGTTTGAGGGAAGTGCCGGATATACCTTCATCTGCATATATGTTGATTAGTTGCCAGCCAGGATGATGCTTAACAACATCTTCATAATGATTCTTCTGGAGTTCGTAGGAAGACGTCTGTCTTGGATCGTCCGTGGATACTCTTGCATAAACTGCCACACGCTGTATCTTAGTATCATCATCCAAAGAAGCAGCAGGTAATGCTGGTATTACATCTAGTTTGTCAGAATCTATTCCTTTATATTTTTGACGGATACGTTCTTTTTCGTCTCGTCTATTGTTATTCATTGTTTCAATCCTTTCACATGTTATGGAATCATTATATTTTTTTCATAAACAAAAGAAAATCGACCACAGGTTAAGTAATTAACCGCTGGTCTATGTTCAAGAAAGAAAAATTGTGATAGAGATGAATTTTCATACTTCTTGCAGATTTCTATATCCAGTTTTCGATATGGAACGGAAAATAGTTCCGTAGAACTATTAAAGGAGGTCCATATATGGAAATTAACTACAAATTATTAGGAAAGCGAATCAAGGAGATCAGAGAAAGGAGCAGGTTGACACAAGAAGAGCTGGCAGATTTTGCTGATGTGACACCACAGTACATAAGCCTTGTAGAAACTGGAAAGAAAAAAGCCAGTTTACAAGTGTTGGTAGATATTGCAGATGGATTAACCCTGACAGTAGATGAACTGTTGACAGGAAATCAGAGAAATTCCCATTATGAGTATCTTGCAGATTTGGAGAAAGCACTTACGCAGTGTAGTCGCTACGAGAAAAGAATTGTCTATGAACAGATGGTAAGTCTTATGAATTCATTGAAGAGATACAGGGAGTGGAGGTGAAATTTTAGAAAGATGTCCGATAAATTTCCCTGAATAAACCAAAGTGTGCTATACTGAAAAAAATACTTTTGAGGAGACGATGGTATGTCCAGAGGAAAAAATCAAAAATTCAAACTGTATTATCTGGCGAAAATCATGCTTGAAAAGACCGATGAGGAGCATTATATTACGATGCCGGAAATTATGGCGCAGTTAGGACGGTTTGATGTAACTGCCGATCGTAAAAGTATATACAGTGATTTGAGAGATTTGGAGAAACTGGGAATAGAAGTGGAGGGAGAACCGATTGGGAAGGGATATCATTATCATGTAATTAATCGCCAATTCGAACTTCCGGAATTGAAACTTTTAGTAGATTCAATCCAAGCGTCAAAGTTTATTACTGAAAAGAAAACGAATCAGTTGATCAAGAAGTTAGAAGGTCTTGTCAGTGAGCATGAGGCAAAACAACTTCATAGACAAGTTCATGTGGCAGGTCGTATCAAAACCATGAACGAAAGTATCTACTACAATGTTGATGCCATACACGATGCTATTGCGGAAAACAGGAAAATCCGCTTTCAGTATTTCAAGTGGAATGTGAAGAAGCAGATTGAACTTCGCCACGATGGAGCATATTATCATATTAGCCCATGGGGACTTTCCTGGGATGATGAGAATTATTATCTGATTGGTTTCGATTCCCAAGCACAGAAGATAAAACACTATCGTGTAGATAAAATGTTGCATATCAGCTTATCAGATGAGGAAAGAGAAGGTAAAGAGCATTTTAAGAAAGTTGATATGGCTGCCTATGCTAAGAAATCATTTGGAATGTATGGCGGCGAAGAACAGACAGTAAAATTACTGGTAAATAATAGCCTTGCAGGAGTTATTATTGATAGATTTGGAAAAGATGTAATGATGATTCCTGTAGATGATTTCCATTTTACAGTTAATGTAGATGTAAAAGTCAGTGATCAGTTTATCAGTTGGATTTTTGCAATTGGTGATGGAGCAAAGATTATCGGACCAGAACCGGTGTTAGAACATGTAAAAGAGTATATTGCCAGATTGAATCGACAATATCTGGAAGATAATTAAATACAGATATAAAATATGAGAGCATTCTTAGTTGTGATTGTCAGGACTAAGGGTGCTTTTCTTTTTGGCACAAAAACAAGGTGAGGTTTTTATCACCCACCATATGTTATATTCTTTAAACAAGAAAAACGAATGGAGGATCTGGAAAATGAAAGGTTACACAACAGACAATGGATATATGGGATATGTAAACGGTGGCTATCAGTTATTTGCCAGTGAATCTGATTATAAGGAGTGGATGGAAGCATGAAGTATTATTTAGTGATAGATTTGGAAATGTGCATGGTTAAAGGAAGTGCGAAGAAAAAAATGAAGGGAGAGAAACAGGAAATTATACAAATAGGTGCAGTAATGCTGGATCAGAAGCACCGTATTATCGATGAGTTTTCTTCTTTTGTAAAACCGGAATATGGAAAAGTGGACGAGTTCATTGAGAACTTAACTGGAATCACACAGGATGTTGTTGACCAGGCACCTATACTCCGTTCGGTTCTTATGAAGTTTGCCGATTGGATTGGAGAACGTCAGGCTACTGTTCTTTCCTGGAGCGATTCGGATTATCATCAGCTGCAAAATGAAATGCGTGTTAAAAAGATTAAGCACCATAAAATCCAGGATTTGTTAGATGGTTGGGTAGATTTTCAACGTTCTTTTGACCAAATGCTGGGATTAAAAAATCAGTATGCATTAGAAGATGCAATGAATATCAGTAGATTGCAGGCAATGGGAAGAATGCATGACGGTCTTTGTGACGCCTATAACACAGCAAGGCTTTTCATAAAAGTACATAGACAATCGGCATTTTCTTTTGAGTTAGTTCCAATTTGCGAATATGCAGAACAAGTGCAACCTCTTAGCTTTTCTATGGGAGAACTATTTACACCTGAATTGCTTGCACAGATTAATGTTGTTCCGGAAGAAGAATTGCAAGAGACGAAAACTGTAGAGGAAAGACAGTGGAGCATCTGGAGAAGAATATATAAATTTTTCAAAGGACAGATTGCAGCGGATGATGAACACTGGAATAAATTGTTATTCACTACAGAAATGAGAAAATTGGATCTGGTAGATATATTAAAAAGTCTGTTTCACAAAGAAAATTTTTTAGATAGTGCAGCAGCTTAGAGAAAGAGAGGTTAAATATTATGGCTAATAAGGAAGGATATAGTAGAAGAGGATTCTTTGGGACAATCAATCACTACGATTCAAAAGGACATAAGGTAGGGGAAAGCAGACCTTGCTTCTTTGGAGGGATGAACAATTATGATGCGAAAGGGAACAAGGTTGGACATTCAAATCCTGGATTCTTAGGTGGCATGAACCATTATGATGAACGAGGACGAAAAGTTGGAAGTACCACTCCTGGATTTTTCGGCGGCGTAAATCATCATGATAGCAATGGAAAGAAAACTGGTCACAGCAATAGGGGATTCTTTGGTGACTGGAACCATTACGATGATTAAATAAAATGAAGGGAGATTCTTGATATGGAAAAGATTTATTTTACAATTACCGGAACAAAGTATTATTTCGGGAAAGAATTTTTGGAACCAGGTATGAAAGTAAAATTGGAGAAGGAAACAGATAACGAATACGACAAAGAAGCTATTAAAGTTATGTTGGAAGGTCTTGGGAAGATTGGACATGTTGCTAATAGCACTCATACAGTGATTGGCGAGAGCATGAGTGCAGGCCGTATCTATGACAAAATAGGTAATTATGCTTATGGAGTGGTGAAATATGTATTGCCACAAGGTGTTATCTGCACTTTAACAAACAAGTCAGTGATGAAAGGAAAAGAAAATGAATAAAGTTATTTTAATGGGACGTCTTACACGTGATCCGGAAGTGAGATATGGATCCGGACAAAATGCAACAGCAGTCGCACGATATACACTTGCAGTAGACCGTAAGTTTAGCTGTGAAGGAGAAGCAACAACAGATTTTATTGGATGTGTAGCATTTGGAAAGAGTGCAGAATTTGCGGAAAAATATTTCCGACAGGGAACAAAAATTATACTTTCCGGACGAATTCAGACAGGAAGTTATACCAATCGAGACGGGCGAAAGGTATACACCACGGATGTTGTTGTGGAAGAACAGGAATTTGCAGAAAGTAAAGCGAATAATGATACTGGAGCGAGAGCAAATAGAAGTGTTGCAACAACGGACTCAGATGGGTTTATGAATATTCCAGATGGGATTGATGAAGAGCTACCGTTTTCATAAAAATAAAAGAAAAATTTAGTATTGTAGATAGAGTGAGACCAGAGCGTTGATTCTGGTCCGCTTTTGTATATAAAAAATAGCAACAGACTTCGAATGAGTTCTCGTCCAAAACGATTGTGAACGCGACAGATGTGTGATATCATAAGAACATAGTTGTGAACACGCGGAATAATTTATAATTGGTGTTTTGGGAGGACTTGATATGACGATAGAAAGAACAAAAGTCAATTATAAACCATTGTGGAAAATGCTAATAGATCGAGATATTTCAAAATCTCAGCTTAGGGGAAAGACATCTATTGCAAGAAGTACAATGGTTAAGATGACAAATAACGAATATGTTGCAATGGATGTATTGGTTCGGATATGTATTGCTTTGAATTGCGGATTTGACGATATTGTAGAAATCGAAAGAGATTGCGGAGGAAAATAAAAATGGCGGAAATTGAAAATAGTAAAGATTTAATAAGTGTGTTATGGGCGGGAGCTGATATTCTGCGTTCGAAAATGGATGCGAATGAATATAAGGATTATTTGTTAGGAATTGTATTTTATAAATATTTATCGGATTCTTTTTTGATTAAGGCATATGATTTGATTTATGATGAGAAACCAGAAAATTTAAAAATTGCATTAGAAGCATACATGGAAGTTTTAGCGGATGAGAGTGCTGATGAACTAAAGGAACAGATTAAGGCAGAATTCCATTATGTAATCGAACCGGAACTGACATATACAAGCTTTGCTGAGGCAGCGAGAAACAATTGTTTCAACCGTGAACAATTACAAAAAGCATTTAACAACATAGAACAAAGCGATCCTTTGTTTGCGGATCTTTTTACGGATATTGACTTATATTCTAATCGTTTGGGAACTGGAGATCAAAAACAGAGTGATACGATTTCCAGTCTTATAAAAGAGATTGACAAAGCAGATTTGTTAAATTCGGATGCGGATGTTTTGGGAAATGCATATGAATATTTAATTGGCCAGTTTGCCTCAGAAACAGGAAAAAAAGCTGGAGAGTTCTATACACCACAAGCTGTATCAAAAATTTTAACAAGAATAGCGATTACAGGTCAGGAGAATAAGAGGGGACTCTCTGTTTACGATCCATGTATGGGTTCTGGATCCCTGTTGTTAAATGCTAAAAAATATGCCACGGAGTCTGGATACATTAAATATTATGGACAGGAATTGATGACTTCTACTTATAATCTTGCAAGAATGAATATGTTCTTGCATGGTATTATGCCGGAAAATCAGAAGTTGAGAAATGGTGATACGTTAGATGGTGATTGGCCAACAGGAGAAGAAACAGATTTCAATATGGTTCTTATGAATCCGCCTTATTCTGCAAAATGGAGTGCAGCCGTTGGCTTTTTACAGGACGAACGATTTAGCGATTACGGAGTGTTGGCACCAAAATCTAAAGCAGATTATGCATTCTTGTTACATGGTTTATATCACTTGAAAAATAACGGTACGATGGCTATTGTATTGCCTCATGGTGTGTTGTTTAGAGGAGCAGCAGAAGGAAAAATCAGAGAAAAATTACTGCGTTCTGGTAATATTTACGCTGTGATTGGATTGCCGGCTAACCTTTTTTATAACACTTCTATTCCTACATGTATTATTGTTTTAAAGAAACATAGAGATGGACGAGATGTATTGTTTATTGATGCATCTAAGAAATTTGAAAAAGGTAAGAAGCAGAATGCAATGACGGATACACATATTGATTCAATTATTGAACTGTATAATAACAGAGTGTCTGTTGATAAAGAATCTTACTTAGCGTCTTTTGAAGATATTGAAAAGAACGATTTCAATCTGAATATTCCTAGATATGTAGACAATTTTGAAAAGGAAGAAGAAATTGATTTAAAGACTCTTTTGGCGGATATGCAGGACACTGATAAGCAAATTGCTGAGGTTCAGAACCAGTTTGCTTCTATGCTTAATGATTTAACATCGGCAGATGACGAAATTATGGCATCGTTGAATGACTATATCCGAATGATTGAGGGGTGATAGATATGAATGATCCAAAGATTAGATTTAAAGGATATACAGATGCTTGGGAACAGCGTAAGTTAAATGAGATAGCACAAAAAGTGACCGAGAAAAACAAAGACAATCTGTATGATGAACCATTTACTAACTCGGCAGAACAAGGGATAATCAGTCAGAAAGATTATTTTGATAGAGAGGTAGTTAATGAGGAAAATCTGGATGGATATTATGTAGTTCAAGACAATGATTTTGTGTATAATCCAAGAGTTTCGGTAACTGCTCCGGTAGGACCAATTAATCGCAATAAACTTGGTAGAAATGGCGTAATGTCGCCACTTTACACAGTGTTTAGGATACATGATGTAGATGCTGGTTATCTTGAGTATTATTTCAAGACAACGAGTTGGCATAGGTTTATGAAGTTGAATGGTGATTCCGGTGCAAGATTTGATAGATTTTCGATTGCTTCATCATTGTTTATGGAGATGCCAATACCGTATCCAAATATAGAAGAACAGGCGAGAATTGGCGAGTATTTTGATACTCTTGATACCCTCATCACTCTTCACCAGCGAAAGTGCGAGGAGACAAAAAAATTAAAAAAATATATGCTTCAAAAAATGTTTCCACAAAATGGTGAGAGTGCGCCGGAAATCAGATTTGCAGGTTTTACGGATGCTTGGGAACAGCGTAAGTTAGGGGATTTTGGAATAGCAACTGGAGGAACATCAATAGAATCTGAATTTTCAGAGAACGGTAAATATAAAGTTATAAGCATTGGTTCGTATTCAGAACAGAGTACATATACCGACCAAGGTCTTAGAACAGATAAAACAGAGAAAACTGAAAAGAGAATTCTTAATAAAAATGACCTAACAATGATATTGAATGATAAGACAAATACTGGTCGGATTATAGGTCGCGTTCTTCTTATAGATGCCGATGATTCCTATGTTTTTAACCAAAGAACTGAGCGCATAGAAGTTGATACAGAAAAATATAATCCTCAGTTTTTATACGCAATGCTTAATGCTGATAATATCAGAAACAAAATTATTAAGGCGGCACAGGGTAATACACAGATTTATGTTAATTGGCCTGTGATAAGTGAATTTAATTATCCGGTTCCTATTGATTTAGAAGAACAGAAAAAACTCGGTGAGTTTTTCGGAATTATTGATAAGATTATCACTCTTCACCAGCGAAAGTGCGATGAATTGCAAAATATGAAGAAATTTATGTTACAAAATATGTTTGCTTAGGCGCTAAACTTAGTGAAATTAAAGAAAAACGTTTGAATGAAGAACTGTTAGAAGCACTTTAAAAAGATGACAAAGAATAATGGCTTACGCTGAGAATGAGTGGTTGCCAAAATGGACGAGAAACAGACGAAACCACCTTGTAATATCAATTTGGTAATATTAATCAAATAGATTTGTGAGACAAATTTGTAAATTTGACCGACGCTAGAATTGTGTTTGGGAACAGCGTAAGTTGGGTAATGTGGTTGATGTTTGTAGTGGAAAAGACTATAAGCATTTAGATGATGGAGATATTCCAGTTTATGGAACTGGTGGTTACATGCTTAGTGTTTCAGAAGCATTATCTGAAAGTAACGATGCTATTGGCATTGGAAGAAAGGGAACTATTGATAATCCGTATATATTAAAAGCTCCGTTTTGGACCGTAGATACGCTATTTTACTGCATTCCTAAAGAAAAATACGATTTAAATTTTTTGTTTGCTGTGTACCAGAATATAAATTGGAAGGCAATGGATGAATCGACGGGAGTTCCAAGTTTATCCAAAGTGATCATTAACAATGTCGAAGTAAAGATTCCGCCAGAAGAGGAACAAAGAAAAATTGGCAAGTATTTCACAGAACTCGATTACCTCATCACTCTTCACCAGCGTAAAAAACATCAGTTGCCATTCTGTGAGAAATATGTTTGGGAACAGCGTAAGTTCAATGAAGTCTTTGATTTCTTACAGAATAATGCTCTTTCAAGAGCTGAACTGGCAACCGATGGCGAAGTAATGAATGTGCATTATGGAGATATTCTTGTTAAATATGGAGAGGTTCTGGATATAACAAAAGATGAGCTGACTTATCTTTTGGATAATTCTATTGTAAAGAAATATCAGTCTTCACTATTGCAGAATGGAGATGTAATTATTGCTGACGCAGCAGAAGATGAGACAGTCGGAAAATGTAGTGAAATAGCGGGTTTATCGGACGATACAGTATTGTCAGGACTACATACTATACCTTGCAGACCTACAATGAAATTTGCAGAAGGATACCTTGGTTATTATATGAACTCAGGGGCATATCACGACCAGTTGTTACCTTTAATTCAAGGAACAAAAATTTCATCAATCTCTAAATCTGCTATCCAAGATACCGAGATTGTTTATCCTGAATCAGAAGACGAACAGGCACAGATTGGAATTTATTTCAAGAACCTCGACGCCCTCATCACTCTTCACCAGTGTAAGTGCGGATTAGCTTCGATTTTTGGAGTGAACGATTGGGAACAGCGTAAGTTCGGAGAGATTACAGAATTAAAGTCTGCTTCACGAGTACATAAAGAGGAGTGGACAACAGAAGGAGTGCCTTTTTACAGGTCGAGTGATGTTATGGCAGCCCTTAATAAAACACAAAATGAAAAGGCATTTATATCGGAGGAACTGTATGAAAGATTGTCATCAGTTTCTGGAAAATTAGAAGAGGGAGATATACTTGTTACTGGTGGCGGTTCTGTTGGAAATCCTTATATTGTGCCGAATAATGAGCCTTTATACACTAAAGATGCTGACTTACTTTGGATAAAAAATCAAGGAAGATTTGATGCTTATTTTATATACGAATATTTTTTGTCGCCTACATTCAGAAATTATTTGAGTAGCATTTCTCATGTTGGAACGATAGCTCATTATACGATTACGCAGTTATTTGAGACGCCAGTATTTTTGCCATCAAAAGACGAACAACAGAAAGTTGGAGAGTATTTCCGACAGCTTGACACCCTCATCACTCTTCACCAGTATAAGCATTTTCGAATTATAAAAATAACCTTCATCACTTACATACAGCGTAAGCCGATAAAATGTGTATTAAAAGTACAAATTCAAGTAGAAATAATTACAAAGGAGATGATCATTATGCCAGAATTAGAAGCTATGATTGAACAAAAGTTAATCGAACAGCTCGTTTACGGTGATTCTCAGTGGACGTATAGAGAAGACTTAAAAACGGAAGAAGACTTGTGGGCAAATTTCAGATACATCCTTGAACAAAATAACAAGGATAGACTTGATGGAGAAAGTCTTTCTGATTCAGAATTTGAACAGGTAAAGAATCAGCTTCAATTTTCTTCATTTTATAAAGCCGGTGAGTGGCTGGTTGGAGAAAACGGGAAAGTGCAAGTTCATGTACAGAGAGATACCAAGCGTCTTCATCTGGTAGTAATGAATCATGAACATATTGCTGGAGGTAGCAGCGTTTATGAAGTCATAAATCAGTATAGTGCATTAAAAAATGATGACGATGGTAGTACCACGGCAAGGGATAGAAGATTTGATGTTACTCTCATGATTAATGGCTTGCCAATGATACATATTGAACTGAAAAACAAACAACATTCCTATATGGATGGATTTTGGCAGATAAAAAAATATATCGGAGAAGGAAAGTTTACCGGTATTTTTTCTGCTGTTCAAATGTTTGTAATCAGTAATGGTATAAACACAAAATATTTTTCAGCAGCCAGTGATACAGAATTGAATCCCAAATTTATAAGTGGCTGGTTAGATAAGGATAATAACCCTGTTGCGCATTATCTTGATTTTGCAAAAAGTGTTCTGCGAATCCCAGAAGCACATGAGATGATTTCAAGATATACCGTATTGGATGAAGATGCAAAAAGATTAATTTTGCTCCGTCCATATCAGATTCATGCAATTGAATCCATCAGAGAGGCATCGAAATGTGGGAAATCTGGATATGTTTGGCATACAACGGGTTCAGGAAAAACGTTGACTTCCTATAAAGCCACCAGAAATCTACTGATGGATATTCCAGCCATCGATAAAGCAATTTTTTTGATTGATAGAAAAGATTTGGATACACAGACAACGATGGCGTTTCAAGCATATGCAAACAATGACCTGATAGATGTTGATGAAACAGATAATGTGAATGATTTGAAGAAGAAACTGAAATCGGATGATCGACAGGTAATTGTTACAACCATACAGAAATTACAGCGAATGATTACGAAAAGACTTGCAGAAGGTACTCCGGAATACAATAAAATAAAGAATCTTAAAATCGCATTTGTAGTAGACGAATGCCATAGAGCTGTTACTCCAAGTACGAAACGAGAATTGGAAAGATTTTTTGGAAGATCATTGTGGTTTGGATTTACAGGCACACCAAGATTCGCAGAAAATCCATACCCTCAGCTAGGCGATCTGCCGCGTACGACAGAGGAGTTATACGGAGAAAGATTGCACAAATATACCATTCAAAATGCAATACATGATAATTCTGTTTTGGGATTCCAGGTAGAACACAATGGCCCGAAGAATGTTTCTGATGAAACAGATAGCAGCGTTTATGATAATGAAACACATATGTTAAAGGTATTGGATGTGATTTTAAATAAGTCATACCATAAATTGGGCTTCCAGAATGGTAAAGGAAAAACTTATGAAGCATTATTAACCACCAGTTCTATTCAGTTGGCACAGAGATATTATGATTTGCTGACAAGAGTTAAGAATGGGGAGACATCGATCCAGATTGATGAAAAGGTAAAACAGGTGCTTCCGGATTTTCCTAAGTTCGCAATTACTTATTCTGTAACCGAAAATGAAGAAGGTTCTCATGTCAACCAGCAGAAAATGCAAGCATCCCTTGATGATTATAATAATATGTTTGGTACGAAATATGAGATTTCTCAGATTCAGGGATATAATGGTAATTTAAATAAGAGACTTGCAAGAAAAGATGCGAAGTTTAAGAGCAGAAATGAGCAATTGGATTTGGTTATTGTTGTTGATCGATTGCTTACAGGTTTTGATGCCCCTTGTTTATCAACTATCTTTATTGATAGACAGCCTATGGGCCCACATGATTTAATTCAGGCATTTTCGAGAACAAATCGCATTTTTGATAAGAATAAATCGTACGGACAAATTGTTACATTCCAGGCACCTGTGATGTTTAAACAATGTGTAGATGATGCGATTAAACTGTATTCAGCAGGTGGAACTAAAGATGCGATTGCTGCGGAATGGGAAGAAATTGAACCAGCTTTTAAAAAAGCACTTGCTGCGCTTAGGATTAGTGCAGAAAAACCATCTGATATTTTAACGATGTCAAGACAGGAAAAGAAGATATTTGTAAAGATGTTCCAGAGTTTTGATAAGTTGTTTGCTCAGTTAAAATCATTTACACAATATGAAGATAGCATGTTAGAAGGATACGGTATAACCGATGAGGAGTATTATGATTACGCGGCTCATTATTTGAATGTAGTGGAAGAATTAAAGGCGGATGATCCGGCTCCTGATGATCCAGATAAGCCTGATGATCCAATGGTAGACCAGGAATATGAATTGATGGCATACAGTAATACAAAAATCGATTATGAATATATTATTAATCTTATTCAGAATATTGTCACACCGGGAGAGGATGAAGAAAACAATACTCCAGAAGAGAGACAGAAGAAGATTGAAGAAGTGAAACAGTATGTAGAAGAACTTCGTAAAGAAAATCCTAAAGTGGCAGATATTATGTCCAATCTGATATATGAAATCGAATTGGACGAGAATAAATATAAAGGACAGTCCATTCTGAATATTGTTGAAAATATGAAGAGTGACTGTATCGATAAAGTAATTACTGACTTCTGTGTTACATGGTATGCATCCAAGGAAGATGTAATGTATGCAGCGACACATTATCGAAATGGTATGATTCCGAACGAAAGTGCGATTAAGGCAACGATTGATTATACGAGCTATAAAGCTGTACAGGAAAGAGCATTGCCTAAATTTAAGTATTATGCGCAGATGATGGCCGATTTGAGAAAAACATTAGAAGAAGAGATAAAACCACTTACAATACATTAAATCAAATAGCCTTAAGCGGATTCCATTGATCAAATTTGTTTTTATCAGCGTAAGCATTTTTGAAAAATGGAGGAAGCTTATGTTAAATGATACGAACAAAGAACAACTTTTTTGTGAATACTATGGACAATGGATAGAAGTGTATAAAAAGGGAGCAATCCGAGATGCCACAATGGCAAAATATATGATGACATTAAAATGGGTTGAAAAACTTGTGCCGGAACTGAAGGTTTCAGAGCTTACTAGAACAGCTTATCAGAAGCTGCTGAACGATTATGCGAAGGAACATGAGAGACAAACTACTCTGGATTTTCATCATCAGCTTAAAGGAGCGATTCTTGATGCAGTCGATGAGGGCTTGATTCAGAGAGATCCAACCAGAAAAGCCATAATAAAAGGGAAAACACCTAAAAATAAGAGAATCAAATATATGAATCAGTTTGAATTACATACATTGATTGCTCATCTTGATTTAAAGGAAGAACCGAATTGGGATTGGTTTATTTTATTAGTTGCAAAGACTGGGATGCGTTTTTCAGAGGCTCTTGCCATTACTCCGGGAGATTTTGATTTCGCAAGACAGACCTTATCAATTAGTAAAACCTGGGATTATAAAGGAGAAGGAGGTTTTTTGCCAACAAAAAACAAATCATCTGTAAGAAAAATACAGATTGATTGGCAGATTGTTGTGAAATTTTCTGAATTAGTTAAAGGTATGCCAGAAGATCAGCCTATATTTGTTGATGATAAAAAAATATATAATTCAACGGTAAATGATGTTCTTACCAGACATTGTAAGGAATGTGGTATATCGCCTATTTCAATCCATGGACTTCGCCATACGCATGCCTCTCTTTTGTTGTTCGCGGGCGTATCCATTGCAAGTGTTGCTCGCAGACTTGGACATGCTAGTATGACAACTACTCAAAAAACATATTTACATATTATCCAGGAACTGGAAAATAAAGACGTGGATTTGGTAATGAGGACATTATCGGGACTATAAAATTATAAAAAGTTTGCTTACGCTGATAATTTATACAGGATTACAAAGGAGAATAGACATGCAATTGGGTTGGATTGATTTTTCAAAAACAGAACGAAGCAAAATATTGAGTGTCTTAGACCTGCTTTCCGAGAGTGGGACTTTGGACGAACTTGGAATCGCTGCTGTTAGGGACGGTTTTTCCAACCTTTTCTTTCCGGGTACTTCCACCATCCAGACAAGAGCAAAATACTTTTTTGCAGTTCCCTATG
Organism: Schaedlerella sp.; assembly: GCA_036309085.1. Classification (GTDB taxonomy): domain Bacteria; phylum Bacillota; class Clostridia; order Lachnospirales; family Lachnospiraceae; genus Schaedlerella. Next base: position 100,584 of record JAXJUL010000018.1, read on the forward strand.
CCCTGAAACAGTTGGAAAAAAGTAATGAAGCAAATCCTAATAAGATATTAAAAACATTAGATACGATTGAAAGAAACTGTGGTGAGATTTTATTTAATCAGAACAGAAATGAAAGTGGATTGATTGGAAAAAATTCACTTCAAAACGGAAATTGGGTAAAACGAACACCAGCAAGTATTTATTGGGCAGGACTTAGAAGATATGGAATATTTACCGGAGGAAGCCTTTCTCTCTCTGAGTATGTGCGCGTGTCGTGTGCATTAAAGTCACAGAAAACTACATTGAAGAAACTGGGCAATCGAAATGATAATGCAGAGGAAAATGAATGTGATGATAAAAATGCTGGCGATTTATTCAATATGCAGTTTTGGAAAATGCCCCTTTATCGAGAAAATTGGATTGATGATTTTTCAATGAAATTAAGTAGTAAAGAAGCAGCCTTCTTAAAGGAGCAAATCATTACATCGTGCAAAGGTTCAATGCTTGCGTATGTACTTGATAATAATATTGCTGAATTTTTAGATTGCACATCATTTCAGGATATTAGTAGTATTATTGATATGTTTCCGGAAGATATTAGGGAAATATATTGGCTTGCATTGGCTTTTTCGGATTTCATATATACCATTTGTACTGTCTATAATATTGTTATATCAGACGGTAAAAACGACGAAGCCAATAAGGAATTAGAAAGATTGCAACCCATTTTTTCTGAATTGGCAGATATAGATATTGATTATATTTTAGAAAGATTAGAAGTATTCAATAATCCGCTGCTTCGGAAATTTTTGAAGCAATGTCAAGAATATATGCTTACAGGAAATGTGGAAGAAATGAAAAAGTGCATTACTTCAAGGGAAGTTCAGTTAAAAGGAACTAACAGAGCAAAAACGAAACATCCAGGCGAATTTAATCCAAATGAGTGGTTTGGTGGAAAAGAACTGGATTATCGTTTTTACAATGCACGAACAATAGTCAGAGATATTATGGAAAGTGAGGACAAGACCAATGCTTAATCCCAATAATGATAGATTAGATTATGGTCAGGTTCTTGCTCCACCTGACAATAACACGCTTGATTTTGCAATAGGTACAACCTATTCCTTAGATTTGGATGCACTTGTGGGTGCTTGTATTGCACTTGGTCTTTCAGAAGAAACAGATAGCGATTTGATGAAGAACCCTATTTGTTTATTGGAAGCATTACGAGCCACCGGAGATAAAGTTGCACTCTTTTGTGAGGGCGGACAGATACATACACCGAATAATATTACTTCCCTTTACATCTTGCTTGAAAAAATTGTGTTTCAGGTAAGCACAGCAAAACGAAAAGGAATTGCAAAATTTCCGTCATTCCATCCTAAGTTTTGGCTTATTAGATATGTCGATGAGAATGGTACACCTTTATATCGTGTTGTTGTATTAAGTAGAAATCTCACTTTTGATAGAAGTTGGGATGTAACTTTTACAATGGACGGAAAAGTTAATGGTCGAAAAACGCTTAAAACTTCTCCGGTAGTAGATTTCGTATCGTATCTTACAAGCAACTTGCCATCGGACGAAAATGCAAAAGCGAAGTTAAAGAAAATTAGAACGATAATTCGTGAATTACCGTATGTACATTTTGAATTGAACTCACGTGAGTTCGAGGATTTTGAATTCTTACCGACAGGTGTTAAGAGTGCTGATGGAGGTTTTCATTCGACAAATGATAAATCGTTTGCACCGTTGTTCGAGGATAGTTTTCACGAAATTTTGATAATGTCCCCATTCTTAACAAACTCGGTAATCAAAGACTTTGTTGATAGAAATAAGTATATCAATCATACGGAATATATGTTGTTTACAAGAGCAATGTCGCTTGGAAAACTCAATCCAAATGATTGTGCTGACTTAAGAATTTTTACAATGAAAGATGCTGTTGTTGATGGCGAGTCAGCGATTTCAGAAGAAATGCAGCAAGCACAAAAGCAGGATATTCATGCCAAAGTATATATGGTTCGTAAATATTCGGATACATATTTATACTTAGGTTCGTTGAATGCTTCTCATAATGCAATTAAGGGCAATGTGGAATTTACTGTAATGCTCAAAGCAAAAAATCGTTATTTGAATATGAAGAAATTATCAGAATCACTATTTAATGGTTCTGAGGATAATCCGTCAAACCCATTTCAAGAAGTAAAGTTGACGGATATAGCTGTAATTGACGAGGAACAAGAAAAGCAGAATATTCTTGACAGTTACATAAAAGAAATTAACAGAATGAAACCAACAGCAAAAGTTGTTAGCAATGCCGATAATTATGATATAAATATCAATTTTGTCAAATATGAAGGCAGTGACTATACAATTACAGTATCTCCTCTTTTATCTAATAAAATCGAGCTGATAAGTGAAAATGTGTTATTCAAATCGTTGTCGTTGACTCAACTTTCGGAGTTTTACAAGATTTCTGTTAGTGATGGCACAAATAGCGTACAGAGAGTTATCATCATTCCGACAGAAGAAATGCCTGAAGAAAGAGAAAAAGCAGTTGTTTCCAGCATTGTTAAGGATAAGGAATGTTTCTATCGTTATATAGCTTTTCTTCTTGGTGATAGCTATGTATTAAGTGCGTTGGAAACTGCAAACGGTGCAGAAATTGTGGGAGGAAAAAAAGCTCGCAATATAATTCAGATACCTGCACTATATGAAAAAATGCTCCAAACAGCAGCAACAGCACCGGAGCGTTTCAAAGAAATTGATTATTTAATAAAAGCTGTATCAGCGGATGGAGTAATTCCTGAACAGTTCGAGGAATTATATAATGTGTTTAAGAAGGCGGTGAAACTTTAATGGCTGATGTTAATGTGATAAGTCAGATTGAAAAAATTGAAAATACAGTAATGTCAGGGTTAAAGGATTTTCAGAAAGCAACCGTAACTCGTATTGATCAGCTTTATAGAGCTGGCCAAATGCGAGTGTTGGTTTCAGATGAAGTTGGGCTTGGAAAAACATTGATTGCTCGTGGAACAATCGCTAAACTTGCAAAATTACAAAAAGAAAAAGGCGACAATCTTGTAAAGGTAGTGTATATATGTTCTAATGCATCAATCGCAGAGCAAAATCTGAATAAACTTAGAATCACAAGCGAATTAAGAACAGAAAAAACGGGGTCGTCACGTCTTTCTATGCAGCACTTGAATATTTTTAAACAAGAGAATGATTCTGATTTGTTAAGCAGATATATTCAGCTTATACCTCTTACGCCAGACACTTCTTTCAGAATGACGAATGGTGCTGGAACTTATCCTGAACGAGCATTGATGTTTGCAATTCTTAAAAGATTGCCGGAACTATCTCAGCATATCAAGGCATTAGAATTTGCGATGAAAGATGGTGCAAGTAGTGGATGGGATGGTTGGGCGAAAAGTTGGTATGAAACAGAAGTATTGGAATGCGATAAACTTTCTGATGGTAAGTATTTATCCTATATGTTGGATAAATTATCTGTGGAATTAAAAGAACCGGCTGAGGAAAATGTAACATATTTAGACCTTGTGATTGGTATGTGTAAAACAATCGAAAAGTATGGTTATAGAAAACAGAACAATAATTATGTTATTGGAAAATTGAGAGTTCTGTTCGCAAAAATCAGCTTGGATAAACTTGAACCAGACCTTGTTATTATGGATGAGTTCCAACGTTTCAAATACTTGATTAACTCTGACCCTGAATCAGAAACGGGAATGCTGGCTAACAAGTTTTTCAATTCAGACAAAGTCAGAATGTTACTGCTATCGGCAACGCCATATAAAATGTACTCTACTCTCGAAGAAATTGATGAAACTCAGGTGGATGAACATTATTCAGAGTTTTTTGATGTGATGAATTTTCTTAATATCACAGAAAGAGAAAAAAACGAGTTCAAGTCAGTATGGAGTAATTATTCAGTTCACTTAAAAGAATTAACGGATGGAGATACAACCATTCTTTCTGCAAAAAAGGCAGCAGAAGATGCAATGTATCAACATATATGTCGAACTGAGCGTGTATCAGCAACGGAAAATGCCGATATAATTGACGATAAAGATGTTAGTGTTCCAATCAGTGTGATGGAACAAGATATAAAATCCTATTTGCAAGCACAGAAACTTCTTGAAGAAATAGGTGCGTCATTTAATGTTCCGGTTGATTATGTGAAATCGACACCATATCTTATGTCGTTTATGAGAGATTATCAACTCAAACGTCATATTGAAAAGTATTTTTCGGAACATCCTAACGAAATTAACAAGATGAATAAAGAGTCTTTTTGGTTGAAACGAAAGACTTTAGATAATTACGATAAAGTGCCAAATACCAATGCAAGGCTTGACAGAGTTATGGCACATACATTTAAGGACAATGCGGAACTGCTGTTATGGGTTCCACCATCAAAGCCTTATTATGCTCCACAAGGAGTATTCAAAAATGCAGAAACATTTTCCAAAACATTGGTATTCTCATCGTGGGAAATGGTTCCAAGAATGATAGCAGGGCTACTGTCTTACGAAGCAGAGCGTAAAACTGTTGGTAAACTGGCAAAGGCAAATGAAGCAAAAGAAGCTCATTATTTTTATACCGGAGAGAAGCGTTATCCTTCGGCAAGACTTAATTTTTCGGTAAGTAATGGTACACCAAATGCGATGACTTTGTTTTGTTTGATGTATCCGTCACAATTTCTGACGAATTGTTATGACCCGATTGAATATCTTAATCGAGGTTCTTCATTACGGGAGATTGAAAAAGATATAAAAAATAAAATATCGGAGAAACTTGCAAAATACGAATCTCCAAAATCAGGTGTTCAGGACAAACGCTGGTATTATGTTGCACCATTGCTACTCGACGGAGCAGGCTATGTTACAACTTGGCTGAATAGTGATGAGTATCTTGCTTCATTTGATGATGAGGACGAAAAGAGTAAACGACAGAAAGGTTTTCTTACGCACTTACAGGCTCTGAGAGAACTGTATTATGAAACAAATTACGGGAAAGTTTGTAATCTTGGCAGGAAACCGGACGACCTTTTAGATGTGCTGACAGATATGGCAATCGCTTCTCCGGCAATTACTATCAACAGAACATATCGTAGTTATTGTAAAAGGGGTACTACTTTTCCAAGTTATTTGCCGAGCCAGATTGCAAAAATCTTCATCAATCGTATGAATACAGCAGAATCAACAGCAACTATTGAATTGGCTTGTGGAAAAAAATCAGATGATGCACATTGGCAGAATCTTCTTACCTATTGCAAGCACGGAAATGTTCAATCAATGTTTGATGAGTATGCACATTTAATCTCAAATGGTTTGGATGCTGACCATAATCTGATTGACAATTTACACTACACCATAGCAAGTTCAATGGATATTAGAACTACTATCTATACTGTCGATACATATAACGGATTTAAGGCTCGTGTGAATGGTGGGAAAGAAAAGGCAACGGCAATTCGTTCTCACTTTGCTGTTGCATTTACCAAAGGCGATGGTAAGGAAAAAGATGCAGACAGAAAAAAGAGTGTGAGAAATTCATTCAACTCTCCATTCAGACCTTTTGTATTAGCATCCACATCAATCGGACAAGAGGGATTAGATTTTCATAATTATTGCAGAAGAATTGTGCATTGGAATTTGCCATCGAATCCGATTGATTTAGAGCAGCGAGAAGGTCGTATCAATCGTTTTGAATGTTTGGCTATTCGTCAAAACATTTCTAAGCGATATGGAGATATTACATTCAAAGAAAATGTTTGGAAAGAAATGTTCAATGTCGCTTCAAAAAAGGAAAACAATGGGAAAGGTTCAGACCTTATTCCGTTTTGGGGATTAACTGAGCGTGAGGATATGGTAAAGATAGAACGAATTGTACCGATGTATCCGTTCAGTCGTGATGGATTGGCATACGAAAGACTTATTAAAATTCTTTCTTTATATCGTTTGACTTTGGGACAAGCACGACAAGAAGAACTGCTTGAATACATATTCAAAAATTGTGAAGATATGGACGATATGAAAAAGCTGTTTATAAATTTGAGCCCATACTATAAAAATGTGGATAACGAAGAATGAGGTGAACGGAATGAAGGATATTGATAAATATAGAGGTTGTTTAATTGGTGGGGCTGCCGGAGATGCATTGGGCTATGCTGTTGAATTTCTTGATGAAGCGACTATCTTTAGTCGTTATGGAGAAAACGGAATAACAGAATATGACCTTATTGATGGCGTCGCTGAGATTTCTGATGATACACAAATGACATTGTTTACTGCTAATGGTTTATTGCTTGGTACAACAAGAGGTATGACTCGTGGAATAATGGGGTCATATCCAAATTATATTGCACTTTGTTATAAAGATTGGCTTCGGACACAATATGAAAAATATCCATTGGATGAAGAATATCCGTATTCTTGGTTAATCAATATTCCTGAATTATTTAATTGTAGAGCACCGGGAAATACTTGTCTTACAGCTATTGGAAATGGTGCAAATGGAACAATAGACGAGCCAATAAATCAAAGCAAAGGCTGTGGTGGTGTTATGAGAGTTGCACCTATTGGTTTGTATTTTGAAACAACGAGACGAACTATTGATGAAATAGATATGATTGGTGCTGAAGTAGCAGCCATAACCCACGGTCACGAACTTGGTTATATTCCAGCAGCCGGATTAGCGCATATCATTCAGTTGCTTTCGCACAATGAAGATATATCATTGTTGGACGCTGTAATAGATATGAAAGCAACACTTCAACGACAATTTTCTAATAGAAAACATTTAGCCGAACAGATAGATTTAATCGACAAGGCTATTGCATTGTCAAAAGAGGATGTTGATGATCTAGATGCCATCAGACAGCTCGGACAGGGATGGGTTGCCGAAGAAACATTGGCGATAGCTGTTTACTGTTCTCTGAAATATTCAGATGATTTTGATAAAGCTCTCATTGCTTCCGTAAATCATAGTGGAGATAGTGATTCTACTGGAGCTGTGACAGGAAATATTTTGGGTGCATATCTTGGCTTGAAAGGCATTCCTCAAAAATATTTAGATAACCTTGAGTTGAAAGAGATTATTTTAGAGATTGCTGATGATCTTTTCAATGATTGTAAGATTTCAGAGTATGGTTCATATCATGATGAGATATGGGAACAGAAATACATTTACAAGACTTATAAGCCAATAAAAGAATAATTTGATTTTTTGCAAGGAAAGGCTACACTAATAGCAAATTATTATTTTTATACCAGGAGTATAATGACAACGCCGAAAATTCATGCTATATTATTTGCAGAAAGAAGAAAGAGGACAGAAGCGTCCACGGAAAGGAAGGAATTCAGATGAACACAACTATGATTTTAAGTTATCTTAAACATGAACGATATGAAGTTCTGGAATGCAAACAGGGCTTAGTTTCTGCGTGCACATTTTTGAGAGAGCGAAATCATATGAGTATTCCGAAACTGAAATTGGATGGAATACTAATCATCTGATGAACAACCATTTTAAAAATGCGTTAGTAAACCGCTTATCTTGTATGTGTGTACGAGGTGGGCGGTATTTTTTTGCTCCATTGTAAGCGCCAAATATTAGGGCGGTCCTCAATGACCACCTAACAAAAATTACCCCAGCTCTTGCGAGGTGGAGTAATTCGCTATAATTCACATGCGATTTTTTAGATGTTGGAGATTTTCACTCCATGGTACCAGTTCGGAAAGTTGTTCATCCGACCAGCTCTGATCCGGACGCTTCTCTAAAACGTATTTCAGGTACTCATAGATGTTCAGGTCATGGGCCTTGGCCATTTCAACCATTGTGTAAACAACAGCACTGGCATTCGCACCGTCAACCGAACTGCTGAACAGCCAGTTTTTTTTATTATGTGCTTAAGAACATAATAAAAATTATGTGACTAACTTAATTATGTGCTCTTAACTTATTTTAATAAAGATGTCATAGTTACCTTATCAAGCGAAAAGGAGGTAACTTATGAACCCAGAAACCATTTACAACTTTGAGAAATTCCTTGAAAATAAAGGGTATTCTCCACAAACAATTCATACTTATACCAAAGCGTTGGAGCAAGCACCCGATTCGTGGAATACAACAGATTCCTATCTTTTGTATGAACACATAAATCGGACTTTGTTTGACGACAACCAATCCCTTTCTCCATCTGTAAAACATAACATAAGACCAGCTTCAAGCTTATTGTTTCAGATGCAGACTGGAGAAATGTTCAGAAACTTTGATAGGGAACAAAAATATAAAACGAAAAGAAATAAGGAGTTGCTTGAAGAATTCTTCATATATTCTGTAGAATTCAAGCATATAACAAGTATGTCAGCCATGGCTGAATGCCATCATATTTCTGTTTTTCTTGATTCTTTATTATCTATTCCGAATGATTGGTCACTGTTAACAGCGGATGATATTAGCCATTATGTATGCATGACTTTTAAAAACCAAAAAGCCTCCAGTACAGGCAGATATATTACATCATTAAGAAACTTTTTTCGTTTTCTCGAATATAAAGGACATGTAATAAATAACTCAGTATTGGAATTACCGCTTACGTCTGCTGATTGGCAAAAATCTAATGTTCCGATTACTCTTACGTCTGATGAAGAAAACAGATTGCGTCTTCATTATAAGAATAATAACGAAACAGGAATTCGTAATAACATCATAATCCGGTTAATGCTTGATTTAGGATTACGATGTTCTGAAATCCCACATATTATGCTAAATGATATCAAGTGGACAACTGCCTTGATTCAAATACATGATACAAAAAACAAACATGTTCGACAGTTACCAATATCAACCGAATTAGGAAAACTTCTAGAAAAATATATTCTTTACTACAGACCATGTATACCTGATGAAAATCATCTTCTTTTAAGAAAATATGTAAATCAATATACCGGTATGAGCCGTGAAAATGTCCGATATGTTATTAGAAGTGTTTTTGAAAAAGAAAACATTACTGGATATTGGAAGGGAACACATGCTCTGCGACGAACTGCAGCATCAAAGATATTCAATAATGGTACTGGCCTTAAATTGACTGCAGATATCCTCGGACACGAATCACTTGATGCAACTAAATCCTATATAAAAGTGGATTTCGGACATTTAAAAGATGTAGCAATCCCTTGGCCGGGAGGTGATTCTGATGGAAAATAACAGAATCTCCCAGCAATTAAAGGATTATCTTGATTACAAACGCAGCCTTGGTTTTAAACTTATACATGAAGCAACTGTACTGGAACGTTTTGCTGCTTATACACGTTCGATCAATTATAAGGGACCTTTGACAACTGAAATCGCGTTGGAATGGGTTTCTACTGGTGTTCACTCCGATAAAACGATGGGGCGTAAAATAGAAGTGATACGTCCGTTTTCGAAGTATGTACATGCTTTTGATCCGGAAAGTGAGATTATATATAGTCTGATTTTTAAAAATGTACACGAGCGACCAACACCATATATCTATTCGCTTTCCGAAGTTAGGATTCTTATGGATGAATGTAAGAATCTTTATTCCCCTGATGGAATCCGCTCATACACAACCAAAATAATAATCGGATTGCTGTGGTCTACAGGAATGCGACCATCTGAACCTGTAAATCTTCTGGTAGAAGATGTTGATTTCAAAAATAATATACTACATATAAGAAAAACAAAGTTTTCGAAAGAACGATATATACCGGTACATAAAAGCGTGATGGAACAACTTTACTCTTACTATCAATGGATAGAAGAAAAGCTGGGGTTAAAATCCTTAAAAGATCCATTTTTCTATACAACAGGTGGCAAAAAATTAACTGAGTCATCCCTTGCGTATGCTTTTAAGCTGATTCGTCCCAATATTAATGCAAAACCTACTGGATATCCATTTGTAAGATTATATGATTTTCGACATACATTTGCCTGTAATACTATTTTAAGATGGAATGAACAGGGAACAGATGTTAATGAAAAACTACATATTTTATCAACCTATCTTGGACATGTGAAACCGGCAGATACCTTTTGGTATTTATCAGCAACACCCGAATTATTAAAAGTATCATGTTCAAAGTACGAGGAGCAGTTTGGGGGTGATGATGATGAAATCTGAATCACTTTCCGTACAAACACTGATACAAAACTATTTTTTACAACGTTTGATGCAGCAAAGGAAGGTTTCATACCAGACTGTTTGCTCTTATAAAGATACATTTCGACTATATTTACGATACATGGAAACGAAATACAGGCAGCCTTGGAAGCAATTTCATGGAACCAAAGAGAAACGACTATGCCAGAGGATTTGTGTTACTTGTACGGAAGATTTTTTGAAGATTATTTGCATGATGTGGAAATTTGCCAGCGTTTTGCGACCAGAAATCGTGAAAAGATTGCGGAAATTCTCCTGGATAGAACAGGAATGACTGGAACAGATGGATTTCATACGATTCATAATTATATTGATACCAACGAAATGATTCTGCGTAAGGGTGCGATTGCCGCACATGCAGGAGAAAAAGTTCTGATTCCAATTAATATGAGAGATGGAAGTGTATTGGCTGTCGGTAAGGGAAATGCTGACTGGAATTATTCAGCACCCCACGGAGCTGGTCGTATCATGTCCCGAACAAAAGCGAAAGATACGCTTAGTATGGATGAGTGTCGAACAATGATGGCAGGAGTTTATACAACTTCTGTAAATGAAGCAACATTAGATGAAGCGCCGATGGCATACAAATCCCTGGAGGATATTATTGATGTGATCAGGGAAACGGTAGATGTTATCGATGTGATGAAACCAATTTATAATTTTAAGGCAAACTAAGCCATGCAGAAGATATGATAACATGTGGATCTGTTCTGGCTTAGTGCCGGAACAGGAGGATAAAATGTTTATGTTTCCGACCATTGATATGGTCAAGACAGGAAAGAATATCATGAATTTGAGACAACAGAAGGGATTTTCTGTAAGAGACTTGCAGGATATATTCGGATTTGCTACACCACAGGCAATTTACAAGTGGCAGCATGGAACAGCGATGCCAACAATCGATAATTTAGTCGTATTGGCAGCACTATTTCAAGTACAGGTAGATGATATTCTTGTTCTGGATACAAATATGCAGATTAAGATAGGTGCATAAAAATAGCAGATCTCGTTATGGGATCTGCACATATGGCTCCTTGGTCTAAAGGTTAGGACATCAGCCTTTCAAGCTGGTAATGTTGGGTTCAAGTCCCACAGGAGTCACTGTGACTATAGAACAATGGTTAGTTCGGCAGATTGTTGCCTTGCATGCAGGAAAAAGGTTCAGTGAACCTTTTTGTCGCAGGCTCTGCACATCCGGGTTCGATTCCCGGTAGTCACCCCATGGATGGATATGCCTAGCGGCGAGGTTGCTGCGTGCCAGTGGCACGCGTTTAGCAACGACCGAAGCGAAGCGCAGACCAGCAGACTGTAAATCTGTCACAAAGGAAACACCGTAGGTTCGAGTCCTACTCCATCCACTTTTGTTTGCGTGTCCGAGTGGTTTAAGGTGTCACCCTGCTAAGGTGATGTACGGAAACGTACCGAAGGTTCATTCTTCGCTCCGCTTCGGTCGGTGCTAAACATGGTCCACCGGACCATAGCACCCTTCCGCAAACGTTTTGCTCCGGTAGTTTAATGGATAGAATCTTCGGCTACGAACCGAAAGATACAGGTTCGATTCCTGTCTGGAGTGCTCAGACAAAGAAAAACAGCGTATCGAAATCATGATCCCGATACGCTTAATGTTTTCCAAGGAATTTGCTGTCGATTGCCATTGGCATATTGTATTGTGAGTTTCCTCTGCGGATAAGACTGTAAAGTTTAAAACTCATCAGTTCCGGTGTGGTGTATAAAGTGCTACACAGGCTGAAATAATTCAGCTCCTCATTTTTAGATGTGTGAGCCACATCTTCATCAGGAAGGAGTAAATCCGCAGCAAATAGATTTGCTTCGTATTCGGTATTATCTCGCATATTGTAAAGTACGGAATCTTTCATGGGAGCTACTTGTAATTGTCTTTTATGAAGCATAATATGACCGAGTTCGTGTGCGGCCACGATGCGTTTTTCTTCTTCGGAAAGGAAATCGCTGATTATGACATAATAAGTTTTGCAACACAAAAAACAGTAACCCTTTAGGTGTTGATATTGATCCGTCTCTTGGACCACCACATTTAAGGCGTCTAAAAGTTTAAAGGGATCTCTGGTCTGGTAACGTCTTACAAGCTTTTCCACAGATTGAAATATATAATTGCTCAAATTCTTTCACCTCTGAAAAATAAAAATAGTTTTGTACGATTCTAATATAAATGATTTGCTGTCCGATAGTTTGTACACCTAATTATTCGATGGAATCAACTGTATCACTCTTGAGATATTTCTTAGGAGTGTATTTTTTTGCTCGTTTTTTGGAATCCAGGTAAAGAGTCTGGATTTCATTTAAAAATGCAATCTGGTCTTCATCGGATAAGTCCCCACCGGCAAACATGGCTGCGGCTTGATCAAGGATAGACTGTGCCTGTTTTACTCCACGGGAACCATAGTTTTCAGCAACTTCTGTCATAAAAGATTCTTCATCTGTCATGATGTAAGAAGTCTCACATTCTAATACTTCTGCAATTTTCTTATATAAATCTCTGTAACGCGGGTATCGTCCTTCGTTTTCCCATCCGCGAACGGTACGCAGTGATACGCCAACGAGTTTACCAAATTCTGTCTGGCTGAGACCTCTTTCCTTTCTTAATGTTTGAACCTTTTCTCCAAAAGTCATGTGATAACCTCCATCCTTGTAAATACTGTAAATATTGTTTGAAAACAAAATAGGAAGTTCAATAACCTATTTTGTTGAATTGCCTCTTGACATGGGCGACAGGATTGCCTATAATAAAACCACGAAAGAGGCTATTCACTTGCCTATATAATAAAATGAATTGCCCCTTTTGTCAAGCAAATTCGTGAGTGTCGGGAGGAATTGGAGATGGAAACCTATATATGTATTGATCTGAAGTCTTTTTATGCTTCCGTTGAGTGTGTGGAACGAAAACTGGATCCATTTAAGACAAATCTGGTTGTTGCAGATCCAACAAGGTCCCAATCGACTATTTGCCTAGCAATTACACCAGCCATGAAAAAGCTGGGTATTAAAAATCGTTGTCGAATTCATGAGATTCCGAAAGATGTGGAGTATATTACAGCGATGCCCCGGATGCAGCTTTATATTGATTATTCTGCATGGATATACAGTATTTATCTGAGATTTGTAGCACCGGAGGATATTCATGTTTATAGTGTGGATGAATGTTTTCTTGATGTAACAAATTATCTGGATTTATATCAGGTAACACCAAAAGAGATGGCGCTAAAGCTGATCCACGCAGTATATGAAGAAACCGGCATTACGGCAACTGCCGGAATTGGGACAAATTTATATCTTGCAAAGATTGCGATGGATATTGTTGCAAAACATGTAGATGACCATATCGGAATGCTGGATGAGATGGGGTTCCGAAAGAAATTGTGGGATCATACACCATTGACTGATTTCTGGAGAATCGGTTCCGGAACAGCGAATCGACTTGCAAGGTACGGGATTCTTACAATGGGAGATGTGGCACGTGCATCTGTTACATCTGAGAGTTGGTTATATAAGATGTTTGGGGTGGATACAGAACTTTTGATCGATCATGCCTGGGGATATGAACCTTGCAAAATGAAAGATATTAAAAATTATAAGACGGAAACCCATAGCCTTTCATCCGGTCAGGTATTGATGAGAAATTATTCTTTTGATGAGGCGCTTGTGATTGCAAAAGAAATGATGGATCTTTTGACTTTAGATTTGGTGGAAAAGAAGCTGATTACAGATTCCATAACACTTCACGTGTCTTATGATCATCGGACGGAAAAACCGAGTGCACATGGTAGTGTAAAGCTGGATTATGCGTCGAACAGTACAAAAAAACTGGTGCAATTGCTCCAGATTCTGTACTTGCAAATCGTTGACCGACATACAGGTATCCGAAGAATCAATATAACCTGTAATAAGGTACAAGAGGAAGGATATTATCAATATGATATGTTTACAGATGTGAGGGAAGTGGAAAGAGAACGAAAGATTCAGGAAGCAATGCTTTCCATAAAAAGACGTTACGGAAAGAATGCGATCCTTCGCGGTTGCAATTTATACGATTGTTCCACCCTCAGAGAACGTAATCAGCAGATAGGAGGCCATCGTTCGTAGAAAGAAGGTTTTATTTTGGCTGTTAGAAGTTATGAAGATATTATTGAAATGCAACGACCGACAGCAAAGCGTCGGGGGATGGAGATAGCACACAGAGCAAAGATTTTTGCACCATTCGCTGCATTAAAAGGATTTGAAGATTGTGTAAAAGAAAAAGAAATCATTTTCGAAGAACGAAAGCTCCTTACAGATGATCAGACAGAAAGATTAAATCAGAGATTACGTTTTTTAAAAGATGATGACTGGATAACGGCAGAGTATTTTGTCGTGAATCCATTGAATACTGCAATCGGACGGTATAAAAAGATAACGGGTTCAATCTGTTTTGAGAAGGATCTGAATATTATCCGGATTCAGGATAAAAGAATTTTAATTTGTGATCTGGTTGATATAACCGGAGATATGTTTGATTAGGAATGAAAAGCACCAGTAGCACATTGTGCATCGGAACTTACTGGCTGATACCGAAGATCAGGGCTTTTTATATAGACGGACGTGTGTAGTATTCTTTCCCTTTGCTGCACATGACGACAGAAGGTTAAAAAAATAAGTGTAGTGATCAAGAAGGGAGATTTACCAAGTGGGCAGAAAAAATTCAGGAGCAAGAAGTACCATCCAATCATTATGTGAAATGGATAATATTGATGAAAAATGTTTATATGAAAAAGCAAAAATGCTGTTAGGAATTTACAGAAAGGTATGTTGGTCTGCAATTGGAAGCGTGGATCAGGTGGCTGAGGAGATGTGCTACTATTGTGGATCAGATTTGGACAGAGCATTGATCTATCTGGAAGAATTTGCACCGGATAAGGACAAGGAGCGATTTGAAAGCAGGATTAAAACTTTATTTGAAACCAGATGGATGATTGAACTTGTAGACAATGCTATGGTCAAAGTCTATGAATTTCCAGAATATGGGAAACTGTATCATGAGATTATTTCAAAAGCATATCTGACAAAGTTTAAATATACAGAAGTCGAGATGCTTGAAGTTTTAGATATGGAACGAAGCAGATATTATGATAGAAAAAAAGAAGCAATCACAGTTTTTGGGTTATCCCTTTGGGGATCAGCTTTGCCGAAATTAAAAAGCTTTCTGGAAGATGAAGTTTATGATGAAGTGGAGGGTATGGCATATGGAGAATCGTAAAATAACGGCAAAACAGATCAAGGTATTGGAAAATATATTGATGTTCATTAATGAAAATGGATTTTCTCCGACAGTACGTGAATTATGTGCAATGTTGGGATATAGTTCGACATCTACAGCACATCATTATCTGCAGCAATTACAGGATGCAGGGATTATTTCTTATGAACCAACCAAATCGCGTACAATCAGGATTGTCGGGCATGTGCACTTAAATTTGTCAGCGTAGTCCGACAAAAGTCCGACTAAAAACCGACTATTTTCGGACAAAGTTCCGACGGTTTTCCTACTGAAAGTCCGACTTCTTATGTAGTAAGATATGTATGCTGGGAGAAGTACCGCATACAAATACAATTTAATATCAGAGTGGCAATCGCCTCACATCAGAAATGGTGTGGGGCATTTTTTATGCCCTTTTTTGTTTGGCGGCGTTTCTTTCAGTCTATCAACGACGAAAGGAAACGTACATATGAAGTCACAAAGCAGGGCAAGAGCACCGCCTTCGAATTGAAAAATTGCAGCGCAAAGAAAAACACAGTAATTCAATTCGGAGGTTAAATATGGATATTAAATATGAAATTGCTTGCAGAAACGCAGGCTTGAGTGAAGAAAACACAGCGGAAATCCGCAAATTTTTTGATGCAGAGAAAAAGAAATTAGGTCGCAGAAAAGAAGCAAAAGCGAAAAGTGGATTTGTATTTCTGTCAATGGAAGGAATGCAGGAATATTATACAGATTCGGATATGGAAACTTTCGATATTCCGGATTTTGAAACAAATGTAGAAGCAGAGGCGATTCACAGCGCAGAAATTGGCCTTTTAAGAAAATATCTGGAGGAGTTTTCAGAAGAAGACAGAGTATTTCTGCTGGAGTGTTTTTCTGGGGATTATGATGCAATTTCTCGTATTTCCGAGCGTACAGGAATTGCGAGAACGACGCTTAGTTCCAGAAAGAGCAGATTATTGAAACGCTTGCAGGAGAAGTTTCAGGTAAAATAAGTATAGTGGGCTTGCCAGGATATGTAATTTGTTCTGGCAGGCCTATAATCTATATATGAATGGACAATCACTTCAAAATCAACAGGAAAGTATAAACAACCATTTTTATAATGGAAATATTGTTGTAGAATAAAAACGGTGGTAAAATAGTAACTACTATGAAAATGAAGGAGGTCGTCCATGAAAATCCTGGTAGATGCGGATGCTTGTCCGGTTACTCGCATTGTGGAACAGATTGCAAAAAGAGAAAATATATCATGTGTTCTTCTTTGCGATACAAATCATGTTCTTTCTTCTGATTATAGCGAAGTAAAAATTATTGGTGCTGGAGCAGATGCGGTGGATTTCGCATTGTTGAATCTGTGCCAAAGGGGAGATATAGTTGTGACACAGGATTATGGTGTGGCGGCGATGATCCTTGGCAAAGGTGCTTATGGAATCCATCAGTCTGGCCGTTGGTACACAAATCAAAATATTGATCAGCTTCTGATGGAGCGACATCTTGCAAAAAAGGCGAGAATGGGAAAGGGGAAACATCATTTGAAAGGTCCTTCCAAAAGAACGGAAGAAGATGATAAAAGATTCCAGGAATCATTTGAAAAGTTATTGAAAATTGCAAGGGAGCAGAAATAGATGGTAAAGCAGATTGTAAGAGATATATTTTTCTTAGGACAAAAATCAGAACCGGCTACGAAGGCAGATATTCAAGTTGGTATTGATTTGCAGGATACTTTGAAAGCGAACAGAGAACGCTGCGTTGGTATGGCAGCTAATATGATAGGTGTCAAGAAAAATGTTATTATTGTAAATATGGGATTTGTGGATGTGGTAATGTTCAATCCGGTAATTGTGAAAAAGGACACACCTTATCAGACCGAAGAAGGTTGTCTTTCTTTGGATGGTGTGCGCCCAACCATGAGATTTGAAAATATCGAAGTGGAATATATGGATATGAACTGGAAGAAACAGCGCATGAAACTTTCTGGGTGGACAGCACAGATCTGTCAGCACGAAATAGATCATTTATCGGGCAAAATCATATAGAAAAAAAGTACAGAATTTATGAAAATACCCTGACGGGTCCTATAGATGTGCATTCTTTTGTGCATAGGTTTTGTTATTCTTAGCCAAAGGTAAGTAGTGTTAATCATGATTGCCTTGTAAAAAAGAATATAATGAGTCATATGGATGGAAGGAGATTAGAATTTTATGAGGAAATTAGAATCCATATATAAGACCATGAACTGGTATGAAGCAGATTATGTAAAGATGACAACATTGACTTCACAATCGAATAAAGATTCCAGAACTTTTTGCCTGGCACCGAAAGAGTCTACATTGGACGCATTGAAAAGAGTATTTTGTATTGATACAAATGATTTTGATGAAAAATACAAACAGGCATGTAGTGGCTCTGGACAGGAGGAAAGACGAATTGCAACATTGCATTCTTCATCTCTTTGTGCGTTGCTGTTTTTTTATAACCTTTCAGAAGAAAATCCTTTGACTATATACGTTGATGGTTTAGGTGACGTATCGTTCATAGATGCGATCTTTGAGTATCAGAATTGCGTGATCGAAAATGCCAATCCTTCCAATATGGATGTGACTTTATTGGGAAAATGTAATGGAAAAAAAGTGATTCTATTTCTGGAGTCTAAGTTCTCTGAATACATTACGGGGACGCAAAAGAAATTAAATATAAATCAAGCATACTTATCGGAGGAAATCAGTAAAAATATTTATGAAAAATGGCAATGGGATATAAATCTTATGGAAAATGAAAAGGAATTTTCCATATCGATTTCAGACATGGATGCATATCTGGGCGGATTAAAACAGATGATCTCTCATTATGTGGGAGTTCGAAAATTTGAAAGAGGCATTTGCAAGTTAAAAAATGGAATGAGCTCAGATAAGGACTTATACAGTGTTGCAAATAATCCAAAGAAGCAGGCCGAGCAAGAACGATTAAGAAATTATGCATTGGGCGAAGAGGTGGTAATTGTATTGGGTTCCATTCTCTTTGATATTTATGAAGATGACGGACAGCATCAGGAACTACAAAAATATGAAGAATTGTATGTGAAACTGATGAGACAACTTTCAGAAGATGTAGCTCGCTGTAAATCGGATATAGTTGTTCTTGAAAATTTTTATACTTATCAGGACCTTTTTAAGGATAAAAAGCAACGTACAACGAGAGAAATATACAAGTTCTATTTTGGAGAATAGCGTGATTGTTATTTTAGAGGCATATAATCGGCATGGTTATGTGCTTCTTTTTATGTACAAAGGAATGTACATAGAAAAGTATATAATGATTATAGAAGATGAGGAGGCGATGCAGATGAGTTTTGGTGAGAATTTTACAATACTAACAGGAGAGTTCCCGGTTACAAATCATACTGATGTGGATGAAGGGAATCTGGGTTGGATAAAAGGTGTTTTTGACGATGGAACACCGTTTGAAGCAGAGCTATGGGTATATGAAGGGAATTCGAGTGTCAGTGTTTTAGTGCCGGCTACAAACTACGAGATTGTTCAGTCGGAAACCGATAAAAATGAAGGCAATGTGATCCCATTTCAAGTAAGCAGAGAATATGTGCATGGTGGGGTATTGTCCGTTGGAATGATGAGTTTGGGATATGAAACAGACAATGAGATTATTCATCATTGGGTGGATTATCTGGAAGAAAAAGGATTTATTGATTTTGCAGGAGAATGGAGAAATGGTTCTGTTCAATACGTTGTTGATGTGAATGGAAATACTTTTTGCGAGATTATAGTTGGGTTGGAAGATGAAGAAATGTTTTATGGAGAAGTTGACTTTGAATGGAATGAATTTTCGACACAAAAACCGATATCTAAAGGGAAATTAACCATAGTACGCTAGTTATGTACAAAAGAATGTACATATGATAAGATGGAGGCAAGAAAAGTGAAAATACCGGAGTATCAAATTTTTGCAGTAGATTTTGATGGGACATTAAGTTTTGGACAGTGGCCGGGGGTTGGACCCGAAAATGGAGTGCTATTTCAGTTTTTAAAGGAGCGCAAGGAAAAAGGGGACAAAATAATCCTTTGGACGTGCAGAGAAGGAAAATGTTTAGATGATGCAGTTCAATGGTGTAAAGAACATGGTTTAGTATTTGATGCTGTTAATGCGAATGTTCCAGAGAAGATTGCTGAATATGGAGTAGATAGCAGGAAAATAAGTTGCGATTATTATATTGATGACAGAGCAGTTTCGGCACAGAACTTTTCGGACTGGAGGGAGCAATATGTACAGCAAGGAATTGGCGAAGAGAATGTTGAATATTCTCATACTGGAGATTTTAAGGGAGCATTCAGATGATGAACATCATCTGACGCAACAGGAAATCTTAAAGTTACTTAAATCACAGTATGGAGTAGAATGTGATCGCAGGTCTGTGCGAAGCAATGTGGAAGCACTCAAAGAGTTCGGGTATGACATCGATATGGAAGATGGCTATTGTCTGCTGAAACGTACTTTTGAAGATTCGGAGTTACGGATGTTGATCGACAGTGTACTTTTTTCAAAAAATATCAGCCAGCCGGTTGCACAGACGTTGATCACTACTCTGAAAGAACAGGGCAGCAAGTATTTCCGGGCAAAAGTGCCTCATGTACATAATCTGCCAGAGATGCGACATGCAGATAATGCACAGGTTTTATACAATCTTGATGCTCTGAATACTGCCATTGCAGAAAAGAAAAAGGTGCAATTTATTTATAACAGTTATGGTACTGATTTTAAGTTGCATCCGAAACGGAAAGAACCATATCTTGTCAATCCATACCAATTAGTTGCAAATAATGGCTGGTATTATTTGGTAGGGAATTATGATAAATATAATGACATTTCTCATTACCGCATAGACAAAATTACAAGGATTGAAATTTTGAATGATGCCAGTAAGCCTATGAAGCTGGTTGATGGAATGGAAACAGGATTTTCGCTGCCAAAACATATGGCTGAACACATATATATGTATAGCGGGGAAAGTATTTCCGTGAAAGTATTGGTTGATCAGGGAATCATGAATGAACTGATTGACTGGTTTGGAAAGGATTTTGTGATTCTTGAAAAATATGATAAAACCATGAAAATCAGGGTAAAGTGTAATGCAGAAGCAATAAAATATTGGGCTCTTCAATATGGAAATTATGTAGAAATATTGGAGCCGGAGAATCTTAGAACTGGCGTAGCAGAAATTGTAAGAAATATGGCAGAAAAATATAATTTGAAATAAGGTGGTATGGCGATGAAAAAATATCCTATTGTTACATTGTGCGGAAGTACACGTTTCAAAGATGAATTTATAAATGTACAAAAGGAATTGACGCTGAAAGGTTACATCGTTATTTCTGTTGGATTGTTTGGACATGCAGGAGATGAAGAAGTCTGGGAATGTATGGATGAAGGAACCAGGACAGAAACAAAAATGATGCTTGATTCCATGCATAAGGAAAAAATCCGAATGGCAGATGAGATTTTTGTTATAAATCCGAATGGTTATATAGGAGAGAGTACCTGGTCAGAAATCTGTTATGCCCGGATGATCGGAAAAGAAATACAGTTCATAGAACCAGTGGACGTGGGGCGCATTGATGCAATGGTGGAAGAACATATTCGTAAGGCAGAAGAGCTGGCGTGGAAACAGATAGATTCTATACTTCATAGCGATGGCTACTATAATCTTGATGATTATGTTCATTTTACATATAAGCGAAAAAAGATTGTAGATCCGTGGATAAATTTGGAAACACATTATGGTGGAAGCCCTTGGCCAGATCATACCAATCCGGAACATGCTGTAAACCCATTTGAGTATTATGGATGCGAAAAAACGGCACTATTTATAGAAGAAATACTGATGAGATGTGGAGAGGCATCAATATGATGTGTGAAATCTATTATGGAAAGTTAACGACTGAGAGAAGAGATACCTGGAATGAAAATTCTAACCCATATGACATTTTGGAAGAACGATTTTCTGTTCGTGGATTGAGTGGATGGGACTTTCTTTCAAAAGCAGACAAAATATTTTCGGATAAGCATCAGGTCGATTGGGGTAGTTTTGCGTATCGTTGTACGAAGGAGCAGTTATTACTGTTGCAGGAACAGACGAGTTGTGTAGTAGAAAATATTGAATTGTATGAAAAAAATGCAGCGTATGCAGTTGTATTTATCGAAATGTATTAGAGGAAACAGAGTATGACATATGAAGAACTGGTCAAGAAAGTAAATGAGAAATCGAATCATGCCGATTTTGAATCGAAAAACGGAATCCAACTACAAGAAGTGAATGCCTGGACATATTGGCAAGGTATTGGAGTGCGTAATCCCAAGGTTGTGGTAGTTGGTCAGGATTGGGGAAGCAGCAAAGCAGCAAAAAACTATTTTACGGCGATTGATGAAATGATTGACGAAGGCGTAGAACATCATGATAACGTTTGTTATTTCAAATATGTTCCAGAAGTGTATCCTGGTGGAAAAACCTTTGATACTGATTTGAACCTTGCAGAAGGGCTAAAGCATCTGGGATTGGGATACGAAGATGTGATGCATAAGAGATATCCGGACCTGTTTTTTACAAATTTAATTCCATGGTATCGGAAAAGTAATAAAAGTGTAGGTGGGTTCAAAACCTCCTGGATAACCAAAGACGAAGATGTAAAAGAGTATTTTTCAAATTTGATCCAGATTTTAAATCCGAAAATCGTAATTTGCCTTGGGAGAGATACTTTCGTACATGCAACCAGAATTATGGGAGTTCAGAGTGTGTTGGGAAACAAAAGTTGGAATCAGTACCTGAATACACAGGAAAGGCCAGTAGAAATTCCATTGGATTCAGGAAAATCTGTGTATTTCTTTGCAATGTGCCATCCGGGCTATTGGGGTGTGAAGAACCGTAATAAGGATGGGAAGAGTTTCTGTGATGACTGGAAGAATATTGGAGAATGGATAAAGTATAAAAATTGTTTGGGAAGATTTTAACTGTTAATCGACACAGGAAATTAAACAAAATCATAAAGAAAGATGTTTACAAAATTATTTTTTGAGATATAATAAAAGTGAAATTATGAATTTCAAATTTGTGAAAGGAGGCTTTATATGTTATATAATTACATTGTTGAAAATTACAAAAAAGATGAACCTATTTTCTTGTCGGAGCTTCCTGGCAAATCAAAGGATTCCATCAGACAGGAAATGAAGAGGCTGACGGATGAAGGAAAAATCGAGCGTTTGTACAATGGCGTTTATTATCGTTCCTATACGACTATTTTAGGAACAAAGGGAAAGGTTTCTGTAGAGAAATTTGTTAAAAAGAGATTTTTAGAAGCAAATGGAAGCACGACGGGGTATGTTACAGGTATCCAACTGGCAAACATGTACGGCTTTACATCGCAGAATCCCTCTTGTTATGAGGTTTGTTCCAATGAAGCTTCAACAAAACAACGAAAGATGGATATTGATGGAAGACAGATTATTGTATATAAGCCGGTAACGGATGTGACTGAAGAAAATAGAACTACGTTACAATTCTTAGATCTTATGAGCACGATTGATAAATATAGTGAACTTTCAGGTGCAGAATTAAATAATAAACTTAGAGAATTTGTTGTTCTCCTCGGCGTGGATTTTAATCAGGTTAAAAAATATATATCTTTATTCCCAGACCGGGTGTACCGGAATATTTATCAGGGAGGGTTGATGAATGAATTGGTATAGTGAGTATCGTGATGAATGGAAAGAAATCATCGAAACTGTTGCAAGAGAATTGGGAAGAACGGAACAAATGGTGGAAAAGGATACGATCCAATCCATGTTTTTGTATGAGCTTGCAAAGTCTGAACTGCCATTTGTATTTAAAGGTGGAACCTCTCTTTCAAAGGCATACAATCTGATTGATCGTTTTTCGGAGGATATCGATTTATCTATGAATCGTCGTCCGACACAGACAGAGAGAAAGAGGTCAAAAGAATTGATCCTTGGTATTGCTGCAAATCTGGGATTGGTGCTTTCAAATCCAGATGAGATAAAATCGCGTCACGATTACAATAAGTATGTATTTAAGTATGATTCGATGTTTGCAGAAATCCCGCTGGAAACTATTGTAGAGACAAGTTATTATCAGACGGTTTATCCGGTAGAAAAACATACAGTAGGAAGCTTTGTTGGAAAGTTTTGTGAAGATAGAGGCATAGACTTGCCAATATCTTTTGAAGCAGCAGAGGTTATGATGCAGGTTCAATCGGTGGAAAGAACCTTTGTTGATAAAGTATTCGCTATCTGCGACTATAAAATCCAAAATATGCAGGACAGAGATTCGAGACATTTATATGATATATGCAAATTGCTAAAATTAGTGAAGATGGATGAAAATCTGGATGAACTGATTGATACAGTCAGAGTTGACAGGATGTTATCGAAGAATAATCCGTCTGCACAGTTAGAGTATAATATTCCACAGATGCTAAAGGAAATTATACAGAGTAGATTTTATGAGGCAGATTATCGTGATATCACACAGAAACTTTTGTACGAAGATATTTCTTATGAATATGCTATTGAACATGGAATAGCAATTGTGGCAGAATCGGATGTTTTCCTATATAAAAAGTAAATACTGATTTATAATGCAGGTTGGTATGGCCCTACATCAGAGATGGTGTGGGGCTTTTCATGTATTTTGAAAAAATTAAAAAAGTTGTCGTCAGTTTGGCACTTATCCGTCCCCACCTAAAAAGTAGAGGGGTATGGATTTCGATGCTCCTCAATGACTGAAAACGGTTCGTCCAGGTGTGGAGTGGACAGGACGGTATCGCTATAAATTGAAGATATTGCAGGAGGATAAGATCATGCCAAAAGTAAGAAAAGATATTCCGGAATTGGAAAAAATGGTGCAGACAGGAAGAAAAAAATTTGTACGTTATGAAGAAGGAGCAAAACTTTATTCCATGGGACTTCATACGTTCCAGCAGCTTGCCAAGGATGCAAAGGCGGTATACCACGTGAAAAGAGTGGTCCTTGTGAATACGGAATTGATCGATGAATATCTGGAAAGTTTCAGAGATGAGATGTAAGGAATCCTAAAAATGATTTGGAGGAGCAAAAAACAGTTGACTTATCGGCAGACGAAAAGTATAATGAAGATGTAAGAAAGGAGAATCTGCTATGGCAAAGATGGGAAGACCGAAAAGTGATGATCCAAAAGAATACCGTGTGACTGTAAGGTTTTCCAATGCAGAGAGACTGCAACTGGAAGCCTATGCAGAAGAATACGGTCTTACAAAAGTGCAGGTGCTGAAAGCAGGTCTGGATCTGTTATACGGACAAAAAGAGCACCAATAAATTGCTCCTCACGATAAAGTGAGGTGAAAGGATGGCAAGTTCAAGAAAAGATAGCAGAGGCTATGTACTTAGAACAGGCGAAAGCCAAAGAAAAGACGGACGTTATTCTTATTCCTATACAGATACAAATAAGATAAGACGTACCGTGTACGCAAAGACATTGGTCGATTTGCGGGCAAAAGAAAAGAAGATCCAAAGGGACAGGGATGATGGTCTGGATGTTCATGCAGCAGAAAGGATGACACTCAATCAGCTTTTTGATGCGTATATCAGTCAGAAATATGATCTGAAAGAATCCACCAGAGTGAATTATAAATATATGTATAATCATTTTGTCCGTCCTACGTTTGGAAAGAAGATCATCGGAAAGATCAAGTATAGTGATGTGAAGAAGTTCTATTACTCGTTGATCCTAGATAGAGGATTGAAGGCAAAGACATTGGATAACGTGCATACGCAGCTTCATCCGACTTTTCAGATGGCGGTCAGGGATGGGATACTCAGACTGAACCCGACAGATGGAGTAATGGCTGAGATCAAAAAGAGCCATATTTGGGAACAGGGCGTGCGACATGCACTTACGGTTCCGGAGCAGAAGGCATTCGTGGATTACATGAAAGCACACAGGGAACATCATGGATGGGTACCTGTGATCACTGTTTTATTAGGAACGGGGATGCGTATCGGAGAGTGTCTGGGACTTCGCTGGGATGACCTGGATTTTGAAAAAAGGATCATCCATGTGAACCATACGTTGATCTACAGGCCGGATGAAGAGGGAAATTCTGCAAAAAGGATCTCTACACCAAAGACGATCTCTGGAACCAGAACGATCCCGATGTTAGATGAAGTGTTTGAAGCATTTCTACAAGAATATGAGTTCCAGAAGTGTATCGGTTTCACATCCGAAGAAATTGATGGATATTCTAATTTTGTTTTTGCAACAGCAATGGGAACCGTATATTCAGCAGCATCCGTGAACCATGCGATCGACAGGATCCGTAAAGCCTACAATGAGGAAGAAACGGAAAATGCCAAACGCGAAGGACGTGAACCTTTGCTGGTTCCATATTTCACGGCCCATCATCTGAGACACACATTCTGTACCCGTTTCTGTGAGAATGAAACGAACCTGAAAGTGATCCAGAGTATCATGGGACATGCAGATATCACAACGACCATGGACATTTATGCGGAAGCAACGCAGGAGAAAAAACAAGAAATTGTTGCAAATCTCCAAGGAAAGATTATAATATAGTTAGTGATGTGTCTTGACGCTTGACGGATAGATACATGTAACGAAAGAAATACCGGATCGATGCGAGGTATGTTGTTTAGAATCCTAAAAAGTTTACAACACGTTTGACTACATCTGACCTTCCCTCTATGGATAAAGATGGACGAGGACGGAAAGTGGCTTTTGGATTTCGATGGAGCTGTATAGTAGCTCATTGGACAAAGAAGCAAGTGAACACCAGTTCGGTCCCAACGATGAAGACACTCGATAAATAAAACCTAGAATTTACGGGCTTTCCAAGCATTTTGGAAAGCTCGTTTTTTTGATTTTAACCCAAATTTAACCCATTTCAGAGAAAAAGGAATGTTTAACGGTGTAAAACTGTTAACATTCCAAGTGTTCCTGGGAACTGGTTACCGAGTAGGTGAGATAATAGGTTTGAGATGGAAAGATTGTGATTTTGAAAATCAGACTATCAGTATAAACCATAATTTGGTCTATAGGCAGCAGGATAACGGGAGCTGCGAGATGCATGTTACTACGCCTAAAACGGCAGCAGGTTGCCGTACAGTTCCGATGCTTGCCGAAGTAAAAAGAGCATTACTGCAGGAAAGAAAAAGACAGATGAGGGAAGGCGGATCCAGAGCAGAGATTGATGGATATACAGGATTTGTATTTACGAATCGGTTTGGATATGTCCATAATCCTCAGACAATTAATAGAGCTATTGAGAGAATTTATAAGGCGTTCAATAAAGAAGAAGCAGAGAAAGCTAAAAAAGAACATAGGGAACCGATGATCATTCGGCATTTTTCAGTGCATAACCTGAGACATACATTTTGTACCAGGTTTTGTGAGAATGAAACTAATATCAAAGTAATTCAGGATATTATGGGGCATAGTGATATCGGGACAATGATGAACATTTATGCACAAGCTACGGAAAATAAGAAAAAGGAATCCTTTGCTAATCTGGAAGGGAAAATTAAAATCTCATAGTCTTATGGCCCTGGAGGAATCCGGGGCTATTGCTTTGCAGAAAATTACCATTGTTTGACAGATTAGGATGTGGTATACTTCGGATACGGGAAACCAGAGAGCCAGGCGGCTTACCCTCTTTTATCGGAGGGGCTTACCCTCCAGACGAAAGAAAGGAGGGCGATGCCAATGTATGTTACATACTCTGATTTGATTCAGATTGGAATGATCATTGTTGCCCTTGTTGGATTGTGTTATACAATTTTCAAGGGGAAACGAAAATAGCCGCCATTACTGCGAATAATGACGGCTGACCTTAAATAGGTTATTGCTTATGTGTTCGGGGTAAGCCGCTTCTCTGGCTTTCCCTTTTTCTATAATCAATATATCATATGTTTTGAACGGTCGCAAGAGGAAGTGAAAATATAACCCATAATTTAACCCATTTCAAATACATTTGATGAAATCAGACGAAAGAAGAAATTGAGAAAGAGAAAAAATTGAGGAGAATTTGTTGTTCAGATTCACAAGACGAAAACAGATGAAAATCGCACTAAACTAGTCCCAACAATGAAGAGTCTCGATAAATAATCTTTGAAAATCAAGGACACTTTTTAAAAGGTGTCCTTTTTTGTGGTTGTAAAGATATTTACGCAAATGTTCCAGCTGTTGATCAGAGAATGTTCTATTTTCATAAGCGTATTGGAGTAATATTTTGACGTGATTAATGCGAAAATGACAGAGTTGCAGTAAAAATCTTAAAATTTGTTAAGATTTGAAATGTTTTTTTATTTTTATTGAAGGCGTTTTGTGTTATAATCATCAGCATAACGAGAGATATTATGCTCAAATCTAAAAGAGGAGAGAAAAGACAGCCTTATGACAGATAAAGAATTTCAGAAATTAAAAAGAGGAGATCTTTTAGAAGTATTACTGGAGCAGAGCAGATCGATCGATGATCTGAAAATGCAGCTTCAGGAAAAAGAGGATATGATCTCTTCTCTCAATAAAAAACTTGCAGAACGTAAAATTGATATTCAGGAAGCAGGAACAATCGCAGAAGCTTCTTTTAAATTAAATGGAGTGTTTGAAGCGGCAGAAAAAGCGGCGCAGCAGTACCTTGAAAATTTAAAAGAATTACATGATCGTGAACAAAACATCATTGATATAAAAGAAAAAGAGATTGAAGACAGATGTGCAGCCATGTTCAAAGCAACACAGGAACGTTGTGATTTTATGAAAGAAAGCACAATGAAAGAATGTGAAGAACTGGAAATTTCTGTAAAAACAAAATGCCAGGCCTTAGAAGAAGAAGTTGAAATCCGATGCAGACAGAGAGAAGAAGAAGCAGAAAACAAATGTACTTATCTCGATGCCAAAGCAAAAGAAGCTGTGGATAGACGCTGGGACGAATTATCCGCAAGATTGGAAGATTTCTACAAAGCGCATCAGGGAATCCGAGAACTTCTGGCGATGACAAAGATGGAGTAGGTGAAGCTATATGACAGAAGTTGAAAAGAATAAACCTACATTTACAACGGAACAAATCGAACAGGAATTAAAAAGAGTTCGTTATAAAGAACGATATGGACGAACATTAAGAAGTACGATTTATGCACTGATCACAGTTGCAGCCATTGCTGTTTTAGTGGCTGTACTGCTGCTTCCGGTATTTCAGATTTATGGACATTCCATGACCCCTACGTTAGACGACGGAGATATTGTTTTATCCGTGAAAAGCGGTTCGGTTGAGAGTCAGGATATTATAGCTTTTTATTACAATAATAAGATCCTGGTAAAAAGAGTAATCGCCGAAGCGGGCCAATGGGTTGACATTGATGAAGCCGGCAATGTTCGCGTAGACGGCACATTATTGTATGAACCTTATCTGACAGACAAGGCTAAAGGGGAATGCGATATTGAAATGCCGTATCAGGTGCCTGAAGGAAAAGTGTTCGTTATGGGTGACCATCGTTCAGTTTCTGCAGACAGCCGAAGTCTTGCGATCGGATGCGTATCCGAAGAACAGATTGTTGGGAAACTGGTCATGTGTGTATGGCCGCTCCAAAATATCGGCAGACTTGAAAAATAAGCATTGACATAGATAACCTAGGGAAGGAGGTATGTAAAGTGGATGATAAGATTCTTGATTTGAAAAACAAAATAGAAACATCAAGAAAAAAACATCGAAATTGGAAAAAGATTGTTACAACATTGGCGGCAGTTGTCGTGTTCTGTACGACATATATGCTGATACTTCCTGCCATCACCATGGAGAAAGACACGATTTGCGGTAAAGAAGAACATACCCATGATGAAACCTGTTATGTCATGACAACGATCGAACAGGAACAGCAGTTAGAATGTACCTATGAAAGCCTGGGTGTCCACGTTCACAGCAGTGAATGTAAGGATGAAGCAGAGAATTTAATCTGCGGTTATGCAGACTATATCGTTCACGAACATACAGATATATGCTATGACGCAGATCACGAGCTGAAATGTGAACTGCCGGAAGTGAAAGAGCATAAACATACAGATGAATGTTATCAGGTTACAGAGGAAATCATCGAACATGTTCATGATGACAGCTGTTATGCAATAGAAGCAGGAGAAATTATCTGCGGACAGGAAGAATCCGAAGAACATACACATACAGAAGAATGCAGCGAACAGGTACAAACAGTAGTTTGCGGCATGGAAGAGGGGGATGTGGAGAAAACCGTTCCTTCAGATCCGGTGCTTGTATGTGATCAGGAAGACAAAGTTATCCATGAACATACGATTGCCTGCTATGATACAAGCTCAGGTCAAAAAGTATGGACTTGCGGAAAATTGAAAGTTTTGAAACATGAGCATACAGAAGCGTGCGTGAAGCATAGCGATGTTCCTGAAGAAGAGATTGAAGAACTGATCTGTGAAAAAGAAGAACATACACATGATGAGACATGTTTGCCGGAAGAAACTGAAGAAAATCAGGGCGAAACAGTGGGAGAAGCAGTTGTGGAAAATGACGAGACTGATTCCAGTGAAGAAGGTTCAGTTCGTCCGGATTCTATAAATGCGTGGGCAGAAACAACCGGACAGACAAAAGCACCGATGATGAGAAGTTTTGCTTTGCAAAGCAGAGCAGGTATTTCGACATATGCAGAGGGTGACAATGAACCACTGGATATGACCGAGTGGATCAAAGATGTTACCATGTATAAGCACGAAGATGGAAGTGTAACCGAGATTGAAAATGGAACCGTTGTATATGAAGGTGACTTGATACAGTTTAAGCTGGACTATACAATTGATGGTCAACAATTAGCTACAATGGAAACCGGACAACCAATGAATGTGATTTCTGACACTGTAATATATAAGATTCCGGATACATTTCAAACAGTAAATGGTGACAGTGGCAATATCTATAATTCGGATGACGAAATCGTAGGTACTTTTAGTATCGATAGTGCAACAAATACGATTATTATGCGGTATGATAATACATTTGTTCAAGAAAATGCTGAAGGTAAACAGATTAAAGGATATATTTCATTCTTTTCAGTGGTTGAAAAGGTATATCAGGGCACTGATGAGCAACAAAAGCATAATTTCAATTCTACGGTTGATGTTAATTTAAACGTACACGAAAGCCAGGAATCCAAAGGGGATTTATCTGTTCGGAAGGCAAAAGCCAGTGTTGAAGGAAATGTGATCAAATACATGCTTACTGTATCGAGTGCCGAAGGTACTGGAGGACCGGTTACATTAACAGACGTAATGTCTAACGGTCTCACATATATCCGTAATACTTTATCTGTCACTAAAAATGGCTCTCCTGTGGAGTATACAGTTGAGGAGAATAGCAATTCATTAAAATTAACACTTCCGGAAATGGGAGCAGAAGAGTTATATATGATTACATATAGCGCGGAGGCCGATATCAATCTGCTTGATGCAGAGTTGGAGGTTTCCAATACGGCAAAGGTTGAAAGTACGGATAGTCAAAATAAGCCGCTTGAGCATTCTGTAACGGTAACACATAACTTTAATATTTTAGAAAAGAAGGGTGAGCCGGGGGAAAATGGTAAGATTGATTGGACAATTACAATCAATAAGTCAAAACTTGACATCTCCGGCTGGACATTAACGGATGTTTTAAATGGCGTTGAGTTTAATGGTCCCGTAGATATCTATAATAGCGCAAACGTGTTAATCCAACGAAATGTTACTCTGCCATATATTTTCCCGGATGGATCAACGGATATGTATTACGTTAAGTATACGACAGAACACTCTTTAGTAGATGGAATTACCGTAACTAATGAGGGTAAACTTGAAAAGAATGGAATTACCGTTGGGGATCAAGATGGTACAAGTGTAGGGACTCCGATTGAAAAGGTTGGTCAGATTGAAGGTGGCGTCCAGCAAGATGCAGAGGGCACGAATTGGGTTCCAATCAAATGGACAGTAACCATTGATACATCTGCAGGTGTGATTCCGGCAGGTTATTCCCTTGTGGACAAATTAATTCCACAGGAAACTGGTGTTCAACAGGGGTATATGACATATGATCAATTAATAGCAGCTTATAACTCGGTAAATCAAGCTTTACAAAGTGCAATAAATACTTATGAAGATGTTCTTTCTCTATCGGATAGTAAGGCTACTGTATATGAGTTCAATAATCAAATGAGTATCTCGGATCTGCTAAATAATCCTGATAGTTATGGGAACTATGAATTCGGAAGATTTGAATTTATCTTAGCAAAGGATATACCACAACATAAGATAGTAACATTTAGTTATATAAGTTCGGGTATATTCTATAACAATACCGTTAATAACTCGGCGTTTGCAAACCGATTCAACATTAATAATTCTTATGAGGTTACAGCTAAGGTTAGTTATGCAACGACTGATCTAACAGCATCTAAGAGAGGGATTATGTCTTTTGACCCATATAGTGCTTATGGCCCTCAGGACTGGAGATCAAATTATGCGGAAATCTTGAATCTTGAGTATAAGAATTTAATAGATAATTATCTGGCTTGGATAATTGAGGTCGATACGCCTCCTGGATACACCGGAACGGGTGATGTAACTCTTTATGAAAACATGCCGGAAGGCATTGTATTAAGGAGACTTGATATATCAGAAAAGTCAGGAGAACGTTGGATTCAGGATAATGTTGAGCTTGGTCAAACCTATATAGTGGGAAACAGTACAGAAGGCAAATATACTGTAAAAGTTACTGAGACGGGTGATTTAGAAATCATCATTCCTGAAGAACTTATACGGGCGCATAGTGCATGGGCTGATGCATTGCCTGAAAATTCAGAGGCGAGAGAGTTCCATACGCTGTTCATTGTTTATACGCAGATGACGGATTTAGATTGGCCGCGTGTCGATGAAAATTCGACGATAACTAAGAAGTCTTTTGAAAACAACTTTACGTTAGTCAATTCCAATGGCGATACGATAACATTTGGTAAAAATATACAGAATATCACCAGGGATGACGCAGAAGGACATGTAATCAAAGGTTATAGTACTGATCAGAATTATATAACGTATCAGGTATTGCTGAATCCGGAGGGAAGAGACTTTGATCCGAATTCCAATACATTAGATGTAAATGACACTTTGGTTTATGAGTCTACAGAAGAAAAACCTTTGTTGTTAAGATTAGTCACAGATTCTGTAATGTTATATGAATATGCAGGAAAAGACAGCAGCGGTAATATACAGAAAGGTGATGCTGTTGAATTTTCGTACATATATAATCAGGAAGATGTTACAGACGATAATAATGTGACGACAAGGACACATACGATTGATTTAATTGTTCCTGATGGAATGCCTCTTGTTCTGGAATACAGATATCGTGCAGATGGTGCAAAAACTCAGCACTCGGTAGCCAACACTTGCACACTTGAAAGCAATGGACAAGGTGTGTTAGATGACAATTCCAGTTTTGAAATGGATGTCGTTAACTCTACAGCGGGAGCAGATACAGCGGGCGTAACAATTTACAAAGTGGATTCTGAGAATTACGGCATTCATCTTCCAAATGCAAAGTTTGAATTATTTATTTGGAATGAAGAGGAAAATGACTATATTAATGCGACAGACCCGGATGGGAATACAACATTCATTACAGACCCAGATGGTGAGATTGTCTTAGACAGTTTAATGGTAGATTCTGAATTTATAGCATATAATACAGCGTATAAATTAGTTGAAAAAGAATCACCAGAAGGATATTACTTGCTGAAAGATCCATATTATTTCTATGTGGCACATAGTGATTTAGAAAGATTTCCATCGAGTCTGCCTACTGGTTTCAAAGGAAAAGCATTAGAAGATAATGGTCAGATCTTCTTACCTAATGAAAAATCTACTACAAAACTTGCAATTCGCAAGAAATGGAAAGATTACAATGGAAATGATATTACTGTCAATGGAGATCAGGTTTCGGAGGTAAGTTTTAAAGTTTATCGAAGATTAAAAGGATCGGAAGATTCTGCTGCCTACGTTGGAACTTATACAGTTACTCCAGATGAAAATGGATTCTGGGAAACAGTTAT
This sequence comes from Schaedlerella sp., assembly GCA_036309085.1. Lineage (GTDB taxonomy): Bacteria > Bacillota > Clostridia > Lachnospirales > Lachnospiraceae > Schaedlerella. The sequence continues at coordinate 134,222 of JAXJUL010000018.1, forward strand.
AACTAATCTTCCAAAGGGAATACGTAATGAAGAAAACGGAATGGTAACACCTTATATTTATACGATAGAAGAAGTATCAGTTTCAGGATACGAAGTCGAATATGAGTATGATGATGGAGATGCAACAACCGATGATTCCAATGGAATTCATTCCGGAACAATTACAATGACGAACCGAGAGACTGAAGGATATGAACTTCCGGAAACCGGCGGAATCGGAACAACACCATATACTGTGGGAGGACTGCTGTTAATGACAGTAGCTGCGTTATTCCTCCTTTTGTATAAAAACAAAAAGCACAGAAAGGAGGGTATCACATCTTCCTGATGTGCGAAAATAAAAAGTAACTAATTAAACAAAAAATAAAAAGGAGATTTTATTATGAAAAATTTGAAAAAATTAGTAAGTTTGCTCCTGGCGCTCGTATTAGCAATGAGCATGACAATGACAGCATTTGCTGTTGAGAACAAAACAATTACAATGGTAAGTTCTCTTACCGGGGCATCTGTAGAAGGACATACTTATGAAGTATATCAGATTTTTGTAGGTGATGTATCGAAATCTGATGATGTACTTTCTAATGCAGCATATGGTCAGAACTATACTGATGCAGAGAAAAGTGTAGAAGATGCAATGGCAGAACTTAGTGTTATGTCTGGTGAAGCGGCTGCAGCATTCTTAAAAGGAGAAGTTACTGGAGAAGCATTTACAGTTTTAAATGAAGGTAATGATTGGACAGTATCAGTTCCTACAGGATACTACTTAATAGTAGACGTTAGTGACAATCTTCCTGCAACAGAAACAGCTTCTGCTTTTGTTCTTGAACTTACAGGAAATACAGAAATTAAATCAAAACATGATTCTCAGCCAGTGACAGAGAAAAAAGTTGACGATAAAAATGATACAACAGGTGCAGAAGATGCTATTGAGTGGCATGACTCTGCAGACCATGATATTAATGATATAATTGATTTCCAGCTTTCTGCAACAATTCCATCTGATTTTGGTGCATTCAAAGCTGCAAATAAAGCGTATCGTTTTGTATTCCATGATAAAGAATCTGAAGGTTTAACATTTGATTCTACATCTGTTAAAGCATATGTTGTAAATGATACAACAACAACACCTATTGAAAAAACACAGTATAGTGTCAATACAGGACTTACTGATGGTTGTACATTTGAAGTTGTTTTTTCTGATTTAACACAAATTAGTGAAGTTACCGTTGGTTCTAAGATTGTAGTAGAATATAAATCTCAATTAAATGAAAATGCAATTATTGGTCCTACAGGAAACCCTAACGAAATGCGTGGTGAGTTTAGTAACTTTAATACACCAGAAACACCAGAATTTACTCCATGGGATAAGGTTATTGTATTTACATATGAATACGATGTAGACAAAGTTGATAGTAAAGGAGATCCGCTTAAAGGTGCTGGATTCACACTCTATAAAAAACAGGCTAATGGAGAATGGGTAGCAGTTAGTAATGAAATCAAAGGCGAAGAGATTACAAGATTCGAATTCAAAGGACTTGATGATGGTACATATAAACTTGTAGAAACAACTGTACCAGATGGATATAATAAAGCAGCAGACGTTGAGTTTACTATTACAGCAACACATGACGAATTATCTGCCGATCCTAAACTTCTTACACTTACAGTTGATAATACAAAAATCAATGTTGGTGCAGATAAAGATGGTAATTTAACCGGAAAATTAGATTCTGATATCGAAAACAAATCCGGTACAACACTCCCAGAAACTGGTGGTATGGGTACAACAATGTTCTATGTAGTTGGTGCAATCTTAGCAATCGGTGCAGCAGTTATTTTAGTTACAAAAAAACGTATGAATGAAAATTAATCTGAATCGTAAGATCGGATACATAGTCATACATTAAATAATTACATACTGGTAGGTCATCTTCCCTTTGGGGGAGATGACCTGCTGGATATGATTTCTAATATTTATATAATAGCAAGGAGAGGATTATGAGAAATTGGTTCAAGAAAAATGAATCATCAATTATATTGGTCATGATTTTTCTCGTAGGATTGTCCTTACTATTATATCCATCGTTTAGTGAATTCTGGAATTCAAAATATCAGTCGCAGGCCATTGCCAGCTACACAGAGAAAGTGTTGGAAATTGATGATAACAGTTATGAATTGATGATTCAGGCGGCGAATGAATATAATAAAAAACTGGAAAATGGTTCGGGCAGATGGATACCTTCAGAAGAAGAGGTCAAAGCGTATAACGATTTGCTAAACGTTAGTGGGACTGGTATCATGGGATATGTAGAGATTCCGAATCTTCGAATATCGCTTCCGATTTATCACGGTGTTGATGAAGCGGTTTTGCAGATTGCTATAGGACATATCCAAGGTTCATCGCTCCCGGTTGGCGGAGAGGGAACACATTGTGCCATTTCCGGACATAGAGGACTTCCGTCAGCAAAATTATTTACGAATATTGATGAGCTGAAGGAAGGAGATGTTTTCCTGTTATGTATTCTGGATGAGGTACTTACCTATGAGGTAGATCAGATTCGTATTGTAGAACCGAACGATTTGTCCGCTCTGGAAATCGAAGAGGGTAAAGATCTCTGTACATTGATTACATGTACGCCGTATGGGGTCAATTCTCACAGACTCCTGGTGCGCGGACATCGTATTGAAACGGTGAAGAGCAACTATATTCGTGTTTCTGCGGATGCGATGCAGATGGATGAGACTATCGTAGCATCTTTCGTATCCGTTCCAATACTGTTGCTTTTGTTGATTTGGCTATTGATTCACTATAGAAAACGCCGATAAAAGAAATTCAGACGAGAAGGAGGGCGATTAGGTGAATATTAAAAAGAATCTGAAAAGAATAAGTTTGTTTTTAAGCATCTGTATGATGGTGCTGCTGTTTCCTTTGAGTGCTGCGGCGACTTCTGTTGAAAATGCACCACAGATCACAATAAAATATCCTCTGAGTGACGTTACATTTGATTTTTATAAAGTTGCAGATTTCTCTACGACAGGTGTGTTTGAACTGGAAGAACGGTTTGAAGCGCTTGCAGATGAAATTACAGATTTAAAACTTTTAGAAGATGCACCGGAACAGATGACTGCAGATAAATGGAGAACTTTGTCAGTGACTCTGGAAAGTTACGTTTACAGTCATAAACTGAAAGCGAATTTTTCTAAGATGACAGATGAAGAAGGAAACATTGTCTGTGCCGTAGAAGAAGGTCTTTATCTTCTTATCGCAGAAGGCAAGATGTATGGAAATGATTTCTATACACCGCCGGCAAATCTTGCAGCTGTGCCAAACATGGATGTAGACGGCAAGTGGCAGAACCAGATCGTATTAGATTACAGCAGCAAGGTCGATATTACACCGGTGATTGAACAGTACACAGTACAGAAGATTTGGGCAAAAGATGAGGACAGTAAGAAAGACCGTCCGGAAAAAATCGTGGTTGACCTCTATATGGACAAGGAGAAAAAGCCATACGATACCGTAACTCTGAACGTAGACAATAACTGGAAATATACATGGGAAGAACTTCCTGCAGGACATAAGTGGACAGCTTCGGAAAGAGAAGTACCGGAGCATTATCAAGTGTCCGTAGAAGAAGAAGGAAATATCATTTCTATTACGAATGAATATACAGGACCAGAAGTTCCGCCGCCACCAAATATTCCACAGACAGGACAGCTGTGGTGGCCAGTACCATTACTTGCAATCTTAGGAACTGTTTTCTTTGCCATTGGCTGGGCAAGAAGAAGAGACGGAGAAAAGTAGATGAAGAAAAAAGGATCATTTATGATGACAATAGGGCTGTTGCTTCTTGCAGCGGCCCTTGTTTTAACAGGGTATAATATATGGGAATCAAAGCAGGCAGAGAAATTTTCCAATGCGGCGTTAGAAGAAATAATGCTTCATATCGAGCAGAACAACGCGCAGGAAGATACTTCACAGGAAATGGAAGTGCCGGATTATGTGTTGTTTCCAGATAAGGAAATGCCGGTAGTACTTGTTGATGGACAGTATTATGTGGGGGCTGTTCAGATTCCGGAATTAGACATGACTTTGCCAATTCTTGCTGGGGAATGGAGTTATGCAAAACTGCAAAAAGCACCATGTTGTTATACTGGCTCTATTTATAAAGACAATATGGTGGTTGCCGGTCATAATTACTGGTCACACTTTAGCCCAATTAAAAGTCTGGGTGTGGGAAGTGAGATTTGTTTTATAGATGTGGAAGGAAATGTGTTCAACTATACGGTTGGATGGGTAGATATCTTACAGCCAACAGACGTGGAGAAATTAACAGATAACAAAGACTGGGATCTGACATTATTTACCTGTACATATGACGGGAGAGAACGTTATACAGTAAGGTGCATCAGAGAAAACTAGAAGAAGTAGTAGTAACGTTTGGGACTTGCGTTATTCGGGAACTTTTCGAATTAATTATTGTAGTCGATGGTCGAGTTTGTTAAAATATGATTATTAAATGAGTGATAATGCGAGGAGAAATACCATGGATAAATTACAGGAAATGAAAGAATATATGAAACCGAATCAGTTGAAGAAAGTTATGTTTGGAGGCTATAATAAAGAAGATGTTCACATGAAGTTCGAGATGCTTGCAGCTATGCTTGATGATTATGTGAAAGAACAGGCTGAAAAGGAAAAGGTAATGCTTGCAGATTTTGAGAATAAATTGCAAGAGATGCAGCAGGAGTTTGATAATAAAAAGCAAGTTACGGATTTCCTGATTATTGATTTGAACAAAAGTATTTCAGAAATCACTTCTCAGAATAAGAACATGGAAGTAGAACATTCTGCATTACGTAGAACAATAGATGCACTGACAGCAGAGAATGAGCAGATGGTTCAGGATCAATTTAAGATCAAAGAAGCATATAAGACATACTGCAGTGAGATTATCAAAAGATATTCGGAATCTCTAGATACATTATCAGAAGAATTTAACAAGATGTTGGACAATGTATCTATGGTAAAGAAGAGTATCAGTGAAGAAAGCATTGTGGAAGGATTGGGAAAAGCCATAGAAATGCTGGGAAGCAAGATAGATTAATAAAGAAGATGGATGGAGTTGTTGCAAGCGCAACAGCTCCATTTTGATTTGAATGAAGATAGTATTTTTTGTAGGTATAAGAAACGGCAGTATGTTGCGTGACAGTATTAAAAAATGGTATAATTACGCGGCTTGAAAGAAATTATAATTGGAGGAATTACCTATGTGTGAAGAAATAGTAAAAATTGAAGAAACAGTAGTAGAAACTGCTGAAGAAGTAGTAGAAGAAAAAGAAGCTGCTATCGAAATAGAACCATTATTTGAAGAACATGTTGATTTTGAAACATTCTGCAAATCAGATTTTCGTGCAGTAAAGGTTAAAGAATGTTCTGCAGTTAAGAAAAGCAAAAAGCTTTTACATTTTATTCTTGATGATGGTACAGGAACAGATAGAATCATTCTTTCTGGAATCCGTGCATTCTACGAACCAGAAGAATTAGTAGGAAAGACACTTCTTGCGATCACAAACCTTCCACCTAGAAAAATGATGGGAATCGAATCTTGTGGTATGCTCATGTCAGCTATTCACAATGTTGGTGGAGAAGAAGTACTTAACTTAGTAATGCTTAATGATGCAATCCCAGCTGGAGCAAAATTATACTAATTGAATAACAGAGGAACTAGGTGGAGGAACAGATGGTATCAGGTTTTCCACTGTTTTTGTTCTTCAACGAATTCCCTGAAAGGGAACCGTAAAATATCTCAAAGATACAATGTGTTTGTCAGTATATCTTACCCGATTTGCACAATTGGCTTAATATGTCTTTTCTATTATATTGTAAGCATAAAAACAAAGGAGGAAGATTTAATGAACAAGACAGTAGAAAAAAGGAAAAGCAAGTTCCAATTTGGTGCAAGATAACTCTTTCAATCGAAGAAGCAGCTGAATATTCAGGGATTGGCAGAGATAGACTCAGGTCGCTTACTGAAGATGAAAACTGCGACTTTGTTGTTTGGGTGGGAAAGAAGAGGATTATAAAAAGAGAGAAGTTTGAAGCATATTTAATAAATTCCTATTCTATCTAGTAGTAGCTGTATGCAGAGATTCTGCCTGTGGAAAGGAATAGAATTATCTTGATGAGCAAGCATAAAAATCCAATTACGTTGAGTGCTTATATAGCAAATAATACTGTTCCACCGGTATCGATTCGTGCAGAAGTTGTAGAAGATAGGGAACCAGTTTTGAAAATATCTGTTCCTAAGTCCTATAGTGGAATTGTTGCTACGGCATCGGGTAAGGTGATGCACAGAAGAATAAAAGCTGATGGAACGCCAGAAAACGTACCAATGTATCCGTCTGAATTTGCAACGAGACTTTCGGATTTGAGAATGTTAGATTATTCTGCAATACCAATTTTGGAAGCGTCAATAAATGATTTTGACAAACTCGAGGTTGAAAGACTTAGAAAATTAATATTGACCTATAATGGGGATAAGAGTCTTCTTGATTTGGCGGATGAAGATTTGTATAAAGCGTTGGGATTTGTAAGGGAACAAGGTGGAGAATTGATTCCGACAGTTACAGGTTTGCTTTTAATTGGTTGAGCAGAAAAAACAGGAAGAGGTATTGATAGAATATTTGAAGGTTCTTTAATTTATGGTAAGCCACTGCCAGATTATACAGCATCTACAGCTGTTACTGTATCTTTGTTCATTGCTTGTATTAAACACATTAAAAGATCTTCCACGATCAACCGCAGAACAATTAGCAGAAGCGATTAGATTATCAACAATTGCAACAAAGAGTATTTTAGATACTTGTATTGAATGTGGAATTGTAGATGGCTTTGGACAAGGGAGAGGAAGAACGTACATTTTGTCTGCTAAAGTTTACAAAACAAAAGCCGGTCAAATGGGATATGTGCGGCAGGTAGATATTGATGAATCAAGATATTTAGAACTAATAATCAATATGGCGAAAAATAGTGATTATATTGCAAGAGCTGATGTAGTACAACTCCTACATGTGGATGACGATAAAGCCTATAAATTATTAAAAAAACTTGTAGATAGTCAGGAATTGGTTCCTGTAAATAAGGGCAGATATGCGAAATATTGTTATCGCGCTAAATAAATTTTAACGCGTTGTAGCGTGTTAGAAACGTGTTGCCATATTAAAAAGTATTTTGATAAAAGGTGGATAGCTTATAGTCTGTAATTTGTTTCAGGCTAGTCGGATCCACAGAGGAAATGGGGTTGCAGATTATTTGGAACAACCTAATTGGACCAAATATCTTTTTGCGCGATTGGATGTATTTTGGACGGGAATATTTCTTAAATCTGTGCATATGGATTACGCACTCTATGAAAAAGACGAAATGCAAAATGCACAAGGGAAAGCAATTGAAGCAGCAGATAACAACAATACTGGTGTGGAAGGATTTTATCATCAAAATATACGTTTGCTAGCAAGTATCATAGGGATTGTGACATACAGTATTGTATTAGCGAACGTACATCCTTTGGTTGTAATTCTTTTGCTTGGATTATCACTTATACAATATGCTTTTCATTATATTTCAGCAAAATATGAGGAAAAGAATCGTGCTGAACAGTCTAGAAGATATCGTCATCAAATGTATTTGTTTGATCAATCAGCCGATGTGAAAAATGGGAAGGATGTTCGATTGTTCCAATTGCAGCATTGGCTTACAGAGTTATTTATAAAATATAATAAAGAATACCATAAACAATTATCGAAAAACGAAAGATTATTTTATCTTTACGACTTTGTAGGACTTTTATTGAACCTGATTCGTGATGGTGCTTGTTATGGGTATCTCATATATCTTTTGACAAAAGGAATGGATTTTAGCCAATTTGTACTATATCTTGGTGTTGTAAGTGGATTTGGCAGTTGGTTTCAAAAGATTAGTGACGAGATTGCAAATTTATCTCGCTCTACGAAGTTGATTTGTCATTATCGAAATTATATGGATATGGCAGACGTTTACATGCATGGAGCAGGAAAGAAAATAGAAGTTGAAGAAGGTGTTCCATTTGATATCACATTTGAACATATGTCATTTAAATATCCGGAAAGTGAGAAATTAGTTTTGGAGGATATTTCTTTTGAAATTAAAAAGGGCGAAAAGCTTGCGCTGGTAGGGATAAATGGAGCAGGTAAAACGACCCTTGTAAAAATGCTTTGTGGATTTTATAGACCAACTAGTGGACGCGTGTTGATAAATGGTATGGATATCACGGAATTAGATATTGAAAAATATTTTGAACAGATTTCTGTGTTATTTCAAGATTCTATTTTATTATCCTATACGATTGCGGAAAATATTGCAGGGAAAAAGTGGAAGAAATCGATAGAGAGAAATTACAGAAGGTTCTGGAAAAGAGTGGATTAGAAGAAAAGGTTTCCAGCTTTCCTAAGAAAGCCGATACATTTATTGGAAAAGATGTGGAAGAGGAAGGTATTCAATTATCTGGTGGTCATATATGAAGAAATTCTACCATATGGTACATCGTGATCATCCAAGTATTTTAGTTTGGGTAATCACAGGTGGGATAGCAAAAGCGTTAGCATCCTTTGTTGTATTGATTGGTTCTGCTATGGTGCTTGATTCACTCATAGCATATGATATGGACACTGCAAAATACCAGATACTTATTATGCTACTTGCAGCGTTTGGTGTTGGATGCATTGAAAAGGTCTGTTATCATGCAGTGCAGATTATTGCAAACACAGCTCATTTTTCTGTGCTAAAACAAACAGCGTATAAAGCATATGTAGTGGAATATGAACAGTTTGAAAAACGGAGACAAAAGATAAAATTCGTCGTACACGTACTGGAAGTAATGGAGCTGGCGGCGTGGATGCGCAGATTGACTTGACATATAATTTGGTGTATACATTAACATTGGTATATGTTGGACTGGATAGGAGAACGTGAATACAAAGTATATGCATGGAGCGATAGCGATTATAGTCAGCTGCATCACGAAATTCTTTGTAAAGAGATTTGGATTTTCAAAAGCCGTATCTTTAGAAGAAGCATTGATGTATTGCGATATCGATGTGGACGGAAGATTACATGACGGTCTTGATGATGCAGCAAATACAGCAAAGCTGATTAAAACATTGGAAATGAATAAGGATTTTGTTCTGTGTCATTGTGATATTGATTATAAAACAGATTCAGAACCGCTAAGTTTTAGCATGGGTAATTTATTTGCAGGATTAAAATTAAGTGTATAGATTAACAAAACGAGGTATGGAATTATGAGTAGAAAATAAGGCTATAGAAGAAAGGGATTATTTGGAACAATCAATCATTACGATAGCGAAGGCACTTGGACATAACAGATTAGATGTAACGATTGCTCATTACTTAAAGTAAAGTCAAACATTAGGAGGAAGATTTCTTTGTCGCCGGTTACGGCGACAAAGAAATACGCTCCGCTTGATTACTATCTTTTGGCGTAGGTTTGTGCTATAATGAGGAACGATAAATCAAAATTTTTCGAGGTAGAAAAGCATGGAATATATTGTTCGTGAAATAGGAAAAAAGGAATATCCATTATTAGATGATTTTCTTTATGAAGCCATTTTTATACCAGATGGAGTACAGCCACCAGAAAAAAACATAATCAATCTACCAGAACTTCAAGTATATGTTGCTGATTTCGGTAAGCAGAAGGATGACCTCTGCTTTCTGGCAGAAGTAAATGACAAAGTAATAGGTGCTGTTTGGGTGCGAGTGATGAATGACTATGGTCATGTTGAAGATGGTGTTCCATCTTTTGCAATCTCTTTGTATAAAGAATATAGAGGTTATGGAATAGGTACTGCCTTAATGAAAAGGATGCTTTGCGAACTTAAACGGAGAGGATATGAGAAAACTTCGTTATCTGTGCAAAAAGCAAATTACGCTGTTCAAATGTATCTAAATGTAGGTTTTGATATTATTGATGAGAATGAAGAAGAATATATTATGGTTTGTCGTTTGTGATAATGCAAATTTTGATTTGCCAATCAAAAAAGAGGGCTGGAATGACATTGAGTTAATGAAGGGTTCATTGAAAGTGGAAAAAACCTTAAAAAGACAAGTTGGGAGATGAAGGAAAAGGCATCAAGAAGATTTGGTGTAATCAGTAATACTGGTACTGATGTGCTGATATCTAGACTTGAAAAAATGAATCAGATTTATAACTATACGGGTTCCATTTGTTTTGATGAGCATAGAATTTATCTGATATCAGCGAAATAGAATTGTGATGTACTGATGAGTTTGCAAACAAGGATATAAAAACGCTTTTGTGGAGGTACATATGATGCAGAAACTTAACTATATCAGTTGCGGTGATTACTATATTCCCGATATTCGCTTACCAGAGGAAGCCAGACCTATTGGTCGATGGGGACGTATGCACAGAGATTATATCAAAGAACATAACCCCATCCGGTTCAACGCTCTTTGTCTTAGCGGTGAATTGTGGACGTATCTGGCTGATTTGAATGAGCAGGCACAGACCCGCCTTGAACTTATCATTGAGCAAATGAAAGCGTCTGAAGGCGTAACAGAGGGCATGAAGCAACACGATCAGATGGCATGGGTAGGAGCTATGAACAATATCCGCAATCGAGCCGAGGAAGTCATACTCCGAGAATTGATCTACGAGGGGGATGCGGTATGAGAATCCTTGAAGAATTTTGGTATGGCAATATCGAGCCAACGGAGTATGACACATCTTTTTACAAAGAGTATAAGAAACTTCTGGAGCTAATCTGTAGGAATGAAGAAAAACTCCAAGCTACCATGACGGACGAGCAGGAAGAACTGTTTTCCAAATATACAGACTGTGTGAGAGAGTATCAAACCATTACAGATTGCTTGATATTTCAGAACGGCTTTAAGTTGGGTGCAAGAATGATGTTGGAAGTCATGGAAGAATAATCGAATATGCTTTGGGACTTGTGTTCTACTTGGCACAAGTCCATTTTTAACTTCCACACAGGTTGTGTCGAAGTTAGTTTCCACGACTTCGGTGCAAATTGCGTAGAAGTTGAATAGAATAAGAATTACGAGATTGATACTTCTCGCCAACTTGTCGGGAAGTTGCTGTCTGTTATAAATATCCTATCGAATCATCCTAAAATTAAACATTTTGTGTCTTTTTCAGAAAACCGATTGTATTTTCATGAAATCGGATGTATAATATTAAACAAAATAAATACAGGGGAGCTTGTATGTGCAGGCTGAGAGGAAGTAACCGAACTTCGACCCTATAACCTGATGCGGATAATGCCGTCGTAGGAAGTCATACAC
>JAXJUL010000019.1:0-3355 GCA_036309085.1 Schaedlerella sp.
GGATATGACGGGTTGTAAAATTATCATTGATGGGAATGAATTGAATCTTGCACAGGGGAACCTGCATGCATATACAAGAACATTGAATCTGAAAAATGGTGAAGTCGTGCGCAAAATCACCTGGGAAAATCCAAAAGGAGTTGTTTTGGATGCTACCTTTAAACGATTTGTCTCATTAAAAGATGAACATTTGATGGTACATTCCATTGATTTAACCTTTGATCAAGAGGTATCTTTGCAGGTTGAGACCGGAATCGATGGTTCGGTGACTAATGGTGGTGCCCAGCATTTCAGAAATCTGAATTGTAGATTGTACAATGGAAAAGAGATGGAATATTTAGCACAGACCAGAGAGTCTAAGATTTGGTTTGCTCATCATGCGGTTGTGAACGTGAATGTAGAGACAAGCAGTATTCCGGTTATGAGAGGAAGAAGTTTGAAGGTATTACATCGCTTGCAGCCAAAGGCAGGAGAAACGATTCATATAGAAAAGATTTCACTCATTCGTACCTCTCGGGATATGAAGTATGAAGGCACAGCGGAAGATCAGATTGTGGATCTGTTAAAACAAGATGGTCAGGAAGCATTACGTAAAATTGAGCAGAATACGTATGAAGAATTGAAACAGGAAAGTGAAAAAGAATGGAAAGTGTACTGGGATACCAGTGATATTAAGATCCAAGGGGATGATTTTGACCAGCTGGCGATCCGTTTTGCATTATATCATCTTCGCATCATGGCAAAGGCAGATGATGGCCGAGTAGGAGTTGGTGCAAAAGCTTTAACTGGGGAAGGATACAGTGGACATTCTTTCTGGGATACCGAGATGTTTATTCTTCCTTATTACATTATGACTCATCCCAAAACTGCCAGAGCATTACTGGAGTATCGTTATAAGAATTTAGATGGTGCACGTGAAAAAGCAAAAGATATGGGGTATGAAGGTGCCTTGTATCCATGGGAATGTGCATGGATCGACGATGGAGAAGTGACCCCTCGTTTTGGCGGAGCGGATGTAGTGACCGGACAACCGATCGAATACTTAACAGGTGTGATTGAGCATCATATCTCTGCAGATGTGGCTTATGGGGTCAATCAATACTACCAGATAACAGGCGACCAGGATTATATGGACCGATATGGTTATGAGATCATTTTGGATACGGCTTTATTCTGGAGCAGCCGTGTGGAATACAACAAGGAATTCGACAGAAATGATATTTTAGATGTGATCGGTCCGGATGAGTATAAAGAACATGTGGATAACAATGCGTATACCAATTATATGGCTGCATATAACATGGAACTGGCATTAAAGATCATAGATGAACTTCCAAAACAAAATATAGAATTGTATCAAAAGCTGGATCAGAAATTGAATCTGAACCATATACGGGAGCGTGTTACTTCCTGCCTGGAAAAACTGTATCTTCCAAAACCGGATGAAAATGGAATCGTAGAGCAGTTTCAGGGATACAAGGATCTGAAGTATGTGGATCTGAAAAAATATAAAGAATCCGATGAAGTAATGACCATTTACAAAGATTATGGAATCGAAGAAATGAATGAACTTATGGTGTCCAAACAGGCGGATTTTGTAATGCTGATGTTTGCACTGGATACTTTGTTTGATGAAGAAACCAGAAAGAAGAATTTTATCTACTATGAAGAGAGAACAATCCATGACTCATCCTTAAGTAAATGCACGCATGCTATATTGGCAAATGATCTCGATATGCAGGATATGGCATATGACATGTATGAAAGTGCAATCCGTATCGATCTGGGGCCTTATATGAAATCTTCAAAAGATGGAATTCACAGTGCGTCCATCGGCGGCATCTGGCAGGGAACGGTTATGGGATTTGGAGGAGTCCGCATGGAAGGGAATCTGCTTCGAATCGCCCCGAAACTTCCAAAACAGTGGGATACGTTAGAATTTCCTTTGATGCTTCAGGGAAATCCGCTTTGGATATCTGCATCCCATGAAGAAGTGGTAGTGGAGAATAGAGGTTCCCATGCAGTAACCTTAATTTTAGTAGATGAAACCGTAGAAATTGCAGAAGGTGAAAAAAAGAAAAAAACTTTATAGGAGAAAAGATATGAAATACCAAAATATCATCTTTGATCTGGATGGGGTAATTTGCCACACAGATGCATATCATTATCAGGCTTGGAAAGCATTGGCAGATAAATTAGGAATCTATTTTGATGAAGAAATCAATAATCAGTTACGTGGCGTAAGCCGAATGGAAAGTCTGAATATTGTCTTGAGAAATTATGATGGTGTGATGACGGACAGTGAAAAGGCAAGTTATGCGGAAGAAAAGAACAATATTTACAAAGAATTATTAAAGAAAATGTCACCGGCAGACTTAAGCTGTGAGGTAAAAGATACCTTATGTGCACTGCGGGAAAAGGGGATCAAACTGGCCATTGGATCTTCCAGTAAAAATGCCCGGTTTATTCTGGAAAGAATCGGTTTAGGTGATTTCTTTGATGAGATTTCCGATGGAAACAATATTTCCAAGTCAAAGCCGGATCCAGAAGTTTTTTTAAAGGCAGCACAGATGTTAGGTGCACAGCCGAAAGAGTGCCTGGTAGTGGAAGATGCAGTGGCAGGAATTCAGGCAGCGATCGCCGCAGGTATGGATTCCGCAGCGATCGGAGATGCGACAAAATCCGACCTTCCAACCTGGAAATTAGGGTCCTTTTCGGATTTGTTAAAAATCGTAGAATAGAAAAATAGAGATTGAGGTATATAAGATGAAAACATATTCAAAAAAATGGATGCGTGCAAGATTTACTCCATGTTTGCCATTGGGAGCAGACGGAAGATTAGTGACCGGAAGTGAAAAACATATACAGTTGTCCAGACAGGCTGCTACAGAGGGAATGGTTCTCTTAAAAAATGAAGAAAATATTTTACCATTTGCAGGTGGAACCAGATTGGCTCTGTTTGGAAAAGGCAGTGTGGATTATGTAAAAGGCGGCGGCGGAAGTGGTGATGTTACCGTTTCGTATGTGCGCAATTTACAAGAAGGATTGAGAATCAAAGAACAGGAACACAAAGTTCAGGTTTTTGACAAGCTGGCAGATTTCTATCAGAAAAATGTGGATCAGCAATATGAAAATGGTTGTGAACCGGGAAAAACACAGGAACCGGAAGTTCCGGAAGAGATCGTTGCTCTTGCGAAAGCATGGACAGATACTGCAGTGATCTCCATCTGCAGATTCTCAGAAGAAAGCTATGACAGAAAGGGAATTCCAGGGGATGGCGATTTTTATCTGACAAAAGAGGAACAAGATCTTGTAGATACGGTTACTGCAAATTTTGCCCATGTAGTAGTGGTAC
>JAXJUL010000020.1:0-51675 GCA_036309085.1 Schaedlerella sp.
CAGAAAAAAGCGAACAAGAGCAGTAAGAAGTACTATAACAGACCAGCTGTTCAAAAAAGAAAACTACCGTACCTAATGATACGGTAGTCGTCATTAAATTTTTAGATATTTGACCTGTCTACTTGACAGGAATCAGATCAAAAAATTCCGGGGGGTTTCGCCTTATCCAAGCAGTTTAACGATCATTTCTTTTGTAAATACTACATGGTCAATGTGATTCACTTCAATCTGATACAGAGTATGTGCTGCGATATGTTCTGCAGCCTGTTCCAGATCTCGGATACCGGTACAGTCTTTGTATTTATCGATAATTGCATCCAGTGCTTCATCAGTGATCATACATTCATTTTCCAGAAGGCTGATTCGTTTCAGTACTTTAGGAAGAGCAAATTTAGAGAAAATAACTTTCTTTTCATCTGGTGTATAGTCAGGAATATCAATTACTGCAAAACGTGACATTAAAGGTGCGCTGATCATGTTCTTGTCGTTCGCAGTTGCAATCGGGTATACACCAACAGTAGGAATCATACATTCCATGTAGTTGTCTGTGAATCCAAGGTTGTCAAGCAGTGTCAGAAGAACATCGGCAGGATTTCCATTGCCTTTTCCATTGTTGGCTTTGTCAAGCTCGTTGATGATAAATACGAGGTTTGATTCTCTTGCCATGGAAAATGCTTCCATAATGATTCCGGGTTTTGCATTGGAATAGATTCTGGAACTTCCTGTGAGTTGTTCCGGATCATGGATAGAACTCATATCCAGAGTTGTCCATGGAAGTTTCAGGATACGTGCTACTGCGTAGGCAACCTGAGACTTTCCGGTACCAGCTGGTCCTGCGATAAGAAGTCCGTATGCAGGAAGTGTGTGGGTACGGTTAATCTGAATGATTGTTTCAATGATTCTTTGTTTTACACGTTCCATTCCGTAGAGTTCTTCGTCAAGAATACGGCGGGCTTCTACGGGATCAATGGATTCAAAATAGTTACTTTTCCACTGAATATTCAGCATAATGGAGAGGGCTCGTTGTGCATGGCGTCGTTCTTCCTGTGTAACTTCGTGTGAACGGGCAACTGCAAGGTTTCTTCTTGCCCACAGTCTGATATTGTCTGGTAATGTTGTGCCGGCACAAGTGAGATAATCGGAGATGCTCTGAATACTTGTGAGCTTCATATCATCTCCAGCTTCATCTAAATCTTCGTCTGCAGTTTCTGTTTCAGGAGCCTCGCTGGCTAACAGACGTTCAATCATAAATTGAAGGAAGCCATCTTCAGCAGAAAGTTTTGATGCATTTCCTAAAGTGGTTTCGCGAATCTTGTATACAGCATATCCATCTTCAAGGTTTTCACCGGAAAGGCGGACATGAATGTGGTTTTCACCAAGCCAGCGAAGCAGGCTTACGAAACGGGAATCGATTTTTAAAATATCTGCGCTGACCGTTCCGTCTTCTTCTTTAAATTCGAAAGTTGTACGCTTGATCGGGTTTGTGAAAATCCCTACAGAGCAGTGCTTCCACTGACGGTTTTTGTTATCGATCAGTAAGATTGGATTCTCAGCGGATGGCGCTGTTTCATTGGAACGAAAAGTTGTGTATGTACATTCAGCCTGCTTTTTGTCAGCCGGTGAATTTTTAAAATCAAATACTGGCATAATATTCCTCCCTAGTAAAATATTAAAACTATGTTTATCATAGCACATGTTTATTCCGTCATCCAGTGGAATATTAAATGATTTACGAGGGCTTTTCGTTTACAGATATTGAGTCTGTATGGTATACTTAGTGACAATAATAAGCGAACACGACTTGAATTTTAGAGGAGGAAAAAGCCATGGGAACACCACATAACAATGCGAACAAAGGGGATATTGCAGAAGGAATCTTATTGCCGGGCGATCCAATGAGAGCTAAGTATATTGCAGAAACATTTCTTGAAGATGTAGTATGTTACAATGAAGTGAGAGGTATGTTGGGCTTCACAGGTACATATAAAGGAAAAAGAATCTCTGTTCAGGGAACTGGTATGGGAATGCCATCCATGGGAATCTATGCGAATGAACTTATGGAATATTATGGATGTAAAAGACTGATTCGTATCGGAACTTGCGGAGGATTAAAAGATACAGTACATTTGAAGGACGTTCTTATTGCAAGCGGCGCTACAACAGATTCTGCCATGAATAAAGATCGTTTTGGTGATATTTCATTTGCTCCGGTAGCTGATTTTGGATTGCTGAAAGCTGCATATGATGAAGCGGAACGTCAGAATATTAAAGTAGTTGTAAGCAATGTTTTCACAAGTGATAAATTCTATGATGACAATGCAAAAGCGAAGAACAAACTCGTTGCTTC
The DNA here is from genome assembly GCA_036309085.1 of Schaedlerella sp. Classification (GTDB taxonomy): domain Bacteria; phylum Bacillota; class Clostridia; order Lachnospirales; family Lachnospiraceae; genus Schaedlerella. Next base: position 2,348 of record JAXJUL010000020.1, read on the forward strand.
TTATGGATGTGCAGGTGTTGATATGGAAACATGTGAACTTTATACACTTGCTGCAAAACATGGTGCAGCTGCACTTACAATGCTTACAGTAAGTGATGACCTCGTTACAGGCGAAAAATGTACAACAGAAGAAAGACAGCTTACATTTAACGATATGATTAAGATTGCATTGGAGATTATTTAATCTGATTGTGTAATGAAATTGTTTTGAGTTAGAAGAGAAGGTTGCGAAAGCAGCCTTCTTTTTTTGTGGGATTCAACACACCATAAACCATTCAATTATCTAATAAAGCGGGAACTATTTTCCACCACAACTCTCAAGTTTACAAATTTTTTAGAAAAGAAATTAGCACTCACCCCTTGACAGTGCTAATAATTCGAGTTATTGTTATACAGTAGATAGAACAAACAGTATTTCAACGATTCAAAGGGGGATTTACTATGAATATACAAAAATTTACGCAGAAATCAATCCAGGCAGTTCAGTCTTGTGAGAGGCTTGCTTATGAATATGGCAATCAGGAACTGGCGCAGGAACACTTATTATATGCTCTCATTACACAGGAAGACAGCCTGATTTTGAAATTATTAGAAAAGATGGGCATCCAGGGAAGGCTCTTTGTTAACAGAGTTGAGGAAGCTTTGGCAAAGCGTGTAAAGGTTCAGGGCGGTCAGGTTTATGTGGGACAGGATTTGAACAATGTTCTCATTCACGCAGAAGATGAAGCAAAACAGATGGGGGATGAATATGTTTCTGTAGAACATTTATTCCTGGCTCTTATGAAGTATGCAAGTCGTGAACTGAAACAGATTTTTCGAGAAAATGGAATTGAAAGAAATGCTTTCCTGCAGGTGCTTTCCACAGTTCGTGGCAACCAGAGAGTTACAAGTGACAATCCAGAAGCAACCTATGATACATTGAATAAATATGGTCAGGATCTTGTACAGCGCGCAAGAGAACAGAAACTCGATCCCGTCATTGGGCGTGATGAAGAGATTCGTAATGTAATTCGAATTCTTTCACGTAAGACAAAGAACAATCCGGTTCTGATTGGCGAACCTGGTGTTGGTAAAACTGCCGTTGCAGAAGGTCTTGCACAGCGAATTGTGAAAGGTGATGTACCGGAAGGGCTGAAAGACAAGACAGTATTTTCATTAGATATGGGTGCACTTGTTGCTGGTGCAAAGTATCGCGGTGAGTTTGAAGAACGTCTGAAAGCAGTTTTAGAAGATGTAAAAAACAGTGATGGAAGAATCATCTTATTTATCGATGAGCTTCACACAATCGTAGGTGCAGGAAAGTCTGATGGTGCGATGGATGCCGGAAATATGTTAAAGCCGATGCTGGCACGTGGTGAGCTGCACTGTATCGGTGCAACAACATTAGATGAATATCGTCAGTATATTGAAAAGGATGCAGCGCTTGAACGTCGTTTCCAACCAGTGCTCGTGGATGAGCCAACAGTGGAAGAAGCAATTTCCATTCTTCGTGGCCTGAAAGAACGTTATGAAGTTTATCATGGAGTGAAGATTACAGATAGTGCACTGGTGGCAGCTGCAACGTTGTCAAACAGATATATTTCTGACAGATTTCTTCCAGATAAGGCGATTGACCTTGTGGATGAAGCCTGTGCATTGATTAAGACAGAATTAGATTCTATGCCGACAGAGCTCGATGAATTAAGCAGAAGAATCATGCTTCTTGAAATCGAAGAAGAAGCATTGAAAAAAGAAGAAGACAGATTAAGCCGCGAGCGTCTGGAACATCTGCAGGAAGAACTCGCAGAACTCCGCGAAGAATTTGCAGGAAGAAAGGCACAGTGGGATAATGAAAAGTCTTCTGTTGAGCGAGTACAGAAGATTCGTGAAGAGATTGAGCAGGTGAATAACGATATTCAGAAAGCCCAGAGAGAATATGATCTGAATAAGGCAGCAGAACTTCAGTATGGAAGACTTCCTCAGCTTAAGAAAATGCTGGAGGCAGAGGAAGAACGCGTGAAAGAAAAAGAACTTTCTCTTGTACACGAGGCAGTTACAGATGAAGAAATTGCAAAAATTGTTTCCAGATGGACAGGGATTCCGGTTGCAAAATTGAATGAGAGTGAGAGAAGTAAAACACTTCATCTGGGAGATGAACTTCACAAACGAGTAATCGGACAGGAAGAAGGCGTTGAGCTTGTAACAGAAGCTATCATTCGTTCCAAAGCCGGAATCAAAGATCCATCCAAGCCAATCGGTTCTTTCTTATTCCTCGGACCTACAGGTGTTGGTAAAACAGAACTTGCAAAAGCACTGGCGGCAAGCCTGTTTGATGATGAGAATAATATGGTGAGAATTGATATGAGTGAGTATATGGAGAAGTATTCCGTATCTCGTCTGATCGGAGCGCCTCCGGGATATGTTGGTTACGATGAAGGGGGACAGCTTACAGAGGCAGTTCGCAGAAAACCATATTCTGTTGTACTTTTTGATGAGGTAGAAAAGGCACATCCAGATGTATTTAATGTACTTTTACAGGTACTCGATGATGGACGAATCACAGATTCTCAGGGAAGAACAGTTGACTTTAAAAATACAATCCTGATCATGACTTCTAACATTGGTGCACACTACCTCTTGGAAGGAATTCAGGAGGACGGAAGTATTCGTGAAGAAAACCAGAAGATGGTAATGAACGAACTTAGAGTACACTTCAGACCAGAATTTTTGAACCGTTTGGATGAAATAATCATGTTCAAGCCATTGACGAAAGATAATATTTATGCAATCATTGATTTGTTAATCAAAGATGTCAACAAGCGTCTGGCAGAGAGAGAGTTAAGTATTGCACTGACAGAAGAAGCAAAACATTATGTAGTAGAAGGCGGATATGATCCGATGTATGGTGCAAGACCACTGAAAAGATATTTGCAGAAACACGTGGAAACACTGGCTGCGAGACTGATTCTTGCAGGTGATATCGGAAGAGGCGACCAGATTTTGATTGATATGAAAGATGGCAAATTATCAGCAGAACGTAAGGAACTGCTGCAGGTATAGAAAGGCAATTTCATGAATTCGTTGATCTTCCATATAGATGTAAATTCCGCATTCCTCAGCTGGACGGCGGTAGAACAATTAAAGAATGGGGTAAAAGTGGATCTGCGGGAGATTCCGTCGATCATTGGCGGTGACCAGAAGTCACGTCATGGTGTGGTGCTCGCAAAGTCCGTTTCAGCGAAAAGATTTGGCATTCGAACCGGGGAACCGGTGGCGAATGCCTTTCGTAAATGTCCGAACCTGGTGACAGCTCCGCCCGATCATAAGATGTATAAAAAGAAAAGCGAAGAATTGATGAAATATTTGCGAACTTATTGCAAAGAGATTGAACAGGTCAGCGTAGATGAATGTTTTATGGATTTTACAAAATATGTATGGAAATATTCTTCTCCTGCAGCGGCTGCTGTACAGATTAAAAATGGTGTAAAAGAAAAATTTGGATTTACAGTGAATATAGGAATTTCTTCGAATAAATTACTTGCGAAGATGGCATCAGACTTTGAAAAACCGGACAAAGTACACACTTTATTTCCAGAAGAAATCGAAGAGAAGATGTGGCCGCTTCCGATTGGAGATCTTTACATGGCAGGGAAATCCAGTGTGGAGGCACTCAGAAAATTGGAAATATACACGATAGGAGATCTTGCAAAAGCAGATTTGAAATTGATTACCTTGCATATGAAAAGTCATGGAAAAATGCTCTGGCAATTTGCAAATGGTATGGGAGATTCTATTGTACAGACAGAGGCGGCAGAGGCAAAGGGAATCGGTAATTCTACAACATTAAAGCATGATGCCGAGACCTACGAAGAGGTACAGGCTGTGTTTCAAGAACTGGCAGACAGTGTAAGCCGTCGTCTGAAAAAAGCAGGGCAGAAAGCAAGTATGGTCAGTATGGAAATTAAATATTTTGATTTTCAGACGATGTCACATCAGACACAGCTTGCAAAATCAACAAATGAGAGTAAAATAATTTACGAGACTGCGTGTAAGCTGTTTGAAGAGTCCTGGAGTGGAGAACCGGTTCGTCTTCTTGGAATCCGTACAGCAAAGCTGAGTGCGGAATCAGAACCGGAACAATTGACGATTTTTGACATAGAACCGCCAAAAGAACCGGATGAAAAGCATAAAAAACTGAATGCAGCAATGGAATCAATTAAGAAAAAATATGGCAGCGATGCGATTATGAAGGCAAGCTGGATGAAGAAAAAGAAGGATTGATACGATGGTTTTTAGTGAAAAATTTTATGTAGGGTACAGTGATATCAATAGGAAAATGGGATTGTCAAATGCAGCGATCATGAAGATATTTGAAAATATTGCCTGCATGCATGGCTGTGAAGTGGGATATGGAATGGATCAGACAACATCCAGATGGTTTCTGACCGCATATCATATAAAAATTCATAATCGCCCAAAGTATGCAACGTATGTGAATGTAAATACATGGAGCAAAGAGATGAAAGGCTTCATGGGTGCCCGTGAATTTGAGATTTATAATGAGGACGGTACACTTGCAGTGACAGCCAATTCCAACTGGACACACATCAATGGTGAGACAGGAAAAGTGGAGAGAGTTCCGAAAGAGATGGCAGAGGTCTATCAAAGCGAAAAGGAACGTACGAATTTTGATACAATAAAGCTTCCGAAATTAAAAGAATGTGAAGAATATTCCATAGAAAAAGAATTTTATGTAGATCGGAATTATATTGATATCAACAATCATATGAATAATGTTTGTTACATGGAACTGGCTAATCTTGTGCTGCCGGAAGAAGTATATAACAAAGCTTCCTGCGATGAATTTGAGATTATGTACCGCAAGGCAGTGGCCTATGGGGATACGATAAAATGCCTGTATGCAGAAATAGAAGACAGCTATGTAGTGGCGATTAACTCACAGGATCTGAGTGATCTTCATGCGATTGTAAAATTTTATAAATAAAGATAGAGAATAAGAACTTGGTGAGAAACACAGCGAACCACTGGGACCAATGATAGAAAGGAACTGCATTTTGTGGACTTGAGATAGTCTGCAGAATGCGGTTTTTTATTTTTTAGGAAAAAATTGCACAAAATGTTATTTGAATAACAAAATTAGAAAAAACTGTCGTATAAAGAACGGAAATAAAAACCCTGAGATGTTAAACTTCGATAAAAGTAAACGCAAGGAAGGAATTGTTGCCATGAAATATATAAAAACACAAGATGCGATTGGACAGATTTTGTGCCATGATATTACACAGATTATAAAAGGTGTCACCAAAGATGCAGTATTCCGAAAAGGTCATGTGATTCGAGAAGAAGATATTCCGGTTTTGTTGAGTGTTGGAAAGGACCATATTTATATTTGGGAAAATAATGAAAATATGCTTCATGAAAATGATGCGGCAGTCATTTTGTATGATTTATGTAAAAACGATCATATGCATCCAAGTGAGATCAAAGAAGGAAAAATTGAACCAATCGCAGATTGCGATGGTCTTTTGAAAGTAGACAGTGAAAAATTAAGAAAGATCAATTCTCTCGGGGAAATGATGATTGCTTCCAGACATGGGAATTTTCCTGTGAAAAAGGGAGAAAAGATTGCAGGAACAAGAATTATCCCGCTTGTGATTGAAAAAGAAAAAATGGAAAAGGCCAAAGAAGTGGGTGGTCCGATTTTTGAAATTAAACCATTTATCCACAAAAAAGTTGGTATTGTTACAACAGGAAACGAAGTGTATCACGGAAGAATTCAGGATACATTTACTCCGGTAATTATAGAGAAACTTGCAGAATATGATACGGAGATCATCGGACATGAATACAGTGATGATAACCACGAAAGAATTACAGCATGTATCAAAAAGCTTCTTGAAGCAGGGGTTGATATGATTGTCTGCACAGGTGGTATGAGTGTGGATCCAGATGATAAGACACCACTGGCAATCAAAAATTCAGGAGCGGAAATTGTTACTTATGGAGCACCTGTTCTTCCAGGGGCAATGTTTTTACTTTCTTATTACGATGGAAATATTCCGGTTGTTGGACTTCCGGGGTGTGTGATGTACGCAAAAAGAACTATTTTTGATTTGGTTCTTCCACGTCTGATGGCGGGAGAAATTTTGAAAAAAGAAGATTTGGACAGCCTTGGAGAAGGCGGACTTTGCCTGTCCTGCCCAGTATGTACATTCCCAAATTGTGGGTTTGGAAAATAAAAGGCGGTGACAGTAAGATGTTGGATCAATATGGAAGAAACATTGATTATCTGAGAATCTCCATTACAGACAGATGTAATTTACGATGCCGGTATTGCATGCCGGACGGTGTGGAATTAAAGCAAATGGAAGAGATTCTTACATATGAAGAAATCGAAACAATCTGTCGTATGGCGGCGCAAATTGGGATTAAGAAAATAAAAGTTACAGGCGGAGAGCCGTTGGTAAGAAGAGGCTGTACAGAATTTATTGGGAAATTAAAGGCAATCCCAGGGATTGAACAGGTGACACTGACAACAAATGGAGTTCTTTTAAAAGAGCATTTAGAAGAATTGGTAACAAATGGTTTGGATGCGATGAATATCAGCCTGGATAGCCTGAATGCAGATACCTATCGTAAGATTACAGGGAGAGATGAATTACATCGTGTATTGGATTCGATTTTAGAAGCAGTAAAAACAGGAATCCGAATCAAAATCAATGCAGTTCTGCAGAAAGATACAAATGGAACAGAATGGGAATCGTTGATTGCGCTTGCAAAAGAAAATCCGATAGATGTGAGATTTATCGAAATGATGCCAATCGGATATGGGAAACAGTTTGAGCCGGTTTACAATGAAGAACTTCTTTCGATGTTAAAGAAACGTTATCCAGAGGTTCAGAAGGATTGCAAAATTCATGGAAATGGACCGGCAGTGTATTACAAGATACCGGGATTTCAGGGCAGCATCGGATTTATCAGTGCAATTCATGGGAAGTTTTGTGATCAGTGCAACCGCATCCGTCTGACGGCAGAAGGAAGATTAAAACCTTGCCTTTGTTATGGAGAAGGAATCGATTTGAAAGAAGCACTTAGGAGTGAAAAAAGAGAAGAAGAAATCACGCAGCTTTTAAAAAGAACGATAGAAAAAAAGCCAAAACAGCATTGTTTTGAAATGATAGAAGAGATTACAGAAAAGACAGCGATGATTGGAATAGGAGGATGATGTTATGGGCGTATTGAAAGCCATTTGCATCAGTGAGAAAAAAGGAACACAAAAGCATGAGATTGATTCTGCTGTACTAATGGAAGACTGGGGAATTGAAAATGATGCACATGCGGGAAAATGGCATCGTCAGGTAAGCATGCTTTCTTATGAAAAGATAGAAGAATTCAGAGCAAAGGGTGCAGAAGTAGATTTCGGAGCGTTTGGTGAAAACCTTATTGTGGAAGGATTTGACCTTCGTACGATTCCGGTAGGAACCAAATTTACAGTGGGAGAAGCACTATTAGAATTGACACAGATTGGAAAAGAATGTCACAGTCACTGTGAGATTTATAAAGTTATGGGCGATTGTATCATGCCAAGAGAAGGCGTGTTTACAAAAGTTTTAAAAGGCGGTGTTATTCGTCCGGGAGATGAGATTATACAGCTTCCTTTAGAAGCTGACAGACCATTCAGCGCTGCAGTTATTACATTGAGTGACAAAGGTGCAGCAGGTGAAAGAGAAGATAAGAGCGGTCCATTGATTTCACAAATGTTAAAAGCAGAAGGGTATGATGTGTCGGAAGAACTGCTTCTTCCAGATCATAAATCAGTGCTTCAGCATCATTTGTGCCGTCTTGCAGACCAGCGCCAGACAAATATTATCTTCACAACAGGTGGAACTGGCTTCTCAGAACGTGATGTGACACCGGAAGCAACGATTGCAGTATGTGACCGGATGGCGCCGGGAATTGCAGAAGCAATGAGATATTATTCGTTGACTATTACAAAGAGTGCGATGTTAAGCCGGGCGACAGCTGGAATTCGTAAGAAAACATTGATTGTAAATCTTCCAGGCAGTCCGAAAGCAGTAGAGGAGATTTTGGAATATATATTGCCAACATTAAGACATGGGCTTGGTATTCTTTGTGGGACTGAAGGAGAATGTGCAAGAAAATAAAGGAGAGTTCAAGCAGGAAGTGGCCAGCCTGTTTGTTTTTCAATATATTAGTTAAACCAAAAGGAGAAAAAAGATGAAACATCATAATTTATGGAAAAGAACGGCAACATGTCTGTTAGCTGGTGCTCTTGTGTTCGGATTAGCTGGATGTGGGAGTGCAAATGAGACAGAAACAAAAGAAGAACAAACTGTAGAAGAGACAACGGAAGAAACAGAGATCCAGGTGTTTATTGCAGCGAGTCTGAATACTGTTATGACAGAGGTGGCAGAGGCTTACAATAAAGAACATCCAGAAGTGAAAATTGTATACAATGTAGACAGTTCAGGAACATTGATGACACAGATTCAGGAAGGATATGAATGTGACATTTTCTTTTCAGCAGCGCAGAAACAGATGAATACACTGGAAGAAGAAGGACTTCTTGTAGAGGGGACACGTGCAAATGTTGTAAATAATCAGGTGGTTGTAGTGACACTGAAAGACAGTGGTACAAAAGTAACTGGACTGGAAACAATTGGTGAAGCGGAAAGCATTGCTCTTGCAGGCGGAAGTGTTCCGGTTGGAAAATATACTCGTCAGGCAATGGTAAATCTTGGAATGTTGGAAGAAGTGGAAGACGTTTCTTTAATCGAGACAGTAACTATCTCAGATGCACTCGGTGGTGTGGAAATCAGCGAACAGGATAACGTAAGTAAAGTTCTTGCTGCAGTAGTGGAAGGTTCTTGTCAAGTGGGTACAACATACTATTCTGATACATATGGATACGAAGAAGAACTACAGATTCTTGAAACTGTAAGTTATGATCTGACAGGAAATGTAATTTATCCGGTTTCTCTTGTAGTGAACTCAGAAGCAGATGATGCACAGACAAAAGCGGCAGAAGATTTTCTTGCATTTATTCTTTCTGACACTGCAAAAGCAATCTTTGACAGCTACTATTTTGATACAAATGTAGAATAACCTCTCATATTGAATGAGAATCCTGCGAACCGTCTGGCTCGCAGGATTCTGTTCTATATTTATTAAATGGAGGAACTATGCAGGAAATTATTGAAATCATGAAAAACCTTGACTGGAGTCCATTGTGGATTTCATTAAAAACAGGAGTCGTGGCAACCATCGTATCGTTCTTTCTTGGAATATTTGCTGCGAGAAAAGTAATCAAAATGTCACCAGGAAAAAAAGCTATTGTGGATGGAATACTGACATTACCAATGGTACTTCCGCCTACTGTCGCCGGATTCTTCCTGCTGTTATTATTCAGCAGAAGAAGACCTCTGGGGATTTTTTTGTATGAAGAATTTGGAATCAAAGTTGTGCAGACATGGCTTGGATGTATTATTGCAGCAACGGTAATCGCCTTTCCATTGATGTATCGAAATGCAAGAGCCGCATTTGAACAGATTGATGTAAACCTCGTATATGCAGGAAGAACGCTGGGAATGTCAGATACAAAGATTTTCTGGAAAATTGTTGTGCCTACATCAGGACCAGGAATTGCATCAGGAACAATTCTGACATTTGCAAGAGCGCTTGGCGAATATGGTGCAACTTCAATGCTGGCAGGAAATATTCCGGGGAAGACAGGAACGATTTCTCAGAAAATTGCGATGGTTATTCAGGATGGAGATTACCTGACAGCAGGGGTATGGGTCGCAATCGTTATGATGATTGCGTTTGTTGTAGTTTTTCTGATGAATCTGATTTCAGGAAAACAAATGAAAAATGTAAAACGCTGGTAAAACAAATCAGAGAATCAGGAGAATAGAAACATGGCAGTAACAGTAGATATCCAAAAAGATTTGGGAGGATTTAACTTAAATATACAGTTTAAAAGTTCTGCAAAACGTATCGGAATCCTGGGGGCATCGGGATGTGGGAAAAGCATGACATTAAAAAGTATTGCAGGTATAGAAACTCCGACAACCGGAAAAATCTGTATCGGTGAAAGAGTTTTATACGATTCTTCCAAAAAGATAAATATCAAGGCACAGAAGCGAAATGTAGGATATCTTTTTCAGAATTATGCATTATTTCCAACGATGACAGTAGCAAAAAACATTGAAGCCGGATTAAAAAGGAAAAAGGCTGAGAATCAGAAGAGAGTGAAGGAAATGCTGAAAAAATTTCAGCTAGAAGAATTTGCTGATCGTTTGCCGGGACAGTTGTCAGGGGGGCAGCAGCAACGTGTGGCACTTGCCAGGATTATGGCATATGAACCGGAAATGATTTTGCTGGATGAACCATTTTCTGCATTAGATGTATACTTGAAAGACAGACTTCAGCAAGAATTAATGGAAATGTTGTCTGATTATGAAGGAATCGTTATTATGGTGTCCCACAGCAGAGACGAAGTTTATCGATTCAGTGAAGAACTTATGATTATTGAAAATGGATTTGTGGCAGAGCATGGAAAAACAAAAGAAATCTTTGCAAATCCAGGAACAAAAGAAACAGCAAAGCTGCTTGGATACAAAAAATTTTCAGATAAAAATAATATCTTTGAAAAATCAAAAGAGGAAAGAGGAACGCAGATGGAACTTACACATTTTGACAAAGATGGAAAAGCATATATGGTAGATGTCACAGAGAAAGCAGTTACACACAGAACAGCAGTTGCAGAAGGCAAGATCAAGGTAAATGAAGCTGTGTATCGCGCAATCGAAGAAGGTACGATAGGAAAAGGAGACGTGCTTGGTGTTGCAAGAGTTGCAGGAATCATGGGGCTTAAGAGAACTTCCGAATTCATTCCGATGTGTCATACGCTTTTGATTACACACAGTAAAATTGAATTCGAGATGAAACCGGAAGAATTATCTGTTTACTGTCGATGTACAGTAACCTGCGACGGGAAAACAGGTGTGGAAATGGAAGCTCTGACCGGTGTGAGTGTTGCACTTTTGACAATTTATGATATGTGTAAGGCGCTGGATAAATGTATGGAAATCGGGGATGTTTATCTGTGTCGAAAAACGGGCGGAAAAAGCGGGGAAATTGTGAATGAAAAACATAAAAATGTTGTTCCGAAAACAGAAAAATAAAAGAAGTGTCATTATAATAAAAGCAAAGAAATCGATTTAGTAAAAAGAAACGAATGGTGTGGATACGAAAGATGAAATATCTAGAGACAGTAATAGAATGTGGACTATTTTCAAAAATCAGCAAGACGGATTATATCCTTGCGTTTGAATCTCTGATAGTAACAGGAAAGTCTTATGAAAAAGATACGATTCTTTTCCGGGAAGGGGAAATTATTGATAGAATCGGGATTGTGGCAAAAGGAAGTGTTCGTGAAGAGAAAACGTATTTACAGGGAGATGTACATATTTTACAGGTTTACGATAAAAATGCAATCGTGGGACTTGAGGTGGCAGCTTCCAGGAAAAAGACAGCGATTTCAGAATTTGTATGCAGTGAAGATGCAGAGATTGTCTGGATTTTATTTGAAACGTTAAAAAAGTCAAAATGGAAAAAAGAGATGATAGAGTCGCTGCTTCAGTATCTGGCAGATGACAATGTCAGAAAGATCAATAAGGTTTCGATTCTAGCATGTAAAGGACTTAGGGAAAGAATTCTTTTGTATCTTGAAGTACAGAAGAAAAGAACTGTAGGAAATTGTATTCATATTAAGATGAATCGTGAGCAGTTGGCACAGTTTCTGTGTGTGAGCAGAAGCGCGTTGTCAAATGAGTTGAATAAGATGAAAAAAGAAGGAATTTTGGATTTTCAAAAAAATGATTTTTATCTGAAGAAATAAAGAGTTTGCGGACTCTTTATTTTTTTATAAAATTTTCATCATAGAAATTTTGCATCCTGCCCTACTTTGTGTTATCCTATATTAGTAAAATTAGGTTTACTATGCTCAAACAAGTGCTGAAGTGTCGGCACTTGATTTCGGAAAGGAGTATTTTCATGAAATTAAATCAATTATTAGAACGTTTAGAATATACAGTAGTCCAGGGGAGTGATGAGATTGAGATTTCAACTCTTATCAATGATTCTAGAAAGGTAGAAGATGGTTCCGCATTTGTCTGCATCAGCGGTGCAGTTGTGGATGGGCACACATTTGTTGCACAGGTTGCAGAAAAGGGTGCGTCTGCAGTTATCGTGGAAAAAGATGTGGAAGCACCGGAACATGTGACAGTGATCAAGGTTGCAGATACTCGTTATGCACTGGCGTTGATGTCCGCAGCATATTTTGGATATCCGGCAGATAAGCTGAAAGTAATCGGTATCACAGGAACAAAGGGAAAGACTACGACAACTTATATGATTCGATCTATTTTAGAAGAAGTAGGACATAAAGTAGGTTTGATCGGGACAATCGAAGCGATCATCGGCGACAAGGTAATCCCTGCTGCCAATACAACTCCGGAATCTTACACAATCCACAAATATTTTGCGGAAATGGTAGAAGCTGGATGTGACAGTGTTGTTATGGAAGTTTCTTCCCAGGGTCTGATGATGCACAGAACAGCTGGAATTCCATTTGAGATTGGTATTTTCACAAACCTTGGAAAAGATCATATCGGACCAAATGAACACAAAGACTTCGATGATTACAAACACTGCAAAGGTCTTCTGTTCAAACAGTGCAAGCTTGGTATTGCAAATGTAGATGATGAACATTTCAGAGATGTATTTGCAGGAGCAACATGTAAGACAGAAACATTTGGATTTTCAGAAGAAGCAGATTTCCGTGCAGTAGATACACATCTTGTATCAAGACCAGGATATCTTGGGGTTGCATATGATGTATGTGGAAAACAGAACTTTGATGTGGAAATCGACGTCCCAGGAACATTCAGTGTGTATAACTCTTTGACAGCAATCGCAGTATGCAGCCACTTTGGCGTACCAGTGGATGTTGTAAAGTCTGCACTGAAGGTTGCAAAGGTAAAAGGCCGTATCGAGATGGTAAAAGTTTCCGATGACTTTACACTTATGATTGATTATGCGCACAATGCAATGAGTCTGGAAAGTCTTCTGACAACATTGAAAGAATACAATCCAAAGAGACTGGTATGTCTGTTTGGATGCGGTGGAAATCGTTCTAAAGACAGAAGATTTGAGATGGGTGAAGTGTCTGGAAAGCTTGCAGATCTGACAATCATCACATCCGATAACCCACGTTTTGAAGAACCACAGGCAATTATTGATGATATCAAGACTGGTATTGGAAAAACAAGTGGAGAGTATGTTGAAATTATCGATCGTAAAGAAGCGATCAAATATGCAATTGAACATGGACAGGAAGGCGATGTTATCGTTCTGGCTGGAAAAGGTCATGAAGATTATCAGGAGATCAAGGGCGTGAAATATCCAATGGATGAACGTGTTTTGATCGCTGAAGTATTAGAGGAATTAAAATAATTGTTTGCAAACATTATTGTTGATATAACACACGAAAAACTGGATAAGATTTTTCAGTACAGAATTCCTTCTCATATGGAGAAGGAACTTTCTGTCGGTATGGAAGTGCTGGTTCCTTTTGGAAAAGGCAACCGTCAGACAAAGGGGTATGTTGTCGGTTTTTCTGAAACCTGTGATTATGACTTGTCGAAGGTGAAGGAGATTTTTGATATTTCAAAAAAAGGAATCGCAATCGAAGGAAAACTTGTTGCGCTGGCAGCCTGGATGAAGGAACAATATGGAGGGACGATGATTCAGTCTTTGAAAACAGTTCTTCCTATTAAAAAGAAGGAAAATGAGAAGGTCAAAAAGAAGGTCCGTCTTCTTTTAAATGAAGAAGAGGGAAGAAAGCAGCTGGACATTTTTCTGGCAAAAAATCAAAAGGCAAGAGCCAGGCTTTTAACGGCACTTTTGGAGCATCCGGTTTTAGACTATACATTGGTTAATAAAAAATTAAATATTACACTTTCTGTAATTCGTGCGCTGGAAGAACAGAAGATTCTTGTTTTGGAAGAGGAAAGGGTATTGCGTAATCCGGTACGTGAACGTGAGCTGGAGGAGAAGCAGATTACATTCACCCCGGAGCAGAAAAATGCAGTCGAGATATTTTGGAAAGATTATGAAGAGAAATGTTATGGAACGTATTTGGTTCATGGTGTAACTGGAAGTGGAAAGACAGAAGTTTATATCGAAATGATACGAAAAGTAGCTGCGCAGGGGCGTCAGGCGATTGTTCTGATTCCGGAAATAGCACTGACATTTCAGACAGTCATGCGTTTTTACCGTAATTTCGGAGACAGAGTTTCTATTATGCATTCCCGTCTATCTGCAGGAGAGCGATACGATCAGATGATGCGGGCGAAGAATGGGGAAATTGATGTAATGATTGGTCCACGTTCCGCATTATTTACTCCGTTTCCTGATCTGGGGCTGATTGTGATTGACGAGGAACATGAGAATACTTATAAAAGTGAGCAGGTTCCCCGTTATCATGCAAGGGAAACTGCGATTGCGAGGGCAAAGATGGAACAGGCCAGTGTTGTGCTTGGTTCTGCAACCCCGTCGCTTGAAGCAATGTACCGTGCGAAACATGGAGAATATACGCTTATTGAGTTAAAGCAAAGATCCATGCAGCAGGAGATGGCAGATGTCTATGTCGTAGATCTTCGAGAAGAGCTGAGAGCAGGAAACCGCTCAATCTTAAGCGGACTTCTTCAGGGAATGATCGCAGACAGGCTGGAGAAAAAGGAGCAGACAATGCTGTTTTTGAATCGGCGTGGATATGCGGGATTTGTTTCTTGCAGGGAATGTGGATATGTTGTGAAATGTCCGCATTGCGATGTCTCTCTTTCTTCTCACAAGAATGGAAAGATGATTTGTCATTACTGTGGATATGAAATTCCGAGGATGAAGATCTGTCCGGACTGTGGTTCCAGACATATTGGAGAATTCCGGGCAGGAACTCAACAGATTGAAGAGATTGTAAAGAAGCAGTTTCCAGAAGCAAAGGTACTCCGCATGGATATGGATACGACAAGAGAAAAAGACGGGCACGAAAAGATTCTCTCTGCATTTGCAAATGGAGAAGCGGACATATTGATCGGAACCCAGATGATTGTGAAGGGACATGATTTTCCTGATGTGACACTGGTTGGAATTTTGGCTGCAGATATGTCACTTTATACAAATGACTATCGTGCGGGGGAGAGAACTTTCCAGCTTCTTACGCAGGCAGCGGGTCGCGCCGGGAGAGGAAAGAAGAAGGGTGAAGCAGTCATCCAGACCTACAGTCCAGAGAATTATGCGATTGAAACCGCAGCGGCTCAGGATTATGATGCATTTTATAATGAAGAAATCAGATACAGAGAGCTGATGGGATATCCGCCGGCAGAGAATCTTTTAGCAGTACTGGCAACCTGCGAGGATGAGGCGCATCTGGAAAAAGGATGTAAATATCTGAAGGAATATGCGAAGCGTATCGCAGGGAATCACCCGATCGGCATCATCGGTCCGGCTAATCCGGGAATTGGTAAAATAAATGATGTGTATCGAAAAGTACTCTATCTGAAAGCAGAAAGTTATGATACACTGATAGCTATGAAAAATCGTCTGGAGCAGTATATTGAACTGAACAGAGGATTTGATTGTATGAGAATTCAGTTTGATTTTAATCCGATGCAGGTGTTTTAAAGAGGATTCACACTGCATTATAATGGAAATAATAAAACAGGGATAAAAGTAGAAAAGAGGAGATTAAAATGGCAATTAGACAGATTCGTGAAATTGGCGATGATATTTTAGGAAAACAGTGTAAACCACTTACAAAGCTGACTTTGAGAAACAAAATTCTGATCAACGATATGATTGATACAATGTATGAGGCAAACGGTGTTGGTCTTGCAGCACCACAGGTTGGTATTTTGAAACAGATTGTAGTAATTGATGTGGGCGATGGTCCGATCGTTCTGATCAATCCGGAAATCATTGAAACTGCAGGAGAGCAGACTGGTGAAGAAGGGTGCTTAAGTGTACCAGGAAAATCAGGTGTTGTTACACGACCAGACTATGTAAAGGTACGTGCTTTGAATGAAGAGATGGAAGAAATGGAAATCGAAGGAGAGGGTCTTCTTGCAAGAGCATTCTGCCATGAGATCGATCATCTGTCAGGTCATTTATATGTAGAAAAAGTTGAAGGAGAATTGAAAGACGTCGTATACGAGGAGGAAGAATAATGAGAGTTATTTTTATGGGAACACCAGACTTCTCCGTAGGCACTCTTGAGGCA
The DNA here is from genome assembly GCA_036309085.1 of Schaedlerella sp. Taxonomy (GTDB): domain Bacteria; phylum Bacillota; class Clostridia; order Lachnospirales; family Lachnospiraceae; genus Schaedlerella. The sequence continues at coordinate 18,711 of JAXJUL010000020.1, forward strand.
ATCGTAGAAGCTGGACATGATGTGTGTCTTGCAGTGACACAGCCTGATAAACCAAAAGGACGTGGAAAAGAGATGCAGTTTACTCCTGTAAAAGAAGCTGCTTTAAAACATGGAATCCCAGTATTTCAGCCACGTAAGGTACGTCAGCCAGAATGTGTAGAAGAACTTAAAAAATATAATGCAGATGTCTGTGTTGTAATTGCATTTGGACAGATTCTTCCAAAAGAGATTCTTGAACTTACACCATATGGATGTATGAATGTGCATGCATCTTTACTTCCTGCTTATCGTGGTGCTGCTCCAATTCAGTGGGCACTGATCAGCGGAGAAAAAGTGACAGGTATCACAACAATGCAGATGGACGAAGGACTTGATACAGGGGATATGCTTTTAAAGGTTGAAGTACCGATTACAGATGAAGATACAGGAGAAACTCTTCACGATAAAATGGCAGCAGCAGGGGCAAAACTTGCAGTGGAAACACTGGCTGCAATGGAAGCAGGAACACTTAAGCCAGAAAAGCAGGGAGAGACAACAACTCCATATGCAAAGATGCTCAAAAAAGAGATGGGTAATATCGACTGGAGCAAACCTGCAGACGAGATTGAACGTCTTGTAAGGGGCTTGAATTCCTGGCCAAGTGCATATACAAAATGGGATAATAAAGTAATGAAAATCTGGAGAGCAGGAGTTGAGAGTACAAATACTGAGGCTGCCTGTGGAACAGTCGTAAAAGTTGAAAAAGACAGCTTTTCTGTGCAGACAGGAAATGGACTTCTGGTTGTGAAAGAACTTCAGATTCCTGGAAAGAAGCGTATGAACGCAGATGCATTTTTAAGAGGATATCAGGTAACAGAAGGAACAGTATTATCTTTTGAATAAACTGACATAAAGGGTGAAAAAATGTCGAAACAGATTAATGAACGTGAACTTGTGTTGGGAATTCTTATGGAAGTTCTCGAACAGGGACGCTATAGTCATATTGTACTTCGTGAAGTTCTTGGAAAGTATCAGTACCTTGAAAAAAAGGAACGTGCATTTATTACAAGAGTTTCTGAAGGAACGATTGAGAGAAAGTTGGAACTTGATTATATCATCGATCAGTTTTCTAAAGTAAAAGTAAAAAAGATGAAACCGGTCATCCGTAATATTTTGAGAAGTGCGGTATACCAGTTAAAGTATATGGATAATGTTCCGGATTCGGCGGTCTGTAATGAGGCAGTAAAACTTGCAGTAAAAAAAGGATTTGGAACTTTGAGAGGTTTTGTAAATGGAGTTGTTCGAAGTATTGCAAGAGGGCTCGATTCTGTAGAATATCCAAAAGAACCGATCAAGGCATTGTCTGTAAAATATTCTGTTCCAGAGTGGATCTTACAGGTCTGGAAAAAAGAATATCCTATAGAAGTGATCGAAATCATGCTGAATGCATTTCTAGAGGAAAAACCTCTGCTTGTCAGATGCCTGGATGAGACTTTAGCGGGTGTGGAGGAACTGAAAAAAGAACTGGAAGCAGAAGGCGTTAAGGTTGGAGTACATTCCTATCTTCCATATGCATTGGAATTATCCGGATTTGATTATCTGGAAGATTTGGACAGCTTTCAGGAAGGAAAGTTTTCTGTACAGGATATCAGTTCCATGATGGTATGTGAAGTGGCAGATCCAAAAGAAGGAAACCGTGTCATTGATGTCTGTGCAGCACCGGGGGGAAAGGCAGTTCATATGGCTGAGAAACTGAAAGGAACGGGATATGTGGAGGCAAGAGACCTGACAGAATATAAGGTAAACCTGATCTGGGATAATATTGACCGCACAGGACTTGAGAATATTGAGGCTGTGCAGTGGGATGCGCTGGAAATGGATGAAGAATCAAAAGAAAATGCAGATATTGTGATTGCAGATCTTCCATGTTCTGGTCTTGGTGTATTTGGCAAAAAAACAGATTTGAAATATAAGACAAAAGAAGAAAGCTTAGATGAACTTGCAGAGTTGCAGAGAAAAATTCTGGAAAATGTGCAGTCTTATGTAAAGCCAGGTGGAAAACTGATCTACAGTACCTGCACCATCAATCCGTCTGAAAATATGGGGAATGTACACTGGCTGCTTGAAAATTATCCAGAGTTTGAATTGATGGATATTCGTCCATTGTTGTGTGAGGAACTGAAAAATTCTGTACAGGAAAATGGATGTCTGCAGTTTTTGCCAGGAGTTCATAAGAGCGATGGATTTTTTGTTGCAGCATTGAAAAAGAAATAAAATGTTGTGAATTATTTATAAAATAAAACGGCTATGAGACAAAGAGGGTGAAAGGATGAGAAAAGATATTCGTTCATTTACATATGAACAGTTACAGGAAGAGATGGTAAAGATTGGAGAAAAAGCATTTCGTGCAAAGCAGATTTACGAGTGGCTTCATGTGAAGCTTGTGGATCATTTTGACGAAATGACAAATCTTTCTAAAAATCTGCGTGAAAAACTGGAATCTTTCTATGTGATTCTGCCGGTAGAGATGATTAGACGACAGGAATCTTCGATAGATGGAACGAATAAATTTCTCTTCGTTCTTCATGATGACAATGTAGTAGAGAGTGTTCTGATGCGTTACAAACATGGGAATTCTGTCTGTATTTCTTCGCAGGTAGGTTGCAGAATGGGATGCCGTTTTTGTGCATCTACTCTGGACGGGCTTGCGAGAAATCTTACACCGTCCGAGATGGTGGGACAGATTTATCAGATTCAGAAGATTATTGGTGAGAGAATTTCCAATGTAGTTGTGATGGGGACAGGAGAACCTTTGGATAATTATGATAATTTCCTGAAGTTTGTCCGTATTCTTACAGATGAACATGGTCTGAATATCAGTCAGCGTAATCTGACAGTTTCTACTTGTGGGATTGTGCCTCGCATTTATGATCTTGCAGAGGAAGAACTTCAGATTACACTGGCCCTGTCACTTCATGGTTCTACACAGGAGAAGCGTAAAAAACTGATGCCTGTTGCGAATAAGTATAAGTTAGATGAAGTGCTTGAGGCATGCGATGCGTATTTTGAAAAAACGGGGCGCAGAATCTCGTTTGAATACAGTCTGGTTCACGGAGTGAATGATACAGATGAGGATGCAGAGGAGCTGATCGGGCTTTTGAAAAACAGAAATTGTCATCTGAATCTGATACCGGTGAATCCAATCAAGGAAAGAGATTTCGTACAGCCGAGCAGGAAAAGTGCCCTCATTTTCAAAAATAAACTTGAAAAAAGCGGAATAAATGTTACTATAAGAAGAGAAATGGGCGCAGATATTGATGGCGCCTGTGGTCAGCTCAGACGCAGACACATGGAAACAAAGCAGGATTAGAAGGAGAATTATATGAAAGCATTTTCAATTACTGACGTGGGAATGGTAAGACAAGTGAATCAGGATTATGTATACATATCAGAGAAGCCGCTTGGTAATCTTCCGAATCTGTTTGTGGTTGCTGACGGGATGGGAGGACATCAGGCAGGAGATTATGCTTCCAAGTGTACGGTGGAGGTATTACAGAAGGAATTAAAGGTCAGTAAAGAAAGAGATATCGAAAGAGCGCTTGTTTCTGCAATAAAAAAAGCAAACAGAGAAATTATCAGAGAGGCAGCAGCAGATCCACATTTGAAGGGGATGGGAACGACGGTAGTAGCTGCTACAATCGTGAACCAGATGTTATATTTTGCAAATGTTGGTGACAGCCGTCTTTATCTGATCAATCAGGGGATAACACAGTTGTCAAAGGATCATTCTCTTGTAGAAGAGATGGTCAGACTGGGAGGAATCAAACCGGAAGAAGCAAAGAATCATCCGGATAAAAATATTATTACAAGAGCAATCGGGGCAAAAGAGAATGTAGAGGTAGATTTCTATGAGCATCGTCTGAAAAGGGGAGACGTCATTTTGATGTGTACAGACGGACTCAGCAATATGGTAGAAGATGAGGAGCTTTTCCATATTGTTCAGGGCGCACGCGACATTGTCGAAGCAGGAGTGACTCTGGTAGAGGCTGCCAAGGAGAATGGCGGAACGGACAACATTGGGATTGTTCTCGCTGAGCCATTTACTGATGAGGTGAGATAAATGTTAAAAACAGGAGTAGTATTAGGAAAGCGCTACGAGATCCTCGGCCGCATTGGCGCCGGGGGAATGGCGGATGTTTATAAAAGTCTGGACCATAAGCTAAATCGTCATGTGGCTGTAAAGGTGCTGAAAAGTACGTATCGTTCAGACGAAGTATTTATTAAGAAGTTTTTAAGTGAAGCACAGTCCGCTGCAGGTCTGATGCATCCAAATGTGGTGAATGTATATGACGTAGGAGAAGACCGTGGTCTTTACTACATGGTCATGGAACTCGTTGAAGGGATTACATTGCATGATTATATCGAGAAAAAAGGCAGGCTTTCAGCGAAGGAGACAATCAGTATAGCCATCCAGATGGTGACTGGTATCCAGGCTGCCCATAACCAGCATATTATTCATCGTGACATAAAACCACATAATATTATCATTTCAAAAGAGGGAAAAGTAAAAGTAACAGATTTCGGTATCGCACGTGCGACGACATCTACACAGACGATCAGTACGAATGTTATGGGATCTGTACATTACACTTCTCCGGAACAGGCACGAGGTGGTGTCGTGGGAGAACGAAGTGATATTTATTCTGCCGGGGTTACAATGTATGAGATGGTCACAGGTCATGTACCATTTGACGGGGAGACAACAGTTGAAGTTGCAGTAAAGCATATTCAGGAAGCATTTCCTAATCCGTCAAGAGAGGTAAAGGATCTGCCATATAGTCTTGAGTGCATTATTATGAAATGTACTCAGAAGAATACAGCTTTGAGATATAAAGACTGTCAGGAATTGATCAATGATCTGAAGCGTTCACTTCTCGATCCGAACGGAGAATTTGTTCATAAGTCTTCACCAGTCAGAAGAACTGGCGGTGATACAACTGTTGTGATGACAACAGGGGAACTTGATCGTGTCAACAGACGCAGTGTTCATAAAGAGAATTATGAGGATAAGCCAAAGATTAGCACAGTGCCTCATAATAATAGAAGGGTTCAGGAGAGAGACCGTGGCAATAATCGACAGGTGAAAAAGAATGATGTTGATCCAAATACAAAGCAGATCATGAAAATCTTAATGATTGTTGCGGCTGTTATTATTGCATTTACAGTTATTTATATGGTTGGTAATGTTGCGGGGGTTTTCAAATCATTTTCAAAAGTCGTAGAAGAGGTGGAAGAACAGACAGTTGTTCCGAATGTACTTGGAATGACAGAGGCAGAAGCTCAGAAAGCACTCAATGACGCAGATCTTGGATTAGATGTTGTTGCAAGAAAAGTGTCTGACAAATATGATGTAGGCGAGATCATGGAGCAGAGCATTGCTGCAGACACTGAGATCAATAAATATACTACAATTGAAGTTGTTGTAAGTATGGGGGCGGAAGTTGAGAAAATTAAAGTTCCGGATGTCAGAGGCATGAATGAAGATAAAGCCAAAAAAGTTCTGGAAGATGACGATTTTGTTGTAGATGTTGATTATAAATTTGACAGTAGTGTGGAAGAAAGTAAAGTTATTTCTACAGATCCTGAACATGGAGAAGAGGTAGATAAAGGCTCCAATATTACAATTTATGTAAGCAAAGGTAGTGAGAAAGTAAAAGTTCCGAATGTTGTTGGTGAATCTGCATCCAGTGCACAGAGGATTCTTGAAAATGCAGATTTTAAAGTTTCTGTAACAGAAGAATACAGTGATAAAGTAAGTGAAGGTAAAGTGATTTCTCAAAATCCGGTAGGCGGAAAGAAAGCAGAAACAGGAACAACGATTACAATCGTTGTGAGTCTTGGACCAAAAGAGGTTCTGGTAAAAGTTCCGAGTCTTCAGGGAATGAGTAAATCCGAAGCACAAAATGCTTTATCTTCAGCAGGATTAAAAGCGAACATTGTGGAACAATATAATAGTAACGTAACTACTGGCTATGTGATTTCTCAGACAGTATCCGGAGGCAGTGAAGTGCCGGAAGGAACAACGATTACAGTGTATGTAAGTCTCGGACCAGAACCGAGTTATGAACCGGAACCAGTAATTCCGAATGAATCTGAGAATACAACAATAGATCAGGAAAGTTGATAAAAGTCAGAGCTGATCTGACAGAAGGAATTTATGCAGGGAAAGATAATAAAAGGAATTGCCGGATTCTACTACGTTCACGTAGTAGAATTTGGTATTTATGAGTGTAAAGCAAGAGGAGTGTTTCGAAAAGACAAGCAAAAACCTCTTGTAGGTGATAATGTTGAGATAGAAGTGCTTGACGAAGAAGAAAAAACAGGGAATATTATCCGTATTCTTCCCAGGAAAAATGAGCTGATCAGACCGGCAGTAGCCAATATTGATCAGGCATTGGTGGTATTTGCGGTGACAGAACCAGCTCCCCATTATAATCTTCTGGATCGTTTTCTTGTGATGATGGAAAGAAAAGAAATTCCAGTTATTTTGGTGTTTAATAAAAAAGACCTTGGAAAAGAAGAGATGCTGGAAGAAATCAGTGCGGTTTATGAAAAGTGTGGATATCCTGTTTATTTTACAAGTGCGCTGAATGAAGAAATCAGTGACATTCGGAGTGCATTGTCTGGAAAAACAACTGCAATTGCAGGTCCTTCTGGTGTAGGGAAATCTTCATTGATCAACCTCCTTCAGACGGAGGTACAGATGGAGACAGGAGGTATCAGTAAGAAGATTGCAAGAGGAAAGCATACTACAAGACATTCAGAATTGATTACGATTGATGAGAATTCTTACATTATGGATACGCCAGGATTCAGTTCTTTGTATGTCAATGATTTTGAAAAGCAGGATTTAAAGTATTATTTCAGGGAATTTGAGCCATATGAAGGACAATGTCGATTTAATGGGTGTGATCATGTACATGAGCCGGATTGTGTTGTGAAGGAAGCCATGGAAGAGGGAAGAATTCATAAGATTCGTTACAGCAATTATCTGGAAATGTATCAGGAATTAAAAGAAAGAAAAAGATATTAAATTTTCCGGAGTGTTAAAAAGTTATGAAAGAAGCTGTTATTGTAAGTGGAGGAATGCTGGATGAAGAATTTGTTCTTTCTATACTAAGGGAAAAAGAGTCAAGATTCTTGATTGCAGTAGATAAAGGTCTTTTATTTTTGCACGAGCATGGAATCTGTCCGGATTATATAGTAGGAGATTTTGACAGTGTTCCAGATAAAGTGATTGCTGTTTATAAAGAAAAGAAAAGGATTCCGATCAGGGAGTTTAATCCGGTTAAGGATGCAACGGATACAGAGATTGCGATTCGCCTGGCTATAGAATTTGAATGTCAGCAGATTACAATTTTGGGTGGAACAGGAACAAGACTGGATCATGTCTGGGGGAATGTTCAGAGCCTGAAGATTGCATTGGATGCAGGTGTAAAAGCATATCTTATAGATCAGAATAACAGGATTCAGATCTTCGAAAAGAATATTATTCTGAAAAAGGAAGAGGCATATGGAAAGTATTTTTCTATATTTCCGTTAGGCGGAATCATCCAGGATTTAAGTATTGATGGAGCAAAATATCCTTTGTTACATCACACGCTGACTCCATTTGACAGTTTATGTGTGAGTAACGAAATAAAAAAAGAAAGGGCAACAGTTACATTTACAGAAGGAATTGTTGTTCTGATGGAAACAAAAGACTGAGTTTGAAAAAAGTGGCTGAGAAATCTTAGCCGCTTTTTTGGTGAAAAGCGCTGAGAAAATTTATAGACTTTTAAATAGGGATGTAGTATTATAATATGCATGATATTATGCCGATTTGTCATTTAAATTGGCGATTTAAAATAAGGACAATAAAATATCTATAAAATAAAAGATTTTTCAAGGAGGAAATAAATATGAAACTTGGAATCGTTGGATTACCAAATGTTGGAAAAAGTACATTATTCAATTCTCTGACTAAAGCCGGAGCAGAATCTGCGAACTATCCATTCTGTACAATTGATCCAAATGTGGGTGTTGTAACAGTACCGGACAGACGCCTTGATGTACTCGGAGAGATGTACCATACAAAGAAAATCGTTCCTGCAGCAATTGAGTTTGTTGATATCGCGGGTCTTGTGAAAGGAGCATCAAAGGGGGAAGGTCTTGGCAATCAGTTTCTTGCCAACATTCGTGAAGTAGATGCGATCGTTCATGTAGTTCGCTGTTTTGAAGACAGCAATATTGTTCATGTTGATGGAAGTATTAATCCAATCCGTGATATTGAAACAATCAATCTGGAATTAATCTTTTCAGATCTTGAAATTCTTGAAAGAAGAATTGCAAAGACTACAAAGGTGGCAAGAAATGACAAAACTGCTGCAAAAGAACTTGAACTTCTTAACAGAATTAAAGAACATCTGGAAGACAGTAAGATGGCAAAAACATTTAAAACAGATGATGAGGATGAGCAGGAGTGGATGGCAGGCTATAATCTTCTGACAGCAAAACCGGTTATTTTTGCTGCAAACGTATGTGAAGACGATCTTGCAGATGACGGAGCAGAAAATGCCGGTGTTCAGGCAGTACGCGAATACGCAGTCCAAGAAGAATGTGAAGTATTTGTGGTATGTGCACAGATTGAACAGGAAATCGCTGAACTGGATGATGAAGAGAAAAAGATGTTTCTGGAAGATCTTGGTCTGGAAGAATCTGGACTTGAAAAACTGATTAAAGCAAGTTATAGCCTCCTGGGATTGATCAGTTATCTTACAGCAGGAGAACCGGAAGTTCGTGCATGGACAATCAAGCGTGGAACAAAGGCGCCACAGGCTGCAGGAAAGATCCATTCTGACTTTGAACGTGGGTTTATCCGGGCTGAGATTGTAAGTTATGATGATCTGATGGCTTGCGGAACACATGCTGCAGCAAAAGAAAAAGGTCTTGTAAGACTGGAAGGAAAAGAATATGTAGTACAGGATGGAGATATTATTCTGTTCAGATTTAACGTATAATTAGAAAGAACATATAGCGGATAGAAATATCTGCTGGTTCGATTATATAGGAAAGAAGGCAGATTTATGCACATGGATATTGTATTTCCGAATCTTGGGATTGTGCTGGAACATGTGGGAAAATCAATCTCAGTGTTTGGATTTGAAATTGCCTATTATGGAATCGTGATAGGATGTGCGGTTATGATAGGGTTTCTTATTGCTTCTGCGGAGGCAAAGAGAACCGGGCAAAATCCGGATGATTATTTCGATCTTGGAATTGCGGGAGTTATCTGTGGAATTTTAGGGGCAAGAATCTATTATGTAATATTTTCCTGGGACATGTATAAAGATGACCTGATGGGCATTTTCAATCTGAGGGAAGGCGGACTTGCGATTTACGGTGGAATTATTGGAGCTGTGCTGGCAGTTTTTGTGGGAGCCAGGATTAAAAAAATGTCAGCTCCTTTGATTTTGGATACAGTTGCAATGGCAATATTAAACGGGCAGATGCTTGGACGCTGGGGAAATTTTTTTAATAGAGAAGCCTTTGGCGAATATACAGATACACTTTTTGCGATGCGGCTTCCTTTGGATGCTGTAAGAAGCGGTGATGTTACAGAACTGATGAGACAGAATATGGAAATGATAAATGGTGTGAAGTATATTCAGGTACATCCGACATTTTTATATGAATCATTATGGAACTGTATACTTCTGCTGCTTATATTTTTATATCATAAAAAGAAAAGATTTGATGGAGAACTGTTTTTGCTTTATATTGGAGGATATGCGCTTGGAAGAACATGGATTGAAGGATTGCGAACAGACCAGTTGCTCATTCCGGGAACAACTATTCCGGTCTCTCAGCTTCTCGCTGTGATTTTGGTGGTGGTATCTATCGTTCTGCTGGTGTCAATTCGAGTGCAGATTGCCAGAAAAAAGAAAAGACAGATATAAAAGAGCACAAAGAGTAATAGAAACAATTGTAATAGTGGAGATTACGAATGAAGAAAATATGGGATTTTATAGAAGCAAATAAGAAACGGATTCTTATTATTGCCGGAATTCTTCTGGTGATTCTTCTGCTTGCTATCAGTTTTATAAGTTGGAAAAAAAATGAAGAAAGAAAAGCAAGAATTCAGAAGGGAATCAGTTATCTTGAATCTCTTGAAACAAAAGATGTTTCAGAAATAAACAGCAAGGTTAAGTCAATTAAAGCAGAACTGAATCTTGCATATGCATCAGATAATGAAGATGAGGTATGGATTGGTTTTGAGGATGCTGTAATCATAGGAGATTCCCGTGCAGTAGGGTTTTCCTACTATGGTTTTCTGTCAGAGTCTCAGGTTCTTGCAGAAAAAGGAGCGATCATTACGGGAACAGCCGATCGTATTGATCAGTTAAAATCATTGAACCCAGGACAGATTTTTCTGTGTTTTGGATTAAATGATATTCAGAGAGGCCTCTGGGATGAACCGGAAAGTTATAGTGAGCAGTGTGCAGAAATCATAGAATTGCTGAATGAAGAACTTCCACAGTGTGAAGTTTTTCTGAATTCAATTCTGCCGGCCGGTGAAGTGGCAATAGCATCAACAGCAAAGTACGCAGAAATTGATGATTATAATGCAAGTCTTGCGCAGATGTGCGAGGAAAAAGGGGTTAATTTTGTGGATAATACAGCAGTAGCAAACGAGCATATGGACTTGTATGAACCGGATGGATTGCATTTGCAGAGCGAGTTTTATAAATACTGGGCAGCAAATATGCTTCTGGAGGTGGAGTAGTCATGAAAAAGTACGCAACATATATAAAAATCAGTCTTGTGCTGTTACTGTTTGTTTTTATCATGTTCGATGTTGGAAGTGATAAAATAAGTGATGCTGAATTTGATGTTGTAAAAGCAGAAGTAAACAAAGTTTCCGGTTTTGCTGAAGTTCCGGAAGCTGAGAACAGATTGATTAAACGCTTTTACGGACTGGACCCAAATGAATATGAGGGAATAGTTCTTTATGCGCCTCAGGACGATATGGCAGTAGAGGAAATGCTGCTCGTGAAGCTGAAAGATATTTCTCAGCAGGAGTCTGTGCAGGCAGCAATTGAGAAAAGACTTGATACACAGCTGACAAGTTTTGAAGGATATGGGGCAGAGCAGGTGGCGATGCTTAACAAACATGTGCTGAGTGTGGAAGGCAATTATATTTTTTATATGGTTGGTGAAAATACACAGAAGGCTCAGAAGGTGTTTTTGGATAGTTTGTAAACAGACGGAGAAAAAATAAATGATTTTTAGTAGTATTTTCTTTTTATTTGCATTTTTACCGGTTTCACTGATCGTGTATTATGTGGCTCCTGTTAATATCAGGAATTTAGTTCTGTTATTATTCAGCCTTGTATTTTATGCATGGGGGGAACCGATTTATGTTATCTTAATGTTATTCAGTATTGCTATTAATTTTATTGGCGGACTTGAAATAGAACATTATGTAGAAATGGAAAAGCCCAGAGCTGCTAAAATTGCCTGCATTTCTACAGCAGTAATTAATTTAGCATTGTTAGGCTTTTATAAATATTACGGATTTTTGGCAGAGAACTTGAATGCAGTTCTTCCATTTGATATTCCGTATAAAGAACTGGCATTGCCGATTGGTATTTCTTTTTATACATTCCAGGCAATGTCCTATGTAATTGATGTGTACCGCGGAAAGGTGGCGGCGCAGCACAGCTTTGTTATATTTGGAGCTTATGTTTCTATGTTCCCACAGCTGATCGCCGGACCAATCGTGCGTTACTCGGATGTTGAAAAACAGCTTCAGAAAAGAACTGTTTCTATAGAAAAGTTTGGATATGGTGCAGCCTGGTTTATACAGGGACTTGCAAAAAAAGTGCTGATCGCAAATGCGATGGGAAGTGTGTATGAATCAATTGCGGCATTGGGAGCTTCTAATACATCCGTGCTTACGGCGTGGATTGGATGTTTTGCGTATACAATGCAGATTTATTTTGACTTTGGCGGATATTCAGATATGGCGATCGGCCTTGGTAAAATGCTTGGGTTTGACTTTATCAAAAACTTTAATTATCCATACATAGCAAAAAGCATTACAGATTTTTGGAGCAGATGGCATATTTCATTGAGCAGCTGGTTTAAAGAATATGTATATATCCCACTAGGTGGAAATCGAGTGAGTACACTGAAGAGAATTCGTAATATCATGGTCGTATGGGTGCTTACCGGATTATGGCATGGCTCAGCCTGGAACTTTATCTTCTGGGGACTTTATTATGGAATCCTGCTTCTGATTGAAAAATATTTCCTGAGTGAGAAACTTGAACGCATACCTGTAATTTTTCAGCATATATATACAATGGTGATCGTTATGATCGGATGGATGCTGTTTGCAGCTCCTTCACTGGAAAGAGCAGTTTCTTTTATAGGTACAATGTTCTGTATCAGTGGAAATGGTATCGCAGATGCGGCAAGTTTTTACTATTTAAAGAGTACACTGGCTTTGGGGCTTATTGCAGTAGTGAGCTGTACACCTGTAGTATATAGATATTTTTCAAGAATAGTTAATTCAGGACAGCGATATAAACAGATTGCGGCAATTGGAGTTTATATGGTACTTTTCCTGATCTGTGTTGCATATCTGGTAAATGCAACTTACAATCCATTCTTGTATTTCAGATTTTAATGGAAAAAAGTAAAGGTGAGTAACATGGATGATAATAAAGTAAGAAAAAAGAATCGCGGTAAGAGAGGACTTTTGTATAAACTGCTTGCACTTATATTTTGTGCAGTGATTTTGATGCTGGCATTTATCAGTCTTGTGCTTCCAGATAAAGAGTATTCAGAAGAGGAGAATCGTGTTTTGGCAGAATTTCCAGAGATTAGTCTGGATAACATACTGGATACAAAATTTATGACAGGGTTGGAAAGTTATACTTCTGATCATTTTGTTGGAAGAGATGCCTGGATCAATCTGAAAGTAAGATGCGATCTTCTGCTTGGAAAAACTGAGTTGAATGGGGTATATCTTTGTGATGATGATTATTTAATCCAGATTCCTGCAAATCCAAATCAGGAGAGCGTGGATAATAATCTTAATGCTATTAATGAATTTGCGGGAAAAAACAAGAGTCTGAATATTAATATGATGATTGTTCCGAATGCAATATCGGTAATGGATGACTATCTGCCATTAGGAGCACCTGCACGTGATCAGAGAGAAGATGCAAAAAGGATTCAGAAAGTTTTGGATGCATCGGTGGATTATATCGATGTATCTGCTGCACTGAAGAATCACATTGAAGAGGGGATGTATTACAAAACAGACCACCACTGGACAAGTCATGCAGCATATTATGCATTTATGGAATCTGCAGAACAGATGGAGATTACAGAACCAATTACAGAATATGATAAATACCTGGTTACTTCAGATTTTTCAGGCACACTTGCTTCAACAAGTGGATATCATAATGAAAAAGATGAAATCTGGGTTTATGATCCGGTGGGAATTAAGAATGATTATCTCGTTACTGATTCCAGTGGAAGTGAACCGCGTACAACAGTATATGATAAATCTGCATTGAGTGAGAAAGACAAGTATCAGTTATTCTTTGGCGGTAATCAGTCCAAAGTAGAGATCAGTACATTGAATAAGACAGAAAGAAAGCTTCTTGTGTTTAAAGATTCTTATGCGAATTGTTTTGTCCCATTTCTGATTCCATATTATAATGAAATTATCATGGTGGATCCAAGGTATTATTATGATGACGTTCATACACTGATTGATCGTGAAAGAATCACAGACGTATTATTCCTTTATAATATGGATACATTTTTGTCAGATACATCATTAGCAGATGTTGTTGCAACAGAATAGAGAATTAAAACTACTTTTGCAGTATTTGTAGAAGTAGTTTTTTCTTTTTAACTGAATATTAAGAAAAATGAGAGAAGACTGTACAGAAAAATAAACAAAAAAACAAAACACGTCTATAGACTTTTACAGGTTTTGGGGATATAATTAACATATATGTGATAATATAATTTTTTATTATTGTACTATTCAAGGAGGAATTAAGAAATGGCAAGAAAAATGAAGACCATGGATGGTAACCAGGCAGCAGCTCATGTTTCATATGCTTATACAGAAGTTGCAGCTATTTATCCAATCACACCATCATCAGTTATGCCGGAACATGTTGACGAATGGGCAACAGAAGGTAGAAAAAATATCTTCGGAACTACTGTTGAAGTAACAGAAATGCAGTCAGAAGCAGGTGCAGCTGGCGCATTCCACGGATCTTTAGCAGCAGGTGCTATGACAACAACATTTACAGCATCACAGGGCTTACTGCTCATGATTCCAAATATCTATAAAGTAGCTGGTGAACAGCTTCCAGGCGTATTGAACGTATCTGCTCGTGCACTGGCAAGCCACGCATTATCTATTTTCGGTGATCACTCTGACGTTTATGCATGTCGTCAGGCTGGAGCTGCTATGCTCTGCGAATCAAGTGTACAGGAAGTTATGGACCTTACAGCAGTTGCTCACTGTGCAGCAGTTGAAGGAAAGATTCCATTTATCAACTTCTTTGATGGTTTCAGAACATCTCACGAAATTCAGAAAATCGAAACATGGGATTATGAAGATCTGAAAGATCTTATGAATCTTGAAGCTGTTGACGCTTTCCGTGCTAACGCACTGAATCCAAATCACCCATGTCAGAGAGGTTCAGCTCAGAACCCTGATATCTTCTTCCAGGCAAGAGAAGCTTGTAATCCATATTACGATGCTCTTCCAGGTATCGTTCAGGATTACATGGATAAAGTTAATGCTAAGATTGGTACAGACTACAAACTTTTCAACTACTACGGTGCTCCAGATGCAGAGAGCGTTATCGTAGCTATGGGTTCTGTATGTGAAACAATCGAAGAAACAATCGATTACTTAGTAGCAGCTGGCAAAAAAGTTGGTGTTGTTAAAGTTCGTCTTTACAGACCATTCTCAGCTCAGGCTCTCATCGATGCAATTCCTGATACAGTTAAGAATATCAACGTTCTTGACAGAACAAAAGAACCAGGTGCAATCGGCGAACCACTTTACCTCGATGTAGTTGCAGCTCTTAAAGGAACTAAATTTGATGCAATTCCAGTGCAGTCTGGACGTTACGGTTTAGGTTCTAAAGATACAACACCTGCACAGATCGCAGCAGTATTCGAAAACACAGATAAGAAGTTGTTCACAATCGGTATCGAAGATGATGTTACTAACCTTTCTCTCGAAGTTGGTGCTCCACTTGTTACAACACCAGAAGGAACAATTAACTGTAAATTCTGGGGACTTGGTGCTGACGGTACAGTAGGTGCTAACAAGAACTCTATCAAGATCATCGGTGATAACACAGATATGTATGCACAGGCATACTTTGATTATGACTCTAAAAAATCCGGTGGTGTTACAATGTCTCACCTCCGTTTTGGTAAAAAACCTATCAAATCAACATACCTGATTAAAAAAGCTAACTTTGTAGCTTGCCACAACCCATCTTATGTTAACAAATATAACATGGTTCAGGAACTTGTTGATGGCGGTACATTCCTTCTGAACTGTCCATGGGATCTTGAAGGTCTTGAAAAACACCTTCCAGGACAGGTTAAAGCATTTATCGCTGATCATAACATCAAACTTTACACAATTGACGGTATCAAGATTGGTAAAGAAATCGGTCTTGGCGGACGTATCAATACAGTTCTTCAGTCTGCATTCTTCAAACTGGCTGAAATCATTCCAGAAGAAGAAGCTCTTGACCTTATGAAGAAAGCTGCTAAAGCTACATACGGACGTAAAGGTGACAAGATCGTACAGATGAACTACGATGCTATCGACGCTGGTGCAAAACAGGTTGTTGAAATCGCAGTTCCAGAAAGCTGGAAATCTTGTGCAGACGAAGGTCTCTTCACTCCTGAAGTAAAAGGCGGAAGAACAGACGTTGTTGACTTCGTTAAGAATATCCAGACAAAAGTTAACTCACAGGAAGGTAACTCACTTCCAGTATCTGCATTTAACGAATATGTAGATGGTACAACACCATCTGGTTCATCTGCATACGAAAAACGTGGTATCGCTGTTGATATCCCAGTATGGAAACCAGAAAACTGTGTACAGTGTAACCGTTGTGCATATGTTTGTCCACACGCTGTTATCCGTCCAGTAGCTCTGACAGATGAAGAAATCGCCAATGCTCCAGAAGGACTTGAAACAATCCCAATGATCGGTATGAAACAGTACAAGTTCACAATGACTGTATCTGCATACGACTGTACAGGATGTGGTTCATGTGCTAACGTTTGTCCAGGTAAGAAGGGTGCAAAAGCTCTTGTTATGGAAAACATGGAAGCAAATGCAGGACTTCAGAAATACTTCGATTATGGCATCACTCTTCCAGAGAAGACAGATGTTGTAGATAAATTCAAAATTGCTTCAGTTAAAGGTTCTCAGTTCAAACAGCCTCTGCTTGAGTTCTCAGGCGCTTGTGCAGGTTGTGGAGAAACACCTTATGCTAAACTGATCACTCAGCTGTTTGGTGACAGAATGTACATCGCTAACGCAACAGGATGTTCATCTATCTGGGGTAACTCATCACCATCTACACCATATACAGTAAACGCTAAGGGAAGAGGTCCAGCATGGGCTAACTCACTTTTCGAAGACAATGCTGAATATGGCTATGGTATGCTTCTCGCTCAGAACACAATCAGAAACAGACTGAAAACTATCGTTGAAAGAGTTGCAGAAAACGCAGAAAACGCTGACGTTAAAGCAGCAGCTCAGGAATGGCTTGATACATTCGGAATCGGTGCAACAAACGGTGTAGCTACAGATAAACTCGTAGCAGCTCTTGAAGCTTGTGACTGCGATTGCGAAGACAGAGCAGAACTCCTTAAGAACAAAGACTTCCTCGCTAAGAAATCCCAGTGGATCTTTGGTGGTGACGGATGGGCTTACGATATCGGTTTCGGTGGTGTAGATCACGTTCTCGCTAGTGGAAAAGATATCAACATCATGGTATACGATACAGAAGTTTACTCCAACACAGGTGGACAGGCTTCTAAAGCTACTAAGACGGGTGCAACAGCTCAGTTCGCAGCTGGCGGAAAAGAAACTAAGAAGAAAGACCTTGCAAGTATCGCAATGAGCTACGGTTATGTATATGTAGCACAGATTGCTATGGGTGCTGACTTTAACCAGACAGTAAAAGCTCTTGCAGAAGCAGAAGCATACCCAGGACCATCACTCATCATTGCTTACGCTCCATGTATCAACCCTGGTATCAAGAAAGGTATGAGCAAAGCTCAGACAGAAGAACAGCTCGCAGTTGAATGTGGATACTGGAATAACTTCCGTTTCAATCCAGCAGCTGAAGGATGCAAGTTCACTCTTGACAGCAAAGAACCTGATATGAAGGGTTACCAGGAATTCCTGGATGGTGAAGTTCGTTACAACGCTCTTAAGAGAGCTAACCCAGAAAAAGCAGCTAAACTGTTTGCTCAGAACGAAAAAGAAGCAGCAGAAAGATATGCTTATCTGAAAAAACTTATCGCTCTTCACACAGAAGACTAATTAAAAATATAAAAACAGGAGCGGCTCCGGGTTACCGGAGTCGCTTTTTTGTAATTCTATTAAACTTTCTTCTCTGATAAGTAATCATTGCAAACACGGGAAACAAAATTTATAATAAAATATAACAGAAATGTACGAACTGATAAAAATATATCAAATGTGAGATAGTTCTTACTTCAAATGCATAAAGCGTTAAATGGTGAAAAGAAAATCGCATAATAATAACACGAGGAGGAACATTCATGGCAAAATATGTAATGGCATTGGATGCGGGAACAACAAGTAATCGTTGTATTTTATTTGATAAAAAAGGAAAAATATGCAGTGTTGCACAGAAAGAATTTACACAGTATTTTCCAAAACCAGGCTGGGTTGAACATGACGCAGATGAAATCTGGTCTACACAGTTTCTTGTGATGCAGGAAGCAATGCATAATATAGGAGCTACAGCGGCAGATATCGCAGCAATCGGGATTACAAATCAGAGAGAGACTGCGATCGTGTGGGATAAGTTTACAGGTGAACCAATCTATCACGCGATTGTGTGGCAGTGCAGAAGAACTTCAGAATATTGTGACAGCCTGAAAGAAAAAGGATTGACTGAAAAGTACAGAGAAAAAACAGGGCTTGTGATCGATGCATATTTTTCAGGTACAAAAATTAAATGGATACTGGATAATGTAGAGGGAGCGATAGAACGGGCTGAAAAAGGAGAGCTGTTGTTTGGTACGGTTGAGACATGGCTGATTTGGAAGCTGACAAAAGGGGCTGTTCATGTGACAGACTATTCTAATGCTTCTCGTACAATGCTTTTTAATATCAATACATTGGACTGGGACGATGAGATTCTCGAAGAGATGAACATTCCAAAGTGTATGCTTCCGGAAGCAAAACCATCCAGCTGTATTTATGGAGATACTGACTCAGGAATCCTCGGGGCACCAATTCCGATTGGAGGAGCTGCAGGTGATCAGCAGGCAGCACTTTTTGGACAGACATGTTTTAATCCGGGAGATGCTAAGAATACTTATGGAACAGGATGTTTCCTTTTAATGAATACGGGTGATAAGCCAGTGTTGTCAGAGAATGGTCTGGTTACAACGATTGCGTGGGGACTGGAAGGAAAAGTGACTTATGCTCTGGAAGGCTCCATTTTTATAGCAGGAGCAGCAATTCAGTGGCTGAGAGACGAGATGAGATTTATTGATTCTGCATCTGATTCTGAGTATATGGCAAAGAAAGTGGAAGATACGAATGGATGTTATGTAGTTCCGGCATTTACAGGACTTGGAGCTCCACACTGGGATCAGTATGCAAGAGGAACGATCGTTGGGCTGACAAGAGGAGTAAATAAGTATCATATTATCAGAGCCACTCTGGACTCCCTGGCATATCAGGTGAATGATGTGGTAAAAGCGATGGAAGCAGATGCAGGAATTAAGCTTTCAGGACTTAGAGTAGATGGTGGAGCAAGTGCAAATAATTTTCTGATGCAGGAACAGGCAAATATTCTGAATGCTCCTGTCAATCGTCCGGTCTGCGTGGAATCAACAGCGACAGGAGCCGCTTATCTTGCAGGACTTGCTGTTGGATATTGGAGAAATACAGAAGAAATTGTAAAGAACTGGGCAATCGACAGAACATTTAAACCTGCAATTGATGATGTAAAAAGAGCACAGATGATCAAAGGCTGGAAAAAAGCAGTAAAATGTGCCTATGGATGGGCAAAAGAAGATTAGTATGTGGGTGACAAAAAATATTGAAAAGGTGAGATTATGTTTGGATATGTAACAATTTGTGAGCCAGAGATCAGGATGAAAGATTGGAGAAGATACAGGGCATATTACTGCGGTCTGTGTCAGTCATTGAAAGAAAGGTATGGAAGTCTTGGACAATTGACTCTTACTTATGACATGACATTTTTGATTATCCTTTTGAATTCACTTTATGAAAAAGAGATGAAAAGGTCGGCACACAGATGTAAGACACATCCGATTCAGAAGCGTGATATGCTGCAGAATGAATTTACAGATTATGCAGCAGACATGAATCTGATACTGGCATACTATCACCTGAAAGATGACTGGCAGGATGAAAAAAAGATCAGCAGTCTGGCTGTAGGAAGTGCGATCCGCAGGAAGGCAGAAAAAGCCATTAAAAAATATCCAAGGCAGAGCACTGTGATTCGCAGAGAATTAAAGGCACTTTCCAAACTGGAGGCAGAGAATGAGCAGAATATTGATCTTCCGGCGGGATGTTTTGGTCGTCTGATGGAAGAAATTCTCGTCTATGAAAAAGATATATGGGAAGACACACTTCGCAGAATCGGATTCTTCCTTGGGAAATTTATTTACATTATGGATGCCTGCGATGATCTGGAAAATGATTTAAAAACCGGAAGTTATAACCCCCTGAAAGAGTACAGTAAGCGGGAAGATTATAATGATAAATGTCATGAGATGTTATGTATGATGATTGCTGAGAGCACAGCCGCATTTGAGAAACTTCCATGTCTGGAAGATGTTGAAATCCTGCGTAATATTTTATATGCAGGTGTTTGGACAAAATATAATCAAATGAGAGAAAAGAAAAACAAGGCAGAAAAAGAGGAAACAAATGACAGCATTTAAAGAAGATGAAAAAGTGCAGTTATATCAATCAGCGAATTGTATAAGGATATAGCAGACAATCTGATTTACTGGACATTTTTTTTGAATTAGTATATGATAAAAGGGTTAGAGAATATTAATCGAATTTAGAATACAAACCTAGAGAGGAAATGAATATGAATAAAAATCCATATGAAGTTCTGGGAGTTTCTCAGAATGCTTCAGATGATGAAGTAAAGAAAGCATATCGTGATCTTACAAGAAAATATCATCCGGATGCGAATGTGAATAACCCACTTGCAGATCTTGCAGAGGAAAAGTTTAAAGAAGTTCAGGAAGCTTATGATACAATTATGAAGCAGCGTGAACAGGGGAATTTTGGAGGATATTCTTATAGTACAAGTCAGCAGAGTGGTTACAACGGTGGTTACTCTTATGGCGGAAGCCAGCAGAATTCCGGCTCTGTTCAGTTCCAGGCTGTTTATACTTATATAAATGCAGGGCAGCATCGTCAGGCATTGAATGTACTTGCAGGAATTCCTAACCGTACTGCAGAGTGGTATTACTTAAGTGCAGTAGCGAATTCAGGAATCGGTAATAATATTGTTGCCAGAGATCATGCAGGACAGGCGGTGAATATGAATCCATCTAACCCACAGTATCGTCAGCTTTTGAATCAGCTTGAGTGGAATGGACAGAGATATCAGGCTCATCCTTATACTCAGGGGTATGGAAATAGATATAATAATTCCTGTGGAACAGGAGATGCGTGCTGTGATCTCTGGATTGCAGATACATTATGTGAATGTATGGGAGGCGATTTGTGCTCATGCATGTAGGAGCAAAAAGAATGGCCATCAGTGGAATGCTGCTGGCCTTTACTGTTATTTGTATGTTTTTGGGCGGTGTTATTGAAACGAACACCTTGTTTCTTCTGGCCGCCGCTGCTTATTTCGTAGGAATCATCCAGAGAGAATTTGGATTAAAATTTGGCTGGGCATTCTGGATCGCGGCAGCAGCGCTTGGATTTATTCTTGTGCCGAATAAGTTTTATGTACTGTCATACAGTGGGATGGCATTATATATTTTAGTGATTGAAGGTGCATGGAATCTGCTTGGAAAATATTCGGAGATTGGGAAGAAAAAGAGTATTTTCTGGATGATCAAATATATTGTGTTTAACCTTATGTACATTCCAATTGTAATCATCTTTCAGGAAGTTTTGTTTGCAAGAACTTTACCTGGTGTGATTCTTGCAGGTGTTCTGGCAGCAGGGCAGATTGGATTATTCATTTTTGATCAGGCTTATGAATACGTGCAGGCCAATACATGGAAAAAATTGAGAAGGAGACTACTGGGAGACTGATGAAGATATATTTTGCACCATTGGAAGGGATTACAGGTTATATACTGCGAGGTGCGGTGAATGAATATTTTGGTCATATTGATAAATATTTTATCCCATTTATCAATCCGAATCAGCTGGGACGTCTGAGTGCAAGAGAAAAGGGTGATATTGCACCTGAGAATAATAAGGGAATGCATGCTGTACCGCAGATTCTAACAAATTCTATAGAAGATTTTGTAAAGACAGCAAAAACACTTCAGAACTTTGGTTATGAAGAAGTGAATCTGAATCTTGGCTGTCCATCAAAGACCGTGATTTCGAAGCAGAGAGGATCTGGATTTTTGGCATTTCCGGAAGAACTGGACCGATTCCTGAATGAGATTTTTGAGCAAACGGAGATTGCGATTTCGGTAAAAACAAGAATTGGAAAGGAAGATCCGGAGGAGTTTGACAGACTTTTGGAGATTTATAACCAGTATCCGATGAAGGAATTGATTATTCATCCGAGAGTACAGACAGATTTTTATAAAAATCATCCGAATCTGGATATGTACCGAAAGGCTGTGAATGAAAGTAAGAATAGGCTGTGCTATAATGGCGACATTTTTATGATGGAATCTTATCTGAATTTTATAAATGATTTTCCAGAAACAGATACTATTATGATCGGGAGAGGACTTCTGAGGAATCCGGGATTGGCAAGAGAAATCTGTACAGGACAAAGAACGGATAAAGAGACACTGAAAGGATTTCATGACAGAATTTATGAAGATTATCAGGGATATTTGTTTGGGGAGAAGAATGTACTATTTAAGATGAAAGAAATGTGGTGTTATATGGCACCAATGTTTACAAATTTTGAAAAGTATGCAAAAAAAATCAAGAAGGCAGAGCGTTTATATAAGTATGAAGAAGCTGTGGAAGCCCTCTTTAAGGAACAAGAGATTGCAGAAAATCAGACTGTAAAACAGATGGCGAAGCATGGAATTTTTGCACAATAAAAAGCATATATTATAAGAAAACAAGAAGATGAAATCAATGCTCATGGTTTCGTCTTCTTCTTTTATAGAAAGGAAATCATGAATGCAGGAGTTGATGATGTATATCATGAATACATATGGATATCCGGGAATCTGCTTTTTAATTGCAGTGGAAAATTTATTTCCTCCAATTCCATCGGAAGTAATTCTCCCATTTACAGGATTTATGACAACGTATACAAGAATGACAGTGCCTGGGGCAGTGATATTTTCCACAATCGGATCCACAATCGGAGCAATCATCCTGTATTGGGTCGGAACTATGATGACACCAGATAATCTGGAGGGGATTTTTGAGAATAAATGGGTAAAAAGATTGGGATTTAAGAAAGAAGATGTGGATAAAACTCTGAAATGGTTTGAAAAACGTGGAAAAAAATCCATTTTGTTCGGAAGATGTGTACCGATCATCAGAAGTCTTATTTCTATTCCGGCAGGGATGGCGAAAATGAGTTTTTCCCTTTTTCTGGGTTATACTGTAATTGGAAGTACACTCTGGAATCTTCTTCTGATTTCTTTGGGAGCAATACTTGGAGAATCCTGGGAGATTGTAATGATTTATGTGGGAAAATACTCAACCATCATAAAATGTTTGTTTATATTGGGATTTGCATTTTTGGTATGGAGGCATATAAAAGTGAACCCGAATGGGAAGAGTATGAAAAAGTAGGGTGTTTTTATCTTTAAAAGAAATTATAAAAATGATATAATAAAAAACAGACTGAAAATTCAAATAAAACGAGGTACAATATGAGCATTTTAAATTTAAATACTTATGAAGTGATCCGACAGGAAGATCTGAAAGATTTAAAATCTGCCGGATACTTGTTAAAGCATAAAAAAAGTGGCGCGCGTGTTCTTCTTATGGCGAATGATGATGAGAATAAGGTGTTTGCGATTGGTTTTCGAACACCTCCGTCTGACAGCACTGGAGTTCCTCATATCATGGAACACTCTGTACTCTGTGGTTCCAGAGATTTTCCAGTAAAGGATCCCTTTGTTGAACTGATCAAAGGATCCTTGAACACATTCTTAAATGCAATGACTTATCCGGATAAGACAGTTTACCCGGTTGCGAGTTGTAACGATAAGGACTTTCAGAATCTGATGCATGTGTATATGGATGCTGTATTTTATCCGAATATTTATAAGCATGAAGAAATTTTCCGTCAGGAAGGCTGGAGTTATAAACTGGATTCTGAAGACGAAAAGCTTGAATATAACGGGGTCGTTTATAATGAAATGAAGGGAGCATTTTCTTCACCAGAAGGGGTGCTTGACAGAGTTGTAATGAATTCTCTGTTCCCAGATACATCTTATGCAAATGAATCTGGTGGAGACCCGGAAGCGATTCCAGAACTGACCTATGAGCAGTTTTTAGATTTTCACAGAAAATACTACCATCCGTCCAACAGTTATATTTACCTGTATGGTGATATGGATATGGAAGAAAAGCTGGAATGGCTGGACAAGGAATATCTGAGTGTGTTTGAGGCAGCAGAGATTGATTCTGAAATCTTATATCAGGAACCATTTACAGAAGTAAAAGAGATGGAGATCAACTATTCTATTTCCAGTGAGGAATCAGAAGAAGATAATACGTATCTGTCTTATAACAAAGTAATTGCGACAAGTCTGGATGAAAAATTATATCTTGCATTCCAGATTCTTGATTATGCACTTCTTTCCGCACCGGGAGCACCGCTTAAGAAGGCACTTCTCGACGCAGGTATTGGCAAAGATATTATGGGATATTATGATAATGGAATTTATCAGCCAATCTTTTCTGTAGTTGCAAAGAATGCCAATCCAGATCAGAAAGAAGCATTTATTGAAGCGATAGAAAATGTTTTCAGAAATGCGGTTGAGAAGGGAATCGATAAAAAAGCGCTGCTGGCTGCGATCAATTACCATGAGTTCCGCTTCCGGGAGGCTGACTTTGGAAGTTATCCAAAGGGATTGATGTATGGACTTCAGATGTTTGACAGCTGGTTGTATGATGAAGAAAAACCATTCCTTCATATGATGGCGATTCCGACATTTGAATTCTTGAAAGAGCAGATCGATACTGGATATTTTGAAAATCTGATCCAGACGTATCTATTGGACAATATGCATGGTTCCATCGTAATTGTAAAGCCGGAACGTGGAAGAACAGCACGTATGGACAAGGAACTGGATGAAAAATTGCAGGCATATAAGTCAAGTTTGACTGCAGAAGAAGTGAAGGTGCTTGTAGAAAAGACAAAGGCGCTGGAAGAGTATCAGGAAGCAGAAGAAGCAAAGGAGGATATGGAGAAGATTCCGATTTTGACACGTGAAGATATTTCCACAGAGATCGCACCAGTTTTTAATCATGAAGTATTGGCTGAGGGAGTTCCGGTGATCCATCATAATGTAGATACAAGCGGAATCGGATATCTTTCCCTGATGTTTGATCTTTCTGGAGTACCAGAAGAAATGCTCCCATATATTGGCATTCTTCAGTCCGTACTGGGAATTATTGATACAACAAATTATGAATACGGTGAATTGTTTAATGAGATCAACGTTCATACTGGTGGAATTGGTACATCACTGGAGATGTATCCAGATGTAAGAGGAATCAAAGAAAAAGCATTCCGAGCAACATTTGAGATTAAAGGCAAAGCGCTCTATCCAAAGATGGATGTGCTCTTCACAATGATGAGAGAGATCATGATGGAATCAAAGTTGGATGATGAAAAGCGTCTGAAAGAAATTCTTGCAATGTTGAAATCAAGATTACAGATGAGCTTCCAGTCATCAGGACATACGACAGCTGCACTTCGTGCACTTTCCTATGCATCACCGATTCAGAAGTTTAAGGATGATACAGATGGAATCAGTTTCTATCAGAAGGTAAAGGAAATTGAAGAAAATTTTGAAGAGAAGAAAGAAGAACTGATTTACAATTTGAAAAAGCTTGCATCCTATATTTTTAGAGGCGATAACATGATGGTAAGTTTCACTTCGGAAGAAAAAGAACTGGCTGTTGTCTGCGAAGAAGTAAAGAAAATGAGAGTAGGCCTGAATACAGGAAGTCAGGAACTTTTTACAGAAGGGTGTACACTTCACTGCGAGAAACGTAATGAAGGATTCAAGA
This sequence comes from Schaedlerella sp., assembly GCA_036309085.1. Lineage (GTDB taxonomy): Bacteria > Bacillota > Clostridia > Lachnospirales > Lachnospiraceae > Schaedlerella. Next base: position 44,482 of record JAXJUL010000020.1, read on the forward strand.
CATCTTCTAAGGTACAGTATGTTGCAAGAGTTGGTAATTTCATTGATGGTGGAGTGGACTATAAAGGTGCATTACAGATTTTGAAAGTGATTCTTGGTTACGATTATCTTTGGCAGAATGTCCGTGTAAAAGGCGGAGCCTATGGATGTATGTGTAATTTTAGTCGTACAGGAGACGGATACTTTGTTTCCTATCGTGATCCAAATCTGAAAAAGACAATGGATATTTATGAAAATGTTGTTGAATATGTAAAGAATTTCGATGTGGACGAGCGTGATATGACAAAATATATTATCGGAACAATGAGTAATCTGGATCGTCCGATGAATCCGTCAGCCAAGGGCGTACGTTCCATGAATCTATACATGACACATATCACTCCGGAAATGATTATACAGGAGCGTATGCAGATTCTGAAAGCCAAGCCGGAAGATATCCGTGCACTGGCTGAAGTTCTTGAAGCGGTGCTTAAGGCAGAACAGATCTGTGTAATCGGAAGTGAAGAAAAAATTGAAGAAGAAAAAGTGATGTTTAAAGAAGTGAAAACACTATTTTAAGATCTGAACTGATAAAAAAGCTGTATGCATTGTTCTCTGCCTGAAGGTGACTAAGAACAAGGTATACAGCTTTTTGTAAGAAAAATTTTAAGTTGTCGTATCTCCGATAAAGAGAGTCTGTTTCAGGCAGACCTGTTGTTTTTCACTGTCAGGGTTTTCAATAATATCAAGAATCATATCAATAGCAGCGTGGGCGAGTTGTTGTCTGTCCAACATTGCTGTTGTCAGATTCAGAGGGTAAATCATATCCTGGTGCAGTCCGTCATGGCCGGCAAGAAGTTTGTCTCCAGGGATTTGATAGCCTAGGTCAGATAAAGTATGGTAAGCTTCATAACCCATCATATCACAAAAAGTCAGAATTCCATCATAAGGAATTTTATTGTTTTCCAGATTATGAATCTGTTCTGCTGTCTCTCCTATTTTTGTTCCTGTGGGAATGATATTAGGAGAAAGGCCGGACTCATTCAAAGCACGAAGATACCCGATCTGACGATGATGTGCACTGTAGATGTATTCAGGACCATTTAAGAAAACAATATTTTGTGCTCCTTTTTCAATCAGATGTTTTGTGACCATATAGGTACCGGCTTCTTCATCTGAAACAACATAGGACGTGTCAAGATGTTCAAAATAACGACTGACCAGTACAAAAGGAGTTGACTGACTTAATAAAAGCTGTACAGAGCGGTCATCTTCCTGAACCGGAAAAAGAAGAATACCATCCACATTCTTTCCAATCATAGAACGACAGGCCTCCAATTCCCGCACAGAAGATTCGTTTGTTGTCATGAAGAAAATGGAGTAATTTTTAATACGTGCGTATTCTTCAATATATTTTGCAATTACAGCAAAGTATGGATTACGAAAATCCTGAAGGATCACACCAATCGTATTCGTACGTCCGGTACGCATACTGGTTGCAAGAGAATTGGGGATGTATCCCAGTTCCAGAGCAGTATCCTGTATTTTTTTTCGCATTGCCGCAGAAATAGTATCACTGTCTTTTAAGGCACGGGCAACAGTGGTTACAGAGCAGCCACAGATGCCGGCTATGTCTTTTAAAGTGGTTTTTTTATTCATAAAAGCCTCCGAGGTTTCATTGCACACAATATAAAATGTTTGATGCTATTTAAGTATAGCATAAGAAAACAGAAAGTTGCAAAACATATATTGTTTGATTTTAATGTGTATGATATTATATAAACAACAAATAGTTTAACGTTAAGCTAAACGATAAACTGCGAACGAAATTTAATGAAAGAAGAAATGGAGGCAGAAAGATGAACTTGAAACTGACAGAGCGAAACAAAAAGTATCGAGGGAAACTGATTGATACAGAACCAATTATCTGTACAGAACGAGCTGTGATCTGGACGGAAGTTTTTTCAAAAAATGAAGCGGAAGTACCGATAAAAAAAGCAGCACTGGCTCTTGCAGAAACACTTGACCGGATGACCATTTTTATAAATGAGGAAGATTTAATTGTTGGAAATCAGGGCAACGGTCTGAGGGCCTCTACTTTGAATCCAATCGTGAATACCTGGGCGGCAGATGAATTGGACAGATTTGAAGAAAGAGACGGTTCGAGATTTCGAATTGAAGAAAAAGCAAAAGAAAAGATCCGTGAATATACAGAATACTGGAAAGGGCGCAATGTATTCGATACAACAATGTCACTTTTATCAGAAGAAACAAAAGAAGCCATGGATGCACTGGTATTCACCTGCGGATATACTTTAAGTAAGGGATGCGGACACTGGCTTGTGAATTTCGAGAATGTTCTTCGGACGGGATTTTATGGACTTGAGAAAAAAGTGGAAGAAAAGCTGAAAAACTGTGACTATACATCTGCAACAGGTATAGATGAGATTCCATTGTATCAGTCTTTGATCATTACCTGCCAGGCAGTAAAAAGGTTTGCAGAGCGTTATGCAGTTCTGGCAGAAGAGATGGTAAAAAAAACAGAAGGCAGAAGAAAAGAAGAATTGGAACGTATCGCACAGATTTGTCGTAAAGTTCCATACTATGCACCGGAAACTTTTTACGAGGCTATACAGACCATCTATTTTATACAGCTGATCATACATATTGAATCTGATGGTACTGGAATCTCACTTGGACGTCTGGATGATCTGCTTTATCCATTTTATAAAAAAGATTTGGAAGAAGGAAGAATAACAAAAGAAGAGGCAGAGGAACTTGTTGATCAGCTCTGGCTTAAGATTGCATCAATTATTCAGGTATGGAATGAAGAGGATAGTAAATCATTTGGCGGACATCCAATCTCTCAGGCCATCACCCTGGGCGGAATGGATGAAAAAGGAAATGATGCCACAAATGAACTTTCTTATATGATGCTTGAAACAACAGCACGTGTACATATGGCACAGCCATCGGTATGCTGTCGAATCAATAGGAATACACCAGAAGAATTTTTGCTTTTATGTTCAGAGGTTATTCGTGAAGGGATTGGAATGCCTGCGATGTATAACGATGAGATTGCGATACCTTCTCTTGTGAGTCGTGGAATTCCGATTGATATAGCACGTAAATACTATGCTGTGATTGGCTGCGTAGAGATGGGGATTCAGGGAAAATTAAACGCTTTTGCGAATTCTGGATACTTCAATCTTGCAAAAGCATTGGAATTATATCTTCACAATGGAAAAGATCCTGCCACAGGAAAGGTTCTGGCTGCATTGCAGAAGGATGTTTGCACTGCAAAAGATTATGCAGAATTTGAAAAAGGATATTTGGATTGTGTGAATACTTTGCTTGCACATCAGGTAAGAGTAAGTAATGTTGTAGATACTCTGCACAGCAGAATAGCACCACTTCCTTTTGTAACAGTGATTACAGATAATTGTATTGAGCAGGGAAAAGAAGTACAAAGCGGAGGAGCTTGTTTTAATTATGATGGAATCCAGGGAGTAGGGCTTGCTGATGTAACGGATTCTATGATGGTGATCAAGAAAAAGATATTCGAAGAGAAGTGTTGGTCACTGGAAGAACTGATAAAGATGCTGGATTCTGATTTTGTGGAGAATGAAGCAGAAAGAAGAAGTCTATTAAAAGGAATATCTCGTTACGGCAACAATGACAGAGAGACAAATGCAATGGCGAGAAAGATCACATCAGAATTCTGTCATATGGTAGAAAGTTACCAAAATACCAGGGGAGGATTTTTTATTCCAGGAATGTATTCTAACTCTGCAAATGTTCCTCTTGGAGCGGTTGTGGGAGCTCTTCCAAATGGAAGAAAGGCAGGAATGCCGATTGCAGAAGCATGTTCACCAAGTCATGAAGCGGAAAAAGAAGGACCTACACAGGCAGCCTTGTCTGTGGCAGCATTAGATCACATGATTATGACGAATGGTTCCCAGTATAATCAAAAGTATCATCCAAGTGCATTGAAAGGAAGTTATGGAATCCGTGCTTTAAGTGATCTGATCCGTACCTTCTTCGAAGCAGGTGGATATCATATTCAGTTCAATGTTGTTTCTGGTGAAACATTAAAAGCAGCTCAGAAAGAACCGGAAAAATATAAAGACCTTGTTGTAAGAGTAGCAGGATACACGGCATTTTTCGTAGATCTGAACAAGGATATCCAGAATGATATTATTAGTCGTACAGAAATGGAATTTGGACAATGATTTATAGAATACAGAGATATTGTGTGCATGATGGGAGAGGAATCCGCACAACAGTGTTTTTCAAGGGATGTCAGATACGATGTCCATGGTGCGCAAATCCAGAATCCCAGAACAAAGAGTTTCAAATAGGATATTACGAAGAAAAATGTATACATTGTAAAGTGTGCGAAAAGATATGTCCGGTGGATGCCATTGCGGAAGGGAAAATTAAGAAAGAACTGTGTATTTCATGTGAAAAGTGTATTCAGGAATGTCCGACAGAAGCTCTGACTGGCTTTGGACAGGAGATGAGTGCAGAGAAAATAGCAGATGAAGTATGTAAGGATCTGCCGTTTTACAGAAAATCCAAAGGCGGGGCTACATTTTCCGGAGGAGAAGCAACAATGCAGCCGGAATTATTGTTCAATGTAATGAAAATTCTCAAAAGAAGGGGAGTTCATATTGCGTTGGAATCGCATGGGATTTTTTCGGGAGAAATATGTGAACAGCTGTTAGAATACGTGGATCAGTTCCTTATTGACTTAAAGCATATGAATGAAGAGGAGCATAAGAAAATGCTGGGGGTGTCGAATCAACAGGTTCTTTGCAATATGAGAAAACTTGCAAAAAAGGATTTGACGATCCGAATTCCACTGATTCCAGGATTTAATGATACGGATGAGAATCTGATACAGTCAGCAGAGTTTGCAAAAGGATTAGGAGTAAGGATTGATCTGTTACCATTTCATAATTATGGGACAAGCAAGTACAACGCACTTGGGATGAATTATGAATATGAAAATACTCCTGTTTATTCAGAAGCAGAATTGAAACGCTGCATGGAGATTATCCGTTCCCGAGGTGTTTTGGCAGAATAAGATTATGCAAAGCGAAAGTCTTGACAAAAGTGAAGCTTTCGCTTTACTTTTTATAATTTAATTGCTAAGATTGTTTCAGTCAAACAAGATAAACATGTCAGGAATAAAAAGGGGAAGAATTGTATATGAGAGATAATTTTAAGTCGGGTTTTGTAACACTGATTGGACGTCCGAATGTAGGGAAATCTACCCTGATGAATCATTTGATTGGGCAGAAAATTGCGATTACATCCAATAAACCACAGACAACAAGAAATCGAATCCAGACTGTTCTTACAACAGAAGAAGGTCAGATTGTCTTTGTGGACACACCTGGTATTCATAAAGCAAAGAACAAACTTGGGGAATATATGGTAAATATTGCACATCGTTCTTTAAATGAAGTTGATGTTGTGCTCTGGCTTGTGGAGCCATCTACATTTATCGGAGCAGGCGAAAAGCATATTATTGAGCAGCTTAAAAAGGTAAAAACACCGGTCATTCTTGTGATTAACAAGATTGATATGGTGAAGAGAGAAGCGGTTCTGGAATACATTGCTGCATACAATAAAGAATTTAACTTTGCAGCAATTGTTCCTGTATCTGCAAGAAGCGGTGACAATACGGACGAACTTGTGAAAGTAATCATGCAGTATCTTCCATATGGTCCACAGTTCTATGATGAAGATACAATTACAGACCAGCCGGAGAGACAGATTGTCGCAGAGCTGATTCGTGAAAAATCATTGCACTGTCTGCAGGATGAGATTCCTCATGGAATTGCGGTTGCCATCGACCGTATGAAGATGCAGAATCGCGTTATGCATATTGATGCAACGATTATCTGTGAAAGAGACTCACACAAGGGAATCATCATTGGAAAGCAGGGTGCAATGCTGAAGAAGATTGGCAGCACGGCACGTTATGAGATTGAGAGACTTCTGGATTGTAAGGTTAATCTGAAACTTTGGGTAAAGATTCAGAAAAACTGGAGAGACAGTGATTTCCTTATGAAGAATTTTGGATATCATGAGGATGAAATGTAACGGAAAAAGCGTGGGAGAGAAAGTTGAATCAGATTGTATTGACCGGAATGGTGCTTTCTACAACACCGATTGGAGAATATGACCGAAGGGTCGTAATATTAACAAAAGAGCAGGGAAAGATTGCAGCATTTGCCAAGGGGGCAAGGCGTCCGAACAGCCCCCTGGTCGGTGCAGTCAATCCTTTTTCTTTTGGTGAGTTTACTGTATATGCGGGAAGATCTTCTTATACAATACAGTCTGCAAAGATTACGAATTATTTTGCAGAATTAAGAGAGGATATCATTGGCGCATACTATGGATTTTATTTTCTTGAATTTGCAAATTATTATACAAGAGAGGCGAATGATGAAAGAGAGATGTTAAAGCTTCTGTATCAGACATTACGTGCATTGACGAGTGACAGAATACCGAATCGTCTTGTGAGAAGAATTTTTGAACTTCGGGCTCTCTGTATCAATGGAGAAGGCCCACAGGTATTTCAATGTACAGTCTGCGGTGGAACACAATGTGCGATGTCATTCAGTGCAAAAAAAGGCGGGCTTGTCTGCCGGGAGTGTGACGCAGGTGTGAGTGACCTGATGTGGCTGGATAGATCGACAATATATAGTATGCAATATATTGAGAGCAGTAAAATTGAAAAACTTTATACATTTACAGTGAGTGATAAAGTGCTTGCTGAACTTGAAAAAGCTGTACAGCGATATGTAGATATTTATGTGGACAAACAATTCAAATCACTCGATATTTTGAAAACGCTTTTATGAATGCAGAAGTTTGTATTCATAAAAGTGTTTCTTTTTAGATTTACAAAAAACACTAAATAAGTAGGGAAATCTTTACAAATCTTAAGGAAACAGATATAATAAACAAGATTATTCAGATAATAATAGAATGTGAGGATAAAATTATGGCAGAAAAGACAATGGAAAAAATTGTTTCTCTTGCAAAAGCCAGAGGATTTGTATATCCAGGTTCTGAGATCTACGGTGGTCTGGCAAACACATGGGATTATGGTAATCTCGGTGTTGAACTCAAAAACAATGTAAAAAAAGCATGGTGGCAGAAATTCGTACAGGAAAATCCATACAACGTAGGTGTTGAC
>JAXJUL010000021.1:0-34987 GCA_036309085.1 Schaedlerella sp.
GGTGGAAGTGTGGTAACACATGGAGCTGACTGTTACTAATAGGTCGAGGGCATAACCAAAGTGGTGATAGGAGAACATGGATGATGAAGAAGATTTCTTGTATGCGATTTTGAAGGTACTTAAAAATTGAAATGGAATGAGAGAAGGACAGAGTCAGAAGATTCTGTCTTTTTTTGTTAACAAAAAGAGCAATGACATGAGAGAAAAAAAGTGATATGCTAATATTATGTTTTGGATAAGGGGTGAAAATATATGGCAAAAGCAAAAGACAAAACAAATGTGATGAGAATTTTAGATCAGAAAAAAATAGAATATAAAACATATAATTATCTGGATACGGGTGTAGTGAGTGGCATCGAAGTGGCTCAGGTTCTGAACCAGAATCCGGATTGTGTGTTTAAAACTTTGGTTACTGTAGGAAGTTCTAAGACTAATTATGTATTTCTTGTACCAGTTAATAAAGAATTAGATTTGAAAAAAGCAGCAAAGTGTGTAAAAGAAAAGAAGGTAGAGATGATAAAAGCAAAAGAGCTTCTTCCTTTAACAGGATATATTCATGGAGGTTGTTCTCCGATTGGTATGAAGAAATTTTTTACAACAGCCATACATGAAAGTGCAGAGAAATATGACACAATTATTTTTAGTGGGGGAAAGATTGGACATCAGGTAAAAACAAGTTTGTCTGAATTAAAAAAAGTAATTCAGTTTGATTTGGCTGATATTACTTGTGATGAAATATAGGGAAAAGAGAAAAAAGAAAGGACATAAATTTACGAATGGCACTTCATTTCATATTTGGAAATTCAGGATCCGGTAAATCGCATTATTTATATGATTATGTTACAAAAGAATCTATAAAATATCCAAAAACAAATTATTTTGTTTTAGTACCTGAGCAGTTTACAATGCAGACACAGAAGGATCTGTGTTCCATACATCCAAGACAGGGTATTATGAATATTGATGTATTAAGTTTTGTACGTCTGTCTCACAGAATATTTGAAGAAACAGGACATAGAATTGGGAATATATTGGATGATGAGGGGAAAAATTTGATTCTTCGAAAAATTGCAGGAGAGTGTGAGAATGATTTTAAAGTTTTGAGGGGAAATCTTAAGAGACAGGGATATATCAATGAAGTTAAATCAGTTATTTCAGAGTTTGCACAATATGGAATTAATATTGACTGTTTGGACGAATTTCTTCAAGAATTGGAGTCGGAGAGTTATTTATACTATAAGCTTTTGGATATCCGAAAGATTTATCATGATTTTGAAAACTATCTTGCAGATCAATATATTACAAAAGAAGAGTTATTGGATGTACTTTCTTCAGTTATTCCGGAATCGAATATACTTAAGGATAGTGTAGTTGTATTAGACGGATATACAGGTTTTACTCCCGTGCAGAATAAGTTATTGGGAGAACTTATGAAAGTTTGTAAGGATATTTTTATAACAGCTGAGATGGATCGTAGAGTAGATCCATTTGTATATGAACATCCCTATCAGTTGTTTGCGATCAGTAAGCAGATGGTAACTTCGCTTGTAAAGATTGCAGCAGAAAATCATATAAAAATAGAAAGTCCGGTTTATTTGTATGAAGATATTCCGATTCGATTTAGAAATGCACCAGCGTTAGGTTTTCTGGAACAGAATCTGTTTCGATATTCTCAGAAAAAATTTGTAGATGAACAAGAACAAATCAGTGTTCATGTTACACACAATCCTGCAAAAGAAGCAGAATTTGTAGCATCAGAACTCCATAAATTAGTACGAAAAAATGGATATCGATACAGAGATATGGCGGTTGTTGTCAGTGATATGGAGACGTATGCGATTCATCTTCAGAGAGCTTGTGAAGAATTTCAAATACCATATTTTATGGATCACAAAAAGAGTATTTTGCTAAATGCTTTTATTGAATATATTCGAAGTCTGCTGGGAATGTTTGAGCAAAGATTTTCCTATGAAAGTGTTTTTCGTTTCCTCCGTACAGGCATGACTGAATTTACAATGACCGAAATTGATAAGCTGGAAAATTATGTGCTTGCGCTAGGATTGAAAGGATATAAAAAATGGCAGTCTGCTTGGGTACGCAGAACAAGTACTGTGGATGAGGAAGATCTGGCTGAATTGAATCATCTTAGAGTTCGTTTTATAGAGAAGATTGATGGACTGCAGATGATTTTAAAGATGAGAAATAAAACTGTCAAAGATATAACAGAGGCTGTATATGATTTTCTTGTGAAAGAACAGATGGAAGAAAAAACGCATGAGATGGAAAATCTTTTTCAGGAAAACAACGAATTGGCGTTGGCGAAAGAATATTCACAGATTTACCGTATAGTAATAGAGTTATTTGATAAATTTGTTGATTTATTAGGAAAAGAAAAGATTTCCCTGAAAGAATATTGCGAACTCCTGGATGCAGGACTTGAGGAGGCAAAGGTGGGAGTTATTCCGCCAGGCATTGATCAGGTTGTGATTGGAGATATGGAGCGTACAAGATTGAATAATCTGAAAGTTTTGTTTTTTATGGGAGCGAATGATACATTTCTTCCGGGAAAGCTTGGTCAGGGAGGTATTTTATCTGAGAAGGATCGTGAAAAATTTGCTGAGAAAAAAGTGTCACTGTCTCCGGGATCTAAAGAACAGGCTTATACGCAAAAATTTTATTTATATATGAATTTAACGAAACCTTCAGAAAAGTTATACATTTCTTATAGTAAAGTATCTTCAGATGGGAAAACGCTGCGACCGGCCTACCTTGTGCAGGATTTGAAGCAATTATTTGAAAAGTTTCAAGTAGTGGACGAAGAAAAAAGAGAATTATCGGAATATGAATGGACACAAAAAAGAGGAGAGATGTATCTGGCAGAAAAATTGCGTGATCGAGTAAGAGGTCTGGGAGAAGACTGGAAAGAGATGTATACATGGTATAAAAAGGAAGGAAATTACAAGAATCTTCTGGATGCAGCATTTTATAAAAAAGAAAAGGAACAGCTCGATACAAAAGAGGCAGAGGATTTGTTCGGAAATATGAATAGATTCAGTGTGACAAGGCTGGAGAAATTTTCTTCCTGTGCCTATGCACATTTCCTGACATATGGGTTACACTTGGCAGAAAGGGAAAGATATCAGTTTGAAGCAATTGATCTTGGCAATATTGCACATCAGTCATTGGAACGCTATGCAAAAAAGCTGGATAAGCACCGGATGGATTGGATAGAAGTTTCTGAAAATGTCAGACAAGAGCTGATTAACGAGGCTGTTGAAGAAAGTATTGTGGATTATGGAAATACAGTTCTTTATAGTTCTGCAAGAAACGAATATACAATCGTCAGAATCAAAAAGTTGATTTCGAGAACCGTGTGGGCGATAACCAGACAGATGGAAAAAGGCGATTTCAAACCGAAAGGATATGAACTTAAATTTGGCAGTGGAAAGATTGATCGTCTGGATACTTATGAAGAGGCTGATAAGGTGTTTGTAAAAGTGACAGATTACAAAACTGGAAGAAAAGCTTTTGATATCACGGCCATGTATCATGGCTTGCAAATGCAGCTACCGGTTTATCTGAATGCAGCAATGGAACTGGAGGGAAGTAAAAAGAAAGAAAAAGAAATTATTCCTGCGGGATTCTTTTATTATAGAATGGAGGATCCTATTGTAGATAAAGAAACGGGGAAGAATGCAGAAGACAAAATTTTAAAAGAACTTCGATTAGATGGGATGGTGAATGCAGACGAAGAAGTCTTAAAACATTTAGAAAGAAATTTGTCAGGAGCTTCAGACTGTATTCCTGTTTCAAGAAAAAAAGATGGAGAATTAAGTAAGACATCTAAGATACTTTTGCCAGAAGAGTTTGATATTTTTCTGAAATTTACAAAACAAAAAGAGGATTATATAAAGAAAAATATATTCGAAGGAAATGTAAATGTTTCTCCATATAAACTAGGCGAAAATACAGGATGTGATTATTGTGAATATCAGTCAATCTGTGGGTTTGATAGCAGGATTGATGGATATGAATATAGAAATCTGAAAAAATATTCTCAGGAAGATGTGATCGCACTTATGCGGGATGAAGTTAAAAACAAGGAAGAGAATGGAAAGAAAGAGGTGCAGTAGTTGGGAGTAAAATGGACAGAAGAACAGAAAAAGGTAATTAATCTTAGAAACAGAAATATTCTTGTTTCAGCTGCAGCCGGTTCAGGAAAAACTGCTGTACTTGTAGAACGAATCATTCAGATGCTGACAGATACAATTCATCCTTTGGAGGTGGATCAGCTCTTGATTGTAACGTTTACAGAAGCAGCGGCTTCTGAAATGAAAGAACGTATTCGTAATGCAATTGAAAATGAATTGGAAAAGAATCCGGAAGATGTTCATCTGCAGAGACAGGCAACATTGATTCACAGTGCGAGGATTACGACGATTCATAGTTTTTGTCTTTCTGTGATAAGAGAGCATTTTCATGTAATAGATTTAGATCCTAGTTTTCGTATCGTTGAAGAAGGAGAACTCCAACTTTTAAAGAAAGATGTTCTGGAAGAAGTGTTTGAAGAATGTTATGACAGTCAGGAAGCAGGATTTCTAGCACTTACAGAAAAACTTGGCGGAACAAAAAATGATAAAAAGCTGGAAGAACAGGTACTTAAATTATATGAATATTCCAGAAGTTATCCACAGCCAGAAGTGTGGCTTGCACAGTGCACGAGAAATTATGAGATTGAAAACATGCAAAACAATATATTCTTTGATAAGGCTGTCAGATATATTTACAGTTATTTACAGGATATGATTATTGTATTGGAAAAAGGACTTGAAATCTGCGAAGAACCTGATGGTCCATATATGCATGCGGAAGTTTTGGAAAAAACAAAGGATATGTTGTCTGAGGTAATAAAGATGAAGGATTTCCAGAAAATGCATCAGTCTGTGTCCATGATAAAATTTCCAAGACTTTCAACGAAAAAAGATGCAAGTGTAGACCTAGAGAAAAGACAGGCTGTGAAGGAGTTGATGGAGCAAGTCAGAAAACAGGTAAAAGAGATAAATGAAACCTTTTTTTATGAAAAGCCTGAAGAACTGATTCAGGATATAAGAAGCGCATCATCAACAATGAGAAGTCTGATAAATCTGGTAGAAAAATTTGCAGAAACACTTGCTGCGAAAAAGAGTAGTAAAAATATGATTGATTTTGGTGATATGGAGCAGTTTGCTTTGAAAATTCTTACAGAAAACGTGGATGGAAAGCTTGTACCTTCTGCTGTTGCCAAAGAATATCAGGATCAATTTGTTGAGATTATGATTGATGAATATCAAGATAGTAATCTGATTCAGGAAACAATTCTGACAAGTGTTTCCAGAATGAACAGAGGACAGAATAATATTTTCATGGTAGGGGATGTAAAACAAAGTATTTATCGATTCCGTTTATCCAGACCAGAGCTGTTCATGGAAAAATATGAACAATATAATATAGAAGAAAGTGATGTTCAAAGAATTGATCTTCACAAGAATTTTAGAAGCCGTCATGAAGTATTGGACAGTACCAATTACATTTTCAGGCAAATTATGAAAAAACAGATGGGTGGCGTAGAATATGATGATCAGGCTGCGCTATATCCGGGTGCAGAGTTTCTTACGTTGTTAGATAAAAATGGGGATACGGCCAATGCGACAGAACTGATTTTAATAGATGGTGAAGATAAGGATGAGAAACCGGGAAAAAAAAATCAGGTTTACTATAAAGAAGATTCTGCAAGACAATTGGAAGCCCATGTAGTAGCAAAAAAGATAAAGGAACTTCTGAGAAATCATAAAGTTATTGATAAAAAGACAGGGGAATTCAGAAGGGTGCAGTATCGAGACATTGTTATTTTGACAAGAAGTATCAGTGGTTGGGCGGACACATTTGCATCAGTTTTGATAGACGAAGGGCTTCCTGCCTATGCTGACAGCAGAGAAGGATATTTTGAAACATATGAGGTTAGTGTACTTTTAGATTATTTAAAACTTTTAGATAATCAGAGACAAGATATTCCATTGGCAGCGGTACTGACTTCTCCATTTGTAGGAATGTCGGCAAAGGAGCTTACAAAAATCAGAATGTTCCGATCAGAAGGTCAGTTTTTTGAGGCGGCAGAAGCATTTCTTGATTCAGAAGAAGATAATGAAGTGAAAAAGAAATTGAAAAATTTTTATAGCGATTTAAAAAGATACAGAAAAAATCTGCCATATCTTACGATTCATGAATTATTATGGAAGATTTTAGAAGAAACCGGATATAAGCTTTATATCTCTTCCATGCCTGGAGGTGAGCAGAGGAAAGCGAATATAGAAATGCTTGTTGAAAAAGCAGCAGCATTTGAAAAAACAAGCTATAAGGGACTGTTTCATTTTGTACGTTATATTGAGCAACTTAAAAAATATAATGTGGATTATGGGGAAGCAAATTATGTAGATGAACAGTCAGATACAATCAGGATTATGAGTATCCATAAAAGTAAAGGATTAGAATTTCCGATTGTAATTGTGGCAGGAATGGGAAAAAGATTCAATATGACAGATTCGTCAGCAAGTGTCGTAATTCATCCGGAACTTGGTGTCGGGATTGATGAGGTGAATCTGGAGAATAGAACAAAAGTTCCGACTCTTATAAAAAAAGTAATTCAACAAGAAGTGCAGATTGAAAATCTCGGGGAGGAGCTTCGTGTGCTTTACGTTGCAATGACCCGGGCTAAGGAAAAATTGATTTTAACAGGGCAGTTGAAAGATGCAGAAAGTTTTATGCAGAATGCTGTGACATATGGATATGAGATTCCGTTTTATATTTTGTCAGGCGCCAAAAAATATTTAGACTGGATTCTTCCTGCAATTGTTGGAAAAAAATCTCCGATTAAATATTCTATATGGAATTATTGGGATGCGGCAGTCATTGATCAGATTGAAGGAGAGAGTGAAGAAATCGCAAGAGATGTTCTGGAAAACTGGGATATTAATAAGGTATATAATTGGAAATTGAAGGAACATTTACATGAAGTATTATCTTATAAATATCCATATGAGTCGTATAAAAATCAAAAACAGAAATTTACAGTTTCGGAATTAAAGAAGAGATTTTATATGAAAGAAGATGGGGGAGAAATGTTGGTCCAAGAGCCAGAAACTATACCACTGCTTCCGGATTTTAGAAAAGAAACGGAAGAATTGACAGGTGCTTCAAGGGGAAATGTATACCATAAGCTTATGGAATTACTGGATCATGGAAAGAAATATGACAGAAAGTTGCTTGGTGAGCAGATTAGACATTTATATAATGAAGAAAAACTGACAGAAGAGATGACGGAATGTATCAGAGAGACTGATATTATGAACTTTTTTGAAAGCTCAGTTGGAAAGCGTATGCATGAGGCTGCCGAAAAAGGTCTTTTGTATAAGGAACAGCCATTTGTTCTTGGTGTTGATGCAAAAACGGTATATCCTGAGGATAAGAGTGGTGAGATTCTTTTGATTCAGGGAATCATCGATGTGTTTTTTGAAGAAGATGGTGAACTCGTGCTTCTGGATTACAAAACAGACAGGGTTTATTCAGAAAAAATACTGAAAGACAGATATCAGGTGCAGCTGGATTATTATTCAAAGGCATTGGAACAGATCATGCAGAAAAAGGTAAAGGATAAGGTGATATATTCATTCACCTTGGGGAAAGAAATACATTGTAATAAATAAGAAAGAATGAATGTTTTATAAAGATGTGGCAATACTTTTAGAAATAATAAGAAGTTGTTTTAAAAAAGGAGTATTGCCATGTCTAAAAATAAAAAGGATCTTATAGATTTGAACAGTCTTGATAAAATTGAAAAAATGAAATATGAAGTGGCGGAAGAACTGGGGCTTCTGGATAAAGTTCTTGATGAAGGCTGGAAGTCACTTTCTTCAAAAGAAACAGGACGTATTGGTGGTCTTGTTGCGAAAAGAAAACGTGAAGATACTGTGAATAAATGACTTTTAAGCCCGGTATTCTTTACAAAATTAAATATATTTGTTACAATTGTATAACCGAATAATGAATTTGGAGTTATCTATGGGTAATATAATTAATATTTTTGATTTGGAAGTTACTGCAGATCCGGCAAAGGATATTGTGAGAAGAATTGCAGATAATCTTGAAAAAGAGAGAATTTATACGGTAGAACTTGTTACGTTGGAACCAGTGCTGCAGGAAAAGGATAATCAGCTCTGGAAAAAACAGATGCAGTCTATGGATCTTCTGATTCCGGGAGGAAAGGGAGTACTTGGCGCAGAGAAGAATAAGTACAAGGCTTTGGAAAAAGAGATTGAGAATTATGTCTTGCACAGATTTTTAATGCGTTTTCTTCAGAAAAATAGAAAAACGGTTTATTTGATTGCATCAAGTGAAGAGAATCTCATTGCTTTTGAAGACGCGATAAAGTCATTCGGGCAAATGATTCGAATTGTTGGAAAATCAGTGATTCAGGAGAATGGAGCTGACAAAGATAAGATTATCAATGAGATTAATGGTTTAGAGCCGGATTGTGTTTTTTCAGCACTTCCAAGCCCCTTGCAGGAGAATTTCATATATGAAAATAAGGGACTGTTGAACACGAGAGTCTGGGTAGGATATGGGCTGAGAATCTTAGAATACAAGAGCCAGGGAAAACTTACAAATAAAATCAGGTTGTTTATTTTGAAAAAAATACTTCACTATCATCTTGAAAAGCAGGCATAAAAAGCATTTTTTTGTTTTGTGAACTATGTATAGGGTAAATGAGCATTAAAAATAAAAAAAACATGAGAAAATGCATAAAATATATGGATTTTCTCTTTCTTTTTTGTTGATTTACCTTAATATATAAGATGTATAGCTACATTTAGCATATGTATAGAAAAAAATATTTGTGAAAAATGCATAGTTTAACAGAATAAACATGGGAGGGGTACGATGATTACAAATCAGATACTTTTGAGTACAGTCGAGGGATTGAAAAATATTTCAGGAATTGACTTTGGCGTATATGATACAGAAGGTAAGATGCTTGCAGGCACATTTGAGAATAATCAGGCAATTGAGGATATTGTTTTTTTATTCGTAAAATCTCCGGCCGATAGTCAGGTAATCAAAGGATACCAGTTCTTCAAGATTTTTGATGAACAGCAGTTGGAGTATATTTTGCTTACGAATGGTGAGAGTGAGAGTTCCTATATGGCAGGAAAGATGGGGGCTTTCCAGATTCAGAGTCTTTTGGTAGCATATAAGGAAAGATTTGATAAAGATAATTTTGTAAAAAATCTGCTTTTGGATAATCTGCTCCTGGTTGATATTTATAGCAGAGCCAAAAAATTACATATTGACACAGAAGTAAAACGTGTTATCTTTATTATTGAAACATCTTACGAAAAAGACAGCGCAGCTTTGGATAATATTAGAAGTTTGCTTGGCGGAAAGAAAAAGGATTTCATTACCGCTGTTGATGAGAACAATATTATTGTTGTAAAAGAATTGTCTGAAAAAGATGGAAGCAGAGAACTTGCGCGTATAGCGAAAGATATGTTTACAATTCTTAAAGAAGAAACAAAAGACGACAAGCTCCATATTGCTTACGGGACAGTAGTGAATGATCTGAAAGAAGTCTCCAAGTCCTATAAGGAAGCAAAGATGGCACTTGATGTCGGAAAGATTTTCTTTGCAGAGAAAGATATCGTAGCTTACAGTACGCTTGGAATCGGGCGATTGATTTTCCAGCTGCCGCTTCCGTTGTGTAAGATGTTTATTAAAGAAATCTTTGAAGGAAAATCACCGGATGAATTTGATGAAGAAACTCTGGCAACGATCAATAAGTTTTTTGAGAATAGCCTGAATGTGTCAGAAACATCCAGACAGCTTTACATCCATAGAAATACACTCGTATACAGGCTGGACAAGCTTCAGAAGAGTACAGGACTGGATTTGCGTGTGTTTGAAGATGCGATTACATTTAAAATTGCGCTCATGGTTGTGAAGTATATGAAGTATATGGAAACTCTTGAATATTAAAAGTCAAAACAAACGAGGAGTAAAATAATTAGGAGGAGCATATGATTGAATTAAATAACGTAACGAAAGAGTACACGAAGGGCAATGCAGCTCTGAATGGGGTTTCTGTTAAGATTGAGCAGGGAGAATTCGTGTTTATCGTTGGAGACAGCGGATCAGGAAAGTCTACATTGATCAAACTGATTTTGAAAGAACTTGATCCAACAGATGGTACGATCGTTGTGAATGGACGCAACCTGAAACGTATGAGACGTCGTCATATTGCAAAGTACAGACGTGGACTTGGCGTGGTATTTCAGGACTTCCGACTTTTGCAGGACAGAAATATCTACGACAATATCGCTTTTGCACTGCGTGTAACAGAATCATCAAACCGAGTGATTAAAAAGAAAGTTCCGGCAGTTCTTTCATTGGTTGGACTTGCACAGAAGTATAAATCTTATCCAAAAGAATTGTCTGGTGGTGAACAGCAGAGAGTAGCGATTGCAAGAGCTCTGGTAAATGAACCTGCTATTTTGTTGGCCGACGAGCCGACTGGTAACCTGGATCCAACAAACTCATGGGAAATTATGAGTTTGCTGAAGGAGGCGAATGAACGTGGAACAACAGTCCTTGTTGTAACACATAATCAGGAAATCGTAAACGAGATGAACGAACGAGTAATTACGATGAAACAAGGCGTAATCGTTAGTGATGAACAAAGAGGTGGGTATATCAATGAGGATTAGTACATTAGGATACGTAGGAAAACAGGGTGTAAAAAATATTTGGAAAAACAAGATGTTCTCACTTGCTGCGGTAGCAACAATGTCTGCTTGTATTTTCCTGTTTGGATTGTTTTTTTCAATCCTTATGAACTTTCAGCACTTTATTGAAGTGGCAGAAGAAGGCGTAGCAATTACTGTATTCTTTGAAGAAGATGCAACAGAAGAGGAGATAGAAGCAATCGGTACTGCATTGGAATCAAGGGAAGATGTAGGCGAAGTCAATTACATATCAGCAGATGAAGCATGGGAAAGCTTCAAAGATTCATACTTCAGTGAAGATGAGGCATATCTTGCAGAAGGATTCAAGGACGATAATCCGCTTGCAGATTCTGATCATTATGAAGTATATATGAAAACTGTTGAGAATACAGATGATATCAATATTACAGAAAAGAGTAAATCATTAGCAGCAACACAGGAAGAACTTGTTGAATTTGCTGGTGGACTTGAGGGGGTCCGTCGAGTAAACAAATCTGATGTAGTTGCAAATACATTGTCAAGTATTAATGTATTGGTAGGATATGTTTCAGCTGCAATTATCCTGATTCTTTTGGCTGTATCAATTTTCTTGATCAGTAACTCTGTTTCTATGGGTATTACAGTTAGAAGAGAAGAGATTGCAATCATGAAATATATTGGCGCAAAGGACTTTGTTGTTCGTTCGCCATTTGTTATTGAAGGTCTGATTATCGGATTATTTGGTGCGATGATTCCACTGGCATTATTATATGTGCTTTATGGAAAAGCAGTTACATATATTCTAGTTAAATTCAGTATCCTGAACAATATCATTGATTTCCTGCCAGTAACATCAGTATATCGTTACTTATTGCCAGTTGGAATCCTTCTTGGTGTAGGAATCGGTTTTGTTGGAAGTTACTTTACATGCAGAAAACATTTAAAAGTTTAATAAGGGGAAACAAATGAAAAAAATTAAAAAGAGTATTATAAGTGGAGTTCTCGTGATGACACTTTGTCTGGGTAGTGTTCAGATAGCTGGTGCCACAGCAATTGATGAGGCACAGAAAAAAGCAGATGCACTTAATGCACAAAAGGAAGCAGCACAGGCAGAACAGAATGCTCTGAATACACAGTTAAACCAGATCATTAGTGAGATGGAAGAGACAAAGAAGAAACTCGAAGCTAAGAATAAAGAGATAGAGGCTGCTGAAGAAGAACTTGTTCAGGCAAAGGTTGAAGAGAACAGACAGTATCAGGACATGAAACTGCGTATCAAATTTATGTATGAACATGGTGATACGACTTATCTGGAACTTCTGATGGCGAGTGAGTCAATTACAGAGTTTCTGAATAAGGCAGATTATGTAAAACAGCTTTCAGAATATGACAGAGAGATGTTGGAAGAGTTTCAGGCTGTTATAAAATCTGTGGAAGAAAAAGAAGCACAATTGAAAGTCGAATATGAAGAAATCAAGGTGCTCAGAGATGATTTAATTGAGCAGCAGGGAACTGTAGAGGCTCTTCTTGCGGAGAATAAACTTGAACTTTCAGACCTTGAAACACAGATTGGTGCAAATGCAAAACTTCTTGCGGATCTGATTGCTCAGGCAGAAGAAGAAAAGAGAATCCGTGAGGAACAGGCAGCAGCGGCTCAGCAACAGCAGCAACAACAGCAGAAGCCAAGTAACAATTCTGGTGGAAGTACTTCTTCTACTCCGAGTTCTAAGCCAGATAAACCTTCAGGAGGTTCTGGAACATCTTCCGGTGGAAGTTCAGGCGGCAGTTATGCAGGAGCTACAGGTACATTTACAAATCCATGTCCGGGAGCATACGTGTCAAGTACTTTTGGGTACCGTACTTTTGACAATTCTTTCCATAATGGACTTGATCTTGCGGCAGGAGAAGGAACACCTACCTATGCTGCGGATGGCGGAAGAGTTATTATCGCCGGATGGAGTGACAGTGCTGGAAATTGGGTCGTAATTGACCACAATAATGGATTTGTTACAAAATATATGCATCATTCAGCATTGTATGTTTCAGCGGGACAGTATGTAAACAGAGGCCAGATGATTGGGGCTGTAGGTAATACAGGTTATTCTTTTGGTGCTCACTTGCATTTTCAGGTTGAATTGAATGGTGTGCCAGTGAATCCACAGTCATATTTATAAAGGAATATTTAAATGAATAATAAAAAAAGATTTTTACAAGGGGCGCTGTGTGGCGCCCTTGTAGCATTTATAATTGTATTTGCAGGAATAGGAGTGGGGAAGGCAGTTTCTTTCCTTTATTCGCTTAAAACTGGTGAATATTCCAGTGAAGAAAAATTAGATTTAATCGATCAGATGATAGAAAAATATTATTTATATCCTGAGGAAATCAATGAGAAAGAGCTTGAACAGGGCTTATATTCAGGATATGTAAATGCTCTCGGAGATGATTATTCTGCTTATTATACAGAGGAAGAGGCACAGGAACTGCTTGAAAGCATGTCTGGAGAATATTCTGGTATTGGTGCTGTTTTATCTCAGGATTATACAACTTATGCTGTTACAATCAATAGTGTATATAAAAACTCACCAGCAGAAGAAGCGGGATTGCAGGCAGGAGACATTATTTATCAGGTAGATGATCATGAGATTACTGATGAAGATCTGAATGAGATTGTGACATGGATCCGAGGGGAAGAAGGGACGGAGGTTCATATCCATGTATTAAGAGATGGGGAAAAAGTAGAGGCTGTTCCAGTCAGACGAGTGATCGAAGTCGAAACTGTCGAATACGAGATGAAGGCCAATCAGACAGGATACATTCGAGTAATTGAATTTGATACGATAACTACAGAACAGTTTGAGATTGCTCTTGATGAGCTTGAACTGCAGGGAATGGAAGGACTTGTGATCGACCTTCGAAGTAATCCAGGAGGAAGTCTTGATACAGTTGTTGAGATGCTGGATATGCTTCTTCCAGAAGGTGTGATTGTGTCAATGGAAAGCAGTACAGAAGAAACAACAGAATATACATGTGGTGGAGAGCATGAATTTACAAAACCTCTGACTGTTCTGGTAAATGGATATAGTGCCAGTGCTTCTGAAATTTTTGCGGGAGCGGTGCAGGATCATGAGATTGGTGAAATTGTAGGAACGAAGACTTATGGAAAAGGTGTTGTTCAGAATATCATGAGTCTTGGTGACGGTACTTATCTGAAGCTGACTGTGGCAGAATACTTTCTTCCAAGCGGCCGAAGCATCAATAAGGTTGGTATTACCCCTGATGTTGTGATAGAATATGAATATGATGAAGAGAATCCGGATGCGGATAATCAGCTGGATAAGGCGTTGGAGATTATTTCACAGAAAAAAGGAAACTGATGGAAGAAGATTTTGTGAACAAAAGGGGGCTGAAGGATGAGCAGAAAGAAAGAATGTCATTTATGTGGTGCAAAACTGATAAATGGATATTGCAGAGATTGTGGATTTGATGTGGGAAGAACAACAAAGATTCACTATCGTTTGAATGAAAGTCATTCTATCAGCAGTCTCAATGGGAAAACTTTTTCGGGTAAATATAGAAAGCAGACAGTTTCACCATCAATCACTTTGAATGAACAGGTAGTTCAAAGATCTGTTTGCGCACCAAAAAGAAAAGGTTTGAGTATTTTTATACTTGTAATTGTGTTTATTGTCATAATCTTTAATTTGCTGAACATTTTTCGGTATGAAATTGAGCCGGAGATTTATTTGGGTTCTTATGAAGATGAGATTACTGAGTATGATCCATATGATATGGTGACAAGAGAATTGTCAGAGACCGGCTCGGAGTATAATGTTTCTTTGGGACCAGGAGAGTATGTTGTCGGAGTACACATTCCGGAAGGAAGTTATACAATTCATCTGGCTGAAGGTTCTGGATATTTTTCATCAGATGATTATAAAAATGCAATCTATTTGTGGCAATCTTTTGGAGAAGAAGAGGAATATGATGAGGTACTTAAGATGCAGGATGTAAGATTGTATCAGAATGCAGTGTTCAGTATCTCTGAAAGTCTGGTCTTGAATTTTGAAACGAAAAATGCACAGATTGAATCAATGAATTATATAGAGAATCCATTGACAGAGACAGTGAATATAAAAATGGATGATTCAAAAATTGCAGGAATTGATTTTCAGGCAGGAGTTTATGATCTGTCTTGTGTCAGTGAAGATAATTGGATTACATATCGTATACCGGCAAATCCAGAGTGGTATGAAGAGGGATATGTAGAATATTATATATGGCTGAATTCGAATGAAGCAAGACAAACATACAATAATCTTGTATTTCCAGAGGGAACAGAAGTCTATGTTGAAGAAGGTGAAGTAATTCTGATTCCAAGTGAAAGAATTAGCTCTTTTGAATATGAATCCTATTATGATTACTATCAGTATTCAAACTAAATTTAGAAAAATTTAATAAGTTTACAAAATTATTAGCACTCAATTGATTTGAGTGCTAATTTTTGTGTTGACTTTTTGAATTGGCTGAATTAGAATATCTTTTAGATAAAACGTAAATAATTAAGCTGTTTGATCAGCTTGTATAAAGATAGGAGTGTTACAAATGGCATTAAAAAGAGGAACTTTATCAATTGACAGTGAAAATATTTTCCCTATTATAAAAAAATGGGTATATTCAGACCACGACATTTTCCTTCGTGAGATTGTATCCAATGGATGTGATGCGATCACAAAGTTGAAGAAATTGGATGTGATGGGTGAATATGAACTTCCTGATGGTTATAAGGGAAA
The DNA here is from genome assembly GCA_036309085.1 of Schaedlerella sp. GTDB lineage: Bacteria > Bacillota > Clostridia > Lachnospirales > Lachnospiraceae > Schaedlerella. The sequence goes on from JAXJUL010000021.1 coordinate 15,581, forward strand.
GATTCAGGTAATCGTGAATCCAGAAGAGAAGACATTGAAAGTTATAGATAATGGTCTTGGTATGACAGCAGAGGAAGTTGAAGAATATATTACTCAGATTGCATTTTCAGGAGCAACACAGTTTTTGGAAAAATACAAAGACAAGACAACAGAAGATGAGATGATCGGTCATTTTGGTCTCGGATTCTATTCCGCTTTTATGGTAGCTGACGAGGTTCATATCGATACACTTTCTTATCAGAAAGATGCTGTTCCTGTTCACTGGGTAAGTGATGGAGGAACAGAGTATGAGATGGAAGAGGGTGTAAGAACAGAAGTTGGTACAGAGATTACATTATTTCTGAATGATGATAGTCTTGAATTTGCCAATGAATATAGAGCAAGAGAAGTTTTGAATAAATATTGTTCATTCATGCCTGTAGAAATCTTCCTGTCAAGAGCGAATGCAGAACCGATGTATGATACAATCGATGAAGCAGAAGTATTGGATACAGATGAAATAGTAGAAAGATTTACAGAAGAGCCAAAAGATGGAGAAGAGGGAGAAGCGAAGAAAAAAGCAAAAATCGTAAGACGCCCGGTTTCTGTAAGTGATATCCATCCTCTCTGGACAAAAAATTCAGGTGAATGTACAAAGGAAGATTACATTGAATTCTATCGTACAGTATTTATGGATTATAAAGAACCATTGTTCTGGATTCATCTGAACATGGATTATCCATTCAACTTAAAAGGGATCTTATATTTCCCTAAGATTAATACAGAATATGATTCTATTGAAGGAACAATCAAGCTTTATAACAACCAGGTATTTATCGCCGATAATATCAAAGAAGTGATTCCAGAATTTCTTATGGTTCTCAAGGGTGTGATTGATTGTCCTGATCTTCCACTGAACGTTTCACGAAGTGCTCTGCAGAATGATGGATTTGTAAATAAGGTTGCAGATTATATTTCTAAGAAAGTTGCAGATAAACTGAATGGATTGTTTAAAACAGACAGAGAAAATTATGAAAAATACTGGGATGATATCAATCCATTTCTAAAATTCGGATGTCTTAAAGATGAGAAATTTGGAAATAAAATCAATGGTTCCATTCTTTACAAGACTTTGAATCATGAATATATGACTCTTGAAGAATATATTGCTCATACAAATTCAGAAATTGAAAAAGCTGTGGATGAAAATGGAGATACTGTTGCAGCAGAAGTTGTGACAGAGGAAAATGGTGCTGATGAAGAAAAGAAACAGACAACAATTTATTATGTATCTGATGAGCTTCAGCAGAGCCAGTATATCAAGATGTTTAAGGAACAGGGTCAGGATGCAGTGATTCTGAAACATAACATTGATTCAGCGTTTATCACATATATGGAACAGAGGGATGAAGCAATCCGTTTCCAGAGAATTGATGCAGACGTTCATGATTCTATGAAGGAGAATCTGTCAGAAGATGAAAAAGAAACATTTGAAAAGACAGCAGAGACAATCGTTGAAGTTTTCAGAAAAGAGCTTGGCAATGAAAATCTGGAAGTGAAGGTTGAGAATCTGAAGAATGATAACATTGCTTCTATGGCAGTATTGTCTGAACAGGCAAGACGTATGGAAGAGATGATGCGTATGTACGGAATGAGCGGAATGGATGCAGGCATGTTTGGTTCACAGGCAACATTGATTCTGAATGCAAATCATCCACTTGTAAAATATGTGGCTGAGAATAAAGAGAATGAAAACATTCAGATCTTCTGTAAACAGCTGTATGATCTGGCAATGCTGGCTCATAAACCACTGAATCCAGAAGAGATGACAGCTTTTGTACAGAGAAGCAATGAGATTATGATGATGTTAACAAAGTAATTAAAGTAACAGGTGTGGACTTGAAAAATTCCTCACCTGTTTTGTATTAATAGAAAAAATTTTCAGTTTGCCAGAGAGTAAATTTTTAAGAAAAGAGCGCGTTCCTCACGGGACATTTTTACAAATTCTGTAAATTCTACATCAATATAGTACATCTGTGTATCGCAGCATTTTGCACGTTCGATGTTGGTCGTGTAGCGATATCTCTTGCATTTTATACAGTAGTATACGTGCATCATGTTGAGTTCTCCTTTGTAAATCGTTTTCCTTTGTATTATAAATGATTTTGTACATAGAGAAGAGTGTCAAATTGACCTTCTTCGAAAACTGGTAAATTGGCTCATAATTTCTAAAAAATGAGTGATACTAACAAAAAGTTAAAATCAGACATAAGGAGAAGATATTATGAAAGCAACAGGAATTGTAAGACGTATAGATGATCTTGGGCGTGTCGTGATCCCAAAAGAAATCCGCAGAACTTTAAGAATCCGAGAAGGTGACCCGCTTGAAATCTTTACAGATCGAGAGGGGGAAGTAATATTGAAGAAGTATTCCCCAATCGGTGAGCTAGGCGGAATTGCAGGTGTTTTTGCGGAGAGTTTGTCAAAATCTTTAGGATGTACAGTATGTATTGCAGACAATGATCAGATTGTTGCAGCAGCAGGAAACGGAAAAAAAGACCTTCAGGACAAATATATTTCTGCTGAGATTGAAAAATTGCTTCGGATGAGAAAGTTATATCTGGCAAAAAACGAAAAAGGGAAGATTGTACAAGTAACAGAGGGGGCAGAAGGGTATAAGGATGAGTCGGTATGTCCGATTATTTGTGAAGGTGATGTGATAGGTGGAATCATTCTGCTTGAGAAAGATATGAATAAATTTCATGAAACGGAACAGAAGGTTGCTATGATGGCGGCAGATTTTCTGGGAAGGCAGATGGGGCAATAGAAATGTTGAGTCATAAAAATGTCGGGTTCATCATATATTGAAGGAGAGAGTAAGAAATATTATGATGGAACAGGGGGCATTTTATGAATAAAGAAAATAAGGGGAGGCAGGAAATCGGACTATGGTCTGGCTGGATTCTTAAGTCACTTCTCTGTGCTTATATTGTGACAGGGATTTTTCTGCTTCTTCTGGCTTTATTATTGTACAAGATGAATCTAAATGAAAGTAAAGTGACGATTGGTATTATTTTAGGATATGTAATTTCTACATTTGCAGGTGGATTTGCTGCAGGAAAGATGGCAAAAGCCAGAAAATTTTTGTGGGGATTGATAACGGGAATTACATATTTTATTGTACTTTTTATTGTTTCTTTCGTCTTGTATCGCGAACTCCAGGGAAATGGGATAAATGTCATGACAACATTTCTTCTCTGTGCAGGAGGCGGAATGCTGGGGGGAATGATTTCATAACAAAATTAACTTTAAAAATGGAAAACACTATGCTATACTTATTGACTATAGCTAGGCTCGAATGAATAAAAGAGCTTTCAGGCAGCGGCTTGCAGTCGCTGCCTTACATATTTAGAAAGAAGGATGAATACGATGAAAAAAAGCAGAGGATTTTTCAGCCTGATTCTTGTTGCTGTTCTGACAGTGCTGCTGGCAATTACAGCAACTGTTGGATGGGGGGACGGACAGGCCGGATCAGCAAAGAATATTCGTCTTGGTCTTGATCTTGAAGGTGGTGTCAGCATTACATATCAGGTAAAAGGTGGCACACCATCAGAAGAAGATATGGCGGATACTATTTATAAGCTGCAGAAACGAGTGGAGCAGTATAGCACAGAAGCAACTGTTTATCAGGAAGGTGATGACAGAATCAGTATCGAGATTCCTGGTGTAACAGATGCGAACCAGATTCTGGAAGAACTTGGACAGCCAGGGTCACTCTATTTTATTGCAGAGACAGATGAAGAAGGGAATGAAAACTACAGCCGTGCCGGCTTAACTGGTGATGATGCCGTAGATTATACTTTGAATAAATCTATCGAAGAACTGATGGATGAAGGTTCTGTTGTTTTGACTGGTTCTGATGTGGAAATTGCAAAGGCGGGATCAACAGTAGATCCGTTGACAAATGCAACAGAATATATTGTATCTTTGACATTTGGTGATGAGGGGGCACAGAGATTTGCACAGGCAACAGAAAAGGCTTATCAGACAGGAGAAACGATCGGTATTTATTATGATGGCGCATTTATCAGTGTGCCAATTGTAAATGCTGCGATTACAAGTGGAGAGGCATATATCTCAGGAAGCATTGATTATGAGGAGGCAGAACAGCTTGCTTCTACAATTCGAATTGGCGGTCTGAATCTTGAACTTGAAGAACTGCGTTCTAATGTAGTTGGTGCTCAGCTTGGAGAAGATGCAATTAAGACAAGTCTTCAGGCAGGTGCGATCGGACTGGCAATCGTAATGATTTTTATGTGTGTAGTTTATTTGCTTCCAGGATTTGCTGCAAGTATTGCACTTATCGTATATACAGGATTGATTTTGTTGCTTCTGAATGCATTTGATATTACGCTGACACTTCCGGGTATTGCCGGCATTATTCTTGGTATTGGTATGGCAGTTGATGCGAATGTAATTATATTTGCAAGAGTTCGCGAAGAATTATCAGAAGGAAAATCTGTAAAAGGTTCTTTGAATGCTGGATTTAAGAAAGCAATGTCTGCGATTCTGGATGGTAATATTACAACTTTGATTGCGGCAGCGGTTCTTTGGATTCTTGGAAGTGGTACAGTTAAAGGATTTGCACAGACACTGGCACTCGGTATTGTAGTGTCTATGTTTACTGCACTGGTTATTTCAAAGATGCTCATTTATGCATTCTACGCAGTAGGGCTTCGAAGTGCAAAGTTTTATGGAAGACCGAAGAAGGAGAGAACATCTATTGATTTTCTTGGAAAGAAAAAAATCTTCTTTGGAATTTCAATCGCAGCGATCATAGCTGGATTTATTTTCATGGGAATAAATGTTGTGAACGGAAACGGTGCGTTTAATTACAGCCTTGAATTTAAAGGCGGAACGGCTTCTACAGTGACATTTAATGAGAATTATACATTAGAAGAGATTGATGAAAATATTGTTCCATTGATCGAAGATGCTGCAAATGACAACAATGTCCAGGTTCAGAAAGTAGAAGGTACGAATGAAGTGATCTTTAAGACACAGACTCTTGAACTGGAAGAAAGAGAAGCATTTAATAAGGTTATGTCTGAGAATTTTGGTGTGGATGAATCTGCGATTACAACAGAAAATATCAGTTCTACAGTGAGTTCTGAGATGCGTAAAGATGCAATTATTGCAGTAGCAGTTGCAACAATCTGTATGCTGATTTATATCAGGCTGAGATTCAGTGACCTTGGATTTGCAGTGAGTGCAGTTACTGCGCTCCTTCATGATGTTTTTGTTGTACTTGGATTTTATGCGATCGCGAGAGTAGCAGTTGGCAATACATTTATTGCATGTATGCTTACATTAGTTGGATATTCTATTAATGCAACAATTATTATTTTTGACCGTATCCGTGAAGAATTTCCAGAAAGAAGAAAGACAGAAAGTATTGATGATATAGTGAATTATTGTATTACTAAAACTTTGACAAGAACAATTTATACTTCCCTGACAACATTTGTAATGGTAGCAGTTCTGTTTGTACTCGGGGTGAGCTCAATTAAGGAATTTGCCCTTCCGTTGATGGTAGGAATCGTATGTGGAGGATATTCTTCTGTATGTATCACGGGTGCGCTCTGGTCTATTATGAAAAAGAAATATATGCTCAGGGAAAAAGCTGAATAATAGAAGATTTGAATGAAAAGGAAAGAGAGTGTTTTCAGTTGAATTCATTCTCTTTTCTTTTTATAATGAACTACAATGAAAATGTTAGCAGAAAGGATATTCTATGGAAAAATGGTTTGTTGCAATGAAGAAAGCGAACTTTCAGGAAATTGCTGAAAAATATAAAATCTCTCCGATTATTGCAAGATTGATCCGTAATCGAGATATTATCGGAGATGAGGCGATAGATTTCTATTTGAATGGAACAATTGCAGATTTATACGATGGAATGTTAATGAAGGGGATGGATAAAGCGATTTCGATATTGGAAAATAAGATTCGAGATAAGGCAAGAATCCGTGTGATCGGAGATTATGATATTGATGGTGTAAATGCAACCTATATTTTACAGAATGGATTATCAGGGCTTGGGGCGGATGTTGACACAGATATTCCAGACAGAATCAAGGATGGGTTTGGCTTGAATAAACATTTGATTGACAGGGCATTGAAGGATGGAATTGATACATTGATCACGTGTGATAACGGGATTGCAGCCAGAGATGAAATTGCATATGGAAGAGAACATGGACTGACAATTATTGTGACAGATCATCATGAGGTTCCATATAAGGAAGAAGACGGGAAAAGAAGCTATTTTTTGCCTCCGGCAGATGCAGTTGTGGATCCTCATCAGATGGATTGTCAATATCCGTTCAAAGGACTTTGTGGTGCAGGTGTTGCCTACAAAGTGATGGCATCCTTGTACAGACAGATGGGCAGAGATGTGGAAGAAATTGATTATTTGATGGAGAATGTGGCAATCGCGACTGTCGGAGATGTGATGGATCTGACTGGAGAAAATCGTGTTTTTGTAAAGCAGGGGTTGGAGATGCTGAAATGTACGAAGAATCAGGGGCTGAAGGCATTGATTGATTGTACAAAAGTTCCGGTAGATACTTTGAATGCGTATCATATTGGATTTGTGATTGGACCATGTATTAATGCAGGCGGAAGACTGGATACAGCAAAAAGAGCTTTGGAATTGTTGAATGCAAAAAACAGAAGGGAAGCCGTCATGCTGGCGGAAGATTTGAAAGCATTGAATGACAGCCGAAAAGAAATGACGGAAAGAGGCGTGTTACAGGCCGTGGAGATGATTGAGAACAGTTCTATGAAAAATGACAGGGTACTCGTTGTTTATCTTCCAGACTGTCATGAAAGTATTGCAGGTATTATTGCAGGGCGTATTCGTGAAAAATATTATCGTCCGGTGTTCATTCTAACCCGTGCAGAAGAGGGGGCAAAGGGATCAGGGCGTTCTATTGAAAATTATCACATGTTTGATGAAATGTGTAAGTGCGCAGAATTATTTACAAAATTTGGCGGACATAAGCTTGCAGCAGGGTTATCTCTGAAAACAGAAAATATCGAAGTATTCCGAGAGAAGATCAATGAACTTTCAGAATTGACAGAAGATGATCTGCAGGAAAAAATTTCAATTGATATGCAGCTTCCGCTTCCATATATTTCAGAAGAACTGGTCAGTGAACTGGAACTTCTTGAGCCATTTGGAAAGGCAAATACGAAACCATTGTTTGCAGAAAAAAATCTAAAAGTGATTCAGCCAAGGATTATTGGGAAAAATCATAACGTATTAAAATTTCAGGTAGAGGATTGCAGAGGAACCCGCATGGATGCAATTTATTTTGGGGATGTAAGAGCCTGTATGGAAGTAATGGAGAGACAGAATATGATGGCATTTACATATTATCCATCTGTAAATGAGTACATGGGACGAAGAACTTTGCAGATTGTTGTGGTAAATTATAAATAAATTCTAAAAAAATGTGAAAAAAGTAGTGGAAGTAAAACTGAAAACAGTTTCAAAATACAGAAAAAAGTGATATACTAGACAATAAATTTAGCTGAAACAGTGTGCGAGACACAAGATGAGGAAGGGATATGGTTATGACAGAAAAGGTACAGTACGAACATTCGAACGAAAATCTGAGTATGATGAGGGATGGACATTTAATAAAAGCTCCTGAAGATTACCAGAATCCCGATGTGCTTTATGAAAAACTGATTGGAAGAATGAAGAGATATTATCCGGTCTCTGAACTCTCTATGGTAGCAAGAGCATATCGGCTTGCTAAGAATGCGCATAAGGACCAGGTACGTAAATCTGGAGAACCATATATTATTCACCCTTTATGGGTGGGAATTATTCTGGCAGAGTTGGAGATGGACAAGGAAACAATTGTAGCGGGGATGCTCCACGATGTTGTAGAAGACACAACATTTTCATTAATAGATATTTCGAACATGTTCAGTGATGAGGTGGCACATCTTGTAGATGGTGTGACAAAACTGGGACAGTTGTCTTATTCAACAGATAAGCTGGAGATTCAGGCAGAGAATCTTCGTAAGATGTTCCTTGCAATGGCAAAGGATATCCGTGTTATTATTATCAAACTTGCAGACCGTTTGCATAATATGCGCACACTTGAATTCATGAAACCGGCAAAGCAGAAAGAAAAAGCAAAAGAGACAATGGATATCTATGCTCCACTGGCTCAGCGTCTTGGTATTTCCAGGATTAAGATTGAACTGGATGACCTTTCTTTAAAATATTTGGAGCCAGAAGCTTATGAAGAACTTGTAAGAGGTCTGAATGACCGTAAGACAAAGAGAGAAGAATTTGTTGAACAGATTGTAGATGAGGTTTCAAGCCATATTGAGAATGCAGGGATTGAAGCGAAAGTTTATGGTCGTGTGAAGCATTTCTTCAGTATTTATAAAAAAATGGTAAACCAGCACAAGACGCTGGATGAAGTATACGATCTGTTTGCAGTACGTATTATTGTAGATTCTATTAAAGACTGTTATGCAGCTCTCGGTGTGATCCACGAGATGTATACTCCGATTCCTGGACGTATCAAGGATTATATCGCAATGCCAAAGGCTAATATGTATCAGTCTCTGCATACAACCGTTGTAGGACCGACAGGTCAGTTGTTTGAGATTCAGATTCGTACAGAAGAGATGCATAAGACTGCAGAATATGGTATTGCTGCTCATTGGAAATATAAAGAAGGAAAGAGCGGACAAAAAGTAGACGGAGAAGAAAAGTTAAGCTGGCTCAGACAGATTCTGGAATGGCAGAGAGATATGTCGGATAACAAAGAGTTTTTAAGTCTGCTGAAAGGTGATCTTGACCTGTTTTCCGAAGATGTATACTGTTTTACACCTCAGGGTGATGTAAAAAGCCTTCCAAATGGCTCAACAACGATTGACTTTGCCTATGCAATTCACAGTGCAGTCGGCAACAAGATGGTAGGTGCCAGAGTAAATGGAAAGCTTGTTACTATTGATTATAAACTTCAGAATGGAGATCAGATTGAGATTCTGACCTCTCAAAATTCAAAGGGACCAAGCCGTGACTGGCTCAATATTGTTAAAAGTACGCAGGCGAAGAATAAGATTAATCAGTGGTTTAAGAAAGAATTTAAAGAGGATAATGTAATCAGAGGCCGTGAGATGGTCTATGCTTACAGTAAGTCAAAAGGAATCAACCTGACAGAAGTAATTCGTCCAAAATACCAGCAGATTGTACAGAGAAAATACGGTTTTAAGGATTGGGATTCTGTATTAGCTGCGATTGGTCATGGCGGCTTGAAAGAGGGACAGGTTGTAAACCGACTTGTAGAAGAATATGATAAAGAACATAAAAAAGAAGTAACTGATGAAGAAATCCTGGAAAAGATTGCTGAGACAAAGCAGATGCCGAAACGTGTTCATATTACGAGATCAAAAAGTGGTATCATTGTCAAAGGAATTGATGATATGGCAGTGCGCTTTTCAAAATGCTGTAATCCACTGCCAGGTGATGAGATTGTTGGATTTGTAACAAGGGGACGTGGCATGTCAATTCATCGTACAGATTGTGTAAATGTGATGAATCTTTCAGAAGTTGAGAGAAACCGTATGATCTCAGCTGAGTGGGAAAGCACAACGATCAGTGAAGAAAGCGGTGAATATCTTGCAGAACTGAAGGTATTTGCTGAAGATAAACAGGGACTTCTGATGGAATTTACGAAAGTATTTACAGAAGAAAAGATAGATGTCAGAACGATGAATGTCAGAACAAGCAAGAAAGGAATTGCAACAATTGAAGTTGGATTTATCGTACATGGACGTTCTGAATTAGACAAAGTAATCAGTAAAATCCGTAAGATTAGTACTGTAATTGATATAGAAAGAACAAGAGGATAATAATCATGGTAGTTAAAAGATTTACAATTGGAGAACTTTGGACAAATTGTTATGTAGTGAGCAATGAAGAAACAAAAGAGTGTTTCATTGTTGATCCACCGGTTTGTGAAGAGAGTGTTTTATCTTACCTAGAAGCACAGGGGCTTGAACTGAAAGCAATTTTTCTGACACATGGTCATTATGATCATATTATGGGTGTGGATGGATATTTGGAAAAATTTTCTGTTCCTGTATATGCACATGAAGATGAGCAGGAAGTATTAAAAGATGGTGCTAAAAATCTTTCAGCCAAATTTGGTGCAGCATATGAATTTCATGGTGCAGAGTCAGTAAAAGATGGACAGACTCTTGAAATTGCCGGATTTAAAGTGAAAGTTCTTCATACACCGGGACACACATGTGGAAGTTGTAGTTACTATATTGAGAAAGAAGAAGCATTGTTCTGTGGAGATACTGTATTTTACAGATCAATTGGAAGAACTGATTTTCCAACAAGTAACCATGCACAACTAATCAAATCTGCAAAAGAAAAAATTATGACTTTACCAAAGGATGTTAAACTTTATCCAGGACATATGGAGGAAACATCTGTAAAGCACGAAACATGGTATAATACATTTTTATACTAAATGTGAGATGACATTATAAATGTATAGAACAGGAATAAAAAATGATTAAAATTACATGTAACGATACATTATTTACTTATAATTTATATCATATTTGTAAAGCATTTTTTCCGAATGAGGAAATGATGCAGAATGTGGACAATGAGCAAGAACCTTTTGTAAAACTGGAGTTTTCGGAAGGCTCTTGCTTTTCCGTTGCCAGCACTAAGGAATTGGAAGGAATGGACAGACAGGAACGAAAGATGCGGGTGACAAAAATTATTTATGATTATTTGTCAGAGTGCACAGGCAGAAAGCTTGCATGGGGAATGTTGACAGGTGTAAGACCGACAAAGCTGGCAATGCAGAAGATTGAATCGGGAATGAATGAAAAAGAAAGTGAAAAATTTCTTTCAGAGCAGTATGGAGTATCACGGGAAAAGGCAGAACTTGCAGTGGATATTGCGATGCGCGAGAAGAAATTATTGAGTTGTCTGGATTATAAGGACGGGTTCAGTTTGTATGTAGGGATTCCGTTCTGTCCAAGTATCTGCTCTTATTGTTCTTTTAGTTCGTCACCAATCGCACAGTGGAAGGATAAAACAGATGCGTATCTGGAGGCTGTGTGCAGGGAATTGAAGGCAATTTCAGAGTTTACAAAAGGTAAGAAATTAAATACGATTTATATCGGCGGAGGAACTCCGACAACACTGGAAGCAGATCAGCTTGAAATCCTGCTGACTGTTATTGATGAATATTTTTCGTATGAGTATCTGCAGGAATATACAGTGGAAGCCGGAAGACCTGACAGTATTACAAAAGAAAAATTAGAAGTGATGAAAAAACATCCAGTTACCAGAATTTCTGTTAATCCACAGACAATGCAGCAGAAAACGCTGGATCTTGTCGGACGTAAGCATACTGTTCAGGATGTGAAAGATATTTTCAAAATGGCGAGAGAACTGGGATTTGACAATATCAACATGGATTTGATTGCAGGATTACCAGAAGAAACTGCAGAAGATATGAAAAATACACTAAGACAGATTGAAGAACTTGCACCGGACAGTCTGACGGTTCATTCACTTGCGATCAAACGTGCTGCAAGGATGAACAGAGAAGATGGAGGTGTGAATCTGGGAGAAGAGATTTCACAGATGGTAAAAGATAGTGCTGATTGTGCGAAACGTCTTGAATTACTTCCTTATTATCTGTACAGACAGAAGAATATTGCGGGGAATTTTGAAAATGTTGGCTATGCAAAGGTTGACAAAGCTGGAATTTACAATATACTTATTATGGAAGAAAAACAGACAATTTATGCCGTAGGAGCTGGTTCTACAACAAAGATTGTGCTTCCGGAAAAGATTTGTCTGGATAATAAAAAAGAAACGAATTTGATTCGTATTGAAAATGTTAAAGACATTACAGAATATATTAACCGCATCGACGAAATGATTGCGCGAAAAGGAGAAAAAATATGGCATTAAAAAAGAAACCTGTTACAGGAATGAAGGACATGATGCCGGAAGAAATGGAAATCCGTGATTATGTCATTGCAATGATCAAAGATACTTATAAAACATTTGGCTTTTCATCCATTGAAACACCATGTGTTGAACATATTGAAAATCTTTGCAGCAAACAGGGTGGAGATAATGAAAAGCTTATTTTCAAGATTCTGAAGCGTGGAGAGAAGCTGAAAATTGATCAGGCAAAAGAGGAAATCGACCTTGTTGACGGCGGACTTCGCTATGATCTGACAGTTCCACTTTCAAGATATTATTCCAATCATGCGAATGAACTTCCATCTCCATTTAAAGCACTTCAGATGGGAAACGTATGGAGAGCAGACCGTCCACAGAGAGGTCGTTATCGCCAGTTCATGCAGTGTGATATCGACATTCTTGGAGAAGCTTCCAATCTTGCAGAGATTGAACTGATTCTTGCAACAACAACACTGCTTGGAAAGCTTGACTTCCATAACTTTACAATCCGTATCAATGACAGACGTTTCCTGAAGGCAATGGCTGCATACAGCGGATTTGCAGAAAAAGATTATGACAGCGTGTTTGTCACACTTGATAAGATGGATAAGATTGGTCTTGAAGGTGTTCAGGCTGAATTAGAAGGCAATGGATATCCAAAAGAAAATGTAGAAAAATACCTTGATTTGTTTAAGAAGATTACAAATGATGTAGAAGGTGTTCGCTGGTGTAAAGAAGCACTTGGTGACTTCCTGCCAGCAGATGCGGCAAACTCACTTGAGATGATCATCACAAGTGTGGAATATGCAAAAGAAGCTGACTTTAAGATGAGCTTTGATCCTACACTTGTAAGAGGTATGTCTTATTATACAGGAACAATTTTCGAGATTTCTATGGATGAATTTGGCGGCTCCGTCGGCGGAGGCGGACGTTACGATCAGATGATCGGAAAATTTACAGGACAGGATACACCTGCAGTTGGATTTTCTATTGGTTTTGAGCGTATTGTAATGTTGCTTCTGGAACGTGGATACAAGGTTCCAACAGGAAAAGAAAAAAAAGCATACCTTCTTGAGAAGAAACTTCCACAGGAAAAAATACTGGAAGTTCTTGAAAAAGCGAAAGGTGACCGTGCGGAAGGCAAACAGGTTATGATCGTAAACATGAAGAAGAATAAAAAGTTCCAGAAAGAACAGCTGAATCAGCAGGGATATCTGGAGATTGAAGAAGTATTTAACCGATAAATAATTAGAAAAGAGGAAATAATTATGGCAGAATCAATGAAAGGATTACACCGTTCCTGCCGCTGTGCAGAGCTTTCTGCAGCAAATGTCGGAGAAAAGGTGACAATCATGGGCTGGGTTCAGAAGAACCGTAATAAAGGCGGACTGGTATTCGTAGACGTACGTGACCGTTCAGGTATCATCCAGGTTGTATTCGATGAAGGAAAAGTATCTGCAGAACTACTTGAAAAGGCAGCTTCCTTAAGATCTGAATATGTAGTTGCAATCGTAGGGACAGTTGAAAAACGTTCTGGTGCAGTAAACACAAATATTGTAACAGGTGAGATTGAGATAGCACCAGAAGAACTTCGTATTCTTTCTGAGTCCGAGACACCTCCTTTCCCAATCGAAGAAAACTGTAAGACAAAGGAAGAACTGCGTCTGAAACACCGCTATCTTGACCTTAGAAGACCTGACCTTCAGCGTATTTTGATGATGAGAAGTAAGGCTGCAACACTGACACGTCAATTCTTATCTGATGAAGGATTTTTAGAGATTGAAACACCAATCCTTGGAAAAAGTACACCAGAAGGAGCAAGAGATTACCTTGTACCAAGCCGTGTACATCCAGGTTCATTTTATGGTCTTCCGCAGTCACCTCAGCTTTACAAACAGCTGCTGATGTGCTCAGGATATGACAGATATTTCCAGATTGCAAAGTGTTTCCGTGATGAAGACCTTCGTGCTGACAGACAGCCTGAATTTACACAGATTGATATGGAACTTTCTTTTGTTGATGTAGATGACGTTATAGATGTAAATGAACGTCTCCTTGCAAAAATGTTCAAAGAGATCAAAGGAATTGATATTGAACTTCCAATCCAGAGAATGACATGGCAGGAAGCAATGGATCGTTTTGGATCAGATAAGCCGGACATTCGTTTTGGAATGGAACTTCAGAATGTAACAGAAGTTGTAAAAGATTTCGAATTTGTAGTATTTAAGGGTGCAATTGAAAATGGTGGAACTGTACGTGGTATCAATGCCAAGGGACAGGGCGCTATGCCAAGAAAGAAAATTGATAAACTTGTAAGTTTTGCAAAAGATTACGGTGCAAAAGGACTTGCTTACATTGCAATCCAGGCAGATGGAACTGTAAAATCTTCTTTTGCAAAATTTATGACAGAGGAGCAGCAAGCAAATCTGATCGCTGCGATGGGCGGAGAAAATGGAGACCTTCTTCTTTTTGCTGCTGATAAAAATAAAGTGGTGTGGGATGTACTTGGTGCACTCCGTCTTGAACTTGCCCGTCAGATGGAAATTCTTAATAAGAACGAATATAAATTCCTCTGGATTACAGAATTCCCACTTCTTGAGTGGAGTGAAGAACAGGGACGCTATACAGCAATGCACCACCCATTTACAATGCCTATGGAAGAAGACCTTGATCTTATTGATACAGATCCAGGAAAAGTTCGTGCAAAAGCATACGATATTACTTTGAATGGTAATGAGATTGGTGGTGGAAGTATCCGTATTTATCAGAATCATATTCAGGAAAAGATGTTTGAAGTACTTGGATTTACAAAAGAGCAGGCTTATAGCCAGTTTGGTTTCCTGTTAGATGCATTCAAATATGGTGTACCACCTCACGCAGGACTTGCTTATGGTCTTGATCGTCTCGTAATGCTTATGGCTCAGACAGATAATATTCGTGATGTAATTGCATTCCCGAAAGTAAAAGACGCTTCTTGTCTTATGACTGAGGCTCCAGGTGTTGTTGATCAGAAACAGTTGGATGAACTTGGATTAAAAACAGTAGAAGTTGAATAAGTGTTTGAAAAGGTACGTTTTTGAAAAAAGCGTACCTTTTTGTGCAAAAAAGGAGACAAAAGGATGTATTGTTATTACTATTGATTTGAGCTATATGGAAAGGAGAACTTGATAATGTATTGTGAAAACTGTGGAAAAAGAATTGCAGATGATTCAGCATTTTGCGAATATTGTGGGAATAGTTTGACAAATGAGGTTGTTTCAAAAGATAAAGGAAGCAAAGTTATGACTTGGATCATAGTTTTCCTGATTGTATTGCTTCTTTTAGCGGGGATTGGAATATTTGTTTATTTGAGAGGGGTTCTTAAGGTCGAAGATGCAGATGAAAATGAAAGAAAACGAAATCGATCATCGAAAGAATTTGTGATTGACGAACAACAAGATGAAGCAAAAGAAGAAAAGGATTCTGAAAAAGAAACAGAAAAAGATACGATGGAGAAGCTGGAAGAGCTCGATAAAGAGGAAATCACAATCGAAGAATTTGAAGAAACAGAAGCTGGTCCATATGGTGATCCGTATGTTGATTTCAGTGGTTTGAATGTAGAAAATGAAGTGGTAAGAATTCGAACAATTTATAATGAAATTCAGGCAAATGTCGAAAGTTATAATACACAGATTTTACAGACTTCAACATGTTATACAAGTCCAAACGGAATTTACAAAAAATATATTGTTCCACAAAATGCAAATGGTATTAATTACGAACAGTGGTATTTTTCTGAAAATGGACAATTGATTTTTGCTTTTTATTACAATGGACAGATTGAAGAAAGATTTTATTTTTATCAAGACAAAATATTCCGTTGGATTGATAGTAGTAAAATAACAAGAGATAAAGATATAAATAATCCGAACTGGATTAATTGGGAGAATACAGTCAAATCGGCGTGGATGAATCTGTAGTAGAAAAGTAAAACGGATATAGTTAATAGAAAAAAATCAGGAGGCGAACAGATGTATTGTGAGAACTGTGGAAAAAGAATAGCAGACGATTCGATATTCTGCGAGTATTGTGGAACTAAAATAGAGATGCAGTTAGAACAGAAATCTATCGAGTGTCCATATTGTCATGGATTTAATAAAAGTGATTCTGCATTTTGCGAATATTGTGGAAATGATCTTGTATTTAAAGAAGAAAAAAAGAGCAGCACAAAAAAATCAGTCATTTTAATCATTGGGATTGCAACAGTTATGATATTGCTTGTGTCAGCAGGTTTTCTTATGGTGACAACATTTGGAATATTTAGTGAAGATACTACAATAAGCGAAGAGATAGATGAGAATGAACGAAACAAATCGGATAAAACAGATGAAGCAGGAATTGATATTGATGGAACCAAAACGGGAGAGACTATAGCTGGAACATTTGTATATACAGGAAATAGAGAAGGTAGAATAGAGCTTAAAAAAGAGTCTAATGTATATACAGAGAATGAGGATGGCGAAGAAGAGTTAATAAAATCAGTGGAAACAGTATACATATTCGTAGATCAGATTAGCGATATGGTTGAATCACAGTGGAATGCCTGCAGTGGACATGAAGCATCCGTAGAAGGCAATATCTATATAGAGGATGGGGATGTTTATGTTCAGGCCAGCGGGTTTGAAATAACAGAAGATGGTTATTATGATATTACAGAAGGTGGAATTAACGATTATACATTCCATGTTGATAATTGTACATGGCTTGAAGCACAGGAAAAAGCAGATGCTTTAGGTGGTGTTTTGGTTCATATTAACTGTGAAGAAGAGTATGAATATATTTTATCCGAAATAGAATCTCGTGGATACAATAAGATTCAGTTTAAAATTGGTGGAAGACGTGATATAGGAAGTCAAGAGTACTATTGGGTAGATGAAAATGATAATCTTTATGGTGAGGTAATCAATTCTTCAACATATTGGTGTGAAAACGAATGGATGGAAGGCGAACCAAGTTATAAAGATGGAAGTATCGAGGAACCATATCTTCAGATTTTTTATAGACAATCCGAAAATAGATGGTGTATCAATGATATACCGAATGATATTATAAGTATTGTACCTTCTTATAAAGGGTATACCGGATATATAGTAGAATATACAGAGTAAAAATAAAAGAGAAAATTAGCTCTGCCATTTACCTTGAAATATTAGGGAGCGGTTAAATCAGTATTTTAGTATAAGAAAACATTGAGTTAAATTCAAAGAAAGGACAGGAATCGATGAGATATTGTTCGAACTGCGGGGGGCAGTTGAAAGAAGGGACAAAATTTTGCGGAAAATGTGGAACTAAAGTAGAATATAATATAAATGCAAGAGAAGAAAAGACTGTAAAAAAGAATGGAAAAAAAGGCTTGGTAATAGCGGCAATTGTACTTTTATTATTAACAGTTCTTTTTACCATATTTTTGATTAGAAAAAATCAGCGTAATGTGAAAGAATATGAAAACTGTATTTCAAAAGCTGAAAGATATCTGGAAAAACTTGATTATGAAAATGCAGAAGCTTCTTATCTGGATGCAATCGATATTGAATCCAAACAGAGAAAACCATATCTGGAACTGGCAAAAATTTATGTATATGAGGAAGATTATGATAAAGCCGAAGAGATTCTTTTAAAAGCTGACGAGGCTGGTGCAGAATATAAAGAAGATACTGCAGAAGAAGTGGAACTTGCACAAGCCGAAGAAGAAGCTATTATAGAAAAAATCGAAGAAGAAAAAGGTATAGTTTTTGGTGAAGAAACAACAGAGACAACAGATGATAATATTCTAAAAGATGCATTGCAATGGAATGGTCATTATTATGCAATCTTTGAGACAAGTCACTCCTGGGAAGACGCTGTGAAATATTGTGAATCTTTAGGTGGATATCCTGCAGTGATTACTTCTGAAGAGGAGAATAATGTTGTATTTGATTATCTTCTGGAATGTGGATATGACAGTGCATATTTTGGTTTGACAGATAATGAAAATGAAGGAAACTGGAATTGGATTACAGGAGAAACTTTAAAATATGATAATTGGCATGAAGGAGAACCGAACGGAGAGAATTCAGAAGAGGATTATGCAATGTTCTTTTACATGTTTACAGAAGGAACATGGAATGATGGAGATTTTAGTAACAGTTCTACAACAGGAAAAAAACCTGTAATTTGCGAGTGGGATTAGAAAACTGAATAGAAAATGAGAAAAAGAGACCGTTTCAAGTTTCGTGTAAACTAAAGAACTGAATATAAGATATTTGTTAATAAGTGATTTAAAGGTGGAGATACTTCGGTGTCTTCACCTTTATCTGTATTATACCGACAAATCGGTATATGTCAATTAGGTCTCTTGAGATTGGCTCAGAAAAGTTACACCATAAGAAAACCAGCTGTCAATGACGTGGACGATGTCAGTGCTTTGCACTTCATTGACAGCTGATTTCCTATGGTGTTTAAGGTAATCAAGCCAATCCAAAGTGAAGTACTGGCTAAAGCCAGTCTTCTAAAGATTTCGTCCGTCCAGACGTTCTTCAAAGTAGATTTCCAGCTGGGAATGAATCTGACCCCAGTCCTGGCGATGACCTGTCCATTTCTTTGTCATATCCATAGTTGCTAGATATAACATTTTCAAAAGACTGTCATCTGAAGGAAAGACCGTCTTCGATTTTGTGACTTTTCGAAGCTGACGATAGAATCCTTCAATGGCATTTGTTGTGTAGATGAGGCGTCTGACTGCTTCGGGGTATTTGAAGTAGGTTGCCAGAGTCGCCCAATTATCATGCCATGATTTATAAATTTTAGGATATTTTGAATCCCATTTATCCTTGAATAATTGCAATTCATTCAAGGTGATATCTTCTGTTGGTGCAGCATATACACGCTTTAGATCTGCCATCAAAAGTTTGATATCTTTGTAAGATACAAACTTTGTTGAATTCCTGATCTGGTGGATAATGCACTGTTGGATCTCTGTCTGTGGGTAAACTGCTCCGATTGCCTGTGGAAAACCTGTAAGTCCGTCTACACAAGCGATAAGGATATCTTTTACGCCACGATTTTTTAATCCGTTCATGATAGAAAGCCAGAACTTCGCACTTTCGTTTTCACCTACATACATCCCAAGAACGTCTTTTCTGCCGTTCATATCAATTCCAAGAGCTATATATACAGCACGTTTTACAATTCTTCCTTCGCTTCTTACGTGATAATGAATTGCGTCCATGAATACAACTGCATATATTTCTTCTAAAGGACGTTCCTGCCATTTTCTAACAATAGGTAGGATTTTGTCTGTAATTGGGCTGATGGTGCTGTCTGAGATATCGATATCATACAATTCACGCATATGAGACTCTATGTCA
>JAXJUL010000022.1:0-60470 GCA_036309085.1 Schaedlerella sp.
CAGAATTCATAGTCATTGTGGCTATTTATCGCCAGAACAATATGAGCGTGAATATCAACAAAAACTGTGTTGTATGGCTTAAAAACTTGCGAGATAATTTATGGCAAGTTCTAAGGAAAAAGTCATTTTTAACTTGTACTTTTTTTTGACATAGGACCATTCCATCTCAAATAATAATGATGGTTTCCAAGAACTTCTTTCAGTTCTCAAGTCCCTTGATTCCTCTCAAGAAATAAGAATAGGGTTTGAAGCTACTGCTCATTATGCCTTAAACCTGAAACTGTTCCTTGAAAAAGCCCACTACAGCTTTATGGAATTCAATCCCATTCTTCTTGCGAAGTTCAACAAGTCTCAAACTTTACGACGTACCAAAACCGATGCCATAGACTGCACTTCTATCGCTCGTTGGTTAATGACAGTAGAATACAAACCCTGCTCAGTTGGATTTTATCATACATATTCACTTAAGTCATTAACTCGTTTAAGAGATACTCTCGTTAAGCAAAGAAGTTTCTATATAGTCAAGATAACAAATGTTCTTGATCACACTTTCCCAGAATTCAAACCTTTCTTCAAAAATCGTTTTAGCAAAACCGCTCTCTATTTATTAGAAAACTATGGTACTGCGGAAAAAATGGCTCGTATGAATTCTGCATCATATGAAAATCTTCGCAGGATTTCACGTGGGAAATTTTCTATGCAAAAATTTCTTAAACTAAAAGATTTAGCTACGAATACCGTGGGTGAAAGCAATGAAATCTTTGTTTCTCAATTAAACAGTTTAATGAATCTTTATAAACAAGCCTGTGTAGAAGTTGATTCTCTTGAAAAACAGATTATTACTCTTATCGAAGCTATTAATCCACATACGCTTTCCATTCCTGGTATTGGACCTTTATCCGCAGCTGTAATCTATGCTGAATATGGAGATTTATCTAAATTCAATTCTCCATCCCAAATGCTTTCCTTTGCTGGATTAGAACCTGGTTATTACCAATCAGGAACTTCTGCGCATGGCGGTCATATGGTTAAACGTGGTTCCTCACATTTGAGATTTACACTTATGAACCTTTGTATTCCTTTGATTCAATACAACATGGTATTCGCTGAATACTATGCCAAAAAGAAAAACGAAGGTAAAACTCATCGAGTTGCTTGCTCGCATGTAATCAAGAAATTAGTACGAGTAATTTTTACTCTCGAAAAAAACGATATGGATTTCGATCCTTCAAAACTCCGCTAATTGAGTAGTGGCAATTAGCAATATTTAAATCCAATCTTTCAAACATTTCTGTTGAAAGGTTTATTAAGGTTACCCTTTTTTAGGAAGCAATTTTTTTATTAAAAACTCTTGACTTTTAATAGCTAGTCACCTCTAATCAAATATAAATATTTTAGACTCAAACTGCTCTCTCGTGTTACTACTTCCAGTAAGATAGTATGGTACCATATCAGCAAAGAAATGTCCTATTCCAGAGCTCGCCAATTTTACATAATCTGAAATCCCAGCTCACTTGACGGCATTTGATATAAAGGCGAATAATTATAAGTTGCTATATAACGTGGATCTGTTACTGGAGCTAATGTATCTCCATCAAATACAGCTTCCCTTCCATCATCTGTTATATACTTCAATTCCGGTTTTCCTATACCATTATCATGATATATAGATTGACTTTCTGGAAGTAAATTCCACCCTGAATTTCTCTTATTTACATCTTTCCATGCACGTCCATCTGAGTCAATTCGATTTACAGGATTGTTCCCGCAATAAGAATACAAATTATATCCAGTTATATCTCCACCGACACCGGAGATCTCGCCATCTGCATTTAAAAACCGCCCAACCTCAGGATCATAATATCTCGCGCATACATAATACAATCCCGTCTCCTCATCCCAGCAGTATCCACGATATCGGAATGGGTTCTTGCTTCCCGCTCCACTTGCACTTGTATCTGTCATCCCCAGCGGTCTTCCCCAGCTGTTATACAGATAGCTTACAACCTGAGTTCCTGTATTGTCCAAGAGTCCGATCACGTCATTCTGTGCGTTAAAGAGATAGTAGTAACTTTCTCCGTTTACCAGCATGGAGAAGAGTACACCGCTCTCATCGTAGACGAAGTGGATTCGGTCGCTGCCTTTCTCCATTGCATAAATCTTGTCCCCATTCCAGTAGTACTTTGTCTTTACTCCGTCTACGGTTTTGGAAACTCGATAACCGCCGATATCGTAAGCAAAGGAAAGTGTGCTTCCATCTTTAACGAGCTGTTTCAATTCACGCCCTTTTTCCCAGTTCAGTGCCATGCCGCGATAGGAAATCGGATTGCCTAGTGCATCGTAGGCAATGGTCTGTCCGTTATAAGCTGTCAACTGGTCTGTCCAGACTGCATTCCCATAAGTATAACTGCTCTGTTTTGTCGGAACTGCCGCAGCAGCGATGGTTCCTGTTGTATAGGCGTATTCTTTCCATGATAGGATATTTCCTCCAAGATCGTAGTTATAACAGATGGTCTTATTTTCCCAAACATTGTCTTCCCGGATGAGCTGATTTAATTCATTATAATGACATGTAACTTTCAGAATTCCGTTTTCCGAAATTGTCTGGATGTTGCCAAGAACATCGTAAGTATAAGACAGTACACTGTTTCCATTCTGAAGGCTGGCTAAAAGAAGGGTTGCTGTCCCTGCTTCTGCTCCAGGAAGATACTCAAACACAGTTTCATAGGTTCCATTCTCCATCTGCAGTATTCTCTTCTTTAAACGTGTCAGAGAATCATAGGTATAGACTGCTCTTTCGGCATCATTGACTTTCAATCCATAGAAGAGCCCCGGCTTCTGCTGTTTTTCTACTTCTCCGTAAACATATTCAGTCTTCAGCAGGGAAGTTCCCACCTTCTGGGTCAATGCCTGCACACAATCCTTCTCATCATACTGGGTTCTCAGGCGAAGGCCGTCTGTCGTGTTAAGTCCCACCGTTCTTCCAATCATATCAAAGTGGCAGTCTGTGATCACATGGTTTCTATGGTCTTCCTGTCTCACCACATTTCCGAAATTATCATAGGTATTTGTATACAGTTTTTCTTCGCTTCCGTCAGGTTTCACCAGATACTGGCTTTCCAGGCGCTCTTCGGCATTGTAAACATTGCGAATGGCATCTCCTGTGGCATAGCTGACACGATCTGTCAGTCCGTTCTTGTTGCGGTACTCCGTTCGAATCAGTTCATTTTCACCAATGGATACGGATTTTCCATTGCCATAAGTGTCGTATGCGAAATTGTAGGACATTCCATTACGGGTAATTGTTTTAAGACGGTCATTTTCATATGCATATTGAACTTTAACTTCCTCTCCGCCAACTGTTCCTTTCACTTCCGTCAGATTGTCTGTTTTGGTATCATAACTGTAGGAGATTGTATTTCCCTTTGCATCCGTCACACCGGTAAGCAATCGGTTGTTAGAATCATAAGCATACTGTACTGTATTGCCTCTGGCATCGGTAACAGATGCCACCTGTCTGCCATCTGCGGTGTATTCCATAGAGGAAGTAATACGTTCACTGCATTCTTCCAGAATCCACCATCTGTTACGTTCTGCAGATGAAGTACTTGTCAGTACGATATCTGTGGAACTTTCGTAAGAGTGATTCATCACTTCTACATAGCCGCTTCCATCTTTACAGCTTATCTTATATCCTTTTCCAGCTTCCACTTCTTCAAAACGAAACTGCTGATTTGCTGCACCTGTCTTTTTTTCCTCCAATGCCAGGCGATCTCGTCCGCTGGCATTTGCGCCGCATTTTGCCAGTACTTTTCCCGGTGCATGAAGCGGTTCCAGCTGATAATAGTCTGCATCCACAGCACTTAATCGGAACTGCTGGTTGTTTTCACCATTGTAGTAAGACTGGATAGCGCGTGTTCCCGAAGCGATCCCTTTATCTGCGATATCAAGATACTGTGCGGAACTTCTTGCGCGGAGATATACAATCCTGCCATCTGCCGGTGCGTCAGAAATCGCTCCTTCATCAGCTGGTTCAAAATACCAGTCTTGATACTTGTTAGCATCTGCCAGAGTGGAACTCACAACTGCCTGTCCTGCCGAAGTACTCTGTGCAGCATTAGAAAGACCTTTTTTATCTTTGGTTCCTTTGTTACTGATCTGATAGCTTCCATCTTCCTTCGGATGCAGTTTCCATTTCTGATCGGAAGCCCCATCAAAATAATCCAGCTGGATCTGTGTTCCGTTCGCACTTGCACCGTCTTTTACTGTCAGATAATTACCGGAAGATTTCTCTCGGATATAATAGATTCTTCCCGGTGTAACTGCCCCAAGGTGTTTGCCGCCTTCTGCTTTCGTCGCGACTGGCTGTCCTTTTGCATTATACTCGAACATATAACGCACACCTTCGGAATTTGTTGCTCTTGTCAGATGATTTTTTTCATCGTATCCATATTCAAACTCTGTTCCGGTAATATTCCCTAATCTGGTGATATTTCCTTTTCCTCCATATACGAAGTGGGATTTCTCCGCTGCACTTGCTGAACTGATCAAGTTGCCATCATCGTCATACTGGTAGCTTTCTCCTGTATCTTTTACAAGCTGGACGCCTTTATAAAGCACCGCATTAACCTGATTGAACCACTCCAGATAGACTTTGATGGAAGTATAGATCTTTTCTGTACTTTCCAGTTCTTGTCCGATACGGAAATTTCCGCTTACGAACTGCCAGCCGGCAATATTTGAATTCCCATCGAAACTGTGTGTCTCAACCGTTCCGTCTTTATACGTCACATCGACAGAAACTGTAAATTTCTTTTCCGGAATTCTGGTTCCGTTGATCCAGCAGCTAACATTGTAAATATCCCCTTCTTTTCCAGTTACTCCCACATTCTGTGCAATGGACAGTTCTTTGGAAAGATTTCCTATGATCTTTGCACACCTTCCTTTATCAGAAGTTACTTCGCTTTTTGTTCCTGTAATATCTGTGGAATAATTCCAATTATCCGGCACACCATTTGTATGAGATTCAAATCCTGCATTTTCAATCAAGTTCAGTTTATTGGCAGCCTTTCCTTCTTCCAACTGGACGCCCGTCACATAGAATGTTCCTGTCATTCCCAGCATGCCGGCAAATACCGCCACTGTTTCTGTTTCTGAGAGGGTAAAGGTAAGTGTCATTCTTTCCCATCCGGCATCAATCAGTGGATCTGTTGCATCGTTGATAAAACGCTCACCTTTGATCTGTGTCTGATCTGCACGAAGAATCCACACAACATTTCCTGTAAGGTCATTCGTATACCCCATGCCTGCACGACCTGCGGACTGTTCATGATAACTCTGATACGCTTCCAAGCCACTGACATTTCGGTAATAGAACATTCCACAAGGATACTGGTCTGTGGAAAGATAAGGGTGATTGGATGCGTAGAAACGGCACATCCCCTTTTATACAGTTCGGTACTGCTTTCATGTGCGGAAGTAAGCATGATCCCGTAATTGTTTCCTGTATTATACCACTGACGAACCAGCCTTGTCACATCAAATCCGATTGGCGTCACCGTAATGGTATCTCCGTTTTTCACCTGTGCTACGGTTTTGTAATCCAGAATTTTCCCATCGACAGACGGCTGATTGCTCCAGCGTACTGTATCCGATGCCCAGTTTTTTTTACCTCCTGTGCCAGAATCGGAATGGTTTCCACTCCATAGGTATTATATTCATACTGCCAAACGTACATTTGGGCTGCATAAATGATGAAACCTTTTCCAATATCCGGAAGATTTCTAAATTTCAAAAGTCCTCTGATCTTTCCATGCCCGTCGCTCGTCCCTACCAGAAAAGAGCCGAACGCATAAACAAGAGAGGCATCTTCCGGACAGTTCGGATTGCTGAAAATATAAGTCTCATCAATATTTGCATTTGTTTTGTTTGTTTCTGTCATCGGGTCAATGATCACCGGATAAACGCGTTCCTCTGCCTGAAGCCATTTCAGATCTGGCACCATTGTAACTCTGCTGCGATGCCCTTCCAACGCTTCCAGTTCAAGATGAATCCCTGTGCAGTGGACTCCTGCCCCGTCATACATGTACGGCTTCACCAGTCGGAAGATCTGTTCCTCTTGTTTATGTGGAGAATCTTTTTCCTCACGATATACTCCGACACTTCCATCTGCTTCCTTTCGCATCTCCATGTCCGGATGCTCAAAGAGAAACTGCAGTGACTGCATCGCAGCTTCCTTTGTATGAAGGGTGATATTTTCTTTGATACGCTCTCCATACAGGAAATACTGAATATCTACGCCCGGAAGGATCTCTTCGTAAACACCTTCACTACTCCAGTTCTCCAGTTTTGTCTTCTGACGGAACTGTTTTTCTTCTCCTTGTTCCGGTAAAAGAGCTTCCTTCCGTTCTTTTCTACCATTACCAGTTCTTTTTCTCCTGCTGCCTCTGCAAATCTCACTTTTACTGCTGAGTCTCTGTTCTGGAAGAATTTTTTCCCCTCTTTTTCCACTTCTTCCAGCTGATTATCGATTTCCTTCCACATTCCATTGTCTTCATAATGGACAGGTGACGGATAAACCGCCGCCACCATTCTCTTGTCTGTCATCTGATAGTGCTTGACACAACGTTCTCGTTTTTCTGGCAATTCTCGTAAAATTCGTTCTTTCATTATTTTATTCTCCTTATCTGTATGATACTCCACGTCTTGTGCACATTTCGTGTACCTGTATAATATCGAACATTTGTTCTTTTGTCAGGCACGCTTTGTGTTCTTTTTCACTTTACTTTCACGCACATATCGTGTATACTTTACATATACATTATTATCATTACAGAAAGGATGGTATTCCATGGCTGATTTTGCCGCTATTTTAAAAATATTACGAACGAAGAATTCACTTTCTCAGGCGGAACTTGCTGCAAAACTTGGCATTTCCAAAAGTTCTGTCAGCATGTATGAGCAGGGAAAACGGGAACCGGATTTCCACATTCTTGGAAAGATTGCAGATTTCTTTCAGGTAGACACCGACTACTTAATGGGACGTTCTGACAATACCGGTAACGATTTTTCACCTGTTACTATTGCAGCTCATCTTGATACTTCAGATCTTACACAGGAAGAACTGGATGACGTTGCCAGATATATTGAATTTATTCGTTTGAAAAGAAAGTATTAAAGGAGTGAACTTTATTTAAATGAATAAATATGAAAACTGTTAGAAGAAGCTGCCGCAGAAAATATATATGTTGATGAAAACTTTCATTTCAACAGCGATTTGAAGGGATTGTATATTGATCACAACATCGCACTGTCTGATACTTTAAAAACAACTGCAGAAAAAGCAGCGATTCTGTCAGAAGAACTGGGACATCATTATACTTCATATGGAAATATCTTAGATCCTGACAGTATTGACAACAGAAAGCAGGAACACCATGCCCGCATCTGGTCCTATCATAAACTTTTTACTTTAGAACAATTGATTGAGGCATACCAAAAAGGGTATCGGGAATTTCACGAAGTTGCTGAATATCTGGAAATTCCAGAAGAACAACTTCGAGATGCAATCAGTTATTATCGTACCCAATATGATACTTATACTGTACAGGATGGTTTTTATATTATTTTCAACCCCTATCTAATCATTGGGAAAACAACTCAAAACTAATAAAAGAACTCATTTTATAAAAAGAAAGGAACTCACATGCAGTCAACGAAATTCACATATCCGGTTAATAAACCAGATCTTTACAATTTACTTATTGCTCAGCTTTATGCCCTTACCGAAAATATTCCACACCTTATATCGAATCTCTCCAACGCTTCTGCTCTTCTTGGCAGCGCACTTCCTGAGATTAACTGGGTTGGTTTTTATCTGATTCCATCCATGCTCCCGGAATATTTTCCGTTAGAAAAACTTGCAGATAAAAAAGATCTGCTCATACTTGGACCTTTTCAGGGACTTCCGGCATGTATCGAGATTGCTGTCGGAAAGGGAGTCTGCGGAACCGCCGTATCTAAAGATGAAATCATATTAGTTCCTGATGTACATGCATTTCCGGGACATATCGCCTGTGACAGTGCTTCCAATTCGGAAATTGTATTGCCAATTCACAATGCAGATGGAAAGATTGCAGGGGTACTTGATATAGACAGTCCGATTCTCGGAAGATTTGATGAAGAGGATAGAGAAGGGTTATTAAAGTTTGTAAAAGTACTGGAGGAAACTGTTTTTTAGTGATTTTTTATATAAGACGTATGTATACATACAAAAAACAGAGGGGATCCTGTCACATCATGACTTACATGAGATCCTCCTCTGTTTTTTAAATTCTATATGCTTTTCCACGAAGGTTCCAGATTCCAACCACTTCATTCACCGAACATACCGTTACAAATGCGTTGGGATCTGTATTGCGAATATAATTAAGAAGTCGAATATATTCATTCTGCGCAAGAATTGTCACAATTTCCAACTTTTCTTTTTTCTCATAACCGCCAATTGCCTGATAAAGCGTATATCCGCGGTTAATATCTTCACGAATAAATCTTTGAATTTCTTCTGATTTTTCGGATAGAATACAAACTCTCTTCTTACGGTTAAATCCACTGATAAAATCATCCACCACTCGCCCATTCAGATAAGTCCCAATAATTCCTGCAACGACAACGGAAGAATCATATACGAAAACGGAACTTAATACGGTAACAATTCCCACGATTCCCACTGCTTTTCCAAGCTCTACATGAAGGAATTTATGCAGCATTTTTGCCGGGATATCCAGCCCTCCGGAAGATGCATTCACACGAAAAAGCAATGTCTGTCCTGCACTGACAAGATAAATACATCCCAGCATATCCAGCCA
Organism: Schaedlerella sp.; assembly: GCA_036309085.1. Lineage (GTDB taxonomy): Bacteria > Bacillota > Clostridia > Lachnospirales > Lachnospiraceae > Schaedlerella. The sequence continues at coordinate 8,868 of JAXJUL010000022.1, forward strand.
CTTATTATCTGTAAGTGATGGCTGATTTGGAAAAATAATCTCCATCACAAACATAAGCACCGGTATCATTACAGCTGTGTATACTGTCTTTCCCCCAAACTCCCTTCCTACAAATAAAAATCCAAGAATCAGGAAGAATACATTCAAAATCAGATTCATAACCGATATTTTAATTGGTATCACCTGAATCAAGATCAGACTCAGACCTGATACACTGCCAAATACCAGATTCCCCGGAACCATGAAAAATACAACTGCCGCTGCCACAAGAAATGAACCGGCCGTCATGATTCCCCATTCTTTTATAACATTTTTATTATCCATCTTTATTCCTTTAAATAATTTTAATTTTCTTCATCGTCATAGATTTCTTTGTTAATTTCCGGCTCTGGAATTTCGCCTTCCACATCTTTACAGAATAAACTCTTCACAGTTTCCAGAGGAATTTCTGTATGATGACTGATCATCTCTGCTGAAATCTCTCGAATTCGTTCAAGCCGTTCCATCTCATGCGCATCACTTCCAAAATACAACCCTGCCTGTGCAAGACTGTGAAGTTCAAGTGCCCACTCCAGTAATTTTTTATTTTTATCCATTCTTACACAACCTTTCTGTTATTATTTTTCCACGTCATAATACTCCAAATCTCCTTTCAGAGAATCTGGAATACCCGCTCTTTTTGCAGATTCCATTTCGGAAAGATTATCGAATGTAACGGAAAGCCCTCCAAAAACAGATTCCACAGCTACCTGCTGGTCAGGCGGACATTTCATGATCCACAGGTTATCAAAACATTCTTTTAGATTTTCCAGCTGGATTGTTTCTGCATAATCAAAGGCGATTCTGTATCCGGTACTTTCATATAAGGTATCAAAATTCTGTAGTGGATTTCCAGACAGATCAAGATACCAGTAATAATTTCCACTTCCCATTACATACTCTGTAAGCTGATTATTACTCACATCCACCTTGGCTCCGCTATCCGAATCTACTCTCAAATCAGCCAGTGCTTCTGTATTCACAAGCTGATTATCCGATGCATCTATATACTGAAGTTCCTTACAATTTGTAAGTCCATCCAGAGATTTGAGTGCATTATTCTCCACTGAAACCCATTCAATTGTCGTGCAGTCAGCAAGATCTTCAAGTGTACGAATCTGATTATTATCTGCGGATAAAAATTCTAAAACCGTACATCCACGCAAAGCCAAGAGGTCTGTAAGCTGATTATTGTTCACATACACACCGGTAAGATTCTGTACAGATTTTTGAAGAACAGAAATATCTTTCAACTGATTGTTATTTAAAAATGCCCGCGTTAACAAAGTTGCATTCTCAAGACCTTCTAACGATGTAAGCTGATTGTATCCAGCATACACATTTGTCAGATAGAGACAGTTTTCAAGCCCCTTCAACGTTTTCAGAGCATTATCATTTACACTGATTTCTCGAAGATTCTTGCAATTAACAAGGGGCTCCAGTGATGAGATCTGATTGCCATCCAGACAGATTTCTTCGAGATTTACACACGTTCCCAGTACGGAAATATCCTCTGTCTGTGTATGCTCTGCACTCAGATTATACAGATATTCCGCATTTTTTATGAACTGAAGATCCGTTACTGAAGTATTGTCAAGACTAAGATTATATATCGTATCCATTGCATCTTGAACACAGGAAAGATCGGAAAGTTCCGGATTGTTGTCTACCTCTAAAATATTCAGTTCCTCCATCTTTTTGAAATCTAACAGGGCAATCTGCTCATTTGTCAGATTACAATTATCAAGACATATTTCTATCATTTCCGGACGATTAATGACCGCAAACAGTTCTTCCGGGAATGTACAGTTTCTTAATTCAACGGAATATAGGTTATCAATCTTTTTTATATTTTCAATATCTTCTGGCGACAAATCCACATCCGATAAAATCAGATATCCCTGATCCTTTTCTACAATATTGCCGGCAATCGTCATCTGATTTGTTTTCTTTAAAACAATTCCTCCAATAACCACAACTGCGATTGCTGCAGCGATACCTCCGATCAATTTTATTTTGGAAATTTTCTTTTTCCCGGATTTTTTCTTCTTTTTTTCAGCCAGAACTTCTTCTGTATTTTCTTTTACAACTTCATCAAGTATCTCTTCTTTTTCGGAAGTCTGCTTAGCAAGTGCAGCTTTTATCTCATTGATCATTCTTTCCATTGCTGCAGACTTATTCCGATATGCTTCATAGCGCTGTACATTTGTCAGATAAAAATTAAAATCGTCTTTTAAAAGACAATCCTCCAGCATAAATGGCATAACCATCTTACCTTCATTGATTGCCTGATCCAATTCACGCGGCACCCACTTAGAGTCCTGTGCTTTTTCAGAGAGAATTAAAACAAAAATTTTACATGCTCGAATTGCTTTCGGAATTTCCATCGCATAGCTGGCTCCTCCCTGAATACTGCCCGGTGCCATCCAGCAGGAAATACCGTTATGTTCCAATGTCATCTTTACCCAGTTCGCTTTATCAAATTCTTCTGATTTATAGCTGATAAAAACATTCTTTTTGTAACTCATATATTATCTCCCACATTATGTATCATTTTCATGCATTTATATTCTATAAAATTTTAACATTTTCACCTCATAAAAACAAGGTGCTGCAAATCTCTCTGAATCTGCAGCACCTAATTTTTAATCATCGTCCTTTTCCTGATCTTTTTGCGATAACTTGTCAAATGCTACAAGACAATGATGTGTCTTGGCCAGATTATTTCTTACAGGTGCATAAGTAAATCCTTCTGAACGGATATATGCATTCCATCTTCGATGCTCCAGTTCTCTCAAAGCCCATAATTCTTCTTCTGTTCTTTCTCCAACAGGTTTATCTGCCCCGGAAATTCCACATTCTATTTTTAGTTTTCTATGAATCGCTGATGCGACAGAAGAACGATAATTATATTCATACTTCCAAAATTCTTCTTCCTGTCCCCACTTCAAATGTCTTGCCAGTGCGATTGCTTCGATTTCAGAAACAAGTATTACATCTTCTGAATAGGAAGAACGGATATCTCCAATAAAATTAATTTTATATGGCTGACCGGAATAATTTGTAATTCCACTCAGGGCCTCCTTTTTATCCACATTGTATACAACAGCATCTATCCTTGCATCCATTCCTTTTTTTTCAAGGAGTGTTCTTAAATTTACTGCTGTTCTGATATTCATCTCATCATCTCCCAGCGCGATAAATGCATAGGTAATGCTTTCCAAACGATTGATAGAATCCCAGAACTCTTTTGTATCAACATTCATTCCGGAATGAATATCAATACTATAATGTGCTTCACCCTTTGTCTCAAAGTCATGGTTATATTTTTCATCCATCATTTCCGGACATAACGCTGAAAATCTGGATTCTGCATTTGGTGCAATATCATATACATTCATCTCAAAGCGATACCCGTCCATCTGACAGAACCATGGGAGAGCCTTGCTCATTTCTGTTCCATGCAGTCCAAGTCCGATCACAACTGCAGAAATCAGTTTTTCTTCTTTTTCAGTCTCCTCTGCCTTATTGAAAATCTCGATACCATTATCATAAAGTGTCCGGCTGATCAGCGACTGTACCATATTGATACGGCGTATTTTTATCTTGCCCCTCTGTGCATTCCCAAGGAGAAGTTCACTGTTTGTGCTTGTAGAAAATACATAGAGTGATATATTCTCTCTGTCGCAATATCTGGAACTTAAAAGAAGTGTCTGTTTTACATTTTCATCATCATCTTCTCCAATGATAAAGAAATTCAGCTGCCTTTTCCTGCTGTGCATTCTAAAATTAACAACTGTAATATCTTTCTTAAATGTAATCGCTCCGATTTCCCTTGCCTGCTCTGACAATTCATATGAAGTCTCTTCATTTCTTACATACACATCTGTAAAGATGATCATTCTTTTTTTATTGCGTTTCTTGAGATCTCTGGCAAACTCAATAGATTTTTCATTCAGTTCCGAAAAAATAAATGCATCAGATGCGTATCCCAGAAGAAATTCCTTATATGCTGAAACATTTTTAAAAAATGAAAGAACCACTCCAAATGTTAGGAAAGGAGCAACTACAAATAAAACTGCTGCCAGAAGTGAGTATGCTGCTCTGATTTCTTCCTGAGCATAAACCACATTTTCTATAATAATCTGAAAATCTCCATCTACTAGAAAGAGGCGCAAGGTATTATGTAATGAAAGTAAAAATACTTTTTCTTCGTAAAACTGCCCTTTGTTCAATATCTGTGCATATACAGGAATAAACAATATGATTGATGATACTGTGAGTCCACCAAAAAAGATATTAAATGGATTAAATATCTGTTTTCTTTTATATCCTTTCTTGGTTAATAAAATCGATAATACGATTGATGACAACAATAATATTAAAGAAAACCAAAAACAACCCTGCCACATTCTTCTATCCCTCCCTCTTTTTGTTCTTTAACATTATACACTCTTTTATGCTTTGATACAAAGGGGGAGTGCATCTGGGTGAACTTTTTATTCACCTGCACTCCCCTCTTCTTTTACTTATAAATTTTTCAGTTCAAATCCCAATGTATAGAGTCGTTCATCCTTGTAATATGTATAATTTGAATCAATATTTTTCCCGGATGAGGAATTAATTTCTGAAATCATCTGAGGCAATTGATAGTTCATAACAAGTGTATTAAGACATTCATCAAACACCTGTTTATTCGCACATTTGATTGAAACGCTATAATTACCTGCTGCCACCTCGTCTGCTATAATGGATTTTATTTTGTCATAATTATACGCATCGATATACAAACCTTCATTCACATGATAATTAAACTCTGTTTTTGTACATTCCGGAATCTCCAGATCAATCATAATTGTATGATCTTCCAGTCTTTGAAGTTCTGCTGTCGTCAGTCCAAGAAAACCATAATTTACTGCATCTGTAGTATCAAAATCCGGATGTGTGTTGGAACCGTCCCCCCATGTCGCATCTACATGGTAATAATCATTCTCCATCTTGAGCAAATTCCATGCATGATCTTCATTCCATACATACGAACATTCTCTTTCAAAATGATGGAATATGTACTGCAATGCTTTTGCATACCCTGCACAGACTGCTTTTTTATTTACAAATACTCCATAGATTGAACGAATATCATCTGTATATTTTTTATCTGACAACGCCCCGTTTTTTTTCTGTGCATCCATTGTCACAGTATCGTAGTCTATCGATTCGATGATAAATTCATAAGCCGCCTTTGTGAGCTCATAATCACTTATATTTTCATCGAGTGTTTCAAGAAAAGGAGTTACCACTGCGTCAATTTCTTTCTGCCTTCTCTCAGCTTCTTCCTTTGTCATACAATATGTAATCTCGATATTTTTAACGATTCCTGTTGTCTGATCGCTATATGCAACACTTCCGCCGCGGTACCAGAAGAATTCCGGGTGATCCATGTTAATACATTCTTCAATTCTGAAATATTCTTCCGTTGTCATTTCTGCAGGCATTGATGGAATCTCAGATTCAAAATTCGTAAATGCCTCGCAGACTGCATCATAGACTTTCTTCTCGTCTTCCGTCAGTTTTTCATATGCATAATACGGAATATTTTTTTCCTCTGCTTTTTCTTCCTGTTCTTTTTCCTGTTCTTCTTCCTTCTCGTTTTCCGGCTTCTTCGTCTTGTCTTCTTTTTCTTTTTCTGTTTCTTCTTCCGTTTCAACCTGAGTTGTATTTGTCTCTGATGATTCATTTTTTGGAAGAAAAACCCCTGCCAGAAGTAATGCGAGGAAAATCAAAGGAATTATCAGCCATAAAATACTTCTACGGTGTTTCTTATCTTTTTTCTCTTTATTTGATCCATATCCGTCACCTGAAATTCCTCCGGAAGAACCTCCGCCTTCTCCCTGTCCCGGTATTTTCATCGCACCACAATACTGTGCTGACAGTGGATCTTCCAGATTCATAAATGGTGTAGGACGTGTGATCACTGTACCTGTTGAAAATGGATAATTAGCACGATATCTTAAGAACCCAAATCCATACTCATCCTGTCTGTATGAAGTAATGATTTCCTCGCGCTTCGCGACAGCCGGCTCATTGATCAGATACGCATACTGAATCTCAACCCATTTTGCCATCCCTTCATAAATCTGAAGTCTGAGAGCATTTCCATACCGTTTTCGTATCTGTCTGTCATCCCAGTTCAAATATTGCCAGATATGTGTCAGCTCATGTGCTATTGTCAGCATAGCTGACATTCTTGGTGCACCATTTTCAATCAGCAGTGTATATCCGTTTTTATCTGAGATCGCAACACCAAGAACTCTTCCGTCCGCAGCCGGAGTCGGAATAAACGCCTGACCCAGCCGCTTATGTAAAGTCTGAGAATTAACCATCTCAATACGGACATCTGCGTTAAATTTAATACCGAAAAATGATTCCATGTTTCTTTTTACATCCTGGAATATTTTTCTGAATTCTTCTTCAGTCTTTATTGCAGTTCTTCCACAGATCATGCAGCGGTCTCTTCCGTCTGCAAGAGTTTCGTATTCTACACCAAAGACTTCTGTTCCGCAGAAATCACAATATCTTGAACCTGCCTTTGCAGGTTTAAATGTAGCTTCTATGTGCTCCGCTATCTTTCTGCCATCTCTTGCCTGTCTGAATGAATTATGTTCAATCCCGACCCCCTGCAGAAAGTCCTTTGAGCTGTCCATATCAAACGGCACTGTCTGTTCTTCATTTCCATAGAGCATATAGTGCCTCTTATGATATGGTTTGCGCTCAAATGCCTGAAATTCATCAGACTGCGGGACACCTTTTTGTGGAAAGTTTGTATTTTCATTTTGTTTATCCATATTTAACTTTCCAGCCTCCCTTACTCTTTGCTTTTCTCTTTTTTACCGCTGCATACTAAATTTTATTTACATAAAATGTTATAACATTTCGCTCTTCTTTTTCTGAATATGAATAAGCGGAATCTAACTTTATGCTGCTGTTAAGACTTACATACTGAATGATCTCGCTGAATTTCTGTTCAGTTATAAGATTCTTTTGAAAATCTTTGAATACCATGTTATCTGCACACTTTACTGAAACAGATTGATTTCCCCTGCTCAGCATCTCACAGACAGCCTGTTTCAGCTTTTCAAGATCATAAGCTTCAAAATACATTCCCATACGATAATGATAATTGCATTTTACCGCCGTACAGACCGGCAATGGAAGTTCCTCTTTTGCTTTATGCTGTTTCAGTTTTTCAACTTCTTCTGTAGTAATGCAGAAACAGTCATAATCAATTTCATCTGATATATTCAAAGATTCTTTTGTATTGGAGTGATCCCCCCATGTAGTATCCAGATGATAATAGTCACCCTCCAGTTTTACCAGATTCCATGCATGTTCTTCACTTAGAACATAGGTACATTCTATACCATATTTCTGCATATAGTACTGAGTTGCCTTGGCATACCCTGCACATACGGCTTTTTTATTTACAATGACGCCATAAATTGAACGAAGATCATCCGGCTTTTCTGCTGAATTTTTATCCTTTTCCTGAACTTCTAGTCCAATACTGTCATAGTCAGTTAAACGGATAATATTTTCGTAGATGCGAAGCGCCGTTTCACAGTCACTCAGATCTTCTGTTATTGTCTTTGTAAATTCTTCTTCAGCCGCATTGATTTGCTCCTGTCTTTTCTGCGTCTCTTCTCTCGACATTCGGTATTTCAACTCAACCTTTGTAACTATTACCCCTGAAAGATCATGATATATCATTGCGCCGTACTGAAACCAGAAGAGCTCCGGATGGTCTCTGTCTATGTAATGAACAATCTTTATAATCTGATCCTTATTCATTCCTTTGGGAATACCTGTGACTACTGTTTCGAAATTTTTTACAGCATTTAACACTTTTTCATATACCTGCTTTTCAACTTCGTCCAGTTTTTCATAAGCATAGTACATAATATTTCCCGGCTGTCTTTCTTTTGGACCATCTATCAACTTTCTTTTTATTTTATTATCTTCGAAATCATCCTCTTCTTTGATTCCCTTTTCTTCCGGATCAACATCCTTCGGCTTATCCTGTTCTTCCGTTCCTTTTTTCTTTTTGAACCTGCCAAACCATTTTTTGATTTTTTCCAAAATGTTTTTAATTGCTTTTTTAACTTTTGCTCCAAATTCTTTTGGTTCTTCTTCTTTCTCTTCTTTCTCTTCCGGTTCTTCAAATTCAATTGGCTGAACTGGTTCCGGAGGAGGATTGAGACTGTCTGCAAGTTTCTGTTTATGCCATTCAAGATAGTCCTGAATAATCTGAAGGATTCGTTCCAGATTTCGCTCTACAGCGATGATAAGACCAAGGTCTAACTGACTGTCTTCCAGGATGTAGATTGTATTCTTTTCGAGATTACAGTTTTCTGCCTTAAAACCATAAGTCAAAGGTGTTTTTACAGAATCCTCCTTCATAAATGAAGTATCTGTTAATGCACAGATATACGGCTGATTTTCAGCAAATATTGTTTTAAATACTTCATTCATCAGTGTTGTGATCGTATAGCGCACATTATCTGTAAACTCAGAACTTTTTTCTGTAAACTGGATCTTGAGAATTTCTTTATTACAATAATTTCTCTTTGGAATTCCGTTCTTTTCTCCTTCAAAACTTACTTTCTTTGCTGTCTCAAAATCGTTATACTTTTCCATCTTATAGTATCCGGAAGTTTCAACTTTGATATCCGCATAAGCCTTTGTGATCTTCATACCGGAAATATCCTGATGTGAACCAATCTTGTCAGATTCTCTCTCACCACAGATCGTATATTCTCTTAATTGTCTGTAAGTCGGACGTCCATTGATATGATCCGCAGCACGACGTACAAGAATCTGATTATCTGCTGTAAGATACTGCATCTCATAGTACTTTCCGCCAAAGGTAAAGAACTGACCTGGAAGATATCTCTGATAAATATGTCCGCTCAATTCTGCACCGAGGTAATATTTTTGTCCTTTTTCATCTTCTGCAACATAACCTGCGGACTTCAGTTCTGAAATGCAGGAAGAAAGAAATTCTTTATTCTCAATAGAATAGGCGATTTCAAAATTTCCAGTTCTGATGTTGTAGATTTCTTTTGTACAAAATAATGAAATATCAATTCTTTTTCCATTAAGCACCAGCTCTTTTGTACTTACATAAGTTACAGCCTTTTCATATTCTTCCGGCAGTTCATTAATCTGAGAAATTACTGCATAACATTTATACAGTTCATACCAAAGCTGTTCTTTCAGACTATATACTTTGATTCCCATCAATGACAGTTCTTTTTTCAATTCTTCTTCACAGATTGAAAATGTACTCATCATCAATATGATTCTCAAAATCGTATTACGTTCTGTACGGGCATAATCAGCTACAATATACGGAATTGCTTTCGCATCTGTTTCAAAAATAGATGCGTTATCTGCCATATAGTCTTTCAGCAAATATTCTGTTGAAATGACATTTATAAATCCCTGACCTGTACTTCTTGTAGCAAAATTACGTACAATCTCGAACATATTGCAGGATTCATCCTCTACAGTGAAATAATTATTTTCTTCTACCTCCGCACTCCAGAAATTAGCTGAAGTTTCAAAATGCTGATCCATCGCATCCTGACTCGTCGGAAGGCCTGCGTATTTCATCAGATCATAGTAGTACTGTTTATCGATCCACTTGATATCTGCGACCGGAAAACTTTCGCCGCCGTACCACTTTGCCTTCGATACCTGATTCTTAAGTGCTGCAAATGATAACTCTGTTCCCAAACCAAGATATCTTGAAATATTAGGAATAAGTCTGTGGTGAAGGTATTCTCCATCGGATTCCCAACACATATATGAGGATGTTCCCAGGTGTTTTTTCGTTGCAGAAACTTCTGTAATGCTTGTCATCAGAATATGGGACATTGCATCCACAAGTCCATCACAGTTCTTGTCACACATACAATAAACAATATCATCATTGTCATCTTTTCTGCACTGTTTCACAACCATATTCAAACCAATCTGTGCTGTAGCGATCAACTTTGATGGTTCAACAATCACAACATAACCTACTTCCGAAAGAAAATCCTGGTTCACATTATGAAGTTGAATATTCAGCACATCAGATCTTGTGAGGATTCCTATATCAAGTTCTTGTTCCTCTTCACTTAAAACTCCGATTTTCCAGATAAATGGAATGTTCGTTACAGCTTCTATTCCTTTTTCAATCCATGTCCTGATATCTTCTTCAATTGCGTGTCTTCCAAGAATCACAAGTACCTTTTTATGACTTAAAAGTCTGCGGTTCATTGGGTAAAATGCATACGGAATCAGATCATTATAAAATGGATTGTTGAACAAAATGCTTTTGCCATTCAGAAGATCTCTTGTTGAGGACAGATAGTTGTGATCCAACTGAAATCCTGCTGCATTCAATGCTTTCACATAGGCTGCAAAACTTGTAATCTTCGGATCCTCATCCTTTTCCATTTCCCGAATAATCTCATCGTTTGTCACCCCATAAGAAAGAGCACTGTTCACACTTGTATTCTCTACTAAGAGTTTGTCTGCAAAAAGAGAACGCAGAAACTTTCTAAGCAATGAATAATTCACAATCTTATAGGCATCTTCATCTTCTCCGAGGATATTTTTTATATACTCCCGTTTTGTTGCCCCATCAAGATAAAAGAACAATTCTCCTACGACAATAATGCCAAATACAGGGTAGAAGATTGTACGCATCAATCCGTCTCTGTAAAATCTGATGCTGAATGCCATCAGTACAAATGAGATTGTGAGTGCTGTATAAAAGAACACTTCCAGCAGTTTTCTCGCCTGTACAAAAGATTCTTTGATGCACCATCTTCCTTTTTCTGAAAAATATTCATAAAAAATCTCTGTAAGTTCTTTGTATAAACTGGAATCTTCTGCATCTCTTATCATGATTCTGAGACTGACTTTCTTTACCAAAAAATACAAAAGCATGATGACAATATTTGCAAGGAAGAAAATCCAGAAATTGAGGTTTAATCCATCAAGAAAACTGCTCATTGAAGCAGAGAGATTTAAAAGTCCCCGGCTGATAAACTCAGGCAGTTTTCCTGTGAAAAATGTCCCCAGTGCTGCAAGTGCTTTTGGAATCCACTGTATAAATGATATAAGCCATACATTCAGTGGCTCCGAAAGAATCATCATGATGATCACATAGATTACAGCAACTACAGGCATCAAATACTGCTTGTTTCTGTCCTGCTTTGGCAGATTGATACGTTTTCCCATCAGACAAAGCAAAAGGACCGGGAGGAGTGCCATAAGCATTTTTAATGCATTTATTACTAAATCAATCATAAAATTCCTCCCTTGTTAATGTAATTGATCTCAGATAATCAACCGTTATAGGAATCTGATGTCCCGGCTGCATAAATTCTATGCTGCGCTTGTGTTCAGAACACGGCATATCATAATTATAATTTTTCATAGTACAAAAATCATATTCAAATGGTTCCGGTATCTCTCGATCTATCATTCCCGGTGTGATATATCCAGAAAATGCCGTATGGATTTCCTCCAGTCTTCTCTGGATATCTATCTGATGTTTCTTCAAAATATGTTCTTTTTTGTTTATCGCAGTCTCTGTATAATTCAAAATTGAAAACTGTCTCATGACATTACATGCATGACTTAAATATTTTGAAAACGATCTCAAACTATTTTCAATCTCAGTACAGATTCCGTTCATTACAAAATTAAAATGTTTAAACCGGTTGATCAGTCTGTGTCTTAATACTAACAAGAAGATAAAACCGACCAGCAAAAAGATTACTATAGAAATCCCGGTTATCATCAAGGCAAAGGATGATGTCTTGATTGTATTAAGATTTCCAAAAATCAGCGGTAAAAATCCCAGCAGATAAGCTGCTGTCGCTACTAAAGCAACAAGAATCGTCTTTTCCCTTGTCATACGCTGTTTAAGAGCTTTTCTAAGTTCTTTATCAGCCTCTTCCATCTTTTTATTATATTCATTTGTATTAAACAGATGTGTCGTAACTGTCTCGACCATATTCTGCTCTTCTTCTACAAGACGGTATACAACATCTTCTTTTTGATATTCATTCATGAGCAGTGCACGCTCATCGTTGATACTGCTCTTGGTATAAAATTCTTCTTTTACTGCTGTTTTCACAGCCCTGCGTGGTTCTCTCAAGTATCGGATAAACAACTTTCTTATTTTATGATACTGCTCTGCCCAGTAAGAATACTCATCCTGTGGACAATCCTTTGACAACCCAATCTTTGAATACTCAGCAAACAATTCATCTTTATTCAACTGCATATCAATCTGTACAGGAATATGAACATCGGATTCAAATAACTCCTGTGAAGTCTGATTGTCAATCGTCAGTTGTCTTTCTTTCCTTACAATACTTTCCTGTTCCCGGATAGAAGTAATCGTTGCCTTTAATTTGTTCGTATATTTCAGACAGAACTGACCGATTGCATCAGATTCAAATTCTACATTTGCACGATATACTTTTTTTCTTCCACACACATTATATGGAATAGAGTTTCCTGCCAGCACAAGCAGGAAACTCAACAATCTTACCTGATCTGCTGCATATCGTTTATGTTCTTCTGAAACAATATCAAACAATAAATATTTCAACCCTTCCGGATATAAATTAAATTCGGCAAATCTTGAGTAATCATTCTCATCTTTGTCTTTCCACTTCACGTTCTGTTCAAAACCTTCAACATCAAAGTTGCGAAGTGACAGACAGATTACTTCTTCAGGAGAATAATTTTTTATATGAAATCCCATCTGGATGCTGTCAAACATATCTTTTTTCATGGTATTGTCTATCATGCATTCGATATATTCCGGATCGTAAAAATACGGGTCAGCACCACAGATGATCTGAAGGAAATCGATGATCCGATCCCTTCCTATCATCTCCAGAACTTCCTGAACATTTTTTCTTTCAACCATTGTGATCAGATAGTCTATATCCTTTTCCTTCACAAAAGATTTCAATTCATCTTTTTGAAAATTTCTCATATAAGCTGCGAGACTTTTAACATTGTCTTTCTGGAATTTCAGCTTAAGCATGTATTCATAAAGTTCCATTTTCCCTGAAAGTATATTTTCATATACAGTTCTGTCTGTAAGTACATTTCTCAGGACAGGAGCACCACAAAGAGCTGATGTAAGTTTTGTCAGTGGGTTTGTAATCGCCATTTTGTAACATTCATAACGCTGATCACGTCTTTGCTTTCGTTCTTCCCAACTTAATGTTTTCATGGAACTGTAACTTTCACTGTAATCCGTATAATTAAACGGATTCGCTTTATTCATTCCATCCTGACTCACAATAATGGCTTTCCATTCGCTTTTAAGATCAATTGTTTTGTATAAGTCCGGCAGCATCTCTTCCAGACTGTTTCCATCCCGGTTCCATTCGCAAAAAACAATATTTTTATTTTCTAGCGGAGCCAGGAACATATGAAACTGCTTATACATATCCACAATGTCTTTTTCAGCAATAATGACCGTAAACACAACTTCACCTCCTTAAAAAATTATTGTAGTACTCATAAGGATTAATCACGCATAAGCATACGAAGTCTGTCAATCTTTTCACTAAATCTATATGTGTTCAGCTTTTTGATCTTATTACTTACTTTGCGGAATACCATATTAACAACTCTGTTGTCCTGAATAGATGTATTCTTTCTCATTGCATCATTTTTGTTATACTCCTCATTCTTAAAGTTTTCGATAAAAAGCATAAACTGTTCTTCCAACTGGTTAGACAGGAATGGATCTCTGTCTATTTCCTGTTCATATCTGTTTACTTCCTGTTCCAGAACATCAATAACACTATCGATCATGATGGATAATTCGTTGTCATCCATCTTAGAGCGTGGAAGTGAATTGTAATATGTTAATGGAATCTCAAAAAGACTTACAGGTTCTCTGTGTCCGTCTCCGATTCGGAAATTATCAAGGTCCTTTACAAATGCGCTTTCTGAATATCTGTGGTTGGAATCAATATCATACTGACGGCGTGCCTCTGCCATGTCATAAATCTTGGCAACAGATGCTCTGTCTCTGTATAAAGCATCCAGTACTTCGTAGAATTCATCACATTCTGTGTTGTTGGATACGATGAATTTTGTCAGTTCTCCTTCCATATCTTCCAGCTGATAAATACGTTTCATTGAATCATATCTTGAAGATGGATATGTTCTGATCATTCCATGTACAATACCATAAATGAGAGCAGAATGGATTCTCATCATCTCTTTAGAATGGTTGGACATAGAAATTTCAGGCATCTCTGTCAGGGAATCCCAACGTTTGTCAATATGCAGGGAGATGCATGCTGACTTCGTAGAATCCGGACCAATTTTGTTAATATGTTTCTGATATGCCTGATAATAAATACCACCCTTTTCATCGTATGCATCGTCTTCTGCACATTCTTCAGGTGCTCTGAATCGAGCAAGTTTATCAGGTGTGATATTGTAAAGTGCTGTAAAGAATCTAAGGTCGTATTTTGAAACGGTATCTGTTGAAACTGGTGACAGTTCCAGAACTTCCAATAATTTCTTTACATCTACATTACGCAGATTAGCAAGTGCTTTATTGAAAGCACATACTTTAATTTCTCTTGGTTCATTGAAGTTTGCACATGCAATACCAGGTGCTGCAAGTTTATTTCCACGGCCAATATTATCCTTGAGATAATCTGTTCTTGCATCATCTGTGATTACAGGAATTACCTGTGGTTCATCATCTGCAAGGAACGCATTTGCCTTGAAAAATTCATTGAATTTCTGCTCTGTCAAAAGTGCTCTTATAATATCAAGATCAATCACTTCCGCACAGTCTTTACGTACAGATTCACGGAAATAGTCAATCAAAACATTGTCAAAAATATCTTCTTTCTGATTATCTCCATATGGATCATACTGTGACAGACGTGAGCTTTCTGCATTCATTTTTACAGAATCAAAGATATCTGCATTGAGTTCATCTGGAAGTAAAAGTCCATCGCTGCTTTCCGGACAGATTTCAGCCAGTCTGTCAAGGTGTTTCTGTGTTGCACAAACATAGCAAATGCTGTCACCTTTGCGGAATTTCAGTTTATCTACAATGTCTTCTTTACTTCTTGTCAGAGAAACTACTTTTTCTCCAAAGCTTGCATAGAATCTTTCAAGTTCTTTGCTAAGTCCATCTACGTATTCCATAGCAACGTTATATGCAGCTTCATTCAAAACAGCGTCACGATAAGCAATTACTGAAGAACTATAGTTTGGAAGATGTTTATTCAATGCTTCCCAAAGACCTTTTTTGCCTCCCAGTTTGCTTAACAATCCACTTTCAGATCCTGTATTTCTGTCTAATGCACAAATCTGTTCAATTGTACATTCTTCTTCTTTTGTTCCTTTTACATCGAATTTTTCACTTCTGTGTCCTGGTGCATACATCTGAAGATCTTCCAGACTTCTGTTAAGTTTTGTTCTGATACCTTCTTCGTATTCTTTTTCCAGTTCACATTTCAGAGCATACAGCATATATCTGACTGCATTTGGATGCATTCCACCTTTTGATGTTTTCAGAATACTTTCCAGATGATATGGTTTCACATCCTGACTCAATGAAGGTGCGTTGTATAAAATAGATTTTGCACGGCCTTTCGCTGTTGTTGCTGCCATCTTTTTGATCTGGCTTTCATAAGTTCTGATTGTATTCAGATTTCTTGTAGCTTTACCGCGATAATTTTCATTACCTTCATAATCTTTCTTTACAGTAAGATCTCTTACCTGTGCATCAATAGATACAATCTCAGGCTGTTCTACGAAACTGCTCTTAATCTCTTCTTTAAATGCAAACAGATATCTCATAAGATCTTCAGATACTTCTGTTGCAACGTCATTGATATCATTTGCAAGGTAACTCTTTACATCAACGCCAAAACGTGTCTCGTCATTATTTACACCTTCCACATAAATTTCTGCAATTGTAGGTTCTTTTTCTGTTGTCATCGCACGTTTTTTCTTAAACTCTGCTCTGCGAACCTTATATTCATTATCATATTTTAACCATTCGCCTGCAGTCTCAGAGCTTCCGATTCTGTCAATTGCACGGCTGAACGCAATGTAATCTGCAACATCTTCATATGGATATCTAAGAACAGCTGCACCAATTCCACCAAAACGGTTTCTTCCGAGGTTTTCGCCATTTGCAAATTCTTTAATAATATTATCTTCCATTGAAAATGCTTTTCTCTGCATTGGTCCAATGTTCTGTTCATACAAACTCTGAGCAGCGAATTCTTTATACTGTTCCAGTGTCTGCATGCTCTCCTGACGCTGGTCTACACGGTCTAATAAGAAACAGAAATCAAAAGGAAGATTTTCAAGCTTTTCTGTTCCTCCTGTTGTTGTAGGAATTTCAATATGTAAGTCCTTAAATCTTTCAAGATCTCTTCTTACTCCACAGAAACCACTTGCTTTGATCATAAAGCTGTTGATCTCTTTAATTGTTGCATAACCATTTCTTCGAAGACTTTCTTTTTCACTTGCACTTGAGATTACTGTATCCATTACACCAGGAAGCAGTAAGAATCCACGGATGATCGCAGATTTTTCACGATAGTGTTTATGCAGATATTCACGTACGATCATACCAACTGTCATAGCAATACCAGAACCAGTTCCACCTGCGATAGAAGAACAGATTACAACTCTAAGTGCCTGTTTTAAATCTCCTCCATCCTTTAAGAAAAGATCATCAATTGCTTTATAAAGCTTCTGAATCTCACCTGTTTTAATTGTTGCATTCAAAGCAAGTCTTGATATAGCTCTTACCTGACCTGCACCTTCTGAAACAGTTTTTGGGTAAAGGGTTGTATTATTTGGGAACCATTTTGTACGTGCAGAAGCATCTTTATCAAGATAATCTTTTACGCTCTGAGTAGAAGATGTCTGAATATGAACAACACCTTCATTTGCACTTTTTACATCTCTCAGATCATTTGCGTTTGTATCCATTGCTACAAATCGGATGTTTTTTGTCTCTCCGTCTTTACAACGATTTGCAACTTTTACAACAATCTCGGATCCAATTCCACCAACACCAATAAATAAAGTAGCTGGTGTGTGATTGATGTTTAATTTTTCACCTTTTAATGCCATAACTAAATCCTCCTTGTTTTATCTGTGCATTAAACTGCATCTTAATGTTGAAAATTTGGTTTCAACAACAATATCTGCATTTTTTACTTTTTCATTAATCGCTTCTTCTTCTGATCCACGAACAACCCATATTGCATCAGGCATTTTCTTTTCGAACATTACGCCATCAACTTTTATTCCTGTCACTCCCATTCCCATTGCATCTACCGCTACAATACCGATTCTTCTACTTCTGGATGGAGTCCATCTTCTGTCAACAGGTACCAGAGAAAATACGACATGGCATTCTGCAGCCATCTTATGTGGCACCGGAATCGAATCAATAGAAAGTGATCTTCCCTTTCTGCTATAAGAAATCTCTCCGCCATTATCCATAGGTCTTCCAAGTACTGTAAACTCCATTCTGTCAAGTATGATTCCCTTTGGAAGAACTTTTCTGCTCATATAGAACATCAAAAGTGCCAGGATAATACCGAGTTCTACTACATAGATCAACCACCTCCAGATTGCACTGTATGTCTGAATATCAAATCTTGCAGTATCTTTGCCACTGTTTTCTCTTTCAAATTCATCAAGCAGCATTGCTTCAACCTTTAATGTATGACTTCCCGTTTCAGGTTCTACATATTCTCCATTCTCATTCTGTCCAATATAAATATTACACGCAGATTCTCCAGGCAGGAGCTCATATCGATACTCGATATCTCCTGAAGGCTCAATCTTCCACCGAATCAATCCCATCTGCTCATCTGTCAATGGCTCTCCATTAAGTTCTACATCTACTCTTACCGGCTCCCATGTATCATGGTCTTTAATTTTGTACCAGTTCTTCGGCTGTGTTACTTTTGCTTTAACTTTCAGTTCATCACTATCTGGATAATTAACTTTAATCGTATATCCTTCTGCATTATCTTCTGTGGAAATCTTGTATTTTTTAAGATAAGTTCCTTCCACTTTAAAATAAGTTGCCTCATCTGGTTCTAAAGTAACAGTTCCACCATTTTCTACTGGTGTTTCTTCACCTGCTGAGTTAACAACAGTTCCTGTTAATGACATATCGTCACCGAGCAATTCTGAATTAGTCACATCTTCTCCGGTAACATTATCCACAATACTGTAATTTAATGTGTATTCGCCCGCATTCACTTCATCTTTTGAAATATCCACCACTTCACCATCGCTGTTTGTAAGTGTGATACTAATATCTACATCTGGCTCATAAAAAATCTGAATCTTGTCTGTCCCAGAATAATCCAGTGTATAAGTTCCTGCCGGACAGGAGCCGAATGTTACTACCTGACCTGCCAAAGTGTTATCAACTGGTGCACTTTCTTTTCCACGTGCTTTGATTTCGCTAAATTTACGCTGCCCACTGTCAAGAGTAATCTTTATCTCTTCTCCTGAATCATTCTTCAGGGAATTAATCTTTGCATTACTTCCCTGTGCAAAAACAATTAAGTTCTTCATAGAAAGATCCAGAGTAAGTTCACTGCCGTTTAATCGATCCACCGGCAGTGCGGAACGCTGAAAAATTGTATTGCAGACACTGATCAGGTCATCTTTAAGTTCTGCATCTTTTGACTGCATAGAATAGAAGAAATTCCATGCATCTTCAGCAAGAGGAGCTGCACCGCCAAATCCCAGATACTGTACCTTAATATCCTCTGATGCCATCTCAAGAAGCTTTCCTCTTACATCAATCGCTGCCGCCTGACCGCGTACATCCTCATTAAATGTACCGTCTGTCAGAATCACCAGCCATTTTTCTTCCGCATTTGATTTTTTCAGATACTCGTAAGCCTCTTTAATCGGTTCAAATGGTGTATTGGAAGGATTCACTGTGTAAAGATTACTGATTTTATCAATATCTTCTTTGCTGTTAATCTCAATTGCTTCGAAACTTCCCTTTTTCCCTGAAGTACTTCCATCCGTCGTAACTTCCCACATTGGAAATATTACTAATTTGTCTCCATTTTCATAGTTCATCATCGATGCAAATATTTCCATTGCATATTTTGCTCTGCACCATGCTTTACTGTCATTATACATAGAACCTGAGTTATCAAAGACTACTGCAATATCATATGTCTTCTCCTCTTTTGTGACTTCCGCCGCCTGCGCCACAGCAGAGTTCGGAATAAATCCCAGTAAAATTACAAGTGTTATCAAAAAGCATAAAAATCGTTTTATCCTGCTTTTCTTCTGCATCGTAATCCCCCTCTCTTTTACTTTCTCATTTTTGAATCGTTATTTTCCCTGTCAGTTGACAGAATACGACTATTTTCTCATTATTATAAAATATTGCAGAGATATACGTCAATCTTTTCCCCAGATATCATATCAAATATTCCTTATATTTATATAGAGGGGGAAAAAGCCGGAAAACATCTGAATTTCATCAAATGTTTTCCGGCTTTATATTACATTCTATATGTAGTTTAGAAATCTACTTCCGTTCCATAGTAAATGCATGTGAAGAGTTTTTCCATTGTTGCTGGATCAATAGCTCTTGGGTTAGAACCTGTACAGGCATCACCAACTGCGTTTTCTGCAATTGCTGCGATTTTTTCTTTAAATTCTTCTTCAACAATTCCGAATTCTTTCAATGTTGAAGGAATTCCAAGAATTACATTCAGTTCATCAATCTTAGCACACAGGCTGTTGATAAGGGCTTTTTCTGAAGCTCCCTGAAGTCCTGTTGAACGTGCGATATCAGCATAGCGTTTTGCTGCAACTGGATCTTTTGCATTATATTTAATAACATATGGCAGATACATTGCATTTGCAAGACCATGAGTAATGTGACCTGTTGAGAATGCAGCACCTGTCTTATGTGCCATTGAGTGAACGATTCCAAGAAGAGCATTGGAGAATGCCATACCTGCAAGACACTGTGCATCATGCATTTCTGCTCTTGCTTCCATATTGCCTTTATATGAAGCAGGAAGATAGTCAAATACCATTTCAACTGCTTTGAGTGCAAGTGGATCTGTATATACACAGTTTGCTGTAGATACATATGCTTCAATTGCATGTGTAAGAGCATCCATTCCTGTGTAGGCTACCTGGTGTGCTGGAAGCGCTTCAACCAGTTCTGAGTCTACGATTGCAACATCTGGTGTAATGTTGAAGTCTGCTAAAGGATATTTAATTCCTTTTGCATAATCTGTGATTACAGAGAATGCTGTTACTTCTGTAGCTGTTCCAGATGTAGATGGAATTGCACAGAATTTTGCTTTCTGTCTTAACTCAGGAAAGTTAAATGGAATACATAATTCTTCGAATGTTACTTCTGGATATTCGTAGAAAGCCCACATAGCTTTTGCTGCATCAATTGGTGAACCTCCGCCCATAGATACGATCCAGTCTGGTTCAAATTTGCACATTGCTTCTGCACCCTTCATAACAGTCTCAACTGATGGATCTGGTTCAACACCTTCGAATAATTCAACTTCCATACCCGCTTCTTTTAAGTATGCTGTTGCTTTATCAAGAAAGCCCTGACGTTTCATAGCGCCACCGCCAACTACTAAGATTGCTTTCTTTCCTTTCAGATTCTTTAATTCTTCCAGACATCCTTTTCCATGATAAATATCTCTTGGAAGTGTAAATCTTGCCATAATCGCCTACCTCCTGCTATATAGTGATTTCGTTTTACAGTTCACCTATATTTTAGCACTTGATATTTTTTTGTCAATCACTGTATTCATTATTATACATTGATTTTTTTTATAATAAAGCTCTTTTATCTCTATTCTTTTTCTGTATATTACCTCTCTCCTTGAAAAAAAGCGAAACTTTATGTATACTGACATATTAACAAAGAATATAAGATTGAAGACAATCCTTCAAAATCAAAGTATATTATAAATATCCGGGGACTCGGATATCAATTTATGGTATGAACTAAAGAAAAGAGGTAAACATCATGAGTATTTATTCTATCCACTTCGGCCCAACAGGCGGCACACTGAATGTGATGAACATTTTATCTAAAAAATTTGAAAATACAAAACAGATCGATCTTTGCAAACGATACGATGATTTTTCAAAATATGAATTGAGTAAAGATGACATCTGTCTCGTCGGCGTTCCATCCTACGGCGGCCGTGTACCTGGAACTGCTGTTGAACGTATTAGACAAATCAAGGCAAACGGTGCAAAAGCCATTGCTGTTATAGTATACGGAAACCGTGCATTCGAAGATACTCTTCTTGAATTAAAGAATGAAATGGAAGCAGCAGGTTTTCATGTAATCGCAGCGATTGCTGCAATTGCCGAGCACTCCATCCTGCGCCAGTTCGCAGCCGGCAGACCTGATGCCAACGACCGCATCGTACTGGAAGGCTTTATGGACCAGATCAAAGAACGCCTTGACTCCGATACACTTCCGGATACTGTAGAAGTACCAGGAAACATTCCTTACAAGCCTTACTTTGTTATGCCGCTTCACCCGGAAGCCAAAGAATTCTGTTTCCACTGCGGAATGTGTGCAGCTTCCTGCCCTGTAGGAGCAATTCCAATGTACAGTCCAGAAAAGGTTGACCATGGTTTATGTATTTCCTGCAGAAAATGTGTCTCTGCATGTATGTTCGGCGCAAGAACTGTGGATCAGAAAACACTTGCAATACTGGAAGAAAAATTAACAAAATTTGCTTGTGACAGAAAAGAAAATGAGCTTTTCCTGTAATAATTTTCCCGTACTAAAACAAAGTTATTGAATTTGTGAACATTTCTTGTTGTCCCTTGTGTCTTTTTCTTAAACATAATAAAATAAAAACTAATAAGGAGGACTGCACAATGGGTATAAATAAACGTAATGGGGATATAGATGATTTTTTTAATGATGACTTCGAAGTTACATACGAAGAATCTGTATTTGATAGAAACTTCGAAGTTACATATGAAGAAGATCCGATTCTTGATAAGGCAGATCTGAACATGGACGCCTACAAAGATGTACTTTCTGTATTAAATGAACTTGATGAAACAGGTTCTATGGATTATCTGGAAGCTAATCGAACCAGAACTATTAATCTTGATGACTCTTATAAATATCCTGCCAAGCCAAAAAAGAAGCATCATTCTAATCATAAAGGACTCTCAAATTATTTCGAGGATATCTTTAAAAAATAGGAGGAAAAAGGAGGGCTCACGACCTACAAAGTCATAGTTCTCCTTTTTACTAACTTTTCAACATCTCTTTTGAAATCCCCTTCACTACATGATAATAAATCACATAAGAAATCACCACATTGATAATATCTGCAATCGTCTGTGTCCAGATAATTCCTGTCATTCCAAAAAGACTGTCTAATAAAAACAGTATTGGAATATTCAAACCAAGCTGACGGATTGCCGCAAGCCAGAACGAACATTTTCCTTTATTGACTGCCTGCATAAAATGCACCACATGAAAGCTTAGAAACATAAACGGTGTTGCGAAACATCTTGCTTTCAAAAATTCTGTTCCGAAGGCAACTGTCTGGACATCTGAAATAAATGCCTCCACGATATATGGCGCGCAGATTCGATAAAATACTACTGAGACTACCGCAACTACCACTCCGGCATTTCTCGCTGCAACAAAAAATTCTTTCATTCGCTTTTCATTTTTTGCCGCATAATTGTATGCCACAAGTGGCATCATCCCGAGGCAAATCCCGATCCCGATATTCAATGGGATTCTCTCTACCTTCAACACAATTCCTATTGCCGCAAGTTCGATATCACCGTGCCCTGAAGACAGCTTATTGATTACAATATTGGTCAGATCATATAGCAAAAGGCTTATCGCTGCCGGAACACCAACAGAAAACAGGGAACTCATTGATTCTTTCTGAATCTTCTCAATCTTACGTGGAAGTGCAAGGATTGTATTTTCACTGACTTTCTGGTAAATGATAATGAAATAAACCAGCGAAACAACATTGGAAAGCATTGTGGCAATCGCCGCACCTAAAACTTCATATCCGTCTGAAAGAATTACAAACATAAAAATCGGATCGAGAATTACATTAAGCACGCCTCCCATCCCCAGCCCAAAACCTGCCTCTTTGGAATAACCGATATTTCGGAGCATGGAACTCATTGTATTTGCCAGCACTGTTGGAAGACCACCAATCACTACTACGACCGTCAGATACTGGCTGGCATATCCGATGGTATTCTCACTCGCACCAAGCAGCCTTAACAATGGATCCATAAAAATGAAACATCCCAAAGAAAAGACTATTGTCATTCCCGCCGCCATCACAAGACTTAAAGATGCCGTCTTTCTTGCTTCCTCTTCATTACGACTTCCAAGCAGACGCACAACAAGGCTTCCACCGCCCGCACCAAAAAGATTTGCAATCGCACTCAGCATTAAAAAAACCGTCAGCACAAGCGACGATGCAGCAACCATGTAAGGATTGTTCGTCTGTCCGATAAACCATGTATCTGCAACATTATAAATTAAAGTAATCAACTGACTCACAATTGTTGGAATTGCCATTGTTGCCAAAGCAGATGCAATCGGTCTTGTTTCAAACAATTCGTTCTTATCGATTTTTTTATCCATAATAACCAACTTCTTTCTTTACAGTATAGAAAAATGATAACACAGATTTCTTCACAATCCAATCTTCGCTTTATATACACACGAAAAAACGGGGAAATCGACGCCGATTCCCCCACGTTCTTCTTCATGTGCAATTAATTTTAGTAGTTATCTTTTCTTACTTCGAAATAGCTCTGTGGATGTTTACATACTGGACATACCTTTGGAGCTACAGTTGATAATACAAGATGTCCACAGTTGCGGCATTCCCACATAACAACACCAGCTTTTTCAAATACCTGATTTGTCTCAACATTATTAAGAAGTGCACGATAACGTTCTTCATGTGTTTTTTCAATAGCTGCTACACCGCGGAACTGTTCTGCAAGATCAAGGAACCCTTCTTCCTCAGCTTCTTTTGCCATACGATCGTACATATCTGTCCATTCGTAGTTCTCGCCTTCTGCTGCGTGAGCAAGATTTGTTGCTGTATCACCGAGTTCACCTAAAGCCTTGAACCATAATTTTGCATGTTCTTTTTCATTATCAGCTGTTTTCAAAAATAATTCTGCAATCTGCTCATAACCGGCTTTTTTTGCTACAGATGCAAAATAAGTATATTTGTTGCGAGCCTGTGATTCCCCTGCAAATGCTTCCCAAAGATTCTTTTCTGTTTTTGTTCCTGCATACTTATTTGCCATATTTAATTCCTCCAACTTCCTGATAACTGCCTCGCAAGAGGTACCGTCATCAATCTTGATAAAAATTAGTATAACACATCTCCTGGAAAAGTTACACAATTTATTTAAATTTAACATTTAGTTAAATTACTTCCTCAAACAGATTCTTATATCCTTCTCCATAAATCTCGCTGGCACTTGTAACTACCATGAATGCCGCCGGATCTTCACTTTTTACGATTTCTTCCACTTCTGGACCACGGCGTTTTGGAACCATAGAAAATACAACTCTTTTATTCTTTCCTGTCCATCCGCCCTCACCATTTAAGTAAGTCACACCAACATCCAGTTCCTCCATCAAACGTTTGCCGATTTCATGAGATTTGTCTGTCATAATAAACATCATTTTTGCCTCATCTCCGCCATACAGTACGTAATCCAGTGCTTTTCCGCTGACCACCACCGTAGCCAGCGCATAAAATGCGACTGTCCAGTTTTGAAACACAAGACCAGATATTGCAACAATGATCACATCTGAACACAAGAATAAAAATCCTGTTTTCAAATGTCTGTATTTCTGTCTGAGAATCTTAATGATAATATCCGTTCCGCCAGTTGTCGCACCCGCCTTGAAAATCAATCCAATTCCGACTGCAATCAGAATTCCGCCAACTGCTGCATTGATCAGAAGGTCATCTGTCAAGGAACCAACGGATGAAAGCATATTTGTAAATACAGATATAATTGTAATTGCATACGCAGTCTTCGAGATAAACCGAAGCCCGAATTTCCAGATTCCAATCAAAACAATTGGAACATTTAGCAAAAAATACAGAGTACCGGTTTCAATCTTAACCAGTCTGTTCAGGATAACCGCAATACCCGTAACTCCTCCAGGAGCCAGCTGATTTGGATCAAGGAACATACTGATTCCCACTGCATAAACGAAAGATGCAGCTGTAATGATCAGAAGATTCTTTAATTCTGTTAAAAATCCTTTTTTCATTATTTTACAATCTCATCCAGAGCACAGATTTCCACTCCTTCTTTCGTAAGTTCAGCACGGATTTTTTCTACAAATGCAAGCGCTTTTGCACCGTCTCCATGCACACAGATGGAATCTGCCTTGATGCTGATATCTTTACCTGTGATCGCTGTTACCTTCTGTTCTTTTACCATACGCACAACTCTTGCGATTGCTTCATCTTCATCGGTGATCATAGCTCCTTCTTTGGAACGATTCACAAGAGAGCCGTCTTCTTCATATGCACGGTCAGCAAATACTTCTGATGCTGCGCGAAGTCCCATATCTTCTGCCGCACGGATGAGTTCACCGCCAGAAAGTGCCATAATGATCAGATTGTCATTGAATTCTTTGACTGCCTCACAGATTGCCTGTGCCAGTTTGTAATCTTTTGCAGCCATATTATAAAATGCGCCGTGAGGTTTTACATGCTGCATTTTTACGCCATTTGCTCTGCAAAATGCATCCAGAGCACCAAGCTGATACAGTGTATATGTCTTTGCCTCGGTCGGAGAAATTACCATATTTCTTCTGCCAAATCCCATAAGATCTGGAAATCCTGGATGTGCTCCCACACGTATTCCTGCTTCTTTTGCAAGTTTTACTGTTTTATCCATAACAACAGGGTCAGATGCATGATAACCACAGGCTACATTTGCAGATGTAATCAATGGGATGATCTTATCATCTGCACCAATTGTATAACGGCCAAAACTTTCGCCAAGATCACTGTTTAAATCTACACGATACATAAGGATTTCCCCCTTCTTTCTAGTTTGTTTTGATATTCATAAATTTTTCAATGAATCCTGTATCTGCTTTTCCTTCACGAAAAACTTCATTTCTCATGATACGATACTGGAAATCCAGGTTTGTTTCTACCCCGATAATCACCATCTCATCCAATGCAGAACGCATTTTCATAATGGCTGCCTTTCGGTCCGGTGCGTGAACGATTACCTTTGCAATCATGGAATCATACTCTGTAGGGATCTTATACCCTGCATAAATTCCTGTATCAACACGTACTCCATTGCCTGCCGGAAGATGAATATGCTGGATAAGTCCTGGACTTGGCATAAAGTTCTTCTCTGGAATCTCTGCATTGATACGACACTCAATCGCATGACCGCGAAGCTGGATATCTTCCTGTTTAAAACTCAATTCTTCTCCCATGGCAACACGAATCTGTTCAATGATCAGGTCTGTTCCTGTCACCATCTCAGTCACACCATGCTCTACCTGAATACGGGTATTCATTTCCATAAAGAAAAACTCACCCTTCTGGTCTACGATATATTCAATCGTTCCTGCATTTGTATAATTCACAGTCTTTGCTGCAAGAACAGCATACTCGTTCATCTTCTGACGAATTTCTTCATTAATCGCCGGAGATGGGGACTCCTCAACCAGCTTCTGATGATTTCTCTGTACAGAACAATCTCTTTCTCCAAGTGCCACGACATTTCCATAAGTATCAGCCATGATCTGAATTTCTACATGGCGGGGATTTTCGATATAACGTTCCATGTACATTGTATCATCCCCAAATGCATTGGCTGATTCTCTCTGCGCCATATTGAACTGGACTTCAAATTCCTCTTCATTTCTGGCAACTCGCATTCCTTTTCCGCCACCGCCTGATGATGCCTTGATCATAACCGGATAACCAATCTCTCCTGCAATTTCCTTCGCAGCTTCTGCCTCATACACAGGCTCTTTTGTTCCTGGAACAACCGGAACTCCTGCTTCCATCATTGTCTTTCTTGCCTGAGATTTATTGCCCATCTTATCAATGACATCAGCCTCTGGTCCGATAAATGTAATCCCATGTTCTTCACATTTACGGACAAATTCGCTGTTCTCTGACAAAAAACCGAAGCCCGGATGAATTGCATCTGCATCCATATTTTTTGCTGCAGTAATGATTCTATCCATGTTCAGATAGCTGTTTCTCGCAGGGCCTTCTCCAATACAGATTCTCTGGTCAGCAAGCTGTACATGTAAACTGTTGGCATCTTCCTTTGAATATACAGCCACACTGCGAATTCCCATGTTCCGGCACGCACGGATAATACGAACTGCTATTTCGCCACGATTGGCAATCAATAACTTTTTAATCACAGTTCCAACCTCCTTTTGCCCCTCTTACAATTTTTTTACTCTAAACAGTGGCTGACCATATTCCACCTTCTGTTCATTGCTTACAAGAACTGCTTCAATCTCACAGTCAAATTCACTCTGAATCTCATTCATAAGTTTCATAGCTTCCAGGATACATACTGTCTGCCCATTCTTTACATGATCTCCAACTTTAACAAATGCCGGAACATCAGGTGCCGGTGCAGAATAAAACGTTCCCACGATTGGAGAGGTGATAAAGAATGTATCATCTTCCTTTGTCTCGTCTGCAGTTACAGAAACCTCGCCGCCTTCAGATAATCCCATTGGCATTGGTGGTACAGTCATACCCGCAGCAACAACCGGAGGGTGTTCCAGTTTGCTCATTGTAATTTTTACATTCTCATCTTTGTAAGTAAATTCTGTCAAAGAAGATTCTTCGATAATTTTTACTAAGCCTTCAATTGCTTTTAAATCCATATAAACTTCTCCTTCTCTATATGTTCTGCATAATATTTGAAATTATGTCAACGCATTCTTTTATTGAAACAATTTGGATAATCGTTTTGCCACCAGACGGCAGTCCAAAACCTCTTTACATGGCTGATGAATTATCTTTCTCATCTCAGCAAATTCTCTGCTCTGCTTACTGTAAAGCTCCTGTGCTTCCTCTACACTGATTGCTTCAAAACGTATCTTATGATCTGTCTTTCTCTGTACAAGCTTTGGAATATCAACAGATGCAACTGTCGCGATCTTCGCATATCCACCTGTTGTCTGACGGTCTGCCAGAAGAATAATCGGCTTGCCATGAGCCGGTACCTGAATAGAACCGAAAGCGATTCCATCAGAAATGATATCTGATACTTTTTTCGGTGCAATAAATGGTCCTTCCAGACGACATCCCATACGGTCAAAATCATTTGTCACCGTATATTCTTCATTTAAAAATGTTTCGATTCCCTGTTTGCTGAACAGATCATCCTGAGGTCCCATCACAACGCGAAGTGTTGCGTTATCCTCTTCAAACTGGTCACCAGGCAGCTTTCTGGATAAGAAAAATGGCAGATAACGACGTTTGATACGGAAACGGATATAATCATCCGCTTTGAGTTTACGACCTTTAAATCCACCAATTGAACTCTTCATATTGGTGCAGCGACTTCCCATCACTACAGGAATATCTAAATAACTGGAAAATGCAACATAGCCTCTGCTTCCTGTTCTTGCGCTGCCAAACTGAAGGATGTCTCCTTTATTCATATAAATTGCCGTATACATCGGTGCCGGTTCCCCATTGATCTTTGGCTGAAAGTCTCCGCCGGTGATTGCAATGATCGTAGCAGATGTAAACTCAAGCGTCGGTCCGATTAAAGTAAACTCAAGAACCGCTTCATTTTCAGGATTGTCCAAAAGAAGATTGGCAATCTTAAAAGAGCGTACATCCATGACACCTGCCACGCTAAATCCCTGACTCTGATACCCTGTACGACCAAGATCCTGTACAGTTGTCAGCATTCCAGGCTTTAAAACACGAATTCCCATCTTACACCTCTCCTTCGCGGACAACGACCTGGTATTCATTCTTATCTGCCAGTTCCTTGATCCGATTATATTCTTCTTCATCTACAGGAATAAAACGAATGTAATCTCCCGCCTCTACAAGAATCGGTACTTCTCTTGTCGGATCGTAAGTCTTTACAGGAGTTTTTCCCATAAGCTGCCACCCTCCCGGAGAATCTAACGGATAAATACCCGTCTGAGAACCCCCGATTCCAACACTTCCTGCATCGATTTTCAGTCTTGGGTTTGCCAGACGAGGTGTAAAAATACGCTCATCCAATCCTCCAAGATAACAGAATCCCGGAAGAAATCCCAACATATAAATTAAATAATCTCTGGAAGAATGAAGTTCAATAACCTCTTCTTCTGTAAGGCCTGCATGCTGCGCAATATAAGCAAGATCTGGTCCAAATTCTCCGCCATAGCATACCGGAATTTCAAAAATCCGCTTTTTCTGTGAACCTGCCTGTGTTTCCACTTTCAATAATCCCTGCATTCTCTCTTTTATCTCTTTATATCGGATCACGCGCGGATCATAGTTGACCAGCAAAGAACAGAATGCCGGAATTACATCCACAACACCTTCAATATGCTGTTCTCTCATCAACTGCACTGTAGCGGCAATCTTACGGTTGATCTCCGGATCGATTTCTTTTCCAAATTCAATCAGAAGTGAAGCATCACCCGCTGTTAATATTCTAATATTCTGCATGGGTTCTCCTTTCTTTTTCAAGACTCTCGCTTGAATCTTAGTATAGCAGAAAAAGGTGCAATCTTTAAAGACTACACCTTCTCCAATAACTTTCATTATGCAAACAAACTTGTTAAATTTGTCATGAATGTGTTGATTCCAAGATATGCTGAAAGAACAACTACAACGATACCAAGGATCAAAAGCCATGTTGGATGTTTGTATGTCTCACCCATGATAGATTTTTTCTTGGAAGCGATCAGACAGATTCCCAGTGTGATTGGAAGGATCAGTCCGTTCAAAGCTCCTGCTACTACAAGAAGTGTTGCAGGACTTCCAAGAAGTAACATAATAATTGTTGATACAGCAATAAATGCAATGATTACTTTATTCTCATTCTTCTCAATTGCAGGATGGAAAGTCTTGAGGAATGAAACAGATGTGTATGCTGCACCAATAATAGACGTAATAGCAGCACACAAGAGCACAAGACCTGCAAAACGGTATCCAATCTGCCCTGCTCCCTTAAGGAAAGCGTCTGCTGCAGGGTTTGCGCTGTCAAGTGTCACACCTTTTACAACAACACCGAGAACTGCAAGGAATAAGAATACACGAACAATTGTTGCGATCCCGATACCCGTAACAGAACTCTTATTAATCTCTTTTAAATTCTCTTCACCAGTAATACCGGCATCAATCAGACGGTGCGCTCCGGCAAATGTAATGTATCCTCCAACAGTTCCTCCAAGAAGTGTAATTACTGCCGGGAATAGTGTTGTATACCCTGCTTCTGGAACAAATGTATTCACAACAGCTGAACCAACTGGCGGCTTAACAATTACGATTACAACAAAGATAACAACAATCATGATTGCTCCAAGAATCTTTGTCATGCTGTCCATTGCAGCCTTTGCATTCTTCAGACAGAAAACAACGATTGCAATAACTCCGGCAAGTACATATCCTATCTCTGTTGGAATACCAAGCAGTGTATTGAATCCAAGTGCTCCGCCGCCTACGTTACCAATGTTGAATACAAGACCGCCAAGTACGATCATAAATGCTACAAGATATCCAAGTCCTGGAAGAACTTTGTTAGCAACTTCCTGTCCTCGAAGACCTGTCACACAAAGAACACGCCAGATATTCATCTGTGCAATTGCAGACAAAAGAATGGATAACAGGATAACAAAGCCAAAGCTTGCGCCAAAATCGCTTGTAAACTTAGATGTCTGTGTCAAAAATCCAGGTCCGATTGCTGATGTAGCCATAAGGAAAGCTGCACCAAGCAATGCTCCGCCCCCATTTTTCTTTTTACCCATATAGAAACCTCCTAGTAAATATTGCTTCTATCATATCATTATTTTGTGATTTATACCACTTTTCTTTTCTGTTACAACTTTATTACAATAAAGTTACAAAGCAACATATTGAATTTTGAGTGTTTTGTCCAATTATAAATAGAAATAGCTAAAACATTTATAATATGTTATAATATATCTGTTTTACGAAAATATAAAAGAAATGAGAAAAGGATTGATTTTATGGCAGTTATTCAACCATTTTTCGGAGTTCGTCCGGCAGATTCTCTTGCTTCTTCCATTGCCGCACTCCCATATGATGTTTACAACAGAGAAGAAGCAAAAACTCATACACTGTCACACCCTCTTTCTTTCTTAAATATTGACCGACCGGAAACACAGTTTCCTGATGATCAGGATATGTATTCTCAGGAAGTCTATGATAAAGCCTTTGAACTTTTTTCAAATATGATTGATAATGGTTCGTTTATCCAAGATAATTCCGCCTGCTATTACATCTATTCATTGACAATGGATGGAAGAACACAGACAGGCATTGTGGGATGCGCTTCCATAGACGATTACCTGAACGGTGTAATTAAAAAACACGAGAATACAAGGGAAGAAAAAGAACTTGACCGCATTAATCATGTTGATGCTATGAGTGCCCAGACCGGACCTATCTTTTTGACTTATCGCCCGGAAGAAGATCTTAAGATTCTGATTTCTACTGTTAAGAAATCAGATACTTTGTACGATTTTACAAGCGAAGATGCAATCACACACCAGATATGGAAAATCGATGACATTCCTACAGTACAGGCAATTTCGAAAGTTTTTTCCAGAATAGATAATATCTACATTGCAGATGGACATCACCGAGCAGCCTCCGCAGTAAAAGTGGGATTAAAGCGCAGAAGTGAACACCCAGATTATACTGGAACTGAGGAATTTAATTACTTTCTTTCCGTATTGTTTCCTGAAGATGAATTAAGAATATACGATTATAACCGTGTGATTAAAGATCTTGGCGGACACAGCCGAGAGGAAATATTCGAAGCATTTTCAGAACATTTTTCAATTTCTGATATTCCAGAAAATTATTTCGATCACGAAGGATATCCGCATCCTCAGAAAAAAGGCGAGATCATTTTATACAGCGGACAGAACTGGACACTTCTTACAGTCAAACCAGATTGTTATACCGGTAATCCTGTCAGTGATCTTGATGTTTCCCTTCTGCAGGAACATATTCTGACACCAGTATTTCAGATTGGAGATCCAAGAACAGATCAGAGAATTGACTTTATCGGCGGAATTTTCGGTGTCAGTCGATTAAAAGAACTTGTAGATTCTAAAAAATATGCCGCAGCCTTTGTCATGTATCCAACTTCCATGCAGGAACTTCTTCATGCAGCAGATGAAGGACTACTGATGCCGCCGAAGTCTACATGGTTTGAACCAAAACTGCGAAGTGGATTATTTATCCATAAAATTGAGAGATAAATGTTAACCAGAAAATATAAGTATAAAATGAAGGAGATATTAAGAATGATTCAGAGAAATGACCCTTGCTGGTGCGGAAGTGGCAAAAAGTATAAAAAATGCCACATGCTGATCGAAGAAAGAATTTCTTTCCACGAAAGTAGAGGCGAAATCGTTCCAAACCGCAGCATCATCAAAACACCTGCACAGATTGAAAAGATTCGCGAAAGTGCCAAGCTTAACACTCTTGTTCTTGACACTGTTGCGGAAAAAATCCATGCCGGCATGAGTACAGCCGACATCGATAAAATCGTTTATGACGTAACTACAGCGCACGGTGGAATTCCTGCCCCGCTGAACTATCAGGGATTTCCAAAGAGCGTGTGCACATCACTCAACAACGAGATATGCCACGGAATTCCTGATGAGAACATCATTCTACAGGAAGGTGATATCATCAACGTTGACGTTTCCACAATTCTTAACGGATATTACTCAGACGCATCCCGTATGTTCAAAATCGGCAAAGTTGATGAACGCGCAGAACGTCTCATCCGTGTTGTTGAAGAATGCGTAGAACTTGGGCTTGCACAGGCAAAACCATGGAACCACCTCGGTGATATTGCAGATGCAATCAACACACATGCAAAAGCTCACGGCTACTCCGTGGTAGAAGACATCGGCGGACACGGAATCGGTCTCGAATTCCATGAAGATCCATGGGTAAGTTATGTAACACCAAAGGGAAGCGAGATGCTTCTCGTACCTGGCATGATCTTTACAATCGAACCAATGATTAACGAAGGTAGTCCAGAATTTTTTGTTGATGAAGATAATGACTGGACAGTTTACACAATAGATGACGGCCTGTCTGCACAGATTGAGTATATGGTACTGATCACAGACAATGGTGCTGAAATTCTTACAAAATAATGCAGCAATTACTCTGTAAGGAAAAAGAGGTGCGCCCGATTTCTTTCGTGGCGACACCTCTTTCCATATTTAACTATTCAACATATTTTGCTTTGATCTCAGCATATTTTGCTTTATACGCTTCATTCTGTTTCTGCTGAAGAAGTGTCTGTGTGATCTTTTCTTCTACTTCTTCAAATGGGATTACAGATGCTTCACTCTTATTCTCAACTTTGATAAGGTGATATCCGAACTGTGTCTGAACAGGTCCTACAACAGCTCCAATCTCTGCTGCAAATGCTGCATCTTCGAATTCTTTTACCATCTGACCTTTTCCGAATTCTCCAAGGTCTCCTCCATTCTGTCCGGATGGGCATGTAGAACATTCTTTTGCTGCATCTTCAAATGTCTTTTCACCATTTTTGATTTCTTCAAGAACTTTCACACACTCCTCTTCTTCTTTCACAAGAATGTGTTTTGCACTTACAGTTTCTTCTTTTTTGAAGTTCTGTGGGTTTTCATCATAGAAAGCCTTTACTTCGTCAGCCTCAACTGTAATGTCTTTGATTGTTTCATTTACAGCAAGCTGTGCAAGAGTTTCAAGTCTTGTGTTCTCCATAATAATCTTGTATGCTTCTGTCTCTTCCAGATTCATATCTTCGCCCATTTTAGCATAAGCGTACATAGATACGAGCTGTTCAAGAAGTTTTTCACGATACTGTGGGTATGCTGCATACATTCTCTGTTCCTGTGGTAATTTCTGTAAATACAGTTCAAACTCTGCATTTGTAATTTCTTTTCCGGCAACCTTTGCCAGCACTTCATTATTGCTCATCTTCTGCTTCTCCTTTATCTTCTGATGTCGTCTGCGGCATTTCCTCTGCTTCCACAACTTCTGCCTTTTCCTCTTCCTTCAATATCTCATCCGGGTTGATTTTCAGCACCTCTCTGTCATATGTAAAAATGCCATTCACTTCATCTTCTATATCCGACACCTGAGTATAAATACTAGCACAAAGTCCCTTCGGAATCAACGCCTGAACCTCTTGTTCTCTCTTCTTAAACGCAAGATTCAACTTTTTCATATCTTTATAAGTGCCATATCCATATAATTTTTCACTGGCAGAATGTTCTTCATCTTTCAGTGCATATCCGCCGTATTCACTCAGAACAAAAGCTCTTCTTTTATCTTTTCTTGCACTGAGTCTGAAGAAATAATTATGAATACTGTTAAAATCACCGCCGCCCTGATCAAACCATCCACTTGCCTGATCAACCAGTCTGTGTGGATCCAACATCTTCGCAATCTCAGAAAGTTCCTGCGCTCTGAACTGTCCCCATCCTTCATTGAAAATAACCCATGCAGCAATACTTGGATGCCCTTTCAAAACACGGATAGTTTCCTTCATCTCTGCAATAAATTCCTTCTGTCCCATCTTATCTTTTCTAGATAAAAGTCCTGGTTTGTTATCCTTTACTTTAATATGCATCCAGGAAAGTATTGTCGCCAAATATGTAACAAACCATGATTTATACTCACTTCCACCATTGACCATATCCTGCCATACGACCATACCAAGACGATCACAATGATAATACCAGCGCTGAGGTTCAATCTTACAATGCTTTCTGATCATATTAAATCCAAGATCTTTCATTGACTGAATATCAAATATCATCGCTTCATCCGAAGGAGCTGTATAAAGTCCATCCGGCCAGTACCCCTGATCGAGGACTCCTCTTTGAAACTGTACTTGATGATTCAGACAGATTCTTGGAAGATTCTTCTCATCTTTCTCTACGGAAAATGTGCGAAGTGCAAAATAACTCTGGACCTTATCCGGTGTGTCATCTTCTGTATCAAAGAACTGTTCCATCTCAACTGTAAAATAATACAGATACGGAGTCTCACAGCTCCATGGCTGAATCTCCGGAAGGGCAATCTCCATTGGCTCGTTGGATTCACCTTCAGCTTCTACAATAATCGGTGCACTCTCTGGCAAAACACTCAAATCAGAATAAATCTGAGGCTTTCTGACAGAAATCTTTACCGGCATCTGTTCTTTTGATTTCACAACAATTCTTACAGATTTATTATCAAGACTTGGTTCCGTGAGCACTTCTTCAATATAAGCCTCCGGAACATATTCCATCCATACCGTTTTCCAGATTCCGCTCTGAGCTGTATAGAACATACCACCCCGTTCCAACTTTTGTTTTCCTCTGGAGTGATACTCTTTATCACTAAAATCTCTGACTGCAATAACAATTTCCTGTACCGATAAAAATTGACCGGACATTTTGGACTTTTTAAGAAATGGAGTAACATCCAGTTCAAACGGAAGATATCCTCCAATGTGTTCCAACACCGCTCTTTGATTCACATATATGATACAAGTCTGGTCTACTGCACCAAAATGCACGATCAGTCTGTTAGAATTATTCAGCCTTTCCTCATCTATTCCAAATTCTACACGATACCACAAATATTCATCGGGCATAAGCTGCCTTTCCACGCCAGATAATACACATTCTGGTGAAAATGGTACAAGAATCTTTCCATCGTAATCAAACGGTCTGCAAAAATCCTTCGTAATTGCATAATCCCAATAGCCATTCAGGCACTCATAACTCTCGCGCTGCATTAATGGTCTTGGATACTCTGTCAGCACCTTTTCTTTATCCAGTTCTCTTCCCCATCTTGTAAATAATTGTTTCATAACAATCTTCCTCTTCATTATCCCCTTGTAAAAGTGTATGATCTGCTGAAAAAAACTTTCCGCAAATATCCACTCTCTAAGTATAGTCATGATACAGTTGTCACGTCAAATCTTTTTTTCTTAAAAATAAAGAAAGCCCACTTTCTTGTGAACTTTCCCTTTATCCTGTATTATTTAATTTTCAATGCTCTTGCTGCATTCAAAACTGCAATTACCATAACACCTACATCTGCGAAAATAGCAAGCCACATGTTCGCGATTCCAATCGCCCCAAAAATAAGACAGATTCCTTTCACCCCAAGTGCAAATACAATATTCTGTTTCACAATATTCAATGTTCTCACAGAAATCTTCATCGCCAATGCTATTTTCTCCGGATCATCGTCCATCAGCACAATATCCGCCGCTTCAATGGCTGCATCAGAACCAAGTGCTCCCATCGCAATTCCGATATCCGCCCTTGAAAGAACCGGTGCATCATTAATTCCATCACCAACAAAAGCAAGATTTTCTTTTGCTCTCTTTTTCTCAAGAAGTTTTTCTACTTCTTCTACCTTATCTCCCGGAAGAAGTTCACTCTTGACCTCATCAATTCCAATCTCCTGCGCTGCCTTGTCTGCTGCGTATTTCGCATCCCCTGTCAGCATCACAGCCTTTTTAATGCCTGCTGCCTTCAACTCAGAAATCGCTCTCCTGGAGTTATTTTTAATCACATCAGAAATAATAATACAGCCGGCATATTTTCCATCTACAGCAACATATACCACTGTTCCATCTTTACATTCTTCTGTAATCTTAATCTGATACTTATCCATCAACCGGAGATTTCCCGCATAAACCAGATGTTCCTCAACAACCGCACTTACACCATGACCTGCAATCTCATGAATGTCACAAACTTTCTCAAGTTCCAGCTTTTTTCCATAAGCATTTTTCATACTCTTACTGATTGGATGACTGGAACTGCTTTCTGCATGAACAGCATAAAACAACAATTCCTCTTCTGAAAATCCAGCTGCCGGATACATCTTAGTCACTTCAAAGACACCTTTTGTCAAAGTTCCTGTCTTATCAAACACTATATATTTTGTCTGTCCCAAAGCCTCCAGATAGTTAGAACCTTTTACAAGAATTCCATTAGAAGACGCACATCCGATTCCCGCAAAAAAACTCATCGGAATAGAAATAACCAAAGCACACGGACAGCTGATTACAAGAAATGTAAGAGCTCTAATTACCCAGTCTCCCCAGGAAGGTGCATTTCCCAAAATCATATTTATAACCGGTGGTAACATCGCAAGTGCAAGCGCACTGTAACAAACCGCAGGTGTATAATATTTTGCAAATTTTGTAATAAAATTTTCTGATCTTGATTTCTTCATGCTGGAATTTTCAACCATATCCAAAATTTTAGAAACTGTAGATTCACCGAATTCCTTCGTTGTCTCAACCCTAATCATACCAGACATGTTAATACATCCACTGATGACTTCATCTCCACATTTTGCATCTCGCGGAACACTTTCTCCAGTCAATGCACTCGTATCCAATGTTGTAGAACCTTCTGTAATCACACCATCAATGGGAATTTTCTCACCTGGATTAACGATAATCTCCGTTCCAATCTCCACATCATCCGGATCTACCTGCTCGATCTCTCCATCCACATAAATATTGGCATAATCAGGACGAATATCCATTAAGGCAGCAATATTTCTCCGGCTTTTTCCAACCGCAACACTCTGAAATAATTCTCCAATCTGGTAAAACAGCATAACTGCAACACCTTCCCGAAATTCTCCAAGAAGCATTGCACCAACTGTTGCAACAGCCATCAGAAAGTTCTCATCAAAAACCTGGCGATTCAAAATTCCTTTTACTGCCTTTCTCAAAATGTCATAGCCAATCATAAAATACGGAATCAGAAACAAGCATGCTTCTAAATAGACCGGCATCCTGATAAACGAACAAAGTACCCAGATTCCTGCCATAAGCACTGACGAAATGATGATTCTATACAATACTTTCTTCTGTTTTTTTGTCATAACCTTTCACCCTTTTAGAAAAAGATCTCGCAGTCATCTTCTACTTTTTTACAATTCTTATATGCAGCCTGCATTACGGATGCCACATCTGCACCATCTTCAAATTCAACTTTTAATTTCAATGTCATAAAACTTACAACTGCATTCTTCACTCCTGCTGTAGCCTTTACTGCTTCTTCCATCTTTGCTGCACAGTTTGCACAGTCCACATCAATCTTATATGTTTTTTTCATGATCTTATCCTCTTTCTTTTCTCTTTTTTGGAATGTTATCCACACTCTATATTTACTTTTTCACCTTATTCTTCAATATGTTCCATACCCATACTGATCATTGTTCTTACATGATCATCGTCAAGCGAATAGAAAATATTCTTTCCTTCTCTTCTGAACTTCACAAGCTTTGCATCTTTTAAGATTCTAAGCTGATGACTGACTGACGACTGACTGAAATTCAACACCTGTGCGATATCCCCAACACAAAGTTCACTTTCAAACAATGCATACAGAATCTTGATCCTCGTCGTATCACCAAAAGTCTTAAAAAGCTCCGCAAGATCATACAGGTATTCTTCCTGTGGCTGTGCCTGCTTTACGCGCTCAACCAATTCACTATCCATTGCAGGATTCTCAATGTTTAAATGGTTCATAAACTACTCCTTTCCTGCTCAATGTGGATTGAAACAGGGTTCAATCTTTTTGAACATTTTTTCATTTGTTCATCTCTTCATATGTAAGTATATTCATATGTTCATGCGTTGTCAATATATATCGCAAAAATCCGCATAAAAAAATGACTGAAAGTGATAAAACTTCCAGCCATTTTTAATTACATCAATTTATATGTATAATTTGTAGTACTAATTAATTCCCCATCCGTATAACGTTCTTCTTTGATGCGTTTTCCATCTTCATCATAATAATATCTGTATTCTATATCATAAACTCGTCCTGTGCCATGCCCATGTACATCATATGCTATTTTTTTCAGGCATTTTCCATCGATGTCATACTCACACTAGTATGTTTCATATTGAACAAAATAACACAACTCAGACTAGAACGTAACTGGACTGAATATCAACTTGCAGAAAAATCTGGTCTTACACAATCTACTATCTCTTCCTGGTATCGAAAAAATATGATTCCTTCTATTCCCTCTCTTGCAAAAATCTGTGATGCATTTGGCATAACAATTTCACAATTCTTTCTAGAAGATAACAACAATGCAGTTCTTCTCAATGATCGTCAGTTACGTCTCATACAATACGCAGCAAAACTTGATCCTGAACAATATGAAGCTTTGATTTATTTTTTGAAAACTTTATAAATCATTTAAAAAAGGGCTCTTTAGAGCCCCAAAATTACTATTTCATTTCTTTATTTGTTCTTTTGGAATCAGTGTATAACCACAAACCCTTCCTGCTGCTTTACAAAACCCCACAGCTGCCAGCGTTCCTACTGTCGTTGCCACGATTGCCGGACCCACAATCGCCGTAGGTTCCACACTTCCATACTGGCTTCTATATGCAATAATATTTACCGGTATCAACTGTAAAGAAGAAATATTCAGTATCAGAAAGTCACACATTTCCTTACTTGCAGTTCCCCTTGGAACGCTTCCACACTTTCCATATCTTCCCCTTCTTCTCTCCTCTTCCAGATTCTCAAGTTCCTCCATCGCCTTCAATCCGGCGGGCGTCGCCGCCCAGCCAAGTCCAAGAAAATTTGCAATAAAATTAGTTGTAATATGTTCTGCTGCCGGATGTTCCTCTGGAATCCTTGGAAATAAAAAACGAATCAGTGGCCGCATTTTCCTGGAAATCGTCTCAATAATCCCCGCCTTCGATGCTATTTCCATTAATCCGGTCCAAAATGACATCACCCCAAGCATTGTAATGCAAAGTGTCACCGCATCTTTCGCAGAATTCAAAACCGCATTTGTCACCTCATGGATTCTTCCGGTAAATGCACCGAAGATAACACCGATTATCATCATCCCAGCCCATAAATAATTCATCACTCACATCTCCCACATATATTCTTCCACAATCTCAAACGGCGCCGGTCCCACATTTAAAACAGCCTCATGAAATTCTACCTGAGAAAATTCCTTTCCCTTCTCCTGGATCCACTGTTTTTTCAATTCGAGAAACTCTACATAGCCAATATAATATTTCAGATAGTTCCCCGGACTTCCAATGATCAGGTCATAAATCCGGTCTACTGCCTTCTCATCACTTACTCCGTAAACTGAAAAAAAGGAAAGG
Source organism: Schaedlerella sp. (assembly GCA_036309085.1). GTDB lineage: Bacteria > Bacillota > Clostridia > Lachnospirales > Lachnospiraceae > Schaedlerella. Next base: position 49,473 of record JAXJUL010000022.1, read on the forward strand.
GTATCTTCCCTCGTCCATCCTTCATAGTGAATCCCTATGTCCGCGAGAGTATAAATTCCAAGAATCACTGAACTGTATTTTTGTAAAAATTTTGCCTGTTCTTTCTCAATAGGAGCAAGATAATAACTACACATTTCTGCGTAAGTTGCCCATCCTTCTACATACCCTCCAAAATCAAAAATATTCCGCACAGGATCCTGATTTATCTCTGCAAAATAAACAGTCTGGTAAAGATGTCCCGGATACCCTTCATGAGCAAGTGTAGTAAAAAGTGTCAGCGTATCTCCCATCTGTGCCTGATTTACATAAATCACATTTTCCTGATAATTATCAATCGCCGGAATCATATAAAATGCCGGACTTAAATGCTCTTCCATCTCTTTGGCAACATATTTTACATCCACTGCCGTCTGTGGCGGCTTTGGGAATGCGTTTGTAATCTTTTCCTCCAACATATTTAACAAGGTCACAGGATTGGCGGAATCCATCGCCGTTGTCTCCTGTGCATAAACAGCCTGCGACATAATTTCTGTCGTATCAAATTCCTCTTCCAAAGGCTTCAATATATCTTCCATCGCTTCAAGATCCTCCCGAATCTGATTTTTCGTAAGTTCCTTCATCTCCACGATACTTCTCTCAGAACCAACCGTATTTTGTACAAGCTGCTCATAATATTCTTTTCCCTTTTCAAAATTACACAATCCTCCTTCATTTACGCCCTGTCCTTTCATTGCATGAAATTCCCGGATCAACTTCTGATAAGCCGGGAACACGCAGGTTTCCAGAGCAAATGCATTTTTCTCTATATAATCACTTCTTTGTTCCATGTCCAGATCAGACAATGCATTGACTCTTTCTACAAAAGTAGAAAACAGATAATTATTTTCTCCCATTCCCACAAATGCTTCGCACTGTTCAATGACTTTCGTGACCGCCCTGTCTGACATAAATAATCCTTTTTCTGCCTTTTGCTTTTCAAAATCGATAAGTTCATCAAAATACTCCTGTGTTGTCTTCAAAAGTTCCAGATATGTATCCACATCTTCTGCGTCATAAAATGGATACTCTGACAACACCACCGGTAATTGAGTCTGAACTCCGCTCACAATCCCAAACGGTTCATCATACAAAATATATTCCGCTCCCTCCTCCGTGCTCTCAATGTAATATTCCAATACTTCATAAGTCAGCCTGTTTTTTACAGACAATTTTTCCTTCTGAAAATGCGACAACGACAATTTTAAATTTTCCAAAGAAGCATATATCTCCGTGGGATTTGTCGTAATCGTTCCAAATGTAGGTTCTGTCTTTTTAATCCCATAATTCTCCGGATTTTTTAAAGTATACTGAAGGCTGATGGAATTAGCTGCTGTCTCCCTGCAGAACAATTCCTCTGTAAACATACAGAATAGCTGATCCTGTATGCTCCCTTCCCTGCTGTACAAAACACCAGATCCTACCAGAATTGTCAGCAATAGAACTGCTGCCACTCCGATGGAAATACTCTTTATTTTTTTATCTGTTTTTGGAAATTTCGGATTTTCTTTCAAAAAGGACATAGATACTCCTGGAAATGTATTTGCATTATTTTATGAATCCACAAAAATAAAAATACCATTCCATCAACCTGGAAATGGTATTTTCACTTCAAACTTCTCATATATTAAATTAATTTTCAGAGCTCACAGAAAGTCTTCGTTTATGCAGTTTTTTATACACATGTCAAACTTTATCGTGCCCTTTATCATTCTCGCAGTCATAGCATATGGTCTTCTGATGAAAACAAATGTCTATGACAATTTTATTATCGGAGCCAAAAGTGGGATGAAAACCGTTGTTCAAATCCTCCCAACCCTGATTGGCCTGATGACTGCTGTTGGAATCCTGCGCGCCAGCGGATTTCTTGATTTCTGCGCCGGACTGATCGGACATTTTACAGAGAGATTTCATTTCCCTGGTGCACTTGTCCCACTCACTCTCGTGAAAATGTTCTCCTCATCCGCTGCCACCGGTCTGCTTTTGGACATTTACCAGGAATACGGAACGGATTCTCTGATTGGACGAATTGCCTCCATCTCACTTTCCTGCACAGAAACAATTTTTTACACAATGAGCATCTACTTTATGACGGCTAAGATAACAAAAATACGTTATACCCTTGCAGGTTCTTTATTTTCCACGCTCACCGCACTGATTGTCAGTGTTATTCTGGCAAACCATATGTGATTTTATCTTCCATTGAAAAGTTTATAACTTTCTTTCCAGCACTTTCTGTTTCCTGCGAGAATAGAACATGGTTCATCCAACGTAATGAGCTGGCCTTCCAATGTAGAAATAAATCCACCGGCTTCTGTAATGATCAAAGATGCAGCTGCATAATCCCATGGCTGTAATCGGGTTTCAAAATAAACCCCTGTGCTTCCTTCCGCAACTCTGCAAAGGTCCAAAGCTGCAGAACCGCCGGAACGGATTGCCAGACTTCTTGTATACAGCATTTTTGCATACTCAAATGTTTTATCTGTCTCGTCTGTGTTATAACGTGCTGCCCCAAAAGATGCCAGACTGCCATCAAGTCCTGCTTCTCTTACGTGAATTTTCTTTCCATTTTTCATTGCACCTTCGCCTTTTACTGCAGTGTACATCTCGTCAAGATATGGATCATATACCACAGCAAACTGCATCTTTCCATTAAAGGCAAGTCCAACTGATACGCAGCTATAACGATAATCACAAATAAAGTTCGTTGTCCCGTCAATCGGATCTATAATAAAACAATAGCCCTCTCCCAACTCCTGCTGGATTCCATCTTCTTCTGCAAGAAAATTTGCATCCGGAATCACGCGTCTCAGACTTTTGATCAAAAATGACTGTACCTCTTTATCGTACTTTGTCACAAAATTTGCATCTCCCTGTTTGTCAAACACTACCATCTCTTTTTCGTGTGCTGTGCGGATAATAGTTCCTGCCTTACCCACAATATCTACAATAATATCGCAATTCATTCTTACTTCTCCTACCACATTTTTATTATCTGAAGGATTCTGTCCTTATGCTTTTTTTACTCCTTGTCTATCATATTTCATTTATAGAAATTTCACAAGTATTTCTAATAATTGTCACAGTAGATTCATTGTTTAACTTTCTGTTTTATGATAAACTAAATTTATATTACAAAACCAAAGGAGGACTCCTCATGGCATCAGTTACTCTTAAGAATTTAAATAAATTATATCGTGGCAGTTTCCTTGCCGTTAACAATGTATCCGCTGAAATCGGCGACGGAGAATTTGCTGCTTTCTATGGCAAAAGCGGATGTGGAAAATTCACGCTCCTTCGCATGATCGGAGGGCTTGAAGATATTTCTTCCGGAGAAATATACCTCGGGGATGAACTTCTCAACGATGTACTTCCACGCGACCGCAAGCTTGCCATGGCATTTCCTAATTACAGACTTTACGGATATCTGAATGTATTCGACAATATGTCCGTTGGTCTCAAACTTCGTAACCTTCCACGTGCAGTAATCAACGCACGTGTGGCTGAAGCTGCAGATTTTCTGGGAATTTCCTGTATTCTTGACAAAAAGATCAAGCATATCACACCACTTCAGAAGAAAAAAACAGCACTCGGACGTGCCATTGTATGTCAGCCAAAAGTACTTCTGGTAGACGAATCTTTCCTTCATGATGATGAACTGATTCGAAGAGAAATCCTTCGATACTTGCGTAAAATTAATCGTAAATTAAAAATTACAATCCTTTACTCTACACATACTTATGCAGATGCTGAGACAGCTGCTTCAAAAATCTTCCATATGGAAAATGGCGAGATTGTAAAAGTGCAGGGATAAAACCATATAGGTACTAACAGATAATCCCATTTTCGATTTCAAGAACAGGAAATAAAGATGCACCACGGAAATGCGTGCTTTTAAACACTTGCATACTCCTTGGTGCATCTCTGGTAAATACTCCGATACCTGTATACTTTCCCGTCTTTTGATAATCCAATATTTCGAAGCATAAAAATCAGACATATTCTTCTTAAGACAGTTCTCTTATTATTTTACCACGTTTCCATATATAACAGTTGTATCATTATTCTACTGTGTTCCCAGGTGGAAATCTTAATTGAAAAATCCTTGCTATTTTTATAGAGAACATATATATCTTCATCTGTTGAAAAGCTTCTTTTTTCCCCTTTATAATCGATTCCCTCTAAAGAATACATTCTGATTCTTGATTTTGTAATAACAAATCTAGAAACGTTACATTCCCTGAGATAAATGTATTGCGGACCTTCCTCCAAATCCGTTCTTGCATGAAGCAAACCTTCTCCACCATGAAATAAAAACATACTCGCAAAAATTACCAGACATATTGTTTTAAATTTTATCTTTCGTTTTTCTGAGGTTTTCCACAAAAACAATACTTCCAGCACAAAACTAATACTCAAAAAAATCAAAGATACGTTATAGAGTATGAATCCATTAAGATTGGTTTCACCTCCTATATGCTTTGAAATTCCAAAAATAATCACAGCCAATAAGTTTGGTACACCAAACCACTTTGGTCTCTCTATTTCTTCCTTATATTCTCTGATCTCCAATATTTTCTATCTCTCTAACTGATTGTAAATATCTCTTTTTGAAATGCCTCTGTCTTTCGCAGCTTTTTTCATCGCTTCTTTTTTATCCATTCCATGATCAAGATAAAGCTGTACATGATCTTCCACGCTCATCTCTTCCCAGCTTGCTTTTCTTTCTTCTGCTTCTGCTGCACGATTCTTTCCTTCGATGACCATAACACATTCACCCTTCGGATCGTTCACTTCATAGTACGCAATGGCCTCTGCAATTGTTGTAACAAAAGCTGTCTCGTGCTTTTTCGTAAGTTCTCTGCAGACGGTAATCTTTCGCTTTTCTCCCAGCCGCTCTCCTAAAAGTTTTAATGTCTTTAACAGACGGTGAGGTGCTTCATAAAGAATCATCGTACGGTATTCTCTTTCCAGTTCACAAAGCACCTGTTCTCTCTCTTTTTTATCCGATGGAAGAAATGCTTCAAAAGCAAACCTTCTCGTAGCTAATCCGGAAAGTGTCAGTGCTGTAATACAAGCAGCTGCTCCCGGCAGAGATGTTACCGGCACGCCTGCTTCGTAACACATCTTTACCAATTCTTCTCCCGGATCAGAAATTCCCGGAGTTCCGGCATCTGTAATCAGCGCAATATTCTGTCCTTCCAGAAGTTTTTCTACAAGTTTATGTCCTTTGTCATATTTGTTATATTCATGATAACTTGTCATCGGAGTGGAAATTTCAAAATGATTCAACAGCTTAATACTGTTGCGCGTATCTTCCGCGGCGATCAAATCCACTTCTTTCAAAGTACGAATCACACGGAAGGTCATATCCTCCAGATTCCCGATCGGAGTCGCACATAAATATAAAGTTCCCGGCATGACTATCCCCTCCTTATATTATTGTCTGAAACGTCATAATTTGCATTTTCAGACACATTTTAATGTTCATACATAACAATGGGCGGTTCTACTTTAACTCTCGATTTTCCGCCTTTTAATCCCTCTATCATCACCATTGTCGGCTCCTTATCGATATAAGGATGCACGAACTGGATTCTCTTCGGTTCAATCCGGTACTGGCACATCTTTGACATGATCTCCGCCAGACGAAACGGCTTATGAATCATATAAAATCTGCTTCTTCCCTCTTTCATCATCTTTGCACTTTCCCGTAAAATATCATCCAGCGTACAAAGAATCTCGTGTCTCGCAATCGTCTTGGAATCCGCTTCATTTTTCAGACCATGATCGTTGATCATGTATGGCGGATTTGTCGTAATTACATCAAAAGAGGCTGGTCCAAACAACTGTGCCGCCTCTTTGATATCTCCTGTTACGATGTTAATTTTTTCTTCCAGATAATTATACGCCACACTGCGTCTTGCCATATCTGCACTTTCTTCCTGAATCTCCAATCCGGTAAAATGTTCTCCCTTCGTTTTGGCCTCCAGAAGAATCGGCAAAATTCCTGTTCCTGTCCCAAGGTCAAGAACTTTCTCGCCCTGTTTCACCTTTGCAAAATCTGAAAGAAGCACGGCATCAATCCCAAAACAAAATCTTGACGGATTCTGAATGATATGATAACCATTGTTCTGTAGATCATCGAGACGCTCACCAGATTTTAACAACGTATTTTCTTTCATCTGCTCTATTCCTTCTCAAGCTCTCTGAGAGTTCTCATCTCTTCTTTTGAAATCTTTGCCTTTTTACGTCTTGGTCTGAACCTCAGATCATCTGCATGATACTCACGGATCTCTTTCTCATCATTCTCCAAAGTTACGATAACCTTTACAAGCTTACGAAGAATACTTAAAGAATGAACAACGCCTGACAGTCCATCACTTGTCGTTACATTATCACCAACTGACGGAAGCTGGCTGTTCAGTTCCTCATAAATCTCTTCTTCATTGGTCAGACAACACATCAGTCTTCCACATACACCCGAAATCTTAGTCGGATTCAAAGAAAGATTCTGTTCCTTTGCCATCTTAATAGAAACAGCCGCAAACTCAGACAAATATGTGCTGCAGCAAAGAGGTCTTCCACAGATACCAATCCCTCCACGAATCTTAGTTTCATCTCTTACACCAATCTGACGAAGTTCGATTCTTGTTCTGAATACAGCAGCAAGATCTTTTACCAGTTCACGAAAATCAATTCTTCCATCTGCAGTAAAGTAAAATAACACTTTATTATTGTCAAATGTGTACTCTGCATCAATCAGCTTCATCTCTAATTCATGCTTCTTAATCTTCTCAAGACAGATCTTAAAAGCCTCTTTTTCTTTTTCCTTATTCTCTTCCTGTGTCTTCACATCCTGCTCATCAGCAACACGGATAACTGATTTTAAGGGCTGTACAACATCCTTTTCCGGTACTTCCTTCGGACCCTTCACAACACGTCCAAACTCTACGCCTCTGGCTGTCTCTACAATGACGTTGTCCCCCAACTTAATGTCAAGTTCACCTGGTGCGAAAAAGTAAATCTTTCCGGCTGTACGGAATCGCACCCCTATTACCTTTATCATTCTATTAATTCTCCTTTATTGTCAATAGCAGCAACTCCATTGTCAATTCAAAGTTAACATTTGCATTAAGTCTCGCCTTCGCCTTTTCAATTCCCGCAATGATCGTCTCAAGATTCTCATAAGAACTCTTGCTTGCGCGATCCTTGATATAGCGAAGCTGATCTGAAAATACAATACTGTCAACATTCTTTGTTGCTTTAAAAATAAGTATATCTCTATACCAGATTGAGATGATATCCAGATAATCATGAATGTCCAGTTTAAAAGTAGTACACTTCTTTACTGCTTCAATCATATCTTCCGTCTGCATATCATCAATATTTCGAAGCATATGAACTGCTTCTTCTTTAATCTCATTGAAATACTCAGAAGAAGCAAGAGCAATTGCCCTTCCGATACTTCCCTGTGCAAACGCAACACACAGATCTGCCTTGTAATCTGTAAGTTCCATCTTTTCCATCAAATGTTTCTTCACAAGTCTGTCACGAATATTACGCAGCTTCAGCATTACGCAGCGTGAACGAATTGTTGGCAGCAACACTTCAGCATTACGTGTAAGAAGAATAATCACCGCATATGCCGGTGGTTCCTCGATTGTCTTGAGTAATGCATTCTGCGCCTGAACACTCATCTTGTCCGCCTCAGGAATAATATAAATTTTATATGGTCCGATATATGGTTTGATCACTACATCGTTATTAACCTTCTCACGAATCTCGTCTACGCTGATCGTGGAAGGCTTTTCATGTGTCACACGTATAATGTCAGGATGATTGTTGCTTCTTGCTTTTTTGCATGAACTACACTCATTACAAGCATCTCCATCCTTCTCACGATTCTGACACTGAAGACTCATAGCAAATAACTTTGCAAGCAATTTCTTTCCAGAACCTTTCTCACCATTTAATATATATGCATGAGAAATATTGCCTGAAGTCACTGCATTCTCAATATACTCAATTATATTATTATGTCCGACTACATCTTTAAATCCGCTCATACTTCTCCTCCATTATCCCATATCTATTAATTATCTTTTCCTCAAACAGAACAGATAACCAGTTTTATTGTAACACATTCCTCTTAAAAAAGAAATGCACAGATTTCTTCCAGACAGACATCAAAATCATTATTTTTAAATTTCTTCACAATTCCTGTCTCTTCCAAGTTCTTTTCCGAAAAATCTTCCTCATCCGCCAAAAATCTTCTACACAACTCTGCATATTTTGGATTTGCCTGGCTTCGTTCTCTCTCAACTGCTCTCGCAAGCCTCAGTCCATCTTCCACTTCAATATAAACCGGAATTACTTTCTCACCGCCAAAATAACTCATCATAGCAGAATAAGATTCAAGTGTTCCTATTACAATATAATTCTGTGCTCCACTTAAATCAATCTGTCCATCATCCACAGTAAAATAATTCCAAATACCGTGCTTTGTATTATAAGCCCTTTGTTCGATCACCTGCCCCTTTAATTCCAATTCACGAAGTTTTTTATTATCTACAAAATAATATTCAACACCATTTGTTTCTCCTTCACGAATCGGTCTTGTTGTATAAGGTACAATTTCTTTCAACTCAGGTCTTCTTCTTTTAATCTCTTTGAAAATCGTGTCCTTCCCAGAAGCACTTTTTCCCATAATATAAATAATTTTTCCCATATAATTTCTCCTGCTGTATAAAATCACAACGCGTTTATTCTAACACGATTTTTTATAATAAAAAAGACAGCTTACTCATTTTATTGAAAATAAAGTAAACTGTCTTTATTTCTTTTTACTTATCCAGAACTTCTGCTGTCGTTTCTGTATCTGTAACTTCTTCTACAATCTCTTCTGACTCTTCCTTTTCAGGCTCTTTTGGAACACGATAAGAAATTTCTAATAATTTCACAATCTGTTTTGCAAGTTTCTTTGTCAGTTCATTTCCGGCAAGACGCCACTTCCAGTTATTTCCCAAAGTGGATGGGAAATTCAGTCTTGCTTCATTGCCAAGTCCAAGATAATCCTGCATTGGAATGATACAAGTATTTGCACAACTCATCATTGCAAGTCTGATAAATACCCAGTGCATTTCTGCATCTGGAGTTTCTTTATCGTTGATATACTCGCGAATATATTTTTTAGTAGCTTTATCCTGGCTCTTAAACCATGAAATCAGTGTATCATTGTCATGAGTTCCTGTATATACAACACAATTTTTGTCATATTCATGAGGCAGATAACCAGTCTCCTTTCCCGGAACAAATGCAAACTCCAGCACCTTCATATTCGGGAATCCACTGTCTTTAACAAGCTGTTTTACAGTTTCTGTAATATAGCCAAGATCTTCTGCAACAACTTCTTTCTCTCCAAGTCTTTCTTCAATTGTACGGAAGAGATCCATACCAGGACCTTCCATCCACTTTCCATTTTTTGCAGTCTTGTCTTTTGCAGGAATAGAATAATATTCATCAAATGCTCGGAAATGGTCAATTCTTACAACATCATATAATTCATAACAGTGCTGCATTCTCTTTACCCACCAGTCATAACCAGTCTGTTTATGCACATCCCAACGATATAAAGGATTGCCCCATAACTGTCCTGTCTCTGAAAATGCATCTGGTGGACATCCTGCTACTGCATATGGTTTGTTCTCTTCATCAAACTGGAATAAATGTGGATTTGCCCACGCATCTGCACTGTCAAATGCAACATAAATTGGAATATCTCCAATAATCTTGATTCCATTATCATTCGCATACTCTTTCAGCTTTGTCCACTGTTCCATAAATTTAAACTGCATATATTTATGAAACATGATCTCATCAGCATATGTACCACGGTAATAATCCAGAGAATATCCCCAGCGCTTACGGATATCTTCAGCCCATTCACTCCATGGCTTTCCTCCAAAACATTTTTTTACCGCCATAAAAAGTGCATAATCATCAAGCCAGAAAGCATTCTTATTACAGAATTCCCAAAATTTTTCATTTGCGGTAATATTACTTCTTTTATAAGCCTTATAAAGAAGTTTATATCTTGCATTATACAACTTGCCATATTCTACATACTGTGAATGTCCCACAAGATCTGCTGAATCACATTCCTTTTTCTTCAGAACACCTTCTTTGATCAGTTCCTCCAAAGAAATAAAGTAAGGATTTCCTGCAAATGTAGAAGGTCCCTGGTATGGAGAATCTCCAATACTTGTCGGACCTAAAGGAAGGATCTGCCAGTAAGTCTGATTCGCATCCTTCAGCCAGTCTACAAATTTATATGCTTCTTTTGAAAAAGCTCCAATTCCATATTTAGATGGCAAACTTGATATTGGTAATAAAATTCCACTTGCTCTCTTCATACATAACTCCATTCCGCCGGTCAGATACGGCACTCATTTTGCTGAAAGCCAAATCAGCAACTGTATTAAATTATATACTATTTCAAGAACAAATCAATGTACTTTTCAACTAAATAATCAGATAAATCTTCTACATTCAGAAATAAAAAAGGCAGAAGAAACTTAATGCTTCTTCCGCCTTTATGAGCGTGCGGGGATTCGAACCCCGGACAACTTGATTAAAAGTCAAGTGCTCTACCGACTGAGCTACACGCCCTTATTCAATTCTTTCACTTACTTTTTCACAGTGAAAATGCCCAGAGCCGGAATCGAACCAGCGACACAGGGATTTTCAGTCCCTTGCTCTACCAACTGAGCTATCTGGGCATAAGACTTTCGTCTTGAGTTGCGGAGGCAGGATTTGAACCTACGACCTTCGGGTTATGAGCCCGACGAGCTTCCAGACTGCTCCACTCCGCGTTATGAAATTACAAAAATGCGCTTTCGCGCAAAAGCCGATGATCGGACTCGAACCGATAACCTGCTGATTACAAATCAGCTGCTCTGC
>JAXJUL010000023.1:0-41813 GCA_036309085.1 Schaedlerella sp.
GGCGCAACAGCTGGTAAATTTGATCTTGCAAAACGTGCAAAAGAACTTGGTCTTGATGCTATTCATGACACAGTTCACGAAATGGCTCGTGACGAAGCTCGTCACGGAAAGGCATTTGAAGGTCTCCTTAATAGATATTTCAAATAAGATAACTTCCAAAACAGAAATATCTGATGGGAAATACCGATTTCCACCCTTGATAATTAAGAAAGAGAGATGTGGCTCATACGAGTCTCATCTCTCTTTGCTTAAGGTTACTTATTATTCAATAATTCCTCTTGACTATTCATATATCAAATTATCCAGATCCCACACAAAATACTTATTATCCTGCAGATATGCTGGCTTGCATTCATGATTCTTAATCGCCTGAACCAATTCTTCCACCGTCCTAACCTCATTTGGAAAATATGTCGCATACACTCCTACTTTTTCCGGAATGTGGCAATCGCTCCCTCCTGTCGCTGCAAGATTCCACTTCTTTGCATATAAAACAGCCTTCATCGTCGCATCCGGCAGCGTACTTCCATTCAGAATTTCAATTGCATCTAATCCTTTCAGAATATCAATCTCTTCTTCGAGACCTCTTCTGTTATGCCGAAACGGATGTGCACTGACTACAACCCCTCCCTGTTCGTGCACGAGATCAATAAATTCTTGTGCACCGATTCTCTCCTTTGGATAAGAATCAATCCCAAATGCAAGGATATCTCCATCCAAAGAATAATATTCAATCCCTACAAAGATTGGAAATCCCGTTTTTATACTGTACTCTTCTGCAAATTCTCTCAGCCCCATACTATCATGGTCTGTAATACAAATTCCGTTCAGATTTCTTTTTTTCGCAAGCTCTACAATCTCCTCTAATGCAAGAAAACTGTCTGTTGAATAACGCATCTCATGCACATGCAAATCGATAAACACCTGACTACCTCCATCTCTCTGACAAATCTGTCAATACAATCTTCTTTTATTATTGCATGCTGAAAGATTGTTTGTCTAATAAGTTTTATCTATTTACCTTTTTTATCATTTATTTTTCCTATATATTCTTTTTCTCTATTCTCTATTTTCTCAATCAATAAGAGTTTTTCTCTTCGGCTTAACTGTTTGATCGCATACTCTCTTTTCATTGCTTCCTGTTTTGTCTTGTATGCTTCATAATAAATAATTTCCACAGGACGTCTAAATTTCGTATATTTTGCTCCCTTTCCGGCATTATGGTCTTCTACCCGCTTCTGCAGGTTGTTTGTCCAGCCAGTATAAAGAGTATCATCCTTACATTTCAATATATAAGTATAATTCATTTATGCTCCCTTTTTTCTGCATCTTCTTTTTATCTTTTTATTATATCTTTATCCTTACTTTGAATCAATGAAGATTTTTCTGCCTTCGTCATTTATCAAACCACAATTTATAGTACAAAAAAAGCTGAACATCACGCTCAGCTTCTTTTCTCTATCCTTCCATATAATCCAGTGGATTTACCGGTTCTCCATCCTTTGTCACCTGAAAATAAAGATTTGCACCTTCTTCAGAATAATATTTTGTAGGTTCACTTAAATATCCGATAATCTGATATTTTTCCACATAATCTCCAATCGCAACAGGAACCTCTTTCAATTGACCGTACACCGCACTGTAGCCATTTCCCATATCCAGTGTTACTGTCAGACCAGTCTGTGCATCCTGCTCTACCGCAGTTACGATTCCAGGCGCAGATGCCCCGATGTTCTCTCCCACATTTCCGCTGATAATCAAAGCTGGATTATATTTATACTGATCTAAAGTAGAAAAATATACGGTCTGATCCATACTGTAATCAATCAGCACAGATCCGCTTGCCGGCCAGTCCAGCATACTATTTTCATCAAACCACAGGTTATATGTGACCTCTGCGCCTGTTATATTTGTCTCCTCTTCCACTGTTTCAACATCGGAATCTCCCTCATCTGTACTGGATGTAGTTTCTCCCTCCGGAAGAACAATGTCGTCTGTATTTGTAGACGCAGACTCTTCTTTGGTTTCCTCTAATGCAATCTCAGCCTCTGCAATCTGCTGTTTTTGTCTGCTCTGATAATTACTGAATGTATAAACTCCGACCAGGGCAATCACAGCGATAAAGCAGAACACCATAGCAACCGCCGCTCCTCTTTTTTTCAAAAGCTGTGCTCTTTCTTCACTATTCATATTTTTCACCTCTGACAAATTTTCACCTATCTGCACTGCAAATGGATGTTATTTGTATTTTTGCCAGAAATGTGATTGTTATTCTTTTTTTCTAAGAAATCTTACTCCGTCTTAGTAAATATTTCGCCCCCGCTTGCCAAGGTTGTTCCTTCAAAGAAAAACTGCAGGATCTCATCGTATTTTTTCCCATCTTCCGCCATCTTTCTGGCTGTCCACTGGCTCAGCCCAAGCCCATGTCCCCTTCCAACTGTCGTAATCTGAAGTTTTCCACTTTTATCTTTCATTGTAAATGCACTAGACTGTAGCCCCAACGCATCCCGAAACTGATCTCCGGTGCAAACTGTCTCCCCTATCTTCATCTCTGCTACATATCCTGCCGAATCATAAGAAACAATTGAAAAATCCTCATACTGATAAGTTTTTTCTGCATCTTCTTCTGCCACAGCAACTAAAAAGGACTGACATCTGGATTGTATGTCTTTATATGTAAATGTCACAACTCTGATTTCTTCTTCAGCTCCCTTGTCCAAAGGACATTCCTTTCTCTGAAGGTAAGGATAATCTTCTGTATTCATCACTTCTTTTGCACTGCGGGTCGTCCCATTACTGGAATAACAAAAAGGAGTCCACGCATAGGTATCTCCATAAAACAGAACCTGGTTTCCCGTATCTTTCACAGCCTGCTTCAATTTTTCATAATATGCTTTTCCGTCAAGGATACCCAGCTTTTCTTCAATATCCTGCCTTGTCAAATAGTCTTCTTTCAGAATCTTCTCCTCTCCACTCTCCAGTTCCTGATAGAGTTTTGTCCTAATCAGAACTGCCTGTGCCTTCAAAAATTCCTCTTCTTCCTGCCATGAGATTTCTTTTGCAAGAACACCTGTCAAATAGGTTTCCCATGCAAGTTCCTGTACTGCTCTGCTTTCATCAGCCTGAACTTTGACCGAAAAAAAGATTTCCTGACTGTCACTGTCCTCCTTTACTCCATTGATACAGACTGTCATTACATAAGGCATCAAGATGATTATTATAAGAACTGCACCCGCCATTTTAAATTTCTGCATAATTCTATACGACATAAAAAGTCCTCCATATCACAAGATATGAAGGACTTTTATTTTTATTCCTGCTGCAGATTCTGAAAATCTGCTTCTGCTGATTTTTTCATATTTTCAGGATTTTGCTCTCGCACAGGTTCTTCCACATTTATCAATTCTTCTGCTCCTACAGATTCTTCCTTGTTTACAAATTCCTCTGTTTTCGCAGCTGCCCTGTATTCACCATACCTTTTCTGTTCCTGAACCATTCTGTAGTCCAGACTTCCGTGATATTCATGTGGTCTTTTGGGCTCAGTATTCGCAACCCTCCTTGACAGAGCAAACACGCAGATTGCTTCATATAATGGGATAAATGCACAGAACACCGCATGGATCAACGGCATATTACCCGTTGTCAGCCTGCTGAAAATCGATGCATTGATGAGAATATGCAATAATTTGAAAATTGCCCCGTACAGTAATGAAATTACTATTAAGAAAATAATATATGCTATCATCCCCAGGACTATTCCTGCTCCGACTTCGTCCATATCACCATTTAGGCTCATATTGAACATAGTTCCAGCAGACATAACAATTCCCATAATCATATTTAGAAGATAATAAAATACTCCCCATGCGATCGGCATTATCAAAAACCAGAGACCGGTATTTCTTATTGCTTTTTTCTTAAGCAAAAGATTTCCCGCAAGTTTTCCTTGCTGATACTTTCTTACAAATGGAATAAAAGCCAGCCATGCATTTTCATCTCCCCTGCTTTTTGCAATCCTATAGAATCCAATTCCTCTCAAAACATAGCTCACCAGACAACCAAACCCCCAAACAAAAATACCTGTTAAACATACAAGTACAAATACTGTCAGCATACCATCAGAATTGTATTCTGTTCCTGTACTATATGTATAACCATAATTCATAAACATCTCCCCTTTCTTGTTTATTCTGAGGGTATTATAACATAAAAAAGAAGCCCTTACATGACTTCTTTTTTCACAAAAATAAATTTTCAAAATATTACATATATTTTTTTATTATTTCATTCATGGTAGACCACTTGTCTTCCATATCTGCCACAAGCTTAAACTGTGTTCTGCATCTATCCAGATTCTGCCCTTCTCTGTGCACTTTGAAATAAGTATCTCCTTGAAGATAATCTGTCAAAAAACGCATTCCACATTCAAATGTCATGACCTTCGCTCCCATCGGAAGAAGCTCAATCTCTTTTTCTGTCAGTTTTCCATCACAGCCCTCAATAAATCCTTTTGCGAAGATATCAAATAGATTCATATCGCACCATACTTTATCAAGATCTTTTTCATCTTCAGCCGCTGTACTTGCTCCAAAGCGGATGGCATCTCCAAAGTCATTCATCGCAAGTCCTGGCATTACAGTATCAAGATCGATCACGCAGATTCCCTTTCTTGTCTCATCATCAATCATAATATTATTCAGCTTTGTATCATTATGTGTAACACGAAGCGGAAGTTCTCCCTTTGTCAGCAGTTCACCGAAGTATTCTGCTACATCTTCATGATTCAGAACAAACTGAATCTCTTCCTGAACAGAGTCTGCTCTTCTCATAATATCTTCTGCTACAGCTTTTTTAAAGACTTCAAATCTTGCCTTTGTGTCATGAAATCCTTCGATAATCTCATGCAATGTTTCTGCTGGGTAGTCTGCCAGCATACTCTGAAATCTTCCAAATGATACTGCGCTTTCATAAAAGTCTTCTTCTGTCTCAACCTGGTCATAACTTGTCGCATCTTTGATAAAAACAAAGGCTCTCCAGTAACCGCCCTTGGAATCTACATAATATGGTTTTTTATCATTTGCCTTTATCACATTCAAAGTTTCTCTTTCCGGATCACCGCCCTTTGCGATAATCTTTTTGCGAAGATGTGCTGTCACACCCAGAATATTCTCCATGAGTTCTGTCGGATTCTTGAAAATATTTGTATTCATTCTCTGAAGAATGTATTTGAAAATACCTTCTTCCCCTCTGTCATATGTCAGCAGAAACGTATCGTTGATATGTCCGCTTCCATAAGGACACATATCTATCATTGTTCCCTTGAAATGAAATCCAGAGACAACTTCTTTTTTATGCGCCTCACTTAATCCAGCCATTCTTATTCCTCCCACAAATGTTTTGGATAAGTACCATCTTCCATCATAGCTTTCATAGCAGCCATTACAACCGGTTTATCCTCTTTATATGTGATACCATACCACTTATCTTTTGATGTAAGAACAGATACAGACGCCTTATCTGCTGCAAGAAGAGCACTTACGATACTTGGAAGGAAATATTCGCATTTCATAGGATTTTCTACTAATCCGTTATCAAGAAATTCCGGAAATCCGTCTCTGATCTCTTCCAGAATACTTCTTGTAAATCCCCACATATTCATGGAAACAACCGTATCTTCTGAAAGTTCTGTCCATGTCTGTCCATCATCTTCTGTAAACGCGATGCCACCGTCTCTTTTTTCAATCTTTGTTCTTTCAACGACTTTCACTAGTTCACTCTGTTCATTTGTCTCACATACACCACGGGACACATGACCATTGTCTGTAACTGTATTCTTAAGCTGATATCCAACCATTATATAACGATATTTATCATCATCTTCGTGTGAAGACAGATAATCATAGATTAGCTGAAACGCTTCCACACCATAGTAATCGTCTGCATTGATTACTGCAAATGGTCCGTTTACTTCATCAATCGCACTTAAAACAGCGTGTGCTGTACCCCATGGTTTAACTCTTCCTTCCGGAACCGCATATCCTTCTGGAAGGTTGTTGATATCCTGATATACATATGCAACTTCCATGTATTTTGCAACACGATCACCAACAGCTTCTTTAAAATCAGCTTCATTTTCCTTTTTAATAATAAAAACAACTTTTTCAAATCCTGCTCTCTTTGCATCATACATAGAGAAATCCATAATGATATGTCCTTCTTCAGTCACTGGATCGATCTGCTTCAATCCGCCGTATCTGCTGCCCATTCCAGCTGCCATGATCACTAATACTGGTTTTTTCATCTCTGTTCCTCTCCTTAGTCTTATCTATTTTATTTCAAATCTCTTCCAAGCTTTGTACATACTTATACAAGATTATATCATAAAAGAGCCTGTTCACAATACTCTAATCAAGAATTTTGAACAGACTCTTTCATTTTTATTTTTTTAATCTATAATTAACCTTTTACACCGCCTGATGTAAGTCCTGCTACCAGATGTTTTTCGATCATCAGGAAGAGTACAACAACCGGCATTGTTGCAAACAGGGAAGTTGCAAATAAATACTGCCACTGGATAAAGTTAAATCCATAAAATACGTTGATACCTACTGTGATTGGTTTGAACACATCTGTAGAGATCAGTGTAAGTGCAATTGTATATTCATTCCATGCATTGATAAATACGAAGATTAATGTTGTAATGATTCCCGGTGCTGCCATCGGAAGAAGAACTTTGACCAGTGCTTTTACCATTCCACATCCATCAATCTTTGCAGCCTGCTCCATCTCTGGAGAGATACTTAAAAATGTTCCTCGAAGCAGCCAGATCGTAAATGCCTGGTTAAAAGCTGCATTCAGTAAAATTAATCCGAAAATGCTGTCGTTCAGATTAATATTTACCATCATCTTATAAATACCAACAAGAAGAACTACCGGTGAGAACATCTGACTCATAATCACCGCACCCATAAAGATTCCTTTTCCTTTAAACTTCATACGTGCCAGAGCATATGCAGCCGGAATTCCACACAAAATCGCAAGCATTGTAGCGCCGCCCGCAATAACAAGAGAGTTCAGAAAATATCTGAATACCGGAGCTGCTTCCCAGATTTCTGTGAAGTTGGACCACTGCCATACCTGTGGAAGAATATGATCTGTGGCATACATCTCGTTGTTATCTTTCAGCGCCGTAATAAACATTACGAAATAAGGATACAGGATTACGATACAAAGAACAAAAACAAACAAATATAAGACAACATTCTGCCATGGTTTTCTTTTTGATGTCATATCTTACTCCTCCTCTCCGCGAAGTGAAAGTATCATGTAGATACCTGCACAGAACGCTAAAATAACAAATCCGATTACAGACACTGCGGCTGCCTGTCCACCTTTTCCATCAGCGAATGACAACTGATACAGGTATGTTACCAGTGTATGCGTCTGATCCGCCGGAGCACCCTTGGAAATAGTCCAGACGATCGGGAATGAGTTGAATACATAAATAATATTCAGTACAGTGGAAACTGTCAGACTCGGACGTACCAGAGGAAGTGTAAGTTTGAACATCCTCTGCCAAAAATTTGCTCCATCCACTGCCGCAGATTCATATAAGCTTGTATCGATACTCTGGAGACCTGAGAGTACGCAGAATGTAACAAATGGGAAAGTAACAAAGATACCTACCCAGCATTCCCATGCAAACATACTCTGTGCTGTAGCCGTCCAGTTCACAAAACTATCGATAATACCGAGTTTTGATAAAAGTACATTCAATGCGCCGTAGTCTGCGTTGATGATGTATTTCCATACTACAGACTGAATAATCAACGCTGTTGCCCATGGAAAGATTACAATCGCACGAACAATTTTACGTCCGTGGAACTTCTGGTTCAGAACCATTGCCAGTATAAATCCGATCACTGTAGAAAGACCAACAACTGCTACCGTCCATACAACAGTGTTCTTCAGAGTTGTCCAGAATGCCGGCTGTGCAAATACATCCAGATAGTTCTGAATTCCATTCAGTCCTCTGATCACACCTGTACGGCCTACTTCTGAAAATGAAATCTTAAATACAGAAAATATCGGAATCAGGATCATAGATACCATCAGTACCACACTTGGAAGCAGCCAGATGTATGGCTGGATGGTCTTCATGAGCTGCTTTTTCTTTGGTGCGTTATTTTGACTCATCACTGCACCTCCTTCGTTATATTTTCTTCAGTTATTCAGTTAATATGTTACAGAAAGAAACGGGAGCCGAACTGCTTTCGGCCCCCGAAAATAACATAATCAGATTATGTCGTAATAAATGGCTTATTCAGTAACGGAAGCCTGAAGATCATCCAGAGCTGTCTGAGCATCGATTGTTCCAGTACAAACCTGCTGTTCAACGTCGATAACACCATTTCTTACATCCATCCATTCTGCCTTCTGCATTGGATAGAACTGGCAGTTAGGAAGAACTGCACAGAATGTCTTGAAGTATTCGCTGTCACCAGTCTTGTCAGATCCACCAACTGTGTGGTTCTCTGCATTGGCTGCAAGATAATCAGATGCATCGATTGTTGCTGGCAAGAATCCTTCAAATACCATGTAATCTGCGTATGTTTCCTGAGCGTAGAAAGCATCAAAGAACTTTGTGATCGCTGCTGTACGAGCTTCCTGATCTTTTGCTTCTTCATCCTTAAATACCATCAACTGGTCACAAACACCAAGTGCAATACCTTCGCCTGGCATATCAGCTACTTCGTAGTTTACTTCAGAATCAGCTGCGACCATGTTCATAGGTCCAATCATCATAGCGAGGGTTCCTGCACTAAATGCATCCTGCAGAGGATAACGAGTGTCTGTGTATGGAGCTGCATTACAATATCCAGAATCAATGAGTGTCTTAATGTACTCAACAGCTTCTACGTTCTCAGCTGTATTAAGAGCCCATTCACCATTCTCATCTACATATCCGCCACCGAAGTTCCATGAATAGTAAGAGAATGCTGCCTGACCTTCATCTGTAGAAATGTCAAGACCCCAAGGAACGATCTCATCGCCGTATTTGTCTTTGATTGCCTGACATGCTGTAAGAACTTCTTCCCATGTTGTAGGTGCTTCAACGCCTGCGCCAGCAAGAAGATCTGTGTTGCAGAACAATGCACGGCAGGAAGCAAGGATTGGAAGCGCCCAAACTGTTCCGTCCATCTCGTTAGATTCCCAGAAACTTGGGATGATGTTTGCTTTCAGCTCATCAGAAGTATAATCTTCTGCAGGCATCAGCAAATCATCTGC
Organism: Schaedlerella sp.; assembly: GCA_036309085.1. GTDB lineage: Bacteria > Bacillota > Clostridia > Lachnospirales > Lachnospiraceae > Schaedlerella. The sequence continues at coordinate 9,289 of JAXJUL010000023.1, forward strand.
TACATAATCAGCAAAACCACTGATATTCAGGATATCAGGCTGCTCATTCGTAGAGATACGTGTGTTAACAACTGTGTAAATGTCGTTCCATGAAACGATCTCGATGTTCAGGTCGATATCCTCATTCGCTGCTTCGAAGTCTGATTCGAATTCTGTCCACCATTCCTGTGTGTAGTTACCGTACTGTGAGATGATAACATCAAGAGCAACTTTTCCATCACCAGCATCAGTTGTTTTTTCTGAACCGCCGCCGCAGCCAGCCAGCATGGTTGCTGTCATTGCAATTGTCAGAAGTACAGATAAAAGCTTCTTTTTCATAATAACGAACCCCCTTTTATAATATTGTATCATTATATATTGATTTTACCTCAAACTTATCGTATTATCAACCGATTTCTTTTCTAAACCCCTATTTTATATTATGATTTCAACAATTTTTACGACAACTTTTTGCTTTTTTTGGTAATTTTTTACAATGTTTTATGTAAATGTGTTCTGAAATTCACTTTCTGTACTTGCATTCAGATTCCAATTCCCCTATACTTTTATTATACTTGTATTTTATTTCAAACCAACAGTTGGGAGGGATTTTATGCACATTAAAAATGGTCTGATATTTGATCTGAAACAGGGGTTTATTGCAAAAGATATTTATACCAAAGATTCTGTGATTACCGATATCTCTACGGGAGATGAAATTGAGGTCGATGCTTCTGACTGTTATGTGATCCCCGGTCTGATTGACCTGCATTTTCATGGATGTTGTGGGGAAGATTTCAGCGATGCCACACCTGAAGGGCTACAGACCATCGCCGACTATCAACTGAAAAATGGCATCACTTCTATATGTCCTGCCGGGATGACACTTCCTGAAGATCAGTTGATTCGTATTTGTCAAAATGCATCCTTTCACCACAGTAATTCTGCAAATGGTGCTGATCTTGTCGGTATCAATCTAGAAGGACCTTTTCTTTCAGCAGCGAAAAAAGGAGCTCAAAACGAAGACTATCTTCGTAATCCTGATCTTGAACTCCTTCAGAAACTTCAGAAAGAGGCGGGCGGACTTGTGAAGCTTATCACCCTTGCTCCGGAACAGCCAGGCTCATTTGATTTTATTCGCAATGCAAAAAATGTCACCATTTCTGTTGGACATACTGCCGCTGATTATAATACAGCTCTCGCTGCATTTTCTGCTGGTGCCAGACAGGCAACTCATCTTTACAATGGAATGATGCCTCTTCATCACCGCAATCCAGCCGTCATCGGAGCTGCATTTGACTCTCCTGAAACAAAGGTGGAAATCATCTGCGATGGAATCCACATCCATCCAAGTGTTATTCGTGCTACTTTCCAGCTCTTTGGAAAAGAACGTGTCATATTGATTTCCGATTCTATCCGCGCCGCCGGTATGCCTGACGGACGGTATACGCTCGGCGGACTGGATGTCATTCTTGAAGAAAAACGTGCGGTACTGGCAGATTCCCCTGATACACTTGCCGGATCTGCTTCCAATCTTATGGACTGTCTGAAAACTGCCGTAATTTTCGGCATCCCTCTGGCTGATGCTGTTCGTGCTGCAACCTATAATCCTGCCCAGACTTTGGGAATCGATGTGCACACAGGTTCTCTTGAAATTGGAAAAGATGCAACAATGCTGCTTCTAAATAAAAAAGACCTTTCCATACGGAACATTATATTCCATGGAAAAGTCATAAAATCATGAAAAATTTTAGCGGGGCAAAAAGCCCCGCCTGCTTTTTATCGTCAAGTTCTTATTCATCAAAAATCTGTTTTGCACCACCATAGATTCCCGCATCATTCCCCAGACTTGCAAGTGTTATGATCACATCCTGACTTCCAAAAAATGCCCGTTCATCATAGTATTTTCTTATCCCGGCCAAAAGAATCTGCCCGGATCTGGATACACCGCCGCCGATAATCACAATTTCTGGATCGATTACACTTGTTATCCTGGCGATTGCTGTCCCCAGTATTTTACATAAGTACTCCACCAGTTCCGCTGCCACTGCATCGCCTTCCTTTGCCGCATTAAAAATAATTTCTGCAGTCAGTGGATTTATCTGTCTTAATACTGTGTCCTTTGTTTTATCTTTCAGTTTTTTATTCGCCAGACGTACAATTCCAGTTGCAGATGCATATTGCTCAAGACAGCCTTTTTTGCCGCATCCACAATATTCTTCTTCCTCATCGGACATATGCATATGTCCAATCTCACCGCCGGATCCATGAAAACCAGAGATGATTTTACCATTTAGGATAATTCCGCCGCCAACTCCGGTTCCAAGAGTAATCATCACCACATCTTTATGACCTTTTCCACTTCCCTGCCAGGCTTCTCCCAACGCTGCTGTATTAGCATCATTTGATGCCTTGACCAACAATCCGGTCTTTTCACTGAGTGCCTTTTCAACATCAAACGTTCCCCAGCCCAGGTTGACACATTTTTGTACAACTCCATGTCTATTGACCGGTCCGGGAACACCGAGACCAATCCCCTGTACATTTTCTTTGTCAATTCCTTTTTCCATCATCTTCTCGTGCACCGCAAGGGCTACATCATCCAGAATCGAAACCCCTCCGTCAGATTTATTGGTAGGAATCTCCCATTTTTCGAGAAGGACTCCATATAAATTAAATAATCCCAGTTTAATTGTCGTTCCACCGATATCTACACCAAAACCATAATTTTTCATATGACTCCTCCTTTTTCCTTTACAATTCTGTATATTTTTATCATAACATATTCTGTCTTTTTCCGCCTCTTTTTCCTTAAAAGAGTGCAACGAAAAAGAAGCCCTCACTGATATGTACCCAGAATTCTGGGTACATATCACACATGAGAACTTCTTTTAAATTCATTATTTTACATCAACTGTAATTTTTTCGAGATGCCAGATGTCTCTTACATACTCTTCGATTGTTCTGTCAGATGAGAACTTACCGCAGCATGCTGTCTGCAGAAGTGCCATTCTAGCCCATCCGTCTCTATCTTTGTATGCTTCTTCTACACGTTTCTGTGCATCTGCATAAGAACGGAAGTCTTTCAGAATGAAATATGTGTCCGGTCTTGATGAACACTGTGTATTCAGCAGTGAATTGTAAAGGTTTCTGTACATATCGTGGTTACCGTGTGCGTATGTTCCATCCATAAGCTGATCGATCACGCGTTTCAGTTCCCAATCGTTGAAGTAGATATCTGTTGGATTGTATCCACCATGGTTTTCATAGTTAATAACTTCTTCTGAGCTGAGACCGAAGATAAATGCATTTTCTGCACCTACTTCTTCCACAATCTCAACGTTAGCACCATCCATTGTACCAATTGTTGGAGCACCATTGAGCATGAACTTCATGTTACCTGTTCCTGAAGCTTCTTTTGAAGCTGTAGAAATCTGTTCACTGACATCAGCTGCTGCGAAGATCCATTCTGCATTAGATACACGGTAATCTTCAATAAATACAACTTTCAGTTTTCCATTGATGCTTGAATCATTATTTACAACATCTGCAACTGAGTTGATCAGTTTGATTGTTTCTTTTGCTCTCTGGTATCCTGCAGCTGCCTTAGCACCAAAGATAAATGTTCTTGGGTAGAAATCCATTCCCGGGTTTTCTTTAATCTTATTGTACAGATACATTACATGCAGGATGTTCAGGAACTGACGTTTGTACTCATGCAAACGCTTGACCTGTACGTCAAAGATTGAGTTAGGATCAACATCGATTCCGTTGTGTTCTTTAATATATTTAGCAAGACGAAGCTTGTTCTGGTATTTGATTTCCATAAATTCATATCTTGCCACTGGATCATCTGCATATGGTTTCAGGGCAGCAATCTGTGAAAGATCTGTCTTCCATCCATCACCAATCTTGTTTGTTACCCAATCAGAGAGAAGCTGGTTTCCGTGTGCAAGGAAACGTCTCTGTGTGATACCATTTGTCTTATTATTGAATTTCTCTGGCATCATTTCATAGAAATCATGGAGAGATTCATTCTTGAGAATTTCTGTATGAAGTCTCGCAACACCGTTTACAGAGAAACCTGCCGCGATTGCCATGTTAGCCATACGAACCTGATTATCCCAAAGGATTGCCATTGCACGAACTTTTCCTTCATTGCCTGGATATTTTGCTTTGATATCATTTACAAAACGTTTATTGATTTCTTCTACAATCTGGTAAATACGTGGAAGGAGTTTCTTGAAAAGGTCGATTGGCCATTTTTCAAGCGCTTCTGCCATGATTGTATGGTTTGTATATGCACATGTCTTTGTTGTAACTTCCCATGCTTCTTCCCATGACATGCCTTCGAAGTCGATAAGCTGGTGCATCAGTTCTGGCACAGCAACTGTTGGATGAGTATCGTTCATCTGGATGATTACTTTTTCATGCAGCTTGTGAAGGTCATTTCCATGCTCTTTTTTGTATTTTGCGATCAATGACTGAATACTTGCAGATACGAAGAAATACTGCTGTTTCAGACGAAGTTCTTTACCTGCATAGTGGTTATCGTTTGGATAAAGTACTTCTACGATATTCTTAGCAAGGTTTTCCTGTTCAACAGCTTTGTGATATTCACCACGGTCAAAAGAATCAAGCTTAAAGTCTACGATTGCTTTTGCATCCCAGATACGAAGTGTATTTACAACATGGTTATTGTATCCTACGATTGGCATATCGTATGGAACTGCGAGTACAGATTCGAAACCTTCCTGAATAAATTTATCTTTTCCTGTTACAGGATCTTTTTCAAAACGAACTGTTCCGCCGAAACGTACTTCTTTTGCGTACTCTTCACGGCGAAGTTCGAATGGATTGCCGTTTTTGAGCCAGTTATCTGGAACTTCTACCTGATAACCATCTCTGATTCTCTGCTTGAACATACCGTAACGATATCTAATGCCACATCCGTATGCCGGGTAGTTCAATGAAGAAAGTGAATCAAGGAAACATGCTGCAAGACGTCCAAGACCACCGTTACCAAGAGCTGCATCTGGTTCTTCATCTTCAATCACATTGATATCAACACCAAGCTCTTCAAGAACTTCTTTTACATCGTTATAAGCTGTCATGTTGATCAGGTTGTTGCCAAGTGCACGTCCCATGAGGAATTCCATGGACATGTAATATACAATTTTGGACTTGCTGTTTTTAATTTCATCCTGTGTAGCGATCCAGTCATCAATGATATATTCCTTTAATGCATAAGATACTGCCTGGAAAATTTCCTGATTAGATGCCTCACTGATTTTTTTTCTATATAATTTTTTTACATTTGTTTTAATGTCTTTTTTTAATTCTGCTTTATTGAATTCTTTTCTGATTGTATCTGGCATTCGGGTACCTCCTTATTTTTGTACTCCTAAAGTCACTACTTCGCCGTTAATCTTCCATTCTTTTACATAACCTGTCGGTTCTGCTTTTATGATGGAAGTTGCCAGTACATCTCCGGCAATCTCTTCTGCAAATTTTGCAAATACGGCTTCTGCTTTTTCGCTTCCTGTATAAGTAACAGCAATCTTGTCAGTTACTTCGAAGTCTGCTTCTTTACGCATTGTCTGAATCTTACTGATAATTTCACGAACAAATCCTTCTTCCAGTAGTTCTTCTGTAAGATTTGTGTCCAGTACAACTGTGATACCATTGTCATTTTCTGACACATAGCCTGGCATCTGTGCTGTATCGATCAGCAGATCTTCTTTTAATAATGCAACTTCCTGACCATTTACATCCAGTTTGAGTAATCCTGTCTGATTCAGTTCATCCATTGCTGCATTACCATCAATTGTCATCAGCTGCTGGCGGATTCCGCCGAGAAGTTTACCATATTTTGGCCCAACTGTACGCATCTGAGGTTTAAAGCTATAGGAAGTGAAATCTCTCACATCTTCTGTAAATTTCACATTCTTTACATTTAACTCGTCAGCAACAATTTCCTGATAAAAATCAGGGAGATCAAATTCAGCTTTTACAAACATCTGACCGATTGGCTGACGGTTCTTGATATTGGATGTGTTACGACATGCACGGCCCATAACAACAAGTTTGAGGACATTATCCATGTTTGCTTCCAGTTCTGCATCTATATATTCTGTATTAACTTCTGGATAATCGCAAAGGTGGATACTTTCCGGTGCACTTTCGTCTACACTCTTAACAAGGTTCTGATAGATCTGTTCAGTCATGAACGGAATCATTGGTGCAGCAACTTTAGATACTGTTACAAGTGCTGTGTAAAGTGTCATGTAAGCATTAATCTTATCCTGCTCCATGCCTTTTGCCCAGAAACGCTCACGGCTTCTTCTTACATACCAGTTACTCATGTCATCTACAAAATCCTGAAGTGCTCTTGCACTTTCTGGAATCTTATAATTTGCAAGGTTGTTATCTACTGTCTGGATCAGTGTGTTCAGTTTGGATAACAGCCATTTATCCATTACAGATAATTTATCATATTCCAATGCATATTTGGATGCATCAAAATTGTCGATATTTGCATACAGTACGAAGAACGCGTATGTGTTCCACAGTGTTCCCATAAATTTACGTTGTCCTTCCATAACTGCTTTTCCGTGGAAACGGTTTGGCAGCCATGGCGCACTGTTTACATAGAAATACCAGCGGATCGCATCTGCACCATATGTTTCCAGTGCTTCAAATGGATCTACTGCATTTCCTTTAGACTTACTCATCTTCTGACCATTCTCATCCTGTACATGTCCCAGTACGATAACATTTTCATAAGGGGACTTGTTAAACAACAGTGTTGAGATTGCCAGCAGAGAATAGAACCATCCTCTTGTCTGGTCAACAGCCTCTGAAATGAATGCTGCAGGGAACTGTTTCCAGAACAGATCCTGGTTTTCAAATGGGTAGTGAAGCTGTGCAAAAGGCATGGAACCACTGTCAAACCAGCAGTCGATAACTTCTGGTACGCGGTGCATTTCTTTTCCACAGACTGGACATTTGATCGTTACTTCGTCGATATATGGTCGGTGAAGTTCGATGTTATCCGGACAGTTATCGGACATAGATTTCAATTCTTCGATACTGCCGATGGAATGCTGATGTCCACATTCGCATTCCCAGATATTGAGTGGTGTTCCCCAGTAACGGTTACGGCTGATACCCCAGTCCTGAACGTTCTCAAGCCAGTCTCCAAAACGTCCTTTTCCGATACTTTCCGGAATCCAGTTGATTGTATTGTTATTTGCGATCAGATCATCTTTTACTGCTGTCATCTTGATGAACCATGACTCACGTGCATAGTAGATCAGTGGTGTATCACATCTCCAGCAGTGTGGATAGCTGTGCTCGAATTTAGGTGCATCAAAAAGCTGTCCTCTTGCTTCGAGGTCTTTTAATACCTCAGGGTCTGCTTTCTTAACAAATAATCCGGCAAATGGTGTAGATTCTGACATCTCACCTTTTTCATTTACAAGCTGTACAAATGGAAGGTCGTATTTTCGGCCTACGTTCGCATCATCTTCACCAAATGCCGGTGCGATGTGAACAACACCTGTACCGTCTGTCAGTGTTACATATGTGTCACATACTACATAGAATGCTTTCTTGCGCTGTTTTGCTGCTGCATCTGCAGAACACTGGAACAGTGGCTCGTATTCTTTGTATTCAAGGTCTGTTCCCTTGTAAGTTTCAAGAACTTCGTAAGCACTCTGTCCTTCTTCGGCGAGTTTGCCAAGAACTGTATCGAGCAGAGCACTTGCCATATAGTATACGTTGCCATCTACGCATTTTACCTTTGCATACTCTTCGTTTGGGTTTACGCAGAGTGCAAGGTTAGATGGAAGTGTCCATGGTGTTGTTGTCCATGCAAGAATGAATGCATCTTCATCTTTTACTTTAAATCGGACAACTGCTGAGCGTTCTTTTACATCTTTGTAGCCCTGTGCCACTTCCTGTGCAGAAAGTGGTGTTCCACAACGTGGGCAGTAAGGTACGATCTTAAATCCTTTGTAAAGAAGACCTTTATCCCAGATCTGTTTCAGTGCCCACCACTCTGACTCGATAAAATCATTGTCGTATGTTACATATGGATTATCCATATCAGCCCAGAAGCCGACAGTGCTTGAGAAATCTTCCCACATTCCTTTATATTTCCAAACGCTTTCTTTGCATTTGTCAATGAATGGTTCCAGACCATATTTTTCAATCTGGTCTTTCCCATCCAGGCCGAGAATTTTTTCTACTTCAAGCTCTACTGGCAGACCGTGTGTATCCCAGCCTGCTTTTCTTGGAACTTCATAGCCCTTCATTGTACGGTATCTAGGAATCATATCTTTGATAACACGTGTCAAAACGTGTCCGATATGTGGCTTTCCATTGGCTGTCGGAGGTCCATCATAAAACATATACATAGAACTTCCTTCACGTTCTTTCATACTCTTACGGAAAATGTCATTGTCTGCCCAAAACTTTTCAATTTCTTTTTCACGTCCCACGAAATTCATATCCGTAGATACTTTCTTATACATCGCTCATCTTCCCTTCTGTTTCAATATTTCCTCCGGAAGCTTCCTTCATAATCTCCCTTTGGATGTTCATTCCCCGTATAACCTGGCACGAGGAATTTACAGGAAATGTTATAAATCTCCTGTAAATGAAAAAAACTTCGTCCTTCCTGTAAAAGGACGAAGTTTTGATAATCTTCGCTTATAACCACCTGTTACAACATACTCCGGCTCTTCTGCCTTGTATATGCGTTCCTTTAACGGAGGAATTCCGTCAGCTTCTACTTCTTTCGGTTCAAAGACTGCAGCTCGAAAGTGATATTCAGAAATGTCTTACTCACACCGGGCTTCCACCCTCCCCGGTTCGCTGTGCCTTTTTGACACTTCCTACTGTCTTCGTCATAGCCTTTTTTTATTAAAATTTGATAACGCAATAATTATAAGGAGAATCGAACATTTCGTCAAGAGCAAAAACGTCTATTTTTATTGAATTATCTCCATTTTTACAGATTTTAAACCTTTCTTCTATATCTCAGGTTCTTTCTTCTGTGTTTTGCAGCCTGTTTTTCTTTTCTGCGTTTTCTTCTCGCCTTAAGCTTTTTATAATTTCTGTAAAATACAAATAAAATTATAAGAAGCAGCATTCCCAACGCACCTGCCAGTACAAGCATCACCTGATATGTCATCGTAAATTTTGTACTGTCTTCTGTTATGATCTTTTCTTCTGATTTTTCTGTATCAACAGCAGCTTTCTTCTGTGTCAAATCAGCTTTTTTCAAGACCACCTCTGCCTTCCCGACAATCTGATCTTCATATGTGAAAACTGCAGTTCCTGATTCTGAGTCTTCTTCCCCTGCCGGCATTATTTCACACTCAACAGAGGAAAAATCAACTGTCTCCGGAAGTAAAATACAGGCAGCTTCATCTGAAAAACTTTCTATCTCTTCCGGTAATACTTCATCTGCAAGTTTAATCTTTGAAAAACTTGAAAATCCATATTCCATCATCTTACGGGTATCTGTATAAGAATCCACGCCATAATCTTTTAATACGACTGCAGCGAGCTTCTTCTCGCCATTATCTGCCATGGTGACAAGTGTTGTCCTGGCCTGGTCTGTATAGCCGGTTTTTCCACCTGTTGCAAGTTCCCATGAGTAATCATTTCCATCGAAAAGCATCTTGTGATTCTGCTGAAAAGTTCGTTTCTCATTTACAAGATTGGTCTCCGGAATCTTGTGCTCATAAGTGTTCATGATCTCCAGAAATTTTTCATACTTATATAATTCAGATGCAATCAATGCCATATCATATGCTGTCGTATAATGATTCTCATCATGGAGACCATTGGCATTGACCCAGTTAGAAGACAGACATCCCAGTTCTTTCGCCCTGTCATTCATTTTTTGAATAAAGGTACTGTAATCTCCACCCAGATTGTTCGTACCTACAGTTTCAGCAACTGCATAAGAAACTTCATTGGCCGAAGCTAGAAGTACCGCATAAAGTGCATCTTCCATAGAAATCTCTTCTCCGGCTCTCATGCCGATATACGCATCTCCCGGTTCCAGAAAATCCAGACATTCTTCAGTAATTACAACCGTATCTGTAAGTTCTGCATTCTCAAGTGCCACCAAAACTGTAAGAAGCTTCGTAATACTTGCAGGATAAAGTTTCTCGTTCATGTTTTTTGAAAAAAGTACTGCGCCGCTGTCCATGTCCATCACACAGGCTGCATAAGCCTGAACATTCGGTCCCTCCGGCCAGCCTGTCAAACTGTTTGTATCTATTTTCAAATCATAAACTTCTCTCTTTTCCTCTTGCAGAATTTCTTCCGCAGTTTTTTCCTCTTCTGCCAATACTGCTGCACATGGCTGTGTTAGCAAAATTGCAGAACTGATTGCTGCACATAATAATTTTCCCAAACTGCTCTTCATTTTATTCTATACCCCGGATATTTTTTGTAGTAAACTCACCTTTTTTCTATAATTATACTATTCAAAAATTATACCATGCCATATTTTTTTGTACAATAAAAAAGAGGTCATTTGTCAACTCTTACGTGGGGCGCGTTTTCGCATAAAACTGCCGCAGCCATGACCTGCTCAATCATAGCTGCGGCAGCCTGGTTTTATTTCTTTTTATTTTCAATCACAATCTTAAATATCTGAATTATAACTGTAGGAATAAATGCCAACAGATAAATATATCCGTACTGTGTCATTGTAAGTGGTGCCACTTCAAACAGTTTCTGAAGAGGTGGAACGAACAGTACGAGATTCAAGAGGATCATACCAGCGGCAAATGCTCCGAGGCTTGACCAGTTGTTCTTAAATCCGATTCTGAAAATAGAGTGTTCGCTTCTGCAGTTGAATCCGTGGAAGAGACGGGCTGCTGTCAATACTGAGAATGCCATTGTACTTGCAAGTGCTGCACCTCCTGCATTCAAACCAATATGATATCCGATCATTGTACAGACAGCGATCAAAGCCCCCTGAGACATGATTCTTACCATAAAGTCTTTTGTAAGGATTCCTTCTTTAGGATCTCTTGGCTTCTTGGATAGGAGATCTTTTTCCGGTGGTTCCATACCGATAGCAATCGCCGGAAGTGAGTCTGTCAGCAAGTTGATGAACAGAAGGTGTACCGGCTGGAATGGTACAGAAAGTGCCATAACAGATGTATATAAAACACCAAAGATAGCTGCCATGTTACCGGATAACAGGAACTGTACTGCATTCTTAATGTTACGATATACATTACGTCCATTTGCAACAGCTTTGATGATTGTTGCAAAGTTGTCGTCTGTAAGAATCATTGCTGATGCATCTTTGGAAACTTCTGTTCCTGTGATACCCATTGCAACACCGATGTCTGCTTTCTTAAGTGCAGGAGCATCGTTAACACCGTCTCCTGTCATAGCAACAATTCTTCCCTTATCCTGCCATGTGTGTACGATACGGATTTTATTTTCCGGTGAAACTCGTGCATAAACAGAAATCTTTTCAATCTTTTCATTGAGTTCTTCATCTGACATTGCATCAAGTTCTACACCTGTAACTGCCATGTCGCCTTCTTCGAAGATACCAATCTGTTCTGCAATTGCTGTTGCTGTAATCTTGTGGTCACCTGTAATCATAACAGGTCTGATTCCGGCACGTTTTGCATCTGCAACCGCATCTTTAGATTCTTCTCTCGGCGGATCCATCATAGAAATAAGACCAAGGAAAATGTAATCTTTTTCATCTTCAAAACCAAGTACATTATCGCTTGCTACTTCACGGTATGCAAAAGAAAGAACTCGCAGCCCTCTCTGTGAAAAAGCAAGGTTCTGTGCAAGGATCGCATTCTTATCTTCCGCTGTAATCGGACGAACGCCTTTTGATGTACAAATACTTACTGTACGATCAAGAACTACGTCTAATGCACCTTTTGTAAATAATATACTCTTTCCATCCAGGTTGTATTTGGATGTCATAAGTTTACGATCTGAATCAAATGGAATCTCTTCCAGACGAGGATTGTTCTCACGAATATTCTCATCTGAGATTGAATTCTTACGAACCATATCAATCAGACAGAATTCTGTAGGATCGCCGATTCCATGTCCTTCTACAATTTCTGAATCATTATTAAGAATTGTATTATATACTAAATATTTGTGAAGTCCCTTTTCAAGATTTAATTCGGATGGTTTGATTACAACACCATCTGTATAAACTTCCTGAACTGTCATCTTGTTCTGTGTAAGAGTTCCTGTCTTGTCTGAACAGATAACAGAAACACAGCCGAGACTTTCAACAGCTTTCAGTTCTTTGATGATTGCATTTTCTTTTGCCATCTTCTGAGTTCCCATCGCCTGAACGATTGTTACGATCGAACTTAAGGCTTCCGGAATCGCTGCTACTGCGAGTGCTACTGCAAACATCAAGGAGTCAAGCAGAGGCATCTTACGGTACATGCTCAATGCAAATACAACTGCACAGATTATCATGATAACCATTGCAAGACGGCTTGAGAACTGGTCCAGACTGATCTGAAGAGGGGTCTTCTTCTCTTTTGTTGCATTCATAAGAGAAGCAATCTTACCAATCTCCGTATCCATACCTGTTCCTGTTACAACAACAGTTGCACGTCCATATGTTACAAGACTTCCAGAGTAAACCATATTTACGCGGTCTCCAAGTGGAACTTCACTGTCAATTTCACATTCCTGTTTTTCAACATTTGTTGATTCACCTGTCAGGGAGCTTTCATTAACCTGCAGTGAAAAGTTTTCAAAAATTCTTCCATCTGCCACAACCATATCTCCGGCTTCAAGAAGAAGAACATCTCCCGGAACAACATCTTTTGATGGAATCTCAATTTTGTGTCCGTCTCGAAGAACTTTTGTCGCAGGTGCGGATAATGACTTCAGACTTTCCAGAGACTTCTCAGCTTTTTTATGCTGTACAGTTCCAAGAATCGCATTCATAACAATAACTGCGATGATAACGATTGTACTTTCCACATTTCCTGAAACAGCGGAAATCAATGCTGCAACGATCAGGATGATTACCAGAAGATCTGCGAACTGTGAAAGAAATACTTCTAATGTACTTTTCCTCTTCCCTTCTTCTAAAAGGTTTGGTCCCTTTTCATCCAGAATCTGAGTGGCTTTCGCTGAACTGTGCCCCTCCAGCGATGCTCCAAGATCTGATAATATCGCTTCTTTTTGCATACGATACCAATCTTTCATCTAATTTCCTCCTTTTTTGTAATAGAGTTTCCTTTTTTTGTATTTTCAAACTTAATTGCCTGTTCCTGTCTCCAGGGCTCGCTTCAGAATTAAAATCCCCACCAAAAAGAAAAGACTTTTGATATATCAAGAACTATTCTTTCGTCCTGATACATCAAAAGTCTCGTAACCAAATTCGGTATGTGCCACCAGACGATTCCTCGCCGCGATTGTTGACGACACATTAAAACTACTCCCCTTTAACGGCAGTATTAAGTTAGTAATAATATATTTTATTGGAGTGAAAAAGTCAAGTTTTTCATAGAAATTTTATTTTTATGGAAATGGAGTCTTTACTAATATTTAACTATTCCCTCTTTTTATCAACAAAACTGCCACATCATTCACATTCGTTCCCGTCGCCCCAGTCATAATCAAGCCATCGCATTTTTTCAATGCGTGATATGCATCATTCTGCTGTAATACCTGATAGATATCAATTCCTTCTTTTGCAAGAAGTTCTTTTGTATTGTTATCCGTATAACCACCGGCCGCATCTGTAGGTCCGTCCGTTCCGTCACTTCCAACACTAAAAACTGCCGTATCTTTTAAACCTGCGATTCCTTCTGCCGCTGAGAGCGCCAGTTCCTGATTGCGTCCGCCGAGACCGTTTCCTGTCAAATGTACAACTGTTTCGCCACCTGCCAAGAATGCAACACTCTTTTCGCTGTCTTGATGACTTTTTGCAATTGCAGCTAGAAATGCACCTGCTTCTCTCGCTTCACACGCCAGTTGGTCGGTCAGAATCACCGGCTTATATCCCCGTTCCCTGCAGGCATCTGCTGCCGCCCTGCAAAGATTTTTTACACTTCCTGTAATAATTGTTTCTACATTATCGAGCTGTTTTGGCGTTTCTTCACAAAGCAGTCTTAATCCACATTCACTTAATTTTAAATGATACTTTTCCACAATTTCCATCGCTTTTTCACTTGTTGATGAATCCGGATATGCAGGGCCGGAAGCAATCATGTCTAACGGATCACCAATAACATCACTCAGCACGATACTGTACACTTTAGCCGGTGCACAAATTTTTGCAAATTTACCGCCTTTTACCGAAGAAAGTCTTTTTCGTATGGTGTTCATTTCCACAATATCGGCTCCGCTTGCCAGAAGCTGCTTCGTAAGGTCTGCTAACTCTTCTTCCGGAATCAAAGGTTTTTCAAACAATGCACTTCCGCCTCCCGAAATTAAGAACAATACCGTATCTTCTGCGTTAAGATTGCAGACCAGATCCAATGCTGCCTGCGTTCCAATGAATGAATTTTTATCCGGAACCGGATGTCCTGCTTCAAAGCATTTCATCCTTGGAATTTCACCCTTTACATGATCATATTTTGTTACAACAACTCCGGCTTCTATTCTTTCTCCCATAATATCCGAAACAGCTTTTGCCATTTGCCAGCCAGCTTTTCCAACTGCAACGACATATATGTTTCCTATGTCAACTGTTTTTCCTGCGAGTGCATGAATGACAGCTTCATCTGGAAGTACTTTGTTGATTGCTTCTTTTATAATATAGTCTGCATCTTTTCTTAAACTCATGTGCTGATTGCCTTTCTACTTAACTCTTACTTTTTAGATAAATCCAAAAAACTGCCATTCCGGCCTATTGGCCGGGATGGCAGTCCATAATCTATTGAGTCTGACTCATTTGTAAAATTTTACTGGAAATCAATAACGTCCATGCAGTTCATGAGATATTCTTTTTCGTCTTCATTTCCTTTGTTCATCTGTACTGCTGCTGCGATTGGCATCCATTTCTGTACATACTGTTTTGCAATATCAGCTTTTTTACAGAACATATTAAGGTAAAGATCTGCAACTTTCTGATTTTTGTGTGCAAGTTCAAGATATGTGATTGCTGCATCACCACTTGCATTACCGATTGTTGCATGTGACCAGTCAAGAACTACCATTGTGCCATCTTCTTTTACCACAACGTTACTTGGGTTGTAATCGCCGTGGCAGAGTTTGTGATGATTTTCCATAGCATCCAATCTTGTATGAAGTTCAAAACGGATTGTTGCGTCAACAACTTCTCTAAGGGCAGAAATCTTTCTATGGAATTTATAGTGCTGTTCGAAAAGTCTTGGAGCTTCTTTAGAAAGTATTTCAAGCTGCATATCAACGAACATTTCCATATATTCTTCCAATTTATCAGGATTCTTGTCCATTAAATCCTGAAGAGTTGTTCCCTCGATATTTTCCATCTTGAGCGCCCATTCGCCGTCAATCTTTGTTACTTCGTAAAGTTCTGGAATATTAAGTCCTGTTTCTTCTACACGTGCATGGCAGATTGCTTCATTAAATACGTTAGCTTTGCCGTGTTCACTTGTAAATACTTTTACAGCTACATCGCCTTCTTTGTAAACTGTTTTATAGGCACGTTTTACATAAATTTCTTTACTCATCGCTGTTCTCCTTCCATGCACTGATTATTTCTCTTCTTTTCCATAGTAAGCTGTAAGATAAATTTCTTTCATTTCAGCCATCAATGGATATCTTGGGTTTGCACCTGTACACTGGTCATTGAATGCCTGTTCTGTCATCTCATCAAGAGTTTCAAGGAAGTATGCTTCATCAATACCATATTCTTTGATGCTTGATTTGATTTCGATATCTTTCTTCAGTCCTTCAAGTTTTTCAATCAGTTTGTCTACTACTTCTTGATCATCTTTTCCTGTCAGCCCTACGAAACGTCCGATTTCAGCATAGCGGGCTAATGCGTGTGGATACTGATACTGTGAAAATGTTCCCATCTTAGTTGGAACTTCCACACTGTTGTAACGGATTACATCTGTAAGTACCAGAGCATTTGCGATACCATGTGGCAGGTGATGGAAAGCACCAAGTTTGTGAGCAAGTGAGTGGTTAATTCCAAGGAATGCGTTAGCAAATGCCATACCTGCGATACAGGATGCGTTAGCCATGTGATCTCTTGCTTCTACATCGCTTCCGTCTTTGTAAGCACGTGGCAGATAATCAAATACAAGTTTGATTGCCTTAAGTGCAAGACTGTCTGTATAGTCAGAAGCCATGATTGATACATAAGCTTCGATTGCGTGTGTCATAACGTCGATACCAGATGCACATGTCAGACCCTTAGGTGCTGTCATCATGTTGTCTGTATCTACGATAGCCATATTTGGCATCAATTCATAGTCAGCGAGCGGCCATTTGATTCCTGTTTCTTTATCAGTAATGATAGCAAATGGTGTTACTTCTGAACCTGTACCTGAAGATGTTGGGATAGCTACGAAGTAAGCCTTTTTACCCATCTTAGGATATGTATAAATTCTCTTACGGATATCCATGAAGTCCATAGCCATGTCATCAAAATCTACGTTTGGATTTTCGTAAAGAACCCACATAATCTTAGCTGCGTCCATAGCAGAACCGCCGCCGAGTGCAATGATGCAGTCTGGCTGGAATGCAGTCATTGCTGCTGCTCCTGCTCTTGCGCTTGTAAGTGATGGATCTGGTTCTACGTCTGAGAAGCATGTGTGTACGATTCCCATCTGATCCAGTTTTGATTCGATTGGTCTTGTGTAACCATTCTTGTAAAGGAAGGAGTCTGTTACGATGAAGCAACGTTTCTTGCCCATGATTGTGCCGAGTTCATCCAATGCAACTGGTGTACATCCTTTCTTAAAGTAAACTTTTTCTGGTGTTCTCATCCAGAGCATATTTTCTCTCCTTTCAGCAACAGTCTTGATGTTGATCAAATGTTTAACGCCTACGTTTTCTGAAACAGAGTTTCCACCCCATGATCCACATCCAAGTGTAAGTGATGGTGCAAGTTTAAAGTTGTAAATGTCACCGATACCGCCGTGTGCTGCTGGTGTATTTACAAGGATACGGCATGTCTTCATTGCTGCTGCAAATTTATCTAATTTTTCTGTTTCACGAGTATCTGCATAAATAGAAGCCGTATGTCCATATCCGCCGTCTGCTACAAGCTGTTCAGCTTTGGCAATAGCTTCATCAAATGTTGCAGCTTTGTACATAGCAAGTACTGGTGAAAGTTTTTCGTGTGCAAATTCTTCGCTGATATCTACAGATTCAACTTCACCAATCAGAATCTTAGTTGCTTCTGGAACTTCAACGCCTGCAAGTGCTGCGATTGTAGCTGCTTTCTGTCCTACGATCTTGGCATTCAATGCACCGTTGATAATAATTGTCTTTCTAACTTTTTCAAGTTCTTCTTCGTTCAGGAAGTAGCATCCTCTGTAAGCAAATTCAGCTTTTACTGCATCGTAAACGCTTTCCAAAGCTGTTACAGACTGTTCAGATGCACAGATCATACCATTATCAAATGTCTTTGAATGGATAATAGAGTTAACTGCAAGACGAATGTCTGCTGTATCATCAATGATAACCGGTGTGTTACCAGCACCTACGCCGAGTGCAGGTTTTCCTGATGAGTACGCTGCTTTAACCATACCAGGACCACCTGTTGCAAGGATGATATCTGCATCTGCCATAACTTTGTTTGTGAGCTGCAGGCTTGGTACATCAATCCATCCGATGATACCTTCTGGAGCACCAGCTTTTACTGCTGCTTCAAGAACAATCTTTGCTGCTTCAATTGTGGAATTTTTAGCACGTGGGTGTGGGCTAATGATGATTGCGTTTCTTGTCTTCAGAGCGATCAGTGTTTTGAAGATTGCTGTTGAAGTTGGATTTGTTGTAGGAATAACTGCTGCGATCAAACCGATTGGATCTGCAACTTTTTTAATTCCGTAAACCGGATCTTCTTCGATCACGCCACAAGTCTTTGTATTTCTATATGCGTTATAGATATACTCTGCTGCATAGTGATTCTTGATAACCTTGTCTTCAACAATTCCCATACCAGTTTCTGCTACTGCCATCTTAGCAAGAGGGATACGAGCTTTATCTGCTGCTGTTGCTGCAGCTTTGAAAATCTTGTCTACCTGTTCCTGTGTGAATGTCGCAAAAACTTTCTGTGCTTCTTTCATCGCCGCCATTTTCGCTGCAAGAGCTTCTGGAGTATCAACGATTGTTGGGATGATGTTTTCTTTCATTTCCATTATAAACCTCCTGTTTACTTGGGTGTCATGTTATTTTTTTGACTTCAATTACTTTTCATTTTATCAATATTGCTGGCCATATTCAATATTGTCGATTTTATTTCATCAATATTTTTTATTTTGACCTCTTACAATTCATATTATAATACTTTGTTATTTTTTTGTCAATCTTATCTCTCTCTTCTTTATTCACACAATTTTCCCTAATATCTGATAAATTTTGTGCATAATGACGAGGATATTATTGCCAGTCCGCCAATGTACATGTTATAATATTTCATAATATTTCTTAACGATTGGAGGGATTTATTTGAATAATTCACGCTTCATACAAACAGTAATCGTGGCGGCAATTTCTTTTGGAATGTTATTCACAAATATTGATGCCTCTTTTGCCCTCACGACAGATAACTTAGATTCTTTTTCCGAAACACCTATTTCTGAAAATACCGATGAATCATCAGGCACATACGCTTCAGATGTATCCGAATCTGCAGACAGTACAATTCCAGCCGAAACTCCCATTCCTGAACAGGCAGTTACTCCAGAAACAGAAACTAATGATTCAGAACAGTCCGCTATTCCTGAAATCGAAACTAATGATTCAGAACAATCCACTATTCCTAAAACAGAAACTAATGACGCAGAACAGCCTGATGTTCCTGAAACAGAAACTCCTGATACAGAACAGCCAGTTGTTCCTGAAAGTTCTGAAGATTCTTCACCGGAAACAGATACTAATGAGCAGACAGCCGATCAGGATGCCTCTGAATCTGAAACTACAGTCAATGACAGTCAAACATCGGATAAGAATATAACAGATAAGACAACCGAAAATTCTGAAGATAAATCTGAAATAAAAGATAAGTCTGAAAAAACTTTCGAGACAGAAGAACAGTCTGAAGATGATCTCGAAACTGGAGAAAATTTATCTGCTGACCAATCTGAATCTTCAGATTCAGAAGAAACTTCAAAACCAGCAGATTCTTCTGATAATACAGATACCCAACAAAAGTCAGAAGTAAATATTTCTCATCAGGAATCAAAACCGATACCTTCTGAACAGACTGTTGTAAAAGACAATAACAAGGATGCTATTTATATTCAGCCGGTTTATACACCATCTGAATTATTTATTGATCTTGAAAATCGAATCAAATATAACACAGCACTCCCCATCGACAATATTCCTTCTTTTATCACTCAGGAAATGATCGTAGGGGCTTTGAAATGTCAGGATGAAACCGGCTACCCTGCATCTGTAACAATTGCACAGATTATTCTGGAATCCGGATTCGGAAAATACGGACCTGGAGGCAGTGACTTCCAGGGACTTTCTTTTCTTGCCTATGAATACTGCAATCTTTTCGGTATTAAAGGTTTCGGAACTGCAGGATCTGTCGATATGAGAACTGGTGAACAGACACCTTCCGGTGAATATTATACTATCACTGCAGGTTTCCGTGTTTACAATACTTATACTGAATGTATTGAAGACCGTACAACACTTTTAAAAGAAGTCTACAGTGACCTCACTGCCGGAGTTACTGATGCCAATACATTTGCCACAAGAATCGGTTCCCGCTGGGCAACAAGTCTGCAGTATTCACAAAATCTGATTTCTATAATGCAGCGATATGATCTGTACAGACTTGATCGTATGACACTTAAGAATTTCAGCGAAATGATAGGGCGTTTTGCGGATCCTTGTCCAGGTTCTTATCTGACAAGCAGTTTCGGTTATCGTACCTTCGACAACAGTTTTCATAAAGGAATTGACCTTGGAACCAATAGCTCTGCAATCCCTACATATGCTGCTGACGCAGGAACTGTTATTATCGCAGGTTATAATGCCTCTGCAGGCAACTGGATTGTTATTGATCATGGAAATGGTCTTGTAACCAAATACATGCATCACAGCCACATCTTCGTAAATGCGGGGGATGAAGTAGAAAAAGGACAACAGATTGGACTCACTGGAAATACCGGCAATTCTTTCGGAGTACATCTTCATTTTCAGGTAGAAGAAAATGGTGTTGCTGTTGATCCGACAATTTATCTGAACTCATATATGGAATAAAAAATTCGCCGGCACTGTACCGACCTCAATCGTTAGATTTTCAGAGCTAACTTTTTTTGGAGGACGGTACAGTGACGGCAAATTATTACTTATATATTAAATATTATTTTTTAATCAACAACCTCTGTTTCTTCTGTCATCTTTTCTTCCAGAAGAACTGATTCTTTTTCTTCTATTTCAGTATAAAATTCTTCCATGAGATCTGCCTCAATGATATTCTGCTGCAGATTTGTGATATTATCCAGAATCTGTGTAAACTCTGCAGACAGTGTTCGCAGTGACTCCGAATACTGTTGTAAAATATTGGAACAATGTTCTTTGTAAACTTCCCGAAGTCTTTCCTTTTCCTGTTCAACATTTCTCTGCTCTACTGAAAGATTCCCAAGCTTTTTATTCAGTTCTGTCATCAGCATCTGCGCTGCCTGCATCTGAAATTCATAATCTTTGATTCTTTCCTGCATTTTTTCCATAGCAAATTTCCTCTTTCTGTAAGTCTCATGGAAGTCTGATGACACAAATTATTTTGCAGCTCCACCTACCAAAGCCAAAAGTTCTCGAAGTCCCTGATGGGCATCATAGAAATTCTCCAGTCTTTCAGAAACTTCTGCCCATTGTTTTTCTGCGCCTTCTTTTGCTTCATCCAACAACTTCTTACAGGTTTCTGCAGTCTCTCTTTCCATAGCTTCGCATCTTTCCAGTTCCTCACTCTGCTCGATGAGCATTTCTAATAGTTCTACTCTTTTTAACTTCTGAACTTCTTTCTCTGTCATAATTCCATATTCCTCTGTTATTTATTCATCTCACTCAGAGAGCGTAACAATTCCAGATCCGACTCCTGTACTTTTATATTAGCTGTACGTGCTGCTCCTTCCGGTGTTGTCACTGTAATCTCAATAATTGTTCCTGATCTGATTCCATCCACCTGAACAGCTTTTAAAAATGGAGCTACCCTTGGATGATTTTTATTGAACTGTGAAAGTGCAGCCTGCATTTTCATCATATTTCCTATATTCAAATTCTTTTCCTCGCTTTCAAATGTCTGATAGTATTATATATTTTGTACAGCATTATTACAAGTCTGCAAATTCAATCTTAGTTCCATCGATAAAGGACATCTCATTTTGGCTGTTCACCTTGTGTGAGCCATCTTTTTCTCTTTTTATAGGCATAATTTCAGGGGAGATAGATGACTCGGAGCGAGTCTGCTATCTCCCCTGTTTAGAGCAGTTATTAACCGACTGCCCCGTAATCCGTATTAATTATTCAGAATAAAGCTCTCTCTATTCTTCTAAATTATATTCTCCAAGAAAATATCTTCCGTATGCATCTGCGGCCTTGATCGCTGCACATACTGTCTCTGGTGTCACTTCAAATGGCATATTATGAAGTGTATCTGCTGGTGCGCATGCAGCCTGTGCAACTGCCATAATTTTTTCATCAGTGACTTCCTTTACACCGAGTTCTTTTAATGTTACTGGAAGTCCAAGTTCGATACACCATTCGATGATGTCTCTGATCTCATCGGCAGAGACATTTTCCAGAACAAGCTGTGCGAGTGTACCGAATGCAACCTTTTCCCCGTGATACATATGATGGCATTCTTCCAATACAGTAAGTCCGTTGTGGATTGCATGTGCTCCTGCAAGACCACCACTTTCAAAACCGATTCCACTAAGCAGTGTATTTGCCTCGATCACTTTTTCTACTGCAGGTGTGCATGCTCCTGCTTCCAGTGCTAGTTTTGCTTTTACACCTTCTGCCATCAATGTGTTAAAGCAGAGTTCTGCAAGTGTGATTGCTGCAGATGTCACCTTACCGCCTGCGCAGGAAATTGCTCCGCTTGTCTGACATGCTCTTGCCTCAAAATATGTAGCCAGTGCATCACCCATTCCAGAAACTGTCAGGCGTGCCGGGGATTTTGTGATAATCTCTGTATCCATCAGAACCATGTTCGGATTTGCCGGAAGGAATAAATATTCTTCAAATACACCTTCATCTGTATAAATAACAGAAAGTGCACTGCAAGGTGCATCTGTTGATGCGATTGTCGGACAGATCAATACAGGTGTTCCACAATAATAGGCAACTGCTTTGGATGTATCAAGAATCTTTCCTCCCCCGATACCGATTACCATGTCACATCCTTTTTCTTTTACGATTGCAGTGAGACGATTAATCTCTGTCTTACTACATTCACCATTGAAATAATCAAAAACAACTTCAACTTCTTTGCCAGCAAAGCTCTCTTCTACAACATTTCCAATTCTTTTATAACCGGATTCTGTGATCAAGATCAACGCTTTTTTTCCGTACTTTTCTGCGTATTCTCCAAGCCTTTTCATTTCACCTGCACCCTGCACATATTTGCCAGGACTGATTAAAATATTTGCCATTGCAAAGCCCTCCTTTATACGTTATTTTTTTAACAACCCTTTCTGTTATTATAGTTTAATTATAAGAAGTTGTCAATCTTCGACCCTTTCCGTTTTCTATTCCATTTTCCATCGCTCTCACCCAGTCAAGAGGCATCTGGATCTTGTCTGCTACCTCTTCGCAAGTCATTCCACTTTCCAACAAACGACGCACCACACATTCCTGGGATTCACCAACTTCGATCACATGATAATCTGGATCATACAGACGAACTACCCGTTTTTCCCCATCCTGTTCTGTCAGAGGGCTTACATATTCAACTTCCAGAGAGCTTTTTCCAATCTTTTCCAAAAACATATCCATATTATTTTCTTCAAAATAAAGTTCCCCATCATGTCCCTGATAAACTACTTCTTTTCCAAGCGATTTCTCCCAAAGTTCTCTTTCCTGTAAAACAAGTCCTTCTGTAAGAATTACATTCTTTCCAAAATCTTTAATCACCATAAGCCCAAATAATTCTTTGTAAAATACCTTTGATTTTTCTATATCATTTACTACAAAAAGTATATTTTTTAACTTCATATTCCACCGCCCCTTTCTGCATTTATTAAATTTTATCACAGTTCTCCTATATTTGGACATTTTTCTCACATTCTTAAAAAATGGTTAAGAAATATTTGCTACTTTTTAACCATATGCATGATATAATTAAATATTGTAAAAAAGGGGGATTTTTATGTTTAAAATTAAATTTCAGCCCAGGGAATTTTTATTTACATCTTCTATGTTGATCGCTGCTTTTTTTCTAAATTTATTTATAATGAAGCTCTTCGATACCAGAACTTTAATCCCTATGATTTTTGTATTGGGCGTTTTTCTGATCTCTCTAAAAACACAAGGGTATTTTTGGGGTATTACAGCTTCTCTGATTAGTGTTCTTGCTGTAAACTATGCATTTACATTTCCTTATTATGCATTTGACCTGATGACACCAGAATGTCTTGGCTCTGCAATTGTAATGTTTATCGTAGCAATTATGACCGGAGCTTTAACTACTAAGATTAAACAGCAGGAGAAAATTAAAGCGGAAAGTGATAAAGAGCGTATGCGCGCGAACCTTCTTCGTGCAGTCTCACACGATCTTCGTACTCCACTGACTTCTATTTATGGTTCAACTTCTGTTATTATTGAAAACTATGACTCTCTTAGTAAAGACCAACAATTAAAACATTTGGGAGAGGTTCGTGAAGATGCAGAATGGCTGATCCGAATGGTGGAAAATCTTCTTTCTGTCACCCGTATCAACGGTGAAAAAGTACAGGTTGTAAAAGTACCTATTGTTTTAGAAGAGTTGATCGATACGGTTCTTGTTAAATTTAGAAAACGATGCCCGAATCAAGTTGTGACCGTAGAAATTCCTGATGAATTTGTCAGTATTCCTCTGGATGCCATGTTAATTGGGCAGGTACTTACAAATATATTAGAAAATGCAGTTCACCATGCCACAGGCATGACAGAACTTATTTTAAATGTCACATTAAAAGAGAATCAGGCAGTCTTTAGCATTACTGATAATGGATGTGGAATTCCACAAGATCGCCTTCCTAATCTGTTTACTGGCTATCTTGACAGAGCAGAAAATTCTTCTGACGGCAGCCGCAACAATATGGGAATTGGTCTGTCAGTCTGCTGCTCGATCATTAAGGCGCATGGAAGCGAGATTTACGCAGTAAATAATCCTGATGGAGGCGCAACATTTTATTTTTCATTAGAAATGGAGGAGGATTATGAGTAATAATAAATATAAGATCCTTATCGTAGAGGATGAAAATAATATTCGCAGTTTTGTAAAAACTGTCCTTGAGGCAAATGATTATCAGGTAATCGCAGCAGCGACATGTACCCAGGGAATCATGTTGTTCTCATCTTACATTCCAGATCTTGTAATCCTTGATCTTGGACTTCCGGATCTGGATGGTCTGGATTTTATCAGAGCTATACGAACAGAAAGCACAACACCTATCCTTGTTCTTTCTGCCCGCACTATGGAATCTGACAAGATTACTGCACTGGATCTTGGTGCAAACGACTACATCACAAAACCTTTCGGAACAGGGGAACTCCTCGCCCGTGTACGCGCAGCACTCAGAACAAAACGAATCGCTACAGAGCTCAATGCTTCTGCCGGCTGCTTTACACTCCATGATCTGACAATCGATTATGACCGGCGAAAAGTTACAGTTGCAGATAATGAAATCAAACTGACACAGACAGAATATAATATTCTTTCCCTACTGTCTATCCATACAGGCAAGGTCCTCACCTATGCCATGATTATTCAGGAAATCTGGGGAACTTCAGACAGCGGAAGTATTAAAAAACTGCAGGTAAATATGGCAAACATTCGTAAAAAGCTGGGGTCCAGACCAGGGGATAACCGGTACATCATCAATGAACTTGGTGTTGGTTATCGCATGTGTGAGGAAAATTTATAACACCTTTTTCCTTAATAGCCACCATAATAAAAGAGCATCGGCTCTCAATAGGAATCTATTGAGAGCCGATGCTCTTTTTATATTTGCGTTTCCGATATATTTCTATTAAGCAATCTTAGAATATGCCTGCGCAATATTCAGAATGTGGTCACCGATACGTTCAAAATCTGTCAACATTTCTGAATAAAGCACACATGCTTCTTCTGTACATTTTCCTTTGTGCATACGATCAAGATGATGCTGTCTGTAAATATCTGTCATGTCGTCCATGGTCTGTTCCATAGCAGCTACACTTGAAAGCCATTCACTAACATCTTCTCCTTTGTCGAGAATCTTCTGAATTGCTTTCTTTGTAATTGCCTGCATTTCTTTAATCTCTTCTTTTGCTGACTCAGAAAACTCAATGTTCTGCTCATTGATCAGCTTGAGATAGCCACCGATATTAGATGCGTGATCACCGATACGCTCTGCATTTCCTGTAATCAGGAAATATTCTTTGATTGAAGCAACGTTCTCATCACTGTTGTTATGTACAAGAATCTTTGAGATATATTTTGAAATCTCACTGTTCATCTCATCGATAACATTTTCTGTATCTTTTACCTTTTTAACAAGCGCTGTATCACCTGTCAGGACTGCACGGTAGCTTCTGTCAATATTTTTACCTGCAAGTGCAATCATGTTCTGAATCTCATTGTTAAGAAGATCCATACGAACAGAGGAACCAAGTGTGAATCTGTTTCTTCTGTATTCATCTGAAGGATCTTCAAGAAGGAATCCTACCTCTCCCTCTTCTGAATCTGGAAGAATCTTCTCTGCTGCTGTTGCCATCAGGTTACCGAATGGAATCAGAAGACATGTTGTTGTAATATTAAAGATTGTATGCATATTTGCAATCTGCGCTGCTGGTGCATCTGATGTAAAAGATGCAACAAAATCTGCAAACGGGAAGAGTACACAAATAATTGTAAAGAATGTTGTACCAATCACGTTGAACATTAAATGAATAACTGTTGTTCTTTTTGCAGCTCTGCTTGTTCCGATAGAAGCAAGAACAGCTGTAATACATGTACCGATATTCTGACCAAAGAGTACGAATACTGCGCTGTTGAATGGAATCAGTCCGCCATTTGCCAGTGTCTGAAGGATACCAACGGATGCTGATGAAGACTGAATGATAGCTGTAAACGCAGCACCTGCAAGAATACCGAGCAATGGATTGGAGAATTTCGTCATAAGTGAAATAAATGCTTCTGACTCTCTCAGTGGATACATTGCAGCACCCATCATATCCATACCTATAAATAATACACCAAAACCTGCAAGGATCTTTCCAATATGGTGGCATTTTGGATTTTTAATAAATACGATCATTGCCACACCAAGGAAAGCGAACAGTGGAGCAAACATACCAACATCAAGAGCAACGAGCTGACCTGTGATTGTTGTACCAATGTTTGCACCCATGATGATCCATACTGCCTGTCTGAGTGTCATCATACCAGAGTTAACAAATCCAACTACCATTACTGTAGTAGCGGATGAAGACTGAATTACTGCTGTAATTCCGGCACCTACTGCAACACCAATGAAGCGGTTTGCTGTAAGTTTTTCGAGGATTGATTTCATCTTATTTCCAGCTGCATCTTCGAGACCATCGCTCATCATCTGCATACCATACAAGAACAGTGCCAAACCTCCCAGTAGACTTAAAATTTCTGCTATACCCATTTTTAATTTTCTCCTTTTACTATAAAAAGCAAAGTCTTTTGCATCAAACGGGTTCATTATATTCATGATTTTTCAAGAATTCAACTGGTTTTTAATATTCTTAACCGTGATTTAAAGTATGTTAAATCTATGTAAAGTTTTGGCTAATTTTCAGCAAATTTTTACCTTAAGCAATTACACTTTAATTCCCCAATTTGCCCAAGGAGCATTTTCTCTTTCGAGATCTTCTTAATCATATTGGCAACATTGATTATGTTACGTCTTAAATATCGAATTATTCCAACGGATTATACCACTTTGGTCTTTCCACTCTCTTAACTGAAAATATGGCAGCCTTATAACAGTCTGCTCTTCCTCTTATTTGCTCAATTCTTTTAGTTTCAAATTGCTCCCATAAAAAAGTTGTTTCATATTTCCAAAACTTCTTGGTGATTCCTCTTGAATCCAAAACATACTTACTATGACGAGGCACTATAGCACATGAAAATAAAACTATTTCAAGCAGAATATATAATATTATTGCAACGTGCAATTGTACATTCATAAGATATATCGCAACCCAAAAACAAAGGCTTATAAACATTTCATAAATTATACATAATTGATAATCATCTTTTTCAGGTTCGATTATCAATTGGTCCTTTTCCGTTAATCTAGTTGCCATTGTAGCCCCCTTTTTTACATCATTAATTTACCATTCTGTCTCCATTGAAAACACATCAACTCCGTTCAGCGTTATCCATATATTGTTACGCCAATTTTTTCGCATAATCCAGCGGGATCCATCCAACTCCACTTTTCAGTCTCCCCCACTTTTCAGCTCCGATTCCATCTGATTCTTCCACTATGGTAAATGTCCCGATTCCTGTATATTTTCCCGTCTTTTGATAATCCGTTCCCGGTCCTTTTCGGATATTCAAATCCGGAATATTTACTTTTACAAGATATTTTTCTTTTTCTTTCATTGTGACTTCCTTTTTACTTTCCATAGCTTCCCTCACATCCTGACGGAATCCGTCCATGGTATAGTCCATCCCCAGACCATTCCAAAGATGTTCCGGATCTCCATGATTAGCTGCAATTCCTCTTCTATAACCTTCACTGTGACTGAGAATCACACCATCTTTCAAAGGATCCAGATTATACCGGTTGCACAGATAAGCAAACAGTTCCACCGCTGACTGATAAGTACGTCTTACAACAGCTTTTGCTTCTATTTCATTATAGCAAATAAATCTCGCCCCGACTACATATTGAATACAATCTGGTTCGCACATCTCTACGCCAAGATAAGATGAATTTCCTGTTCCACCACAATGCCATCCAAAATACTCCCATGGAAGGGTCTGATAGACTGTGCCGTCGTTCCCATCGATAAAAGCATGTACACAAGCACTATCATAACTTTCCCTGTTCCAACTATTGATAAAAGCCGATGCTTTGGACTGTGGACAGCCCACAGAATGAAGCATTAAACCTTTCACCTGAATTCTTTTCCCTGCTTTATAACAGGGATTTTTTGTCAAAATATTTTTTACTATCTTCACATTAGTCACCACCTTCTGTTTTCAAGTTATTATTTTCTAAACTATCAATCGCTTTTCTAAGAAACTCTGGAAATGGTACTCCCATCAAGCCTGCATTTTCCACAATGGATACTGCTTCATTGATAATAAATGTAATACATATTGCATCTCTAAGATATGTTATCTCAATCAGCAGATCCAGACGGACAGCAATTAAAACACAAAATAACGTCATACACTTCCTGCACAGTCCTTTCCAGCCCGCCCTGCTTTCCAATGCCCCGTTCTTTGACTTGGGGCTTTTCTTAAATACTGCCGGAAGCAGGATGCCGCCGGTAAACCAGTCGATTGCCATAAATAACAGCAATGTCTGCAGGGATGTATTCCAACCACCAAGTAATGTTGTAATCAATCCGCTTCCGATTCCTATAAAGGAAAATAACCAGTTTTTCATTCAATTTCACCTTCTTTCAGTAAAAATGGGTGCAAAAAAGGAACGGCCGAGGTTAGCCGTTCCTCATACTCTCATCGGTATTAAAACACCTCTGAATTTTTATAAAGTTCTTTTTGCCTTAAGCAATGACACTCTAATTCCTCCATTCTCCAAGGAGCATTTTCTCTTTCGAAATCCTCTTAATCATATGGCAACATTGATTATGTTACGTCTTAAATATCGAATTATTCTAACGCACTTAAGTTATTTACGAAGTTCATTAGGCCATGGTACATATGGTACGTCAACGTTCCAGTCTTTCATCTTTTGAACGAACAAATCATATCCTATTGAAAATACTACATTGTTTCCTGATCCTTTCTTCCAGGTAGTATCCAACTCAAACTCTATAAAATTCCAAGATAACGACACCAAACTATATTCCAAACGGAACCATTCCAACGGATTATACCACTTTGGTCTTTTCACTTTCTTAACTCAAAATATGGCAGCTTTATAACAGTCTGCTCTTCCTCTCATTTGCTCAATTCTTTTAGTTTCAAACTGCTCCCATAAAAAAGTTGTTTCATATTTCCAAAACTTCTTGGTGATTCCTCTTGAATCCAAAACATACTTACTATACTGAGGCACTATGAGAAATAAGAATAAACATATTTCTATCAGAATATATAATATTATTGCAACATGCAATTGTACATTCCAAAGATACATCAAAGCCCAAATACAAAGGCTTATAAATATATCATAAATTATACATAATTGATAATCATCTTTTTGTGGTTCGATTATCAATTGGTCCTTTTCCGTTAATCTAGTTGCCATTGTAGCCCCCATTTTTACATCATTAGTTTGCCATTCTTCACTTGAATATATTGGTAATATTTCTCTTTTCTTAATACTGATTTTGTAGATGATTTCGACGATGCGGATGATTTTGATTTCACAGATGTTTTTGGTCTTACCGATTTTACCACTGCTTCCCTTGCCTTATATGGTGCTGTCACCATTGATGCATAACAATTTGTTTTTGCCTTACAAACCTCCTTAGAATCTTTAATTATATTCTGTTTTAAATCTTTTTCTACTTTTTCTTCGAGGTTAGTAATCTTTTTCACAGGTTCAAAAACCAGATCCATTAGAAGTCCATCTACAGCTCCTCCAAGTCCATCATTATACCAATTATAGGCAAAGTTGACCTCATATTCAATATATTTTTCTTATTCTCCGTATTTATTTATCCATAAACCAACCGCTGAACTAGCTGCTGTAACTACAGTCAATACAAGTGCCTCTTTCGCAGTAAAGTCTTCTCCACTTATTTCTGCTTCGACCTTTGGATTTCCATAGGCTACCAAACACACTTGTCAGGAGGCTCCTGAAACCTTTTTTCATTTCATTACGCATTATAATTATTATACTTTTCTCTGTAATTTTTTAAATTCTTTTATTATTACAATTAGCACAATACTTACGAATACTAAGACTCCTAAAAATATTATTAGGATATGGAAAAACTGAAATGAATTCGCATTGTAAATGAGTTCTTCATTACCTAGGCTATCAAAAGAGTACTTGTGATTATTTACCTTTATCCAATAATTATCATCATATAATGGTATATATGCAAAGTAGAATTTGAATCCTTGATTTGATTCAATATCATCAAACGTAACAAATGCCGAATTACAATTATCAATAATTTCGAATTTCTCTCCGCTCATATCCAGTATTGTTATATAATATTCACCACTTTCCCTATATTGATAAAGATTAAGCACTATTCCTTTGTCCATCATTTGCTTTTTCAAGTTTGTATCTATTCCTCGTCCTAGTTTCCATCCATTCGAACATTTAGGAATGACTAAATGCACATAATCTTGCTTTGCCTCTTCTGCTATTACCAATGTGGATTCTTGTCCCTCGACAACAAGCTTCACTTCTTCAGAATTAATATAATTAAATGCCTTTTCAGGTGTTGAAAATGTAAGAATGTAATTTTCGACAGAAAAAAATGTAGACAGCGTACCTAGCAGAATCACAATAATCACTGCAATACTTACACATTTCTTTTCTATTCTTTTTTGCTTTTTCTATTATCCAACACTTTATAACAAACTTTTTCATCATATCTCATGCAGATTAAAAGAAGTCTCAGCATAAGATAATCTGACGTGTTTTCCTTCGGATTGTTTTATCCTGAGACTTCTTGTGTTATCATGTTTAATTGTAACAATGAAAAAAGCAGAAACCTCCCCGACCAAAGTTTGGCTTCTGCTTCAAACTACAACCATAGCCCTAATGCTATGCACTACTGCTATGCCCACTGCTATGATAACAATTGAAACAGAAAACTACAACTATATTTCTCAAGATTTTTATAATAAAACAATTAATTCTATTAATCTGAACCAGATTTCCTGCACTTGCGGGCTTTCTGGCTGTCTTACTTTCTATGGTTCTTACAAACATAAGGTTCAACTCCGTAATGAAGTTCTTATCCTTACAGTAGCACGTGTTTATTGTTCTGCTTGTGGACATACACATGCACTTCTTCTTTCTTCTATTGTCCCTTATTCCCAGATCCCTGTAGCTGTACAGACAGATGCCATTATTGCTGCAGAAGAAGGGGCTTCTATCGGTTCCCTCCTTGATGATCAGTGCTGTGTGGATGAATCTAATCTCAGATCTGTTATCCGTTCTTACCGCCTTTATTGGAAAGAAAGATTACTCTCTGAAAGCATTCCTGTCGCTCCGGTTCATCTGCTCGTCCGAAAGTGTTTTTCCTGTTTTTCCAGAGCCTTTATGCAGATTAAAACTACCCGAAATAAACTTTTTCGTCTACCAACATAACCTTGCA
Source organism: Schaedlerella sp. (assembly GCA_036309085.1). Taxonomy (GTDB): domain Bacteria; phylum Bacillota; class Clostridia; order Lachnospirales; family Lachnospiraceae; genus Schaedlerella. The sequence goes on from JAXJUL010000023.1 coordinate 41,128, forward strand.
CGACATCTTTGTACCTTTCCTCTATCCTTATAGAAAAAGGAGGTCTTTTTATAATGAAACAGGAAAAACAACAAGAAATCGCGCTGATGCGTTACGCTATGATCGCTCCACTTATTGCTGGGCTTGATGCGGATTATCCCAGCAAAACAGCCTTTTACCTTGAAGCTTCGGAAAAGGGTGCCTTAGGACCTGATGGCAAAATCCATCATTACGCACCTGCCACTATTGAAAGATGGTATCTCGACTACCAAAAACACGGCTTTAATGCCCTGATCCCCAAAGGAAGATCAGATGCCGGTATGAGTCGCAAACTGGATGCCGAACTGAAAGAACGTATCCGATACTTCAAAACGAACTACCCTCGAATGTCTGCTTCTGCCATCTACCGCCAACTCAAGTCAGATGGCTCCATTATTAATGGACAGGTTTCTGAATCTACCATCTGCCGCTTTATTAATCAGCTGCAACTGGAACTGAAACAAACACCTAATCGGGACATGCGCCGATACGAACGTCCTCATATCAATGAGGTATGGTGCGGTGACAGCAGTATAGGTCCTCGTCTCACTGATGGTAGTATAGAAATAGTACAAATTTAAAATGACTTCTTCCATAACATCATGTAAAATAAAGAGATGGAGGAAGAACATTATGGCAAAAGGAAAACAATATACACAACAATTCAA
>JAXJUL010000024.1:0-6839 GCA_036309085.1 Schaedlerella sp.
AGACTTCAGAAAGTGAGAACTCTCCTGAAAGGAAGTCTTTACACGCAGCAATTTTAAGTTCAACGGAATATTTTGACATAAAAAATCCCCCTAAGTAGATTTTGGTTATTTACCATGTCTACTTAGGGGGAATCATATCATTTCACAACTCCGAGGGGTTTCTTATTTATGATAAAAGTGGTTTGGCTATTTTATCTCTGAAAAAATCAATCAGAGGTCCCATAAAAAATGCTGTGATAATCGTACCGATTCCAACGATTGCTGTAACTCCCTGAAGGCTTCCTTCTGCCATCCAAAACAGAAGTATCCCAACTGCAACACAAATAAAATCACAGATTACTCGCACATAACTGAATTTTCCAATCTTCCATATCTCTGTGATGATCAGCGCCACTGCATCATATGTAGATACTCCCAGGTCTGCCTCAAAGTAAAGTGACATTGAAAAACAAACCATAACAATTCCAATCACCAATAAAACAACACTTCCTAAAATCGACAATTCTGGAAACAATCCCGTCAAAAATTCCTGTGTATACTGTGCGACATATCCCAGGAAAAACAGATTAATCAATGTAGCCAGTCCTATGTAATGTCTGTCCGCGAACAAACTAAATAAAAGCAGGACTGCATTTGCAATCACATACAAAGTGCCAAATTCAATCGGAATCAATGCATCCAATCCACCCATAAATGACTGAAATGGATCCACGCCCAATGCTGCCGTCTTAAAAAATCCTACGCTGACTCCACAAATGATTACGCCAAATACACACATAAGTACTCTTTTTACAAAGTATTTGTCTTTTTGCATCTAATCCTTCCTCCTACAGTACGAAAATGATATTTTTTAATATAAATTATTTCTCGTAATATTACAAAGACATTTCCTACTTCTGTCAAATCTTTTTACTTTTTAGAATTATATCGTCTGTTTTCTCTTGATACAATCACAAAACAGACTTATAATAAAATAAAAGCGACTAAAGGAGTGAATTTCATGATTTTCCGGAAGGACAGGACACTTTTAAAACAATCACAAAAGGAATTGCAATCACACGGAACAGTGGCATTTCCCTGTGCTACATATGAATTTTATTGTTCTGAAGCACTGGAGAATAATATTCTCTGGCACTGGCATGAAGAATTGGAAATTATTTTAATTATTGAAGGTACTTTGGAATTACGCATTTCCGGAGAAACATTTTCTGTTCATCCTGGCGATTTAATAATGTTGAATGGAAATATTCTCCATTCCGCTGTAGGTACACCGGAAGGTTTACTGCAATCCTTCGTTTTTTCACCTCATCTATTAACCGGAAACACTGACTCAATATTTTCCGAAAAATATATCAAGCCTTTGATGAACTGCGACAGTTTCATATGTACAATATCTCATGACAGTGAAAATATTCATGCCTTCACAACAGCATTCAAAGCCATGTCACAAACAGAATTTGCCTATGAATTTACAGTAAGAGAAGAACTGACACATATTTTACTAAATCTATATCGGATATTTGAACCACAGCTTTCCGACACCCGGAAAATTCACACAACAGACAATCGACGAATTGAACAGATGCTGAACTTCATACATACGAATTATCAGGAGGACCTGTCACTCGCCAGAATCAGCAAAGCCGGACAGATTGGCGAACGAGAATGTCTGAGATGTTTCAAAAGAACCATAGCAGAATCACCTGTTCAGTATTTACTTAAGTACCGTCTTATGCAGAGTGCACATATGCTGATATCTCAGCCGGATGCAAGTATATCAGAGGTATCTTCTGCCTGTGGCTTCGATTCTCCGAGTTATTTTTCGAAGCAATTCAGACGCTACTATATGTGTACACCGAAAGAATACAGGAAGAACAACACATAACTCTCAAAGGGAGTGGTTTTTACACCACTCCCACCAATTTACCGATCCAGTACACCAATCCCAAAACCCAGCTCATAAAGATTCCATACAGAATTACTGGTCCTGCAATTGTAAAAATTTTGCACCCAATCCCAAATACCTGTCCTTCTTTTTTATACTCTATCGCCGGAGCTGCCACTGAATTGGCGAATCCTGTGATCGGAACAAGCGCCCCTGCACCTCCCCATTTTGCAATCTTCGGATACAGATTCATCCCTGTCAGGATCACGCTGAGAAGAACAAGCAGAATCGAAGTCCATGCACTGCACTCCTTCTCTCCCATCTCCTGTAACTTACAAAGGTTAAATATAATCTGCCCCGTCATACAGATTGTCCCCCCTGTCACAAATGCCTTCAGCATATTTTTCAAAAGTGAAGGAGAGGGTGTCTTCTGCTTTACATATTTTTCATACTGTTTTTCCTGTTTCATCTTTTCAATCTTATCCATTTTCCAAACATCCTTTCCGATATTACTTTTAGTATGACTTCGTATTCCTGGAAATATACCCTCTTGCTTTACAGTCATAAAAAGATTCTGCTTTTCAAATGCTTTTGCATACGATATACTACTACTTGATATTAAAAATTCAAAAGGAGACTGGCATGAATATTTATTTCGATATGTTTTTTACCTTTGCAAAAGTCGGTGTAATGACTTTTGGCGGAGGATATGCTATGCTTCCAATCCTGCAAAGAGAAGTTGTTGAGACGAAAAACTGGGCAACAGAAGAAGAACTGATGGACTATTTTGCCATTGGTCAATGTACGCCTGGCATTATTGCAGTCAACACAGCTACATTTATCGGACAGAAACACAAAGGGGTTGGGGGCGGAATCATTGCAACATTGGGTGTTGTATTTCCATCTCTTATTATTATCTCTCTGCTTGCCGGTGTGATTGAAGCCTTCTCACACATCACTCTGGTGCAGAACGCTTTCGGCGGAATTCGTGTCTGCGTATGTGTACTGATTTTCAATGCAGTGGTAAAGCTTTTCAAGAAAGCCGTCATTGACAAATTCACAATGTTTCTTTTCTTTCTCATTGCACTGGGAAGTTGTTTTACAGATCTCAGTCCTGTAATTTTTGTAATTTTCGCAGCCATTACCGCTGTAATCCGAAAGAATCTGGGAGGTGAAAAATAATGCTTTTGTATTTGCGTTTATTTTACGAATTTTTCAAAACCGGACTCTTTACGATTGGCGGTGGAATGGCAACTGTTCCATTTTTATATAAAATGTCTGACAGCACTGGATGGTTTACCTACAATGACTTGACTAATATGATCGCTGTTGGAGAATCTACACCTGGTCCAATCGGGGTAAATATGGCGACTTATGTCGGATTTATCACTGGAATGGAACAGGGTGGACTTCCGGCTGCCATGCTTGGCGCTGTTATTGCAACACTTGGACTGATTACTCCATCCATTATCGTGATTCTGATCATTGCCTGTTTTTTAAAGGGATTTCGTGATAATACGTATGTAAATTCTGCTTTTTACGGCCTTCGCCCTGCATCCGCAGGCCTGATTGCTGCTGCCGGAATCAGTGTTGTACAATCTGCATTATTTTTTCCGGAATACTTTACATCAGGTTCTTTGATAGACTCTGTGAACTGGATGGGATGTATCTTGGCTATTGTGCTTTGGATTTTTACAAACAAAGTAAAAAAGACCAAAGAACTTCACCCAATCATATTTATTGCGGCTTCCGCTGTGGTTGGAATATTGTTTTCTATGTGACAAACATTTATTAATAAAGGAGAAATTACAATATGATTTACTTTTTGAATGATTACAGCCAGGGTGCTCACCCTAAGGTGCTTGAAAAAATGATCCAGACAAATGAAGAATGGAATACTGGCTATGGTCTGGATGTTCACTGTAAGAATGTGGAAAGCATTCTTCGTGAAAAACTTGGAAAGGAAAACTGCCATGTGCACCTGATGATTGGAGGAACCCCTACCAATGTGATCACGATCGCAGCTTCACTTCGACCATATGAATGTGTGATCTCTGCAAGAAGCGGACACATTTATGTACATGAAACAGGAGCTGTAGAAGCAACAGGACACAGAGTTCTGACAGTAGAAGGTGTGGATGGAAAACTTCGCCCCGAAGATATCGACAAAGCAATGAAAGAATTTGACGATGAGCATACTGCAAAACCAAAGATGGTTTATATTTCCAACAGTACAGAAATAGGAAGCATTTACAGAAAAACTGAACTGGAAGCTCTTTCTGCGAAATGTAAAGAATACGGACTTTATCTCTACATGGACGGAGCACGTCTTGGAAGTGCGCTGACTTGTGAGGATAATGACCTGACACTCAAAGATATTGCAGACAATGTAGATGCATTTTACATTGGGGGCACAAAGAACGGTGCGATGTTTGGTGAGGCACTTGTGATCCTCAATGATGAGATCAATGACCATTTTCGCTGGATGATCAAACGTAACTGCGGAATGCTTGCAAAAGGACAGCTTCTGGGAATTCAGTTTGAAGCACTCCTGGAAGATGACCTTCTTCTCCAAATCGGACAGCATGAGAATGATATGGCGAAACTGATCCGTGATGGGATTGAATCTGCAGGCTACGGTTTCTTCAGCTCTGCAAAAACAAACCAGATTTTCCCGGTACTTCCGAACACACTGATTGCAAAGCTCAGAGAAAATTTTGCATTCTATGACTGGGCAGTTGTAGATGAATACCACACTGCAATTCGCCTCGTTACCTCTTGGGGGACAACAAAAGAAGATGCAGAAGCATTTGTAAATGCATTGAAATAATTTAACAAAAAGGACAGACGTATTAAAAACAGCGTCTGTCCTTTACTTTTACCATCCATTCACAAGAAAAATCAGTGCTCCCAGACTTCGTCCAAGTGCAATACTGATCACAAATACAGTGATATATCTTACGATTTTCAATCTTCTTATAAAAACGGGAAATACATTGAGCATCTCAGCCAACGCCATAGACCATCCCCCTACAAAAATTCCTGAGAGCAATCCAAACACCGGCAAAAGAAACTTTAGTCCTATAATCTTAATTGGAAAAAGTACAATCAAATTTCCTGTCACCCCTCCGAGCATTGTACAATTTTCATATAAAAGAATCTTATCCGCCGTATGCGTCCTGTCTGCAAAGTCAATCAAAATCCCAAGTTCAACGATCAACGCAAACAAACCGGCTGAAACAATCGTTCCTGCACTAAGACCGATCAGTCCCAGAATTGCCTGCTGAACAAACATCGATTTCCTGCCCCTTTCTCGCAGCATCCTCTACTAACGCTTCCTGAATCTGATTTTCATACTGCCGCATCTGCACCTCCAATGGCGTTGGATCTACAGTAAACTTTTTTTGCCCAAAATGATTGAAGAACACAAGAATACCTATGGCAATTCCTATAGAATAACCAATTTCTATCATCAGAGACTCATAATTCTCCTGCCCGGTTACAAACCTTTCAATCTGTGAAAAAATATCAGTCACTGATGCGTCGTTGTTAAACGCCATAATCGCAAAAGCAGCTCCACAAAAAGTAATCGCTGAGACAAAGGCAGCTTTAACGATATGAAAAAGCTTCCCTTTTGTGTTTTGTTGTTCATAAGTAATAATAATATCGGTTTCACCTAGATTCTGCACATCAACTTCCGGATACTGACTATGAATTGTTTCTATAATCTTTAGCACAGATACCACTATCCTGTGATTTTTATTCTGTGGCATTTTATAAATTTTAATCGCCTTAATCTTAGGAATAAGAGTCTTGTTACTGCACTCCATGTTCAGAATATCTCCCAGAATCACCTCCTGCTTTTTTACTTCCACATTTCTTTGCCCCATAATATATAATGTTTCTTTTTCAGCAGACATCTTTTTCTTCCTGTTCTAAATTCACAAGAACTCCTCCTGTCTCATTCATCTGATTTTCATCTGCAGAATAATAAAACAATCCAATAATCACTGCTGCCAGCACAATGGTAATCAGGCAGACATTCACTTTCCATCTTTCATCTTTCATATACTTTCTCCTGTCATTACTCCTTGTTTTCCCATAGTATCTGTGCCTGTCTGAAAAATATACTTCATCTTTTACAAATACTTCTCTCTTATCTTTTTCAAGATTCGTTTTTCAAGTCGCGAAACCTGGACCTGAGAAATTCCCATCTCTTTAGCAATCGCAGACTGAGTCTTTTCCTGAAAATACCGTTTATACAAAAGTTCTCTGTCATCTTTGTTCAGATTACTCAGTATTTCTGCAAGAAACATTCTGTCTATCACCTTTTCACTCCGATTTTCTCCCTCTTCCACTCTGTCGATCAGAGAAATATCACTGTGATCTCCGTGATACACAATCTGTTGGAGAGACTCTACCTGAATCCCCGATTCCATTGCCATCACCAGTTCCTCCTCTGATACTTCAATTGCTTTTGCAATTTCCGAGGTTGTCGGCTCTCTTCCCAATTCTTTCTCCAGACTTTGCACCGCACGATATGCCTTTACAGAAATTACCTTTAGTGAACGGCTTACTTTCAGCATACCGTCATCTCTTAGAAATCGTTTAATTTCTCCAACAATCATGGGCACTGCATAAGTACTGAATTTCACATCATAAGACAGTTCAAATTTATCAATAGCTTTTAAAAGACCTATACTTCCAATCTGAAACAAATCTTCTGGGTCAACTCCTCTTCCATAAAACCTTTTGACCACACACCAGACGAGTCCTACATTTTCTTCCACTATCTGTTCTTTCGCTTTTTTATCCCCCTCGTGAGATTTTTTAATCAAAGCGATTGTGTGATCCATTCCGTCCTTCCTTTTCCAATTGTTTTTTCCATCCGCACCGTTGTTCCAACTTCCGGCGCTGACTCTACTTCCACCTTGTCCATAAATGCTTCCATAAA
>JAXJUL010000025.1:0-2783 GCA_036309085.1 Schaedlerella sp.
TCATCCGCCTTTGCCATGATGCGAAGATGATATAATGCAAAACGGATCGCCAACTGGTCAAAATCATCCCCCTGGATCTTAATATCACTGGAATCCCAATACGCTTTCCATTCTTTTTCACTTTCCTGTTTCAATTCTTCATAAGTATTCTGTTCAATTTTACGTAATGCTTCCTGACCATCTTGTTTTAACAGATCCACAATCTGATCTTCCGCTGCACCTTCATACTTCATATCCCGAGAGGTGCGGATGAGTGAAATCTTTTCTATATGAATCGTTTCTCCTGCCTTTGGCTGCAAGCGATGTAATACCTTCAAGCTTCTTCCTCTCATAACCGGAATACTGCTTGTCTCTACATTCACATTCACAACCGCATGATGCGCAAACCAGATCTTAGACTCTCTGGTCTGTGCTAAATATTCCATCTCTTTCCCATTGTACAATCTACAATTCAGATTTCTGAAATGCTGGGCACCACCATTGGTCACCGAGCCATCAATTCCGGTCTCAACCTGCAAAGATACCTCTTGATCAAAGGTTAAATCTATGGAATGTACCATCAAGTGTTCATCTTTTAATGAGACAAATCGTTTAAAGGTAGCATCCAAAACAACTCCTTTTGGATTTTCCCAGGTGATTTTGCGCACTACTTCACCATTTTTCAGATTCAATGTTCTTGTATATGCATGCAGGTTCCCCTGTGCAAGATTCAATTCATTTTCATCAATGACAATTTTACAACCTGTCATATCTGCTGCATTCGGAAGTTCTGTAACTTCTTCCTCTGCTGCTTTATCGAATGTCCCTGTTACAAATGTGTTTCTAGTTTCTCCCAAATAGGATTCTTCCAGTGCATGACGAATCCCAAGATAACCATTTCCCTGTGCAAAAATCGATTCACATTTTCCAAGACAACGTTCATCAAAAACTTCTTCCTGTACCAGCCAGTTTTTTAACTCACCAGTCCCTGCATTGTATTTCATATTCATTGGTGTCTTCCTCTCCTTATGGTTTTTTAACTATAAATGAGTAAATCCCAAATATTGCACAAAATAAAGATACCCTCCGTTGAATGATGTATAATTGAAGTACCAACAAACAACATACACATTTCAACAAGGGGGTGCCTGTTGCAAACAGTATACATCATTCTAACAGTATTTACAATTACTTTAACGCTTTAAAACTCGGATTATTTTTGTCCGATGTGTACCTGAACCATTTGATGACCATTATCGTTTCTGTTTTCCTTCGAGGTTACAAAGGAAAAACCATCGATTTTGCAGAAGTCAGCTCTATGCACCGGACTACAACTGCTTATTTCCTGAATCACGGTAAATGGGATGACTATGCTCTCCAGACTGTTTTGAAAAACAGTGTGATACAGGTTGTCTACCAGGAAGCACAACGTTCCGGGAACCCCATTCTCTGTATCGTGGATGATACCATCGCTTCACATACAAAGCCCTCGTCACAGGCATTGCATCCTATTGAAGCAGCATATTTCCACCAGTCTCATTTAAAGAGACGACAGGATTATGGACATCAGGTTGTTTCTGTTATGCTTTCCTGTAATGGGATCACCCTGAACTATGCAGTTATCCTGTATGACAGATCAAGATCCAAAATCCAGATCGTACAGGAGATTGCCCGGGAACTTCCGGAAGCGCCAGTGGTTTCCTATTTTCTCTGTGACAGCTGGTATACTTCTGTAAAGGTTATGGATAGTTTTATCCAAAAAGGTTTTTACACCATTGGTGCGTTAAAAACCAATCGGATTATCTATCCCTGTGGGATCCGCCAAAAAGCCAGTGATTTTGCCCTTCATTTAAGAAAAACAGATAAGAACGTCAGCCTCGTGACCGTTGGCGGTCGTAAATTTTATGTGTATCGTTATGAAGGGAAACTCAATGACATCCCGAATGCGGCAGTGATCCTCAGTTATCCCCAGGAAGCTTTTGGAAATCCGAGAGCTTTGAGAGTGTTTATATCTACCAATGTGGGATTGTCCACACAGGAAATCCTGGATACGTATAGCAGGCGGTGGCCAATTGAGTTATTTTTTCGCCAAAGCAAGGGAAAACTTGCACTGGATAAGTGCCAGATCCGTTCCCGGAAAGGAATCCAGCGTTATTGGTTGATCATGTCATTGGTGCATTACATGTGTTGTATGCATTCTGAAAACTGTACCTTTGAAGATGGGTATCGGTATTTTCAGAAGCAGTTGAAAACAGAACAACTGACAAATCTTCATACTTTCATAAAAAATGGAGCGTCACTTGAAGCTGTTTTCGAAATGGTAGGGTAATTTTGTGCAAATTTCAATATTTGCTCATTTATAGCTAAAAATCTAACTTTTGGGAGGTCGGTATTTTTATGGCAAAACACAGTTTTGAATTCAAGAAAAAAGTGGTTTTGGAGTATCTAAACGGATCTGGCGGAACTCTATATTTATCCAAAAAATATAATCTTGGTTCTAACACACAACTTCGAAAATGGATAAACGCATATCAAACATTCGGGGATGAAGGACTTCTTCGCTCTCGCCAACAGAAAAAATATACTTTTGAATACAAACTTCATGTGGTAGAGTTATATTTATCAAGTGAAGTTTCATATCAGGAATTAGCTTTGAAAGAAGGCATTCATAATCCAGCACTGCTTAACAAGTGGGTTAATGATTTTAGAGTTGAAGGACCTGATGCTTTGAAACCTACGAAGAAAGGTCGGAAAAAATCATTGGACTCAAAGGTAACGAACAAAACCATTGCACAGACTATGGA